>DASZVE010000091.1:0-51758 GCA_035547095.1 Mucilaginibacter sp.
AGCGGTTGAATTATATAATAACCGAAGACCTCATTTATCTTTGGACATGAATACACCTCAAATGGTGCATCAACAAAAAATCCCGATAACTTTACAGCCATCGGGACTATCTTAAATCCGTCAACTTATTTCAGGACGTTATAAACCTTATCAGTGGATATATAGAGCGAATCGACGCCGGCGATAACGATGGATAGTAGATATATCTTGCCCACAGTACGGTGGGTGCGGGGATATTTTTTGCGGATGGCCGTGATAAACTGGAAAGGGCCCAATACCAGGGCTGTAATGCCGAAAACAATATGCACCAGTAGCCAGGGAGCGAAGTGCGGCCAAAAGCCGCCGGCTGTAAAATGCACCTCGTTATAGGGTAAGTAAGGCAAGGCGGCAATGGCGATAAAAAATACAATTGCGGCTACTATGATGGTCCAGCCTGCATAGCTGAGGATCTTCCTGGTCATAACTTGTGATTGGGCTTAAATAATTGTGTATCTTGACGTTAAACTTAGACATAATTAATGACTAAAGCAAATGGTTGTCTTTTTACCTTGAATGCGCCGCCCCGGGTTCTTTGGGGTGCGACGCAAAAAAGTTATATTGCTTTCAAATCATTCCCGACAATTATGAGAAGATACACGATCATCGCTGCCATGTTGGTTTTCGGCCTTCAGACCTTCGCGCAGTCCAAAAATCTGGCCCAAAAATTGGGTTATCCGAAGGATGCCAAACTGCTGATCATCCATGCCGACGATGCGGGCTTTGCGCACAGCGCCGACTCGGCTATTATGCTGGCTTTACAAAAAGGCGCCGTCAATTCAGCCAGCATTATGGTTACCTGTCCCTGGTTTCCCGAAATAGCGGCCTTTGCGAAAAAGCATCCCGAAATGGACTGGGGTATACACACTTCGCTGACCTCCGAATGGAAATACTATAAATGGCAGGGTGTAGCGCCTTCGTCGGCGATACCGAGCCTGCTGGATAATGAAGGGTATTTATATGATTCGGTGGAAGGTTTTGGTGCGCATATGAAAGTAGATGAGGCCGAGAAAGAAATACGGGCACAGATAGAGAAGGCAAAGGCCTTCGGCATACGGATATCACACCTCGATAATCATATGGGCAGCATGCTGGCCTCGCCCGAACTAATGAAGATGTTCGCGCGCGTCGGCAAAGAATATAAGCTTCCTGTGCTGGTGCCAATAAACTATATCCGCATGGTGGCGCCCAAATTGATTCCCGCCATCGACACTTCGGGCGTTGTGGTGGATAATTTTATTATGGCCTACCAAATGACGCCTGCCGCCAAATGGGAAAATTTTTATAATTACAGCCTGCAGCATTTAAAACCAGGACTGAACGAGCTGGTTTTTCACCTGGGTTTCGATGACGACGAATTGCGCGCAGTTTGTACCGAACACCCGGATTATGGCAGCGCCTGGCGCCAGCAGGATTATGATTATGCCACCAGTAAGGAGTTTAAGGACATGCTTAAAGCACAGGGCGTGTATTTAGTAACCTGGAGCGACATTCAAAAGGTTGAGTACGGGAAATGAGGAGGTGAATAGTGAATGGTCAATGGAAATTGACGGCGGAGTGACTACCAACCTAAATTCGAAATTGAACATTCGACATTCGAAATCACCTTAGACCGTCAACGCTGCTTTAACCAAATAAGGCAATATCTCTTTCTGGAAGGAGACAAAGTTTTTGCGCACATCGGAATCGCTTACCGAAGTGAAGGCGAAGCTGAACACGATACTTTTGCTGCATTTGATGAGAAAGCGGATGCGACGCAGGAAATTCTCGTTTTTACGCATGCCGCCTAATTGTAAGAACGAGCTGATGAGCATATCCTCCAGCTCGTTGGAAAGGTTTTTCAGGAACTCCTGTGAGTTGGCCGACTCGCGTATGAAATCCCAGCCGATAAACTCGTTGCACACGGTATAGCTCAGGCGGCAGGTCTTCATAATGAGATTGTTCAGATGGGTTTCCTCGTCGATCTCGTTCGGGT
Organism: Mucilaginibacter sp.; assembly: GCA_035547095.1. Taxonomy (GTDB): domain Bacteria; phylum Bacteroidota; class Bacteroidia; order Sphingobacteriales; family Sphingobacteriaceae; genus Mucilaginibacter. The sequence goes on from DASZVE010000091.1 coordinate 2,012, forward strand.
TGTTATGGATCAATTCATCCACGCTGGCGCGGATATAGTCCATCAGCAGTACGTGAAGGATAGCCTCTTTGCTGTCGAAATATTTGTAAATGGTAGCCTTGGCGATACGGGCCTTTTTGGCGATCTCGTTGACGCTGGTCTTGTGATAGCCGAATTTGCGGAACAGCTCCTGCGACGCCCGTTTGATGCTCTCTTTGATCTTATCAGCTTCCATGTATCAATTAGATACAAATATCTCAAAATTACTCACATTTACGCTATAGGGTTTAAGCGCACGGGTGGCGGGCGCCTTTACCGGCGTGCCGTCGATAAGTGAGAATTTTGCTCCGCTGCAGGGATCGGTGCAGGTAAGCGTGTTATTGTCGAGTTTAACCGCGCAATGGTTCTGCGGGTTTACCGTGCTGCAGGCATCGTAAGCGGCATAGCTCATATCGGCTTCGCGATAGATAATAAGTCCTTCTACGCCATAACCGGGTATGACCACGGCACCCCCCGGGCTATGCAAAGGGGCAAGCCTCGGATCGTTCACATCTGCCTCGAAATTGACGGATACATTGGGTATAACGCCGGTCTCTTTTCCGCACGAAAAACAGGAAAGCAGGATAACAGCCAGGATACCCAGTTTGCGCATCATATGATCTCGGTACGGAATTGTTTCAGGAAGCGTACATCGTTTTCTGAGAATAAACGCAGATCACGTATCACATATTTTAAGTTGGTGATCCTTTCTATGCCCATGCCGAAGGCGAAGCCTGTATATTTCTTGCTGTCGATGCCGCAATTTTCCAAAACATTCGGGTCGACCATGCCGCAACCCAGTATTTCAACCCAGCCGGTGTGCTTGCACATGCTGCAGCCTGCGCCGCCGCAAATGGTACAGCTGATGTCCATTTCGGCCGATGGTTCGGTAAACGGGAAATACGATGGCCTGAACCGGACTTTGGTACCTTCGCCGTAAAGCTCCTGCACAAAGTGATAGAGGGTCTGCTTCAGGTCGGCAAAAGATACATTTTCGTCGACATACAAGCCTTCAACCTGGTGGAAGAAGCAATGCGCGCGCGCCGAAATGGCTTCGTTACGGTAAACCCTGCCGGGCATAATAGCCCTGAACGGCGGCTTGCCGCTTTCCATCATACGCACCTGTACCGACGACGTATGCGTGCGCAAAGCGATATCGTCCCTGCCGTTGTTCTTTTTGATAAAGAAAGTATCCTGCATATCACGTGCGGGATGCTCTTCGGGAAAGTTTAGCGCTGAGAAGTTGTGCCAGTCGTCCTCGATCTCCGGCCCTTCGGCCACCACGAAACCCAGGCGTTTAAAGATATCGATGATCTCGATCCTGGTCAGTGACAGCGGATGCCTTGACCCCAGGGCGAAGCCATCGCCGGGCAGCGTTAAGTCAAGTCCTAAGTCCTGAGTTTTGAGTCCTGAGTCAAGAGAATCTTTCAAACTTTGATACTTCGCTTCAGTTTCCTGTTTGAACTCATTCAATACTTTGCCAAGTGCCCGCTTTTCTTCAGGGCTTACACTTTTGAACTGCTCAAAAAGTTCTTTGACGATACCCTTAGTACCCAAGTACTTTATCCGGAAAGTCTCCAGCTCATCGGTATTTGCCGGGCTGGCGTCCCTTACTTCGGCTACGTATTGATTTATTTTATCCTGCATAGTATTCTACTCAAAACTGCTACTGCTACCGCCACTGTTACTTAATAACCCCCAGCTCTTTCCCCACCTTGGTAAACGCTGCGATGGCCTTATCCAAATGTTCCTGTTCGTGCGCTGCCGAGATTTGCACCCTGATGCGCGCTTTACCCTGCGGAACCACCGGGTAATAAAACCCGATCACATAAATGCCTTCTTCCAGCATTTTTGCAGCAAATTCCTGGCTCAGTTTGGCATCGTACAACATTACCGGAACGATGGGATGTACACCCGGCCTGATGTCGAATCCTGCCTCCGTCATTTTACTGCGGAAGTATTGCGTATTGCGCTCCAGTTTATCGCGTAATTCAGTAGTTTCGCTCAGCAGGTTCAGCACAGCTATAGACGCCCCGGTGATCGATGGCGCCAGCGTATTGCTGAACAGGTAAGGCCTCGAACGCTGCCTCAGCATATCGATGATCTCCTTTTTGCCCGAGGTAAAACCTCCCGACGCACCGCCCAGCGCCTTGCCCAGCGTGCCGGTAATAATATCTATTTTATCCATTACACCGTGGTATTCATGCGTACCGCGACCAGTTTTGCCCATGAAGCCCGAGCAATGGCTCTCGTCGATCATTACCAGCGCCGTATATTTTTCGGCCAGGGCGCATATCTTGTCCAGCTGCGCTATCGTGCCATCCATGCTAAATGCGCCGTCTGTTACTATGATGCGGTGACGGCAATCCTGCGTAGCTTTTAACTTTTCTTCCAGGTCGGCCATGTCGTCGTGCTTGTAGCGCTCGCGGCGGGCCTTGCACAGGCGCACACCGTCGATGATAGACGCGTGGTTCAGCTCGTCGGAAATGATGGCATCCTGCTCGTTGAACAGCGGCTCGAACACCCCGCCGTTAGCATCAAATGCAGCAGCGTACAGTATCGTATCTTCCATGCCCAGGAACTCGGCTATCTTACGCTCCAATTCCTTGTGTATATCCTGCGTACCGCAGATGAACCGCACCGACGACATGCCGTAGCCGTGCGTATCCAGCGTTTCCTTGGCCGCTTGCACCACTTTAGGGTGGCTTGACAGGCCGAGGTAGTTGTTTGCACAAAAATTGATCACGTGCTGGCCGCCCTGCACCGTAATATCGGCGCCCTGCGGCGAAGTGATAATGCGTTCCCTTTTGTAAAGTCCGGCCTTTTCTATTTCGGCCAGTTCCTTCTCTAATACCGGTTTAAGCGTGGTGTACATGGTTTTAATTATTGAGTAGGGCAAAGGTAGGTTTTTTGGATTGATTAAGTTGATTGTGTTGGATTAAGTTGAATAGGTTCAAAGCGGCCAACTCATTCGACCACTCAACTCAATCAACTAAAATCGGTTCACGTTCGCGCAAGTGCTGCGCATTGGTCAGCCGTTAAATGCCAGGTATTTCAGAATCTGACACTTTACACTAAGGTTTAATGAAGATCGCCTAAACCAAAAATAGGCTGCCTTGTTGCCTAAGAAAAGAGCCAATATGAAAAATCCATTTTCGAAAGACCACACCACCGTTTGGGTGGCCACCATAGCCATAGGCGCCATTACCGCCGCGGCTGTAGCCTATTTTTATTTTACCCGCCGGGATAATGATGAAGTACCCGAAGAACACCACGAGCAGGACTACCTGCACCACCCCGGCAAAAAGAAGAAAAAAACAGACCCGGACGACCTCGACCGGATCATTCCCAATGCCGAAGTGACGGGTTGATATATGGCGCATGGTTCATAGTTCATAGCCATTTCCGGTTTAGTCGTGATACGTTAACTATAAGCCAAAGTATTGCCCGGTTTGGTTTTCAATAACGCATGAAGCTTATAGTTTTACGCGATTGGCCATGAACTATGAACCATAAGCTATGAACCCTGCCTACACCTCTTCTTTAAAATAAACCTTATAATAGTTCATCCCCTTCCCTTCGTCAAAGCCCTTTTCTATCAATTCCTTGTTGCCGTGAATGTAGATGTGAAAGTTCTTGTCCAGCTTTAGCACGCTTTTGTACACCCGGTTTTGCTTTTTCACCGCGGCTGAGTTAATATCGAAGGTATCGGGTATCGGCGACTCGAACTCGTCCTCGTATTCCTTTTTGTATTTCAGGAACGACGCGATGCCCTGCTCATTGCCGATCACCTCGCTCGAAAACTCGTCCATGCTGAAGCTTTCGTTCTCCTTAAAATACTTCATCGAGCGGTTCAGCAGGTCGATCTTATCCGCTTTGCTCACTTCGAATTCCTCGTCTATCTTCTGCGTCACAAAGTTTTTGTAAATGCCCAGCACGTTGTTCGTCTGGTGGTAATTGTCGTTGCGCACACGCAGCTTCAGGAAGTCGTCCTTCCAGTACACCGCCTCGCTGCCGCGGTTGGTATTATCCACCACAGCCACCTTATAGCCCTGCTCCTTTTCGGTATTAAACACCAGGCAGCCTTTATCCAGCTTGCGGATATCGATGCCCTCGCTGTCATACGCCAGCCCGAAGCCATCCTGCTGCGGCGAAACTTTCAGAAAGGTTTCCTTCGTCTCCGACTTGAAAATACCTATCGCGTCCAGCAGCTCGCCCTCAATCTGCAGGTTGCGGAACAGCGCTACATACAGCTCGCCGCTCTTGATCTTCGGGTGATTGCTGGCCTCGTACAAATACTTCGCTATCTGCCGGCTGCCCTCATGAAAAGTATCCGGGCCTTCGAATATCGACTCCGCAAAGTGATATACCTCGTTCAGGTTCAGGTCGTCGTTGGCGTGGTAAAAGCGGTAAACCTCGCTGGTTTTGGTAAAGGGCGTCACAAAATACTGCATCAGTATGTTGCCGAGCAACTCATCCTGTACGGCCAGCGGAGCCTCCGAAAGCACATAGCCCTCTTCGTTCAAACGGTTACCCACGCGGTGTATGGAAAGCGAGCTTATCGCCGCCTCGAAATAAGAGATCATAGTTTTTAATTCAGGCTGTAAGTTTAGGTGTTTTTTGGTTGAAGTGGTTGCAGATGTTGTAATGGTTGAAATGGTGCAATTGTAAATCATGGTTTACATGGTTTACACTTTGGGGGCTATTTTTGTATTAATAATCTGATTATCACCTTTTTAATTAAAACATGCGTAAACCATAAATTTCGTGCCCTGACCCGGTAAGTTGTCCCCCGGGGGCATGGCATCAACTGAAGGTGAGTCTACGCTTGACACTTCGCCGCCAATCCCTAACTTAGCACATCCAACCACACCCGTTATGGATTTTCTGAAAGCGATATGGAACGAGTTCACCGGTTTTTGGGGACTGGGCGGGCTGATCGATATTTTCCACTCGGGGAAGTACGAGCAGTTGCTCACCTGGCAAGGCATCACCGCAGTTTTGGGACCGTTGATACCGTTTTTGCTACTGATCGAGATCATCCGCGGAGCATTCTATAAACGGTTCCGCGTTATTCACTACAAAATATCCTTCTTCACCTATGTGCTCAACGCGTTCATCGGCCGCGTCATTTCTTTTGCCATGGTGGCTCTGTGTATCGGCCTGTTTTCCAGGTATGCCGTGTTCAAAACCGCTTTTACCTGGTATTGGTTCATTTACGGGTACGTTGTGTGGGAGTTCGCGCATTTTATTTACCATTTCCTGGCGCATAAGGTGCGGTTGTTCTGGTGCCTGCACTCCACCCACCACGCGCCCGAATCCATGAACCTGTCGGTCACTTTTGCGCATTTCTTTCTCGAGGCGCCTTATGCCGACGTCGTCCGAACCAGCGTTTGTATCCTGTTGGGCGTAAATCCGCCTATGCTGTTCGTCATCATGTTTATCGACGGCACCTGGGGCGCCTTCATCCACGTAGGCGAAAACCTGGTGCACGACGCCCGTTTCGGTTTCCTGGGCAAGCTCATCCTCACGCCTTCGTTTCATCGGGTACACCATGCGCGCAACCCCGTGTATATGGACACCAACTATTGTAACCTGCTCAACATCTGGGACCGCATATTCGGCACCTACCAGCCCGAGGACCGCAGCATACCCATCGAATACGGCATCACCCGGCCCATGATCAAAAATAGTTTCCTCGACGCCTATTTCGGCGAGCTCATAGCCCTTGGCCGCGACGTGGTAAAAGCTCCCGGCCTCCGCAACAAGCTGCTGTACATCTTTATGCCCCCCGGCTGGAGCCACACCGGCGACCATAAAATGGCCCACCTGGTACGGCGGAAATATTTTGAGGAGAAGAGCGCCGTTCCGGAAGAGGTGGAAGCTTAAAGCGGAAAGCATAACGACTATGCCAGTCAACACCAAAATGTTCTCGCAAAGAACAACATCGTTCCCCCCGCCGCCCCTTTGTCTGAATTATTATTTACCAGGTTGAATGATTCCCATGCTGCCTAAAGCGTGCACAACCAAAATTCCCCCGCGTGGAGGGGGTGCGCCGGGCTGTGAAGTGGCAGGTGTGGGTGAGCGGCTGACACATAACTGTAGCTACATACAAAACATTTCGTGCAGGGAAACATCAACGTAAACGCTGATCAGTGAGGCAGGTGTTAATAAAGACTCCCGGTCTTGATTAATAAAACATACAAATACAAACCTTTTATGTTAATTTGTGAAACAAAGAATACCATGGCAAAACTTTCTGTTAATTCGTTTTTCACTGGCATTGGCGGGTTTGACTTAGGCTTTGAAAGACAAGGTTTTAAAATCACCTATCAATGTGAGATAAATCAATTTTGTCAATCTGTGTTAAAAAAACACTGGCCTCGGACAATATGTGATGATGACATTTTAAGTGTTGACCCAAGCTCTCTCCCCGAGGCAAAAATCTGGTGCGCAGGATTCCCCTGTCAAGATGTGTCAGTAGCTAGAGGCTCAATGGGCAGGCAAGGCCTTAAAGGCAAAAACTCTGGCTTATTTTACGATTTTTTGCAATTAATAGAAAAGAGAATGCCGGATGTTGTTTTGCTTGAAAATGTCTTAGGCCTCCTTAGTTCTCATAACGGTAACGACTTCAGGATCGTCTTAGATTCATTTAATAATTTAGGGTACGGGGTTTCATGGCGAGTATTTAATAGTAAGTTTTTTGGGGTGCCTCAATCAAGGCAGAGAGTTTATATATGCGCTTGGAAAAACAATGTAAATAAAGCGGCATATGTCCTACACGAGTTCAAAGGCTCAGAAAAAACGGGCTCGGCAAGAAGCGAATTTGTAACTCCACACAAAAATGATATAGCCGGTTTCACTGTTCCTTCATTGGCATACTGCTTGGCTGCTACCTCAGGTAGACATACTGGAACAGATTGGAGCAGAACATATATTTGTTATGATGAAGCCGTCAGAAGGTTGATTCCATCAGAGGCGGAGGCGTTGCAAGGTTTTCCTAAAAACTGGACGTCGCCCGAAACATTTTCAAAAACTAATATTTTGGATTACGATAGCTTAAGATATCATGCCATTGGAAACGCTGTATCTGTTCCAGTAATAGAATGGATAGCTAGACGAATAAAAAAAGTCTTCGAAATAACTATGGAAAATGGCATAGATGCAACGTTAGCGAATTATAAAGATTTTACGAAAAAAGACGTCCGATGCCAGGATATTTCAAATTCAGACAATCAACATTTGAAGTGGCGGACAGGTGGGGTATCTGTTAAAAATCAAACTTTTGATTGTAAAGTTTATGATGCTCCTTCGAATAAGGTAACTACCAATCTAATATCAATTATTAGTACTGAAAATATCGACTCGAAGTATTTTCTAAGTCCGGTCGCCGCCCGTGGAATTCTTAGGCGGGTGGAAAGTCAAAACAGAGAATTATTTCAACCGTTACGAAATTCCTTAGAGCGCCTTTCAAACTTGGCATTAGCTAAAGCAATTTAAAATGAGGTTTTGCATTATTCGACTTGGTAAAGACAGCGTCGACGATATTACTGCCATAGATAGCCGAGAAGGTATACAAAATCCAGTTGTAGAAATATTCGTAAAGTGCAAACAAGTTCCATCGGAAGTAACATCTGGCACCTTTTGCTTTATTTGGCTAGGCTCTGATAACAATAAAGGCAGTCCCACTGCTTGGGCTCAAGGATTGCGGGCCTTTGGAAAAATAAGAGATAAAAAAGGGGGCCCGAATTATAATGACAATTGGATTGTTCATCTCGAACTAGGCTTTGTCTTAAAAAAATCGATACAAAAGCATGAGGTATTAGCTGTTGATAGTACCGCCTACTATTGGTGCTCTAATATCCCGATAATAGGATTGAATACCAATAGCAATCAAACCGTCCAGGTTATAAAACCAGAAGAACCAAGGCAAGATATTGCTGCATTGTTTTACTGTCTAAATGCTGTCGATCCTGCGTTATATGAATTCATAGATTTTAGGTATCCTGAATTAGATAGATTACTTGTTTATAATCCGCCCATTTTGGATAATAACACAGGAGAACCGACTTTAGACTATGTGGAAGAGGAGATCAATGATATTTCAACCCCATTGATGCAAAAACCATTTGATCCGTCACTTATAAATATAGATAATAGGCTTATTAACATTGATCTAATCATAAAAAGACTTAAACAAGATCCACCAGAAATAGACCTATACCCAGAATTTCAACGGAAGGATGACTTATGGGATGCGACGAAACAGAGCAGATTAATCGAATCGATTTTGATAAGATTTCCTCTCCCGGCATTTTACTTTGATGGTTCGAATAAAAACAAATGGCTTGTAGTAGACGGCTTGCAGAGACTTAGTAGTATTCGAAACTTTGCGTTAGATAAAACATTGAAACTCACTAATCTTGAATTTCTCTCACAATTAAACGGTTATGGTTTCAATGAGTTAGACCGAGACCTCCAACGCTTAATTGAGGAAACTCAAATTGTCGCATATATTATTAACCCCGGCACGCCGGACGATGTAAAGTTTAACATCTTTAAGAGAATTAACACCGGCGGGCTTATTTTAGAGTCTCAAGAAATACGGCATGCATTATATCAAGGTGCGCCAGCAAAATTTATTCAAGAGTTGGCTGATAGCGACGAATTCAAAAAAGCGACCAGCTATTCCATAAGAACGCAAAGAATGTTAGACCGAGATTTTGCAAATCGATTTCTGGCATTTTACCTCTTAGGATTTCAGAATTATTCGCCTGACTTGGATTCATTTATGAGCAAGGCAATGGCAAGAATCTACGACCTTTCTGATGCTGAAAAAAATAGCATAAAAGATGCTTTCATGCAGTCGATGGCATTTAACTCAGAGTTGTTTGGGGTAAATTCTTTTAGGAAAATTGATCTTTATACATCAAGGAAAAAGCCAATAAACAAGGCATTGTTTGATGTTTTTTCCGTATTATTTGCACTTGCAAATTCAGATACCAAAGAACGAATCTTAGAAAACAGAGAAAATTTTATTAGAGCATTTATTCGCTTACTTACTCAAGACAACGCTTTCCAAGCGGCAATATCTACTTCAACAAGCGATAAAAACCGCGTACTTTATAGATTTGAAAAAATTTCTGAATTGATAAAAAATGTAACTCAAGATGATTAGAACAATTCATATAAAGAACTTCAAATCGATCAAGAATAACAAATTCGCCTTAAGAAATTTAAATCTGGTCATGGGTTTGAATGGGATGGGCAAATCTACATTTATCCAATCCCTACTACTATTGAAGCAATCTGATAAATTAAGATCTGGTGAAATACAGCTAAACGGCTATTACATTAGCATTGGCAACACTAAAGACGCGCTTTATCAATATAGCAAACAAGAAAGTTTGTCTATCGAAATTTCATTTACAGACGATGTAAAACAACTATTTGAAACCAACTATGTAATTGAAGCCGATGTCTTTAATTTAAAGCAAAAAGAAATTGCAGAGAATATTTTTAATGAAGTTTTATTTAGTAATAATTTCCAGTATCTGAATGCAAGTCGTGTAGACCCTACTTCAATTCATAATAAATCATATTCAAGCGTTGTGTCAAACAATAACGTAGGTAACAATGGTGAATATACAACTCATTTTATTGAAGTGCATGGGAATGAGGATATTGCTTTTGATAACATGTTACATTCATCTTCAAAAGTAATTGATCCGATTACAAATAAAGAACTCATAAACAAGACATTAATAAATCAGATAAATCTATGGATGGGTGAGATATCTCCAGATATTAACATTCGAACCACATCCGTGCCCAATTCTGATTTTGTACTTTTAGAATATGTTTTTAAACAACCGAATTTTGGCAACACAAATCGATTTAAGCCAAACAATGTTGGATTTGGAATTTCATATGCCTTGCCAGTCGTTACATCTTTGTTAGCTGCAAGACCTGGTGAATTAATCATAATTGAAAATCCTGAATCCCATCTTCATCCTCGAGGTCAAGCTGAAATTGGAAAATTAATAGCTTTGGCAGCATTGAATGATGTTCAAATCATCGTAGAAACGCACAGTGACCACATATTGAACGGAATAAGGGTAGCAATAAAACAAAATAATGCATTAATTGACAGATCCGCGATTTTTTACTTTGAAAAGGAAGTCGAAGAAAGTGAACAATATTCTAAAATCAGTCATATTTCAGTCGACCAAAACGGTGAGTTAAGTCAGTACCCTAAGCACCTCACTGATGAATGGAGCAATCAATTGCTAAAACTAATCTAGAATGGAGTTGATTATAAACGAACTTTCGTTTTACCCCTTGTCACAAAATAGCCAAATCTTAGAAGAAAAATTTAGAGTATTTCTAAAAGTATTCAACGAAGTGAGGGAAAGATACGAGTTTACTCATATTTGTTTCCCGCAAAATTATTCTTCCGTTCAAGTAACAAACACATCTAATTTTTCGGAATGGATAACATCCTTGAACAATTCAACCATTAAAAACGCGATTTTAGCATTGTGCAAACGTCCCTTTATCGATGATTTAAATGAAATTGAATCATCGGTTTTTTTTAAATGTAATTATATAATTGCTGATCCAAATTCCCCAACGAACGAAGAACCAACCGGGCTACCCGTTGCGTACATCAAGCAAGTCCCTTCGATTAGTATAAACACACATCCTTTTTGGCAAAATAGGAAAATCACTGTTAATAAATTGATTAACGAGCAGGTAATAGAATCTTTTGATGTCTATAATTTATGTCAACCGAGAGATGTAAATAGCGCCGAAGTCAATGAGTGGGCGAATTTGTTCTTTTCGAAGCATGTTGATACAGAAGAACTAATAGTCAGATATTTAAACTACGAAAATTATTCTGTTTCATTCAACATCAATTTCATCGGTGAATTTAACTACTGGCGTAACGGCGATTTCGACAGTTTCAAATATCTTTTATTACTGATGAAGGATATTGAACATCACCCATTTTCAGGGGGCATGGGGCAAACTGAAAATTTACTAAATCGTGGCAAGGAGGCTTCTAAGCGGATTAATATAACAGACAGGTTAAGTTATACAATGGAACGAAATAACGTGCATTTCATCTCTTGTAAAGGACATTATCAATTCCATTGATTAGTATTTCTGCTAAGGATTCAAGCGTTTGATTTCTAACAGTCTTTTTTAATTGGCATTCCCAAACCTTCAATATCTCCCAACCTTGTCTTTTTAATGACATTTCAGCATTCTCATCTCTCTCTCTATTCCTTATAATTTTCGGCAACCAGTATTCTTTGTTTGAGCGAGGAGAAACGAACTCTTTGCATCCCTCGTGCCCATGCCAGAAACACCCATGTATAAATATCACGGTTTTATATTTGGGCAATACAATGTCCGGTTTGCCGGGCAGGTCTTTCACATGCAGCCGGTAGCGGAAACCATTTTTGTGCAGAAACTTGCGCACCAGTATTTCAGGCTTGGTATCCTTACTCCGTATCCGCGACATATTGTAGCTGCGGGTTTCCTTGCTGTGCACGTCGGCCATGTCGTAAAGTTAGCAGTTTTTAACGTGGCAGCTGGCGGGCATTCTGGTAAACTAATTTACCTTGCATGAGAATAACGAGCGGGAGGTTTGCCGTAGCAGACGTTTTTTACTATTTTAAAGCTTTATCTGCCGCTTTTTTATTGTCGGCCGGCTGTCGGAAAATTGTCTTGAATTCTGCCTTAAAATCTCTGTCTGTTTCAAGACTATTAATGTTAATAGAAAAATTCGCTGCGCTGATTAATCGCTCGTTTGCAAAACTCTTGTTTGCTCCATCTTCATATTCGAAGTATGCAATTAAAACCCTGACTCCATTTTTCATTAGCGCTCTTACCAGCGGGACAAAGTCTCCGTCACCAGTTACAAGCACGGCCATGTCTATTTTATCATCCAAGCCAACTTGCAGTGTTTCTACCGCCATATAAACGTCAATCCCTTTTTCTCCCTGTGTCTCTGACATGGGAACATTCTTTGGCTCAATTCCCGCGTGCAATAGATCAAGCTGCCTCTTTCGGTCTAATCTCAGGTTGTTTTCTTGCGCTGCACTTTCCTTGTGAACACCCTGAAACCATGCAGAATAAACTACTCTATAAGAGTCGTAGCCTTGTTCTTTTGTTCGAATAAAACTTTCTAAAAGTTTATGAAATTCCTGGAATGATAACCAGGCGTGTTTCAGCCCCCAAAAATAATTTTGAGCTTTAACGAAGAAGGTACCGTCATAAAAGACGCCGATCCGTAAGAAATTTTTTGTACTCATTTTTCAATTGTGTGATTTAGGATTGGTTTGAAACTATTAAAGCTAACCAATTTTAACCACTTGATCAATAGGTGTTTTAACGGTATTTGCGACTTTGTTTAAGCATCATGGCCATCTTTATAATCCTGAAAATCGTGTTCAGACAAAATGCCCGGCACGAACAGCACCCCGGAATAGATGCTTCGCTCACTCAGCATGACAAAGAACGAAAACCCGCGCCAGTGATAGCAGCGGATACCGGCCGGGAATAGTGATCAGTGATTGGTTAATTTGTGATCAGGCATGCAAGGTGTTCAATAAAGCACTAAGCGCCTAAGGCCTGCGCAGTATGAGCGGATAGCACGCCCGGGCGCCAAAATGAGCTTAAAATAAATCTTTCGCACAACCCCAAACGGAAACCGCCGCGCCGCTGTTAACTGCTTGTTAACCGCATCGCATGAACAACCTTATAGAACGCTTGATCAAATACAATCAACCGCCGCTGTTGCCCGACAAGATACAACTGAAGTATGAGGCCATGGCCGAGAACGCTTTTCGGTTTTACCGCGGCACCTGCCACCTGTTTTATGAAGATATTGCGGCCGGCGGCCCCAAGATCAAGTCGCCCGCGACCTGGATATGCGGCGACCTGCACATCGAAAACTTCGGCAGCTACAAAGGCGACAACAAACTGGTGTACTTCGACCTGAACGACTTTGACGAGGCCCTGCTGGCGCCGGCGCATTTTGAGCTGGGCCGGATGGTTTGCAGCATTTTTATGGCGTTTGAGAGCCTGGGGATAGAGCGGGAAAAGGCGTTTAACATGGCGCGGCTTTTCCTGAAAACGTATGCAGCTACGCTGGTGAAGGGCAAGGCCATCAGCATTGAGCCGCGCACGGCCAAGGGCATTGTATGCGATTTTCTGCAGCAGGCGGCAAAAACCAAACGGGCTGAACTGTTAAAGAAACGCACCATCAGCAAAAAGAAAAAGATCATGCTCTCCCTCGAGGATGAGCGCCATTTTAAGCTCGACCGCAACCTGAGGCACGAACTGAAACTACATGTGGACAATTGGATAGCCAACAGCAGCGACGGTCCGTACAATTACAAAGCCATCAGCGCGGTGTTCCGCCTGGCGGGTACGGGCAGCGTGGGGCAGAAACGTTACCTGGTGCTGCTGAAAAGCACCAATACCAAAAACAAATACCTGCTGGTGGACATGAAGCAGTCGCGCCCATCGTGCGTGAGCCAGTATACGGATGTGAAACAGCCCGCCTGGACCAACGATGCCGAACGCATTATTACCGTTCAGCAACGAATGCAAAACGTGTCGGCGTCATTGCTGAGCACAACGCTGTTCAGGGACGAGCCTTATGTGCTGCAGGAGCTTCAGCCGGTGAAGGACACCATTAACTTTAAGCTGCTCAAAGATAACTACCGCAACCTGTACCAGGTGATTGACGACATGGCGGCTTTAACCGCTTCGTCGCAACTGCGCAGCGGCGGCATACAAAAATCGGCGATCATCGATCAATTAATGGCCTTTGGAGCCCGCGATAACTGGCAGAACGAACTGATCGAATACTCGGCGCACTACGCCCGGGTATCGACGGAGTACTACAAAGAATTCCTCGCGGCCTTTAAAGCGGGAACGCTAAGGTAGCTTGGGTGGGCGGTTGGCGGTTGGTGGTTGGCAGTTGGCGGTGGGCAGTTGGCGGTGGGCAGTTGGCAGTCGAATCCTGTTAATTCTTAAATTCTGGAAATTCTGATTCAGACAATAATTAGCGCGCACAACCCACCGCGCACCCACCCCTCCGACGCACAGACAGCCGCACCCCCTCCAAGGAGGGGAATTTTGACTGCGACACTGTTTCAGCATCATGGTAATTCTTATAATCCTGAAAACGGCGAAGCCCTCTTGAGCGCCTTAAAAGAATAAACACTTGCGAAAAACCGTGTTCAACATGAGCACACGGCCCCTCGCGCACCCGCCCCTCCGACGCGCAGGCAGCCGCACCCCCTCCAAGGAGGGGAATTTTGACTGCGAACTGTTTCAGCATCATAGTTATCATTTAATCAAATAAATCAGCGGTTCAGACAAATGCGCCAGTGATAGCAGCGGATACCGGCCTTGCGGATAATGCCCGTGCAGTATAAGCGGATAGCACGCCCGGGCGCCCAAAATAACGCCTTTCCTTAAGTAGACGCACAAAATCGCCCCTGCTTTGTTATCCTCTTAAAAAAGGAGGACTTATGCCCTGGCATAACGGCGATTATCCGCCATCATACAAAAATCAACCTAAGAAAATAAGGGACAAAGCAACCGAGATAGCCAACAAGGTATTGGAAACCACCGGCAACGAAGGCGAAGCGATAGCCACCGGCCTGAAGCAGGCGCGCGCGCATTTCGCCAAAGACAAAAGGAAAACCGGCTGACCATGCCATCCACGGTGATCAGCAAAATGGAATACGACCCGGAAACATCGACCCTGGCCATCGATTATGTTTCCGGGCAGCGATATTTGTACAAAGGCGTTCCGGAGTCCGTCTACAAGGAACTTAAAGCCTCACGTGTGAAGGGCCGTTACCTGCGGTTCTTCGTGAAAGATAAATATGCGTTCGAGAAAGCGGATGGAGGGAGTCCGGAAGTCGGGAAGTCCGCGTAAGTCCGGAAGAGTGGGCGGTTGGCAGTGGGTAGTGGGCAGTTATTGATGTTGGTCAGTGCTGGCGTTTAAAAACCCGTCATTGCGAGCGAGAGCGAAGCAATCTCTGCATATGCAAATCGAGGATGTTATTCAAAGCACCAATGGATTATTGTTAAAGTCGCCTTTTTCATATCTTGCAGTATGGTATTCAAACGAGGCGGCTGCATTTATATCATGACCAATAAGAGGCATAGTGTCCTTTATGTCGGGGTCACCTCAGAGCTTATCAGTCGTGTTTGGGACCATAAGAACAAAACCTACCCAAAAAGTTTCACCGCACGGTACAATTGCGTCAAACTGGTTTACTATGACTTTTACCCGCATATCGAAGAAGCCATCGCCGCCGAAAAAGCATTGAAGGGTAGCAGCAGAAACCGTAAAATTCAGCTTGTAAATTCTTTGAATCCGGGATGGCTTGATCTGTACGACTCTATTGTAAATGAGTAGCGTAGCTCAGAGATTGCTTCGTCGCCACATCCGCGCTGTCTCATGCCGGCTCCTCGCAATGATGGTTTTTTTACGTCGTATCCTCCATGCACTTATATTAGTACAACCAATTATTAAACTAATCGATCATGAAAGCAAGCGATACCTCAAAAAGCCCAAATCTTAACCTGCGCGCAAAGGGCAAAAATACTTACGACGCGATCGTGGTAGGCTCGGGCATCAGCGGCGGCTGGGCGGCGAAGGAGCTTTGCGAAAAAGGCTTGAAGACCCTGGTGCTGGAACGCGGCCGCAATGTGGAGCACCTGAAGGACTACCCGACAGCGATGAAGGGACCGTGGGAGTTTCCGCATCATACCAAAATGCCTTTGTCCGTTACCGAGGCCAACCCGGTGGTTTCGCGCTGCTATGCCTTTGATGAATCGACCCAGCATTTTTTTGTGAAGGACACGGAGCACCCTTATGTGCAGGAAAAGCCCTTCGACTGGATACGCGGCTACCAGGTAGGCGGCAAATCGCTGCTGTGGTGGCGGCAAACGCAGCGCTGGAGCCAGCACGACTTTGAAGGGCCGGCAAGGGATGGTTACGCGGTCGACTGGCCCATACGATATAACGACATTGCGCCATGGTATTCGTACGTGGAAAAATTCGTAGGCATAAGCGGCAACCGCGATGGCCTGGATATTCTGCCCGACGGCGAATTTCTGCCGCCCTGGGAAATGAACTGCGTGGAAAAGGATATCGCCTCGCGCATCAGGGCGAAATACCCGGATCGCCACGTGATACAGGGACGATGCGCCCACCTCACCAAACCGCAGCCTATCCATTTGGCGCAGGGCAGGGGCCAATGCCAGGCGCGCAACCAATGTGAGCGGGGCTGCCCCTTCGGCGGCTACTTCAGCTCCAATTCGTCGACCATTCCCTGGGCGAAAAAAACGGGCAATTTGACGCTGCGACCCTGGTCGGTGGTACACTCGGTGATCTATGACGACAAGGCAGGCAAAGCCACCGGCGTGCGCGTGATCGACGCGGAAACCATGCAGGAGCAGGAATTTTATGCCGATCTGATCTTTATCAATGCGGCCTGCCTGAACACCAACCTGGTATTGCTGAATTCCACTTCGTCGCGGTTTCCCAACGGTTTGGGGAACGACAGCGGGCTGCTGGGCAAATACGTAGCTTTCCAGAATTACCGCGGCAATATTTTTGCCGATTTCGACGGTCCGATGGATCACTATTATTACGGCCGGCGTCCTACACAGCCGATGATCCCGAATTTCAGGAACATCAAAAAGCAGGAAATGGATTTCCAGCGCGGATACATGACCTTCTACGGCGCCGACCGTCCGCGCGCCTACGCCGACGAAGGCATAGGCGCCGACTTCAAAACCGCTTTAGGCGAACCCGGTCCGTGGCGTGTAAGCATGTCGATACAGGGCGAGACCATCCCGAAAGAGACCAACCACGTTCGGCTAAGCAGGGACAAAAAAGACAAGTGGGGTATTCCGCTGCTGGTTACCTCGGTGGATTATGACGATAACGATGAAAAGCTATTGAAAGACTTTTTTGAAACCGGCAGCGAAATGCTGCATGCCTCGGGCTGCACCAATATTCAAACCGTGGACACGAAACAGGCGCCGGGACTGGATATTCACGAGGTAGGCGGCGTGCGGATGGGTAACGACCCGAAGACCTCCCTGCTGAACAAATGGAACGCTATGCACCACTGCCCGAACGTATTTGTAACGGACGGCGCCTGCATGACCTCGACCGGCGTACAAAACCCATCGATTACCTTTATGGCGCTTACTGCCAGGGCGGTGAACCATGCGGTGGAAGCATTTAAAAAAGGAGCGGCTTAGCCCAAAAAATCCTTATCGTGATTATGTGCTTTTTGGTACGTATTCATCTCCAAAACGCCGGCCTCACATTGCTGCCCCGCAACGTACAATCGACACATTCGGGTTCATCGGCTGTGTAACCTACTATAGCGCGTGTAGTCGGGTCGACAATGGCGTTGATGGGTATAAGGTAATATGGGTCGTGGCCAATGTTGTAGTTTATATATTCGTTCACCTGGTTATGCTTGTAACCGACATGGTCGTAAAAAGTGTAAAGACAGCAGGGTGCATTCGGATCGCCCGGATCGCCCATCAGCGAGCCGCAGTTATCCTGGGTATAAAAGGTGACCGCCCGCCAAAAGGGCAACTGGTCCTTGGTTACAAAAATGCGCTGAGCGACCACATTGCCCACGCAAAAGAAGCCGACGACAGGTTCCTGCGGATTGGTAACGCAATGGATATTGCCCTGCAGCTCAGAAGGCTGCGCGTCGAATATACTACCTAATTGCTCGGTAATTTTGCGCAGAACAGAATAAAAATTATAGGCATCGGGTGATAAAGCGTACTGGCGCACCAGGATGCTATACTCGTAACTTACTTTTTCCGACTGGTAATCCACAAAATTTACCGGCTGGTTAATGATAACGCTTTGGGTCAGGCGTGCCGTATTACCGAGCAGTATGGAGCTGGACGTATCCGAACGGTAGCAATGGTAAATATCGTTGGTGCGCGGCAGTACGGTATCGCCGTTGGAATAGTAAAAAGATTGAGCAAAGGAGGTAAACTCCCAGGTTTCGACGTAATCCCAGCGAAAGTACTGCACCTTGCCCGTCGGGTCGTGTGAGCTTACATAGACGTTCATACCCGGGCCCATTACCTGGTCGCCCTTGCTGTCGAAATGCACGCTGTCGATAGGCGGCGAATCGATCACCGTGACATAGTCCGAAACGTACTGCTTGCCGCCGGATGTTTGAATATTGAGCCGGTATTTATGCGAATGGTCGAGGTTCAGCCCTGCGCTGGCATAAATGCCCGGCCTGATCTCGGTGAGCGGGTACGAGGCATTCTGGTCGCCCTCGACGGCCACGGCGGCGTTTCGTTCAGGATTCACCGTTGTCTTCGCAGAAAGTTTTACCGTGCGGCTGAGCTTAATAAAAGTCGAGTCGGAGCCGCTGTTTACCGTGCCCTCTATCACCAGGTAGCTATTGGGCGCGCTGACGGCGGGCGGCTCGAAAGGTTTGCGGCAGCTATGCATTACAACCGCTAATGCGGTCAGGGAAAAAAAGGCCAAAATACGGTAACCGTACTTCATAAGGTACCAGGTTTATAACGGTCAGGAGATAAAGATAAGAAATGTTACTAAAATATTAGTTATGTAACTAAAATTTTTTTAGATGCCCTATTATCAAGCCCCGGTTTGTTTAACGAAGGGTGTAAGAAAGTATTAAACGTAATAAAATGTTAATTGACGACGATTATAAATGTCCTCCGCTCACTGCCAGAAGGCAGGCTTAACATTAGTGCCGCGCAAAGTACAATCGACGCATTCGGGCTCCGCAGCGGTATAGCCCACGGGCGGCTGCCCGGGGCGCCCGATGCCGTTGACGGGAACCAGCGGGTCTATGGTGTGGCTGATATTGTAGTTAATATAATCGTTCACCTGGTTCTGAAGGCGCCCGAGCTTGTCCCTAAATTGGTAAAAACAACAGCTTTGCAGCGGATCTTCAGGGTCTGGGGCTAACTGGCAATTGTCCTGGGTATAAAAAGTTACGGCCGTCCATACCGGTAAGTGGCTGGCCATAACAAATATTCGCTTGGTTGACACTTCCCCCGCGCTGATATAACCGATAACCGGCTCCTGCGGGTTACTGACACAATGAATATTGCCGCTGACCTCCGATGGCTGGGCATCGAAAATACTGCCTAATTGTTCGGTGTTCTTTTGCAGGGCGGAATAGAAATAGTAGGCATCGGCGGTAAGCGCGTGCTGACGCACCAGGATGCTGTATTCAACCGTCACTTTTTCGGACGATGAATTAACGAAAGCTACCGGCTTAGCCGTGATAACGCTTTTGGACAGCCGGGCCGTATTGCCCAGCAAAACGTTGTTCGAACTGTCGCTGCGCCAGCACTGGTAAATGTTATCGGTGTTTAGGTTGCGGGGAAGCACCGTATCGCCGTTGGAATAATAAACCGACTCAAAAGCTGATTGAAACTCCCAGGTTTCGGTGTAGTCCCAACGGAAATATTGCACTTTGTTGGCAGGGTCGTGCGTGCTGACGTAAATGTTCATGCCAGCCTGGCCCAGGTTGCCATCGGCATCATAGTTCACACTGTCGATCGGCGGCGAATCGATCACCGGCACATAGTCTGAAACATACTGTTTACCGTTGGCAGTTTTTACATTTAGGCGGTATTTATGCGAAGGGTCCAGGTTGAGCCCGGCGGAGGCGTAAGTTCCTGGTTTGATCTCGGTCAGCGGGTATGAGGTGTTCTGATCACCTTCAATAGTCACCATGGCATTTGTTTCAGGGCTTGGTGTTTTTTTGTTCGATAGCTTAACCGTACGGCTTAACCTGATAAAAGTAGAATCGGAACCGCTATTGATATCGCCTTCAATAACCAGGTAGCTGTTTGGTGCGCTAATTACCTGAGGATCATAGGCTTTGCGACAGCTATGCGCTAATACAACCGTAAAGGCAATCAAAGAATAGATCAACAACTGGTATTTGTATCTCATAAGGCCAGGATTTCAATGGTTGCGTAAATAAAAATAGCAAGCTTCACTAAGGAATTAGTTTTTATAACGAAAATATTTTCGGAAAGGACCCGAGATGGATTATGTTGAACAGCTCAATTGATTTTACATACGTACGCAATCCAAGAATTTGGTTTAGTTCAACCCAACTTTATAAATCTACCTATTTCCAAAATTCCGGCTTAATATTCGTTCCCCGTAGCGTACAGTCCGCGCATTCACGGGTGGTGGCGGTGTAGCCCAGCACATATTTAGTCTTCGGGTCCAATATCGGATCAAGTGGGATAAGCGGATCGATAGGATGGCCTTTATTGTAGTTGATGTACTGGTCGACCTGGTTGTGGACGGTTCCGGTTTTGTCGACATATTTAAACAGGCAACAGGGTCCGCCGGTATTGTCGGGTGCAAAAGCCAGCCCGCAATTGTTGATGGTATAATAAGTAACCGGGACCCAAAAGGGTAGTTGACCTGATGAGATAAATAACCGCTGCGATGCCACCGAACCGACGCAGATATAGCCCAGCACCGGCTGCGACGGGTCACTTAAGCAATGGATATTGCCTGGCAATTGTGAAGGCTGGGCGTCGAAAATACTGCCAAGTTGTTCGGTATTCTTCTTTAAGGCTGCATAGAAGTTATAAGCATCGAATGTAAGGGCGTATTGCCGCACCAGTATACTATATTCAAAGCTTACTTTTTCAGACGTTGAGTTGATAAAGTTAATTGGCTGGTTTACTATGAGGCTTTGGGATAGCCTGGCGGTATTTCCCAATAAAACCGAACTTGAGGAATCGGACCGCCAGCAGTGGTAAATGTCATTGGTAGCCGGATTGCGCCCAAGGACGGTATCGCCGGTCGAATAAAAAAAAGACTTAAAAGCCGATGTAAACTCCCAGGTCTCGGTGAAATCCCAGCGAAAATATTGTATCCTGTTGCCAGGGTCGTGTGTGCTTACATAAATATTCACGCCGGCACCCGAAACCTGCGTACCCTTGCTGTCGAAACTGACGCTGTCGATAGGCGGAGAATCCAGTACGGGCACAAAATCCGACGCGTATTGCTTGCCGTCAGACGTTCTTATGTTAAGTCGGTATTTATGGCTTTTGTCGAGGTTAAGCCCGGCAACAGCATAGGCCCCGGGCTTGATCTCGGTCAGCGGATATGACACACCCTGGTCGCCGTCTACGGCGACGAAGGCATTTTTTTCGGGGGAGGACTTTGCGCTGGCTGAAAGGTTTACAGTACGGCTTAATTTGATTATGGTGGAATCGGAACCGGCATTGACCGCACCTTCTACTACCAAATAGGCGTTTGGCGCTCTTATGGCAGGCGGATTATATAGCTTCCGGCAGCTATGCGCGGCAACCACTGTGACAGTTATCAGCAAATACGTCAGTAAATGGTATTTGTACTTCATTCCTAAGGTTCGTTTTGGCTTGGGGGAATAAAAATAGCAAACTTCACTAAAAGGTTAGTTTTTCTTGCAAATAATTTGGTGGACTATAGCAATGTTTGATAACGCTGCCGGTTTAATAAAATGACTGGACAACGGTTAACTGATAGCCAGGTTGGTAAGTCCCAATACTTCAGAAAGATCTTTTGCCAGTTGAACACATTCTGCATGTGCCTGCTCGCAACAGCAGTTTATGGACATAGTGTTTTCGGCCAGGCTTATCATGGGTCTGGCGGTATGCCGGCTGCAAAAACAATTATCCTCCAATACAACTTTGAGGTAGGCTATAAAGGGCGTTTGGTCGGGCACGGTCGGATCAGCAAGAATGGAGCTAACTTAGCCCATAGTATAAATACCTGGTACGTATAAATACGTGGTTTTTTACTGATTTTATACTTTTTTTTTGGCGGACTGCCCTAGTAGGCCACCGGGTTTATGTCACCTGACAAGTTTACAGCCTAACCGTCGATGGCAGATACTTGGCTATCAGGTCCTCGTAATATGGCTTCAATTCGGATACCACAGGCGGTTTGTCGCTTTTGGAATACAGGTCGTACGGATTAAATTTCAGCACCCATTTAAACATTTCCTGGTCATGCTCGCTTAGCAGGTGGTCGTATTCGTGCTCGCGATGCTGCGCGTAGAAAGAGTGATAGCGTATCATGTACAACGCTTCTTCGGGCAGGTAATTTTTGGTGATGTGATACATGTACTCGTCGTGACCCCACGACATGTGTACATTGTCAAGCCCGCAATTGGGTGAATAAACGCCATATTTGGTGTTGTAGCGTTCGTCGTAACTGTCCGGATTATCGGCAAAGAATTGCGCGTGAACTATCTTATCCGAAAACTTGCATCCTACCGGGAAAGTATCGCCAACAACGTTCCATTGCGGCTCGCCGAACAGGCAAAGCACCTTGCCCAGGTCGTGTATAAAACCAGTAAGCACAAACCAGTCGGGGTGGCCGTCGGCACGTATGGCCTCAGCGGTTTGCAGTAAATGCTGCAACTGGTCGAGCGACGTGTCGGGATCTGAATCGTCAACTAATTGGTTCAAAAACTCCAGCGCCTCCCACCAGGGCATTTCCTTCTTGTCGAACTTAAGGAAGTTTGCTTTTTTGGCCAACACATTATCATAAGTCTGGTATTTATGGTTCAGGCGGTAGAATTCCCTCACGCCATCGGCCTCGGGCTTATCATAATTCCTGAATTCGTCCTGCTTCTTGGCAGGCTGGCCGGCTTCGGGGTAGCGGCGTAAAACATCATCTTCCCATTGGTCAAGATCGGTCATCGGCGCTGCCTGTTCTTTTAACTCGCTCATGGTTTACAATTTTTATCCGGGTGAAAATCAGATGTATAAAGTTAAGAGTATTTTTTGTTATACCCTAACTAAAAATTTATAACGGGGATGCCCCTTTCTGCATTCAAACAATTGCGCATGCGATCCAACTGCCCGATTATTAATGTAACAAATAAATTACCCTTGAATGACCATAAAGGGTACACGGATTGTACTTATCTATACGTATTAAACGTTTTAACTATTGAATTTTCCAGTCCGGAATATCGTATATTTATCATTACCAATTGAAAAACCTTATAAATGTCAAAATAAAATGAAAACAATATATAAACGGATCGCACACGCAGGCTTAACAGCAGCGATGTGCGCATTAATGGCTGTTCCCGCTATGGCGCAACACCGGGGAGGTGGCGGCGGAGGCGGAGGAGGCTTTCATGGCGGTGGCGGCGGCGGTTTTTCAGGCGGCGGCCATTTTGGCGGCGGCATGTCAAGCGCCCCGCGCAGCGGCTTTGCTCCCCGTTCCAATTTCGCCCCACGCAGCGGCTTTGCGCCGCGTACTGGCTTTGCGCCACGTACGGGTTCCACTATACGTTCGGGTGTCGGATCGTACAGGGGCTTCGCACCCCGGGCCGGTTTTAGCGGACGGACCGCATTCGGCGGTCGCGGCCTGGCGGCGCGCGGCTACGTTGGCGGCGGAGTTTATGGTCATGGCGGTGCTTATGGCGGCCGTTACAACTGGGACCGATACCACGATTTCTACTACCATGGTGGCTATTACGGCAGTTTGTATTATCCATGGATAGGCTATAGTTATGGATACCTGCCCTGGGGCTACGACCCGTTCTTTTGGGACGACGCCTGGTTCTATTACAGCGGCGGACTTTTTTACCAGTATAATAACGATGAATATACCGTAGTGGAGCCGCCTGTTGGCGCGGCTGTAAAGTCACTTCCCGACGGGGCACAGCCTATCAGCATAAACGGCGATCAGTTATACGAGTATAAAGGTGTATATTACAAGCCGGTTACCAAGGACGATGGTACTGTGGTGTACGAAGTCACAGGTAAGGATGGCGAGCTGACCACCGACCAGTCCGGCAATACAGAGGTTCAGCCGCAGGTGGGGGATTTTGTGTACAAGCTTCCGCCCGATTGCCGCAAAATAAAACTTGGCGGCCAAACCTACCATGTTTCTGTGGACGGTATTTATTACCAGGAAACGAGGGACAGCAACGGTAAAAAGGCCTATAAGGTAGTTGCTCTTGACGCAGACGGGCAGGACGATCAACAATAAGGCCCAAGACCTTTTCCCCCATGTTGGGAGAAGTTAAATTAAATTTCAATGAAGGGTGTCCTGGGGAGGATGCCCTTTTTCTGTAAATTACGCCCGGTTCGGTAAGTGAAATGGACTATTTAACATTATTAGCTAAAGACCCTGAACTATTTTTCACCAGATCAGTTTGATTCTGTCCAGAAACACCTAAACAAGATCAGGGATATGAACATTATATCCGATCGGCAAAGTAAGAAGATAGAAACGTATAACCAAAATCGAAAATATGAACCTGAGAAAAATCTCTTTATCAGCCTTATCACTATTAGTCGTCGTAAACCTCGCATTCGGACAAGCAAAACCAGCGCCTTCGCCGAAGTCAAAACCGATTCCTTACAAGCAGCAGATCAAAGGCAGCCTGCTTCCTACCGACCCGGATGTGATCATCGGGAAGCTGCCCAATGGTTTGACCTATTATATCCGCAAAAACACCGAGCCGAAGAACCGTGCCGAGCTGTATTTGGTAAATAAGGCAGGCTCCGTGCTGGAAAGTGACGACCAGCAGGGCCTGGCGCATTTTACCGAGCATATGGCCTTTAACGGTACGCGCGATTTTCCGAAGAACGAGCTGGTGAACTACCTGCAAAAGGCAGGCGTAAAGTTCGGCGCCGATCTGAACGCCTATACTTCGTTCGATGAAACGGTGTACCAGTTGCCGCTCCCTACCGACAGTGCTAAGGTCTTCGAGAAAGGTTTTGATATTTTAGCCAATTGGGCCGGTTACCAGACCTTTGACCCAAAAGAGATAAATGACGAGCGCGGCGTAGTGCTGGAGGAAGAACGCCTGCGCGGCAAGAATGCGCAGGAACGTTTACAGCGGCAGATATTGCCCGTGCTGCTTAACAATTCGCGTTATGCAAAGCGCATACCTATCGGCAAAGAAAATATTCTGAAAACCTTTAAGCCCGAAACCATCAAACGATTTTACCACGACTGGTACCGGCCCGATCTTCAGGCCGTGATCGCCGTGGGTGACTTCGATCCGAAACAGGTGGAGGGTTTTATCAAACAATATTTCTCGCCACTGAAAGACCCGGCTCACGAAAAACCGAGGCCTGAATATACCGTACCGCCGTCACCAGGCACCGTTGTGAAGATCGCTACAGACAAAGAATTTCCGCGTACCATTTTCGAGATGGTGGTGCGCCATCTCGAAACGAAGATCCAAACTAAAGGAGAATACCTGCAAAGCATGCGCAACCGGCTGTTCAACGCTATGCTGAACGCCCGCCTGAACGAGTTGACGCAGCAGGCCAACCCGCCATTTGTGGTCGGCTTTACCAGCTACGGTGGATTTTTGGGACACCAGGATGCATTTACTTCTGTTACATTGGCTAAGCCCGGGCAACTGGAATCGGCCGTGAAAGCTTTAGTGGCGGAGACCGAACGGGCACGCAAATTCGGCTTCACACAAACGGAACTCGATCGAGCTAAAAAGGACGCGCTGACACAAATGGAGAACGCCTACAATGAACGCGATAAAACCAAATCGGTAAATTTTGTGCGCGAATACCAGGACAACTTCCTGGAAGGCGACGCCGTACCCGGGATAGCCTGGGAATACAATTTTTATAAGGATAACATCGGCAGGATCACCCTCACGGAAATTAATGCGCTGGCAGGCAAGTACATTAGCGACCAAAACCGCGCGGTGATCGTTGAGGCGCCGGAAAAAGAAAAAGATAAGTTGCCGACGGATAAAACCCTGCTCGAATGGATCAACACAGCAGGCAAGGATGTGAAGCCTTACGTGGATAATGTAAGTAATAAGCCATTGGTGGATAAGGAACCTGTCCCCGGTAAGACCGTATCGGTACAAAAAGATACCGCTATCACAACCACCACACTAACTTTAAGCAACGGTGTGAAAGTGATCCTAAAGCCGACTACCTTCAAGAATGACGAGATACTGATCAACGGGTATCATTTTGGCGGTACCTCACTGGCAAGTGACCAGGACTTTACCTCGGCCAACCTGGCGGCTGGTGTAATAGGCAACAGCGGCCTGGGAAGCTTTACCGAAATACAGTTGGATAAGATGCTGAGCGGTAAAAATGTAGGCATATCGCCGTTTATCCGCGAACTGTCTGAAGGTGTAGCCGGCAGTTCGTCGACGAAGGATATCGAAACGGCACTACAGTTGGTATACCTGTACTTTACCGAGCCGCGCAAGGACCCCGATATCTGGCAGGCCAGCATGACGCAGACCAAATCGCTGCTGGCCAACCGGAGCCTCGATCCTACGAGTGTTTTCCAGGATACGGTTGCAGCTACGCTGAGCAATCACAATTTCCGCCGCATGGTTACCACTGTCGACCGGCTTAATAACGCCAGTTTGGATAAAGCTTATGCATTTTATAAACAGCGGTTTGCCGATGCCAATGGTTTTACCTTTGTGTTGGTGGGCGCGTTTGATGTAGATAAGATCAAACCGCTGATTGAAAAATATTTAGGCGGGCTGCCCTCGTCGGGCGGAACCGAAACCTACAAGGATTTAGGCATTAACCCGCCTTCGGGGCAGATAACTAAAGAGGTGCACAAAGGTATAGGCGATAAAAGCAGCGTACAGTTGGTGTTCAGCGGTCCTTATGAATATAACGAGTTTAACAACCTGCAGCTTGACGCGCTGAACGAGATATTGAATATCAAGCTGATCGAGCGGCTGCGTGAAAAAGAAGGAGGGACCTATGCGCCGGGTGTGCGCGTAAATCATACCAAATTGCCCGACGGGCGCTACAGTATCACGGTTTATTTTGGCTGCGCCCCGGCTAACGTCGATAAGCTGATTGCGGCAACGCTCGACGAGATCAATAAGATCAAACAGAATGGCCCGGAAGCCGTGGACGTAGAGAAGTTCAGGGCCGAAACCATGCGCGCAATCCAGGTCGACCTGAAGGAGAACTCGTTCTGGGATAGTCATCTTTACACATCTTCGCAAAACAACGAGAATCCTGATGAGGCGTTGAATTGGATCAAAGACCTCGACCAGGCCACTGTTCAGACGGTAAAGGATGCTGCCAACAAATATTTAAGCGGTAATAACTTCATCAAGCTGATCCTGCTGCCGGAGAAGAAATAGGAAAAACAAGAGTTGCACGAATTTGTCCGGATTAACATCGAATCGAATTAATGTAATTCGCCTAAATTCGTGCAAATCGGGTTTATGATTACAGGACAGCAAGTCATACAGGAATGGTACAGCCATAAAAACTGGCAGCAATTCAGCTTCCAGAAGGAGATGAAAGCGGCTTACCTGGCTGGTTATTCGGGCCTGCTGAATGCACCTACCGGCAGCGGTAAAACCTTTGCCGTTTTCCTTCCTTTCCTGGCCGACTATATCAATAAGCACCCTGACACTTATAAAACCAAAGTCAATAATGGACTGCTGATGCTTTGGATAACGCCGTTGCGCGCGTTAACCAACGACATCAGGAAGGCTATGCAGGAAGTTTGCGAGGAACTGGGGCTCCCCTGGCGTATTATGACCCGCACAGGCGATACGCCTGCGGCCGAAAAGCAGTCATTAAAGAATAAACTGCCTGAAGTGCTGTTGACCACGCCTGAAAGCCTGCACCTGATGCTGGCGCAGAAGGAATATCCCAAAATATTCCAGGGCCTGCAAGTGGTAGTGATCGACGAATGGCATGAGTTGCTGGGCACCAAACGCGGTGTGCAGGTTGAGTTGGGATTGTCCCGGCTTAAGGGCCTGCCTTTAGTCGGCAGTTTTCAGTTGGCAGTTGGCACCCAAACGATAGATAAGAATTGCCAACTGCAAGCCGCAAACCGCAAACCGGAAATCTTGAGTCAGAAGCCGGAAGTCTTAAGTCGGATGTCAGAAAGTGACTCAAGACTTGCGACTCAAGACTCAGGACTTAGAATATGGGGTATCAGCGCGACCATAGGTAACCTGGAACAGGCTGTGGACGTGCTGTTGGGAAACGATTTTCCGAAGGATAAGATCAAAATGGTGCGTGCACACCTGGATAAGAAGCTGGTGATCAAGTCCGTGATACCCGAAAGTGTCGAGAACTACTCCTGGTCGGGGCATATCGGTGTGAAGCTTTTGCCGCAGGTAATGGACATCGTAGCAAAAAGCAGCACTACGCTGATCTTCACTAACACCCGCTCGCAAGCCGAGATATGGTACCATGCTATACTGGATAATTATCCCGAATACGCCGGTATCATGGCTATGCATCACGGGTCGCTGGATAACGAAGTACGAAATTGGGTGGAGCAGGCATTACACGCCGAAGCGCTGAAGGTGGTGGTGTGTACGTCGAGCCTTGACCTGGGGGTTGACTTTCGCCCTGTCGATACCGTGGTGCAGGTAGGCAGCCCGAAAGGCGTTGCGCGCTTTATGCAGCGAGCCGGGCGGAGCGGCCATCATCCGGGCGCAACTTCAAGGGCTTATTTTGTGCCGACGCATTCGCTCGAGCTGTTGGAAGGGGCAGCGCTGAAACAAGGGATCAGGCAGGGCATTTACGAGAGTCGCGACCCGATGCTGCTGTCGATGGACGTGCTGATCCAATACATGGTTACGCTGGCCGTTTCAGATGGCTTCAGGGCAGACGAATTATTTAGGGAGGTAAAAACCACGTATGCCTTTGCTGATCTGACGCGACAGGAATTTAATGAGCTCCTTGATTTTATTACCCATGGCGGAAGGGTACTGGCGCAGTACGACGAGTTTTTGAAAGTAGAGGTCGAAAACGGCATATACAAAGTAAACAGCCGGCGGGTTGCTTTGCGTCATCGGCTGAGCATTGGCACGATAACCAGCGATGTAAGTATCCGGGTAAAGTGGCTAAGCGGTGGGAGCCTGGGTACGATAGAAGAATCGTTTATTTCGAAACTTAAGGAAGGCGATACTTTCTGGTTCGCCGGGCAAAACCTGGAGTTCGTCCGCATCAAAGAGATGAGCGCTTATGTGCGCAAGTCAAAAGCGAAAAAGGGGCTTATTCCGAGCTGGATGGGCGGCAGAATGCCGCTTTCGTCGCAATTATCGGCTGTCTTTAGGGACAAGCTCGACCAGGTGGCGCACGGACAGGAGGAGGACGAGGAGGTGATCGCCCTGAAACCGCTGTTCGATATGCAGGCCGGATTGTCACATTTGCCGCAGAAGCACGAGTTCCTGATCGAATCGTTCAGGGCGCGTGACGGGCATCACCTGTTGTTTTATCCTTTTGAGGGCAGGTTGGTGCACGAAGGAATGGCCTCGCTGCTGGCGTACCGCATATCGCGTATCCGGAGCTTTTCGTTTTCCATTGCCATGAACGATTATGGCTTTGAGCTGCTGGCCGACGAGGATATACCGATAGAACAGGCATTGGAGGATGCCGATTTCTTTTCCATCGAAAATCTGATCGATGATATACAGCTTAGTCTTAACGCCAACGAGATGGCCCGCAGGCGGTTCAGGGATATTGCACACATTGGCGGGTTGGTGTTTACGGGTTACCCTGGCCAGCCCGTGAAGAACAAGCACCTCCAGGCGTCGACCTCGTTGCTGTTCGACGTTTTTACCGAATATGATCCGAAAAACCTGCTGGTAAGGCAGGCTTATAATGAAGCATTGGCGTTTCAACTGGAAGAGTTCAGACTGAGGGAGGCTTTGCAGCGTATACAGAATCAAACGATTGTATTAAAAGAAATCGAAAGACCTACGCCTTTTGCATTTCCCATAATGGTCGACAGCCTGGGGCGCGAAAGATTGACCACGGAAACACTGGAAGAACGTATAACCCGCCTGCTGCGGACGGATGAGATCGGTGCCGTTGAGCGGACCGTTGAAAAGGAAAAGTTGATTAAGAAGAAAAAAGGTTTTTAGCGTTATTTTTCCAGGGGTTTGCCAGGTTTAGATAATCGATATAATTGGCGCTTATACAGGCAGTAATGGTTAAAAATTTTCTTCGTGGTAAATATTTTTTAGTAATCGCTAAGTGATGGGCAGTATCATACACGCGTGCATTACTGTTGCAGTGCAATTACCTTAAATGAAGTTTGGGTATAAAAGCTTAATCGAACAATTTTTTACCGCGAATGATTACCGTAAGGATGATCAATACGATGGGTAAAACTGTTATAATTACTCCTACTAATGTTAAGCCACTGCCGTTCATAACTGGGTCTGATATTTAAATATTAATAAAACAAAAACCGTGCCCCGAATGTATCGCACATTCAAGGCTATTGTTAATTGACATGATTGCAGTAAAAAGGTTTAAAATCAATGATCTAAACCGGGTATTATGTTCTACAAAAATATCAATATCAATACTTCGCGGGTAACAAATTGCCCGCCAACATATGCCGGCATTTCAAGGCTGTCAAACCCAGCCGGCTATATTTATATCTTAACAGCGCTCTTAATATGGTTTATGTATCAAGGGCGATTTTTATTCCAGAAAATTAATTGTAAGGTTTACCGCTCGGCCACGACTATAAAAGTATAAAATTTTCATAACTTTATGATAATGAGCATTAAAAAGTTTTGCACATCAACCACATTTTTGTTAATTACTGTACTATGTGCGTGCAGCCAGGCCAAACCCAACGGCAAGGTTGTTCCCGGCAGTTCGGAGGACGTAAAAACTTTCCCGGGGGCCAAACCAAACGCGTACTGGAAGACGGTTTTATCACCTGAAGCTTATGAAATTATGGTGAACAAGGGTACCGAGCGGCCGTTTAACAATCCGTACTGGAACAACCACGCAAAAGGTATCTATATAAGCGCCGCTACGGGTAAACCATTGTTCAGTTCGGATGCCAAATTCGATTCAGGCACCGGCTGGCCGAGTTTCTTCAAACCGATCGATCCTAAGGCGATCATGATCGTAAAGGATTACTCCGACGGCATGGAGCGCGACGAGGTGCTGGAACGCAGTACAGGATTGCACCTCGGTCATGTTTTTGATGACGGACCGGCGCCGACAGGTTTACGCTATTGCCTTGATTCTTACGCTTTAAAATTCGTACAAACCAAATAGTTAAATTTTTTTCAGAACTTTGAACCGCGAAAACAGAAACCTCGTATGTAATACTGTTTTTCGATTTCAGTTCAATGATTATACTTGCTTTTTTCTTTTGCCACTGGTTTCTGTCACTCTTTTTCCAGACATTTTTCCAGCACCGTTATGCATCGCATAAGATGTTTAAAATGAATCCGTTTTGGGAAAAAACGTTTTATTTCTGCACGTTTATTTTCCAGGGATCATCATTCCTTAATCCGCGTGCATATGCCATTATGCACCGGATGCATCATGCTTACAGCGATACCGAAAAGGACCCGCATTCGCCGCACTTCATTAAAGATGTTTTCGGGCTGATGATGAAGACCAAGGATATTTACATTTCCTACCAGAGGTACAAGGTAGAGCCGGAACCCCAGTTCCGCGACCGTTATCCAACCTGGAGTTTTGTGGACCGCATTGGCGATCTGTGGGTTACGCGCATTAGTTTCGGTGTGCTGTACACGGCATTTTATGTGGCGTTCGCTACACATTGGTGGATGTTCCTGTTGCTGCCGATCCATTTCCTGATGGGGCCTATACATGGCGCCATTGTCAATTGGTGCGGACATAAATACGGCTATTCCAATTTCGACAACGACGACCATAGCAAGAACACGCTGCCGTTCGATTTCCTGATGATGGGCGAATTGTTTCAAAACAACCATCACCGCCGGCCCAATGACGCCAATTTTGCCAGGAGGTGGTTCGAATTCGATCCTACTTATCCCGTAATGAAGCTGATGCATGCGCTTCGCATCATCAAGCTGAGAAAAGCCTGAAAGCTATGATCACCGCACTTAAGGTCATATTCAGTGTCTTATTCGTGTGGATGTGTTATGTTGTAATCAGCACCAGTCTGCAGAGCAATTTGTTCAATGAATGGAACTCATTGGGCGCAATACCATGGATGCGCGCCACGCTGTGGGATTTTTATAGCAATGTGCTGGTTATCTTCGTATGGGTGTGCTATAAGGGAAAAAGCTTATCGCTCAAAATCCTTTGGCTTGTGCTCCTCGTAGGTTTAGGCAGCATCGCCAGTTGCGCCTTTGTGTTAATCCAATTGTTCAGGCTAAAACCCGGCGAAGGCTTAAAAGAACTATTTGGCAAACAAAATGGATAATTCAGTTTGGTGGCTGGCATTGTATAGCCTGGTTGCATGCTGCTTCATCATGTTATTGGTTTGGTTTTGGGCTCACCGCATTAAAAACGCCGGTGTGGTGGATATTTTTTGGTCATATAACTTCCCTGTTATTGCCATTATCCTATTGGTGCTGGCGCCTGGGTTCGAGGCGCGCAAGATACTTATTTGTGGTATGGTGATCATTGCAGGGTCTCGGCTCGGAACACATATTCTTACGCGCACTTTAAGCCACATTCACGAGGAAGAAGGCCGTTACCAGCAATTGCGCAAGGAATGGGGGCCGAACCCGGACCGTGTTTTCTTTTGGTTCTTCCAGGCACAGGCTTTATCCAATGTGATACTTGCCCTTCCATTCTTCCTGATTTGCGTGAACACAAGCGCAACTTTGTCTCCCCTGGAATATGCGGGCGTCGCTTTGTGGCTGATCAGTGTTTCGGGCGAAGCCATTGCGGATGGTCAATTGAGATCATTTAAGAAAGATCCCGCCAACAAGGGCAAGGTTTGCAGGAACGGCTTGTGGAACTATTCGCGGCACCCGAATTATTTCTTTCAATGGACGATGTGGATGTCGTATTTCGTTTTCGCACTGGCTTCGCCTTATGGTTACCTCGCAATCATTAGTCCGGCAATCATCTTGTACCTTTTGCTCAAAGTTACCGGCATCCCGATCACCGAGGAACAATCGATCCGCTCGAGGGGCGACACCTTCAGGGAGTACCAAAAAACAACAAGCGCGTTTATACCGTGGTTTAAGAAGAAAACGTGACCTTGGTTGTACGTTATACGTTTGACGTTGTACGTTTTTATTCCCTTGTAAATCAATAATTATCTATCTTTCAAAATCCATAAATGGGATAAAACCGTAAGCTATATCCAAATCGACGTATAACGTATTACGTAAAACGTCCAACTCAAACCCATGTGGTACGACAAACTGATCGAGCAAAACAGAGTTCCCGATTTTCTATTGCGGCGTGGTATCCGCAAACTCCTGCGGCAGCGCCTCCGTGACGAAAATAAAGGCAATGTTGAGGCACGACAGGCGCACTTAATGGCCTTGATAGAGCAACTGAAGGCCTCGCCTATTGCAGTGAACACTTCCGAAGCTAATCAGCAGCATTACGAGGTACCAACCCAGTTTTACCAGTATTGCCTGGGAAAAAATCTCAAATATTCAAGCGGCTACTGGAAGGAAGGGGTTACCGATATCGATACCTCCGAGGACGATATGCTGGAATTAACCTGCCAGCGTGCGGACTTGCGGAACGGCCAGCAGGTCTTGGAGCTGGGCTGCGGCTGGGGTTCGCTCTCACTGTACATGGCGGCGAAATATCCTGAAAGCATGTTTACAGTTGTCTCGAATTCCCGCACTCAGAAAGCCTTCATTGATGAAAGGGCAAAAGAACGCGGTATCGCTAACCTTACCGTGATCACTGCCGATATGAACACCTTCAGCATTGACGGGCAATTTGACCGGGTCGTATCGGTCGAGATGTTTGAGCACATGCGCAACTGGCAATTGCTGATACAGAAGGTTGCGTCCTTTCTAAAGCAGAACGGAAAGGTCTTCATCCATATTTTTACGCACAGGGAATACGCTTACCTGTTCGAGGTGAAAGACGAGACCGACTGGATGAGCAAATACTTCTTCACGGGCGGCATGATGCCCAGCGACGACCTGCTGTTCTATTTTAACGATCACCTGGCTGTTGAAAAGCACTGGCACGTTAGCGGCAGTCACTACGGCAAAACCTCCGAAGCGTGGCTCAAAAACATGGACGCGCATGGCGCTGAGATCATGCCTTTATTTGAAGAAACCTACGGCAAGGACCAGGCGCTGAAATGGTGGGTTTACTGGCGTATATTCTTCATGGCCTGCGCGGAACTGTGGAATTACAATGGGGGTGACGAATGGATTGTTAGTCATTACTTATTATATAAAACATGCTGAGGACCGCCATCATCGGAACAGGCATTGCCGGCATGGGCTGCGCGCATTTTCTGCACCCGCAGGATGAGCTAACCATCTATGAGCAGAACGATTATGTGGGCGGCCATACCAACACCGTGACAGTGGATGAGGACGGCAAACCGGCGTATATCGACACCGGGTTTATGGTTTTCAACTACGTTACCTACCCCAATCTTTGCCGCCTTTTTGGCGAACTGAATGCGCCGGTTAAAAAAACCGACATGTCTTTCAGTGTACAATATTTGCCAGGCGGGCTGGAATACAGCGGCTCAAGCCTGAACCACCTGTTCGCACAGCGAAAGAATATTTTCAATCCGCGTTATATAAAAATGTTAATGCAAATCGGACGGTTCAATAAAGAGAGCGTTAAAATTTTGGACGATCCGAAGTATGCGGATTATTCACTTGGTCGGTACGTCAAAGAGTTCGGATATAACGACGACATGCTTTGGAAGTACCTGGTGCCGATGAGCTCGGCCGTATGGTCGACCCCTATGGAGCAGATGCTGGATTTTCCGGCGGTAACGCTCATTCGGTTCTTCCAAAACCACGGCTTTTTGGGATTGAATACGCAGCATCAATGGTACACGCTGGAAAACGGCAGCCAAAGCTACCGGGAATTGCTGATCAGGCCCTTTAGGAATAGGATTTATGTCAACAGGAAAGTGGTGAGTGTTGCAAGAACGGGCAATAGTGCAGTTGTTAAAGCTTCGGACGGGTCTGAAGAAATTTTTGACCGGGTGATCATTGCCGCGCATGGCGACCAGGCCCTGCGGATGCTGGCGGAGCCGACACCGGATGAACGACGCCTGCTTTCAAATTTCAAATACCAATACAACAAAGCCGTTCTGCATACCGATGAAAGCATTATGCCCAAAACCAAACTGGCCTGGAGTAGCTGGAACTATCGCATAAAAATGCAGGACGGCGTTCTGATGCCCAGCACTATTTACTGG
This sequence comes from Mucilaginibacter sp., assembly GCA_035547095.1. GTDB lineage: Bacteria > Bacteroidota > Bacteroidia > Sphingobacteriales > Sphingobacteriaceae > Mucilaginibacter. The sequence continues at coordinate 37,251 of DASZVE010000091.1, forward strand.
ATGAACAGCTTGCAGGGCGTGTCGGACAAGAGGAATTACTTCGTTTGCATCAACCCGCACGACGACCTGGACTATAAAAAGATATTGATTGAGATCGACTATGAGCATCCGCTGTTCGACGTTGCGGCTATCAAAGCGCAAGCAGAACTGCGGACGCTTAACCAGGATGGGCCCATCTATTTCTGTGGCAGCTATTTCAAATATGGCTTCCACGAGGACGCCTTTGCCAGCGCGGTTGATCTTTGCTCGCAATTGCTGGAGAAGCCGGTTTATAGTGATGAAATAATCCGGCCGCCGGTTTAAACCGTATCTTTATTTAAACTATGAATTCCTGTTTGTACAAAGCCCGTGTGATGCACAACCGTTTGGCGCCGAAGCCAAACCGGTTCCATTACAACATGTTCATGTTCTATCTCGACCTGGACGAGATAGACATGCTGGATAAGCGGATGAAATTCATGAGTCGCAACAGGTTCAGCCTGTTCAACTTCCGTGATAAGGATCATTTACAGTTACCAAAGGAGAACCCGGATAAAAGCAAAAACGTCCGTCAGCATATCAGCGATTATTTAGACGCTAACGGTGTGAAGATCGGCAATGGCCGCATCATGATCCTGACCAACCTGTGCACGCTGGGGTATCAGTTCAACCCGGTTTCGTTCTATTTCTGCTATGATGAACAGGAACAGCCACTATGCTGCGTAGTAGAGATATGCAATACCTTCCTTGAAATGAAGCCTTTCTTCCTGGGTGCTGATACCAAAGATGGGGATCATTACAAGCTAAATACCACCAAATATTTTTACGTGTCGCCTTTCATCGACATGGATACGAATTTTGATTTCGACTTGCAGCTGCCTGGCGAAAAGCTGCAGATCAGGATCGATGATTTTGACAAGGAAGGCCAACGGTTTTTTGTCAGTACGCTCAGCGGCAGCCGGAAGGAATTGACGGACGCACGCCTGTTGGCTTACTTCTTTAGTTTTCCGCTAATCACCCTAAAGGTGATCACGCTCATACACTGGCAGGCGCTTAAGCTCTGGCTAAAAAAATTGCCTTATCATAAAAAGGACTCGCATAAAGAATTGCAGCAGGGAGTTTACCGGCCACAATAACTAATTGATTATATTAGTAAAACCGATATAGCCGCAATCTACGTAAGTACATTCAAACTATGTTACAATTTAGCCGTTCATGCCGCAATCTTTAGCTTTAACCAAAAAGGGCAGCCTATACCAGGGTATAGTGCTGGATGTGCTTTCCAAAATGAACATGGGCCGGATGCACCTTACCCTAACGGATGGGCAAACCCTGCTGTTGGGTAATGGCGAGGGTAATGTTTCGGCCAACGTAACTGTCAAAAGCAATGAATTTTTCAGGCGGGTGATCCTTTACGGCGATATCGGATTTGGCGAAGCCTATGTTGATGGATTATGGGAAACCGACAATATCACCAATGTGATCAAATGGTTCCTGCTGAACCTGGAAAATAATCCTGCCATTTCGGGCGGAAAAGTGCAGGCGCTGACGCTTAATATGCTGAAATGGTTCAATAAAGTATCGCATTTTAAACGTGCGAATTCAATAAGCGGTTCAAAGAAGAACATATCCGAACATTACGACCTGAACAACGATTTCTTTGCCAGCTTCCTCGACCCGACCATGACCTACTCCAGCGCCTATTTTTATAAAAATGGCCTGAGCCTGGAAGAAGCGCAGTTAGCCAAGTATGAACGTCTTTGCCGGCAACTACAGTTAAAGCCCACCGACCACGTATTGGAGATCGGCGGCGGCTGGGGAGGCAACGCCATTTATATGGCAAAGAACTACGGTTGCCGGGTAACCTCGTTGACCATTTCCGCTGAACAATTAAAACTCGCCAGGGAACGTGTTGAACAGGCCGGCCTGGGCGGCAAAGTGGATATTCAAATGCTGGATTATCGGCAGATGGAAGGGCAATTTGATAAGATCGTTTCGGTAGAAATGCTGGAGGCGGTCGGTCATAAATATTTGGATGTTTACTTCAAAAAATGCCACGATCTGCTCAAAAAGAACGGCATACTGGCCCTGCAGGTGATCACCTCACCCGATTCGAGGTACGACAGCCTGCGCAAAGGCGTCGACTGGATACAGAAACATATTTTCCCCGGCTCTTTATTGCCTTCGGTAGGTGCGATCAACGGCGCTATCAACCGCACCGGCGACCTGACGTTGGTCGACCTGAAAGATATAGGACTTCATTACGCCAAAACGCTCAAGCTTTGGTTCGAGCAGTTCAATGCCAATCTGGCAACGGTAAGGTCGCTGGGATTTGATGATACCTTTATCCGCAAGTGGAATTATTACCTGTGCTACTGCGAGGCGGCTTTTGCCATGCGCAACATCAATGTGATGCAGCTGGTGTACGCGAGGCCGAATAACGTTACCCGATAGATGTAGTAGTTACTTGCTCTTCTCCTCTCTAAACCTCGTAAAAAAGATCAGTGCGATGAGGCACAAGGCGCAGCCGCATAACCCATTCAGCCGTAATCCTTCGTCGTGGCCCTTATTTATTCCATAAATAGTAAGGAATGCAAACAGGGCAAAGCCAAAGGTCTGTCCCAGTTTAACAAAGAAATATTTGACGGCGAAGAACATCCCTTCGCGATTCTCGCCCGTTTCCCTGGCGTCGATCTGGGCGATCTCGGCCAGGATGGCGTTGGGTAAAATGCCTAAGGCCGCCAACGGGAAAGCGGTCGTTAACGACAGTGCAAAGCCCTGGGCAACCGGTGACATGGGCAGCTTTCCCAGGAAATAGATCAGGATAAAAACCAGGCTCTGCATCCCGAAAGCAAAAAGGACCAGAGGCTTTTTACCTATTCTTTTTGCCAGGTAATTAATTAGCGGATAGAACAGCAGCGAACCGCCGACCATAGCGGCCATCAGCGCCCCGCCTTTAGACTCGGGCAGGCCCAGCAGCACCTTTACGAAATACAGCAAGCCGGCCGAAACGATGCTCAGTGATATGTAAAAAGTAAAGTCCGATACCAGGTAATATTTGAAATTGTGGTTTTTAAACGTTTGGCGGATGGCCTTCATAATCGGCAAATGCGCCGGCTTGCTGGCGGTGAGCTTTTTTTCGTCGATAGCCAGTACAGGTACCAGCATGAAAATGCCGGCCAGGATACACAGACCCCAAACGGTGTATTGAATAGCTGTAGCGCGGTCGGTAACATGAAACATGCTTTGTATCACGTCGGCATAATTGTTAACCAGGGCCGCCAGGATGATTCCCAGCACAAAGCCCGTCTGCTGGAACGATGAGAGCTTTACCTTCTCGGCGCTGTTTTCGGTCATCTCGGGCAGAAGCGCGTTATAGGGAATAATATAGGTGGTTACTCCCATAAAGAAAAGCGCCATGGTGCAGCCAAGCCAAAGTGCATTATGCGTGCTTACTCCTTTTACAGGCGGGTAAAAAATGAGACAGCAAAAAAGCACCGCCGGAATTATAGCCCATTTCATGAAGGGAACGCGGCGGCCTTTTGTGTTATTACTCCTGTCGCTCAAAGAAGCGATGACCGGGTCATAAAAAGCGTCGATCAGCCTGCCCGATACATCTACGATAGAAAGAATATTTATCGCATTTAATATCAGTAATTGCGGCACCAATTGGGTCAGCCCTGTATGAGATGGGGGTAGGTAAAAATAGTGCACCACGACGATGACCAGGTTCGTCATGATGCTCCAGCCCACCATGCCGCAGGCATAGGCTATCTCTTTTCCAAGGGTGAGTTTGGCGGCAGGCATTTACCGCAAGATGCGAAGAAAAGCGGAAAGGGGAAAATAGAAAGAAACGATCAATAGGCTTTCTGCTTTGGTCCTTCTGCTTTTAGTTTTTAATAAAATGGCAATCTTTTTCCTATATTCAACCTAAAAAGAATTCCTATGCCTGCTTTTATATGGGTTTTTGTGGTTGTTTATTGCAGCATTTATTTAACCAGCCCAATTATAATTTTTTTTCATGAGTTGGGGCACGCAATTGCTTACCTTATATTAACTAAACAAAATCAGATTGACGTTTTTATCGGATCTTACGGCGACAAGGAAACGAAATTAAAATTCAGGATAGGGAACCTCTTTTTTTATATTAAATACGGCTTCCCACTTGTCAAATATCGAGGGCAGTGCCAGGCGGATACTTTTGTGACCAACTATTTTAAAGAAATCGCGATCCTTTTAGCTGGTTCTTTTCTCTCGCTTTTAATCGCAGGCATATTATGTCTGTTTGCGTTTGAATTTGAAATGCACGGAGCGATAAAACTTTATGTATTCGCTCTTATAGTTTGGTCATCAGCAAGTTTAATTATTAATTTATTCCCGCTAACTTTTAGAGGAGGCCGAGATAGTGATGGTAGACAGATCTTTTTTGCAACAAGGATTAAAAAGTTTTATAATGAATACGCAACTGCTTGTAACGCCCAACTAAATGGAGATTACGCAGCAGCCACAGTAAATCTTCAACACCTAACAGCTGTTTATCCGAAGGAAGAGAAAATCTTGAGGCAGCTAATAACAGCATTACTACTGCTTAAAAATTTTGAAGAGGCTAAAAATTATTACGCTCAACTTAAAATGAGGTTCGAGTTGAATGCAAATGATTATATCAATTTTGGCTATTTGAATTATAGAGCAGCGGAAAAGAATTTAGCCATTGATAGTTATAAAAAAGGATTGGAATTAGACCCCAATAATTTGGTCGGGTTAAACAATCTTGCGTATCAATATACTTTAAGCGGAGAATACGAACAGGCCTATGAATTATTAAATAAAGCAATTGAGATCGACCCGGGTTATTCTTTTTCCTATAATAATCTCGGTTATCTTAAAATATTAGCCGGACATTCAGAAGAAGGTAAAAGCTTAATTGAAAAAAGTATAGAAATGCACTCTAATAATTCTTACGCATATATGCATTTGGGGGTGTATTATCTAAAGATATACGATAAAAAACAAGCACAAGCAAATTTCCAAAAAGCACTTGAATTGGATGATAAAGTTGTTCTCGAAAATTACATGCAGGAGCTCGAAAGTATGCCAGATAATATAGAATAGATCTACAATCCCGAATAATAATCATATCCCTGCTCAGCCCAGTAATCGTGCGGGCGCGTATTGCTAAAGTTCATAAAGCCGATGCGCTTCAGGTTTTTGATGCCGTATTTTACCGGGATGATGAGCCGCAACGGTTGACCATGCCTGCCCTGCAGCGGCTTATCGTTCATTTCATAAGCCAAAATGGTTTGCGGGTGGATGGCGCTGGGCATATCGATGCCGACGTAATATTTTTTATCCGGTGTTTCCAGGCCGACATACTCCATTTTAGCTTCTTCCTCCAATCCGAAGTGCTTGATAAAATCGATAAACCTGGCGCCCGCCCAATGCTGTATCTGGTCCCAGCCTTCCACGCATTTAAAGTCGTAGACGATCTCCGTTTTAGTTATCTCTTTGATCTGGTCGAGCGAGATCTGCATCAGCTGTCCGTTCTTTTTAGTCACGTTTAGTTTCCATTTATCCGGTGGCAGCACGCCTTCAGAGCCGATATCGCTGTTATGCCTGACATTTGCTGCAGCCATTTCCTTTGGATAAGTTTTTACCAGGTGGTTCTCATTAAAAGTAAGCCTCCTAAAGAAGATCTCTGTTTTGTTTAATGCCTTGCGTAATGGTTTGTGCGCGCCTCCTGTTATGCCGGTTGTTTCGTCGGGCGATTTGTACAGCCATCGCCATGCGCTGTAGCCGCCAACTAAATAGGCGCCAAAAATGCCGAAGGACAGAAACGTACGGCGCTTTATCTTTTGGTCGGGTGTGTGTTCGTGCTCAGGCTTTTTCATTTTCGTTGATTTTTTCGACAGCCGGCGCAGGCTGTTCGTCTACTACTTCAAAACCTGTTACCACCGACTGGAAATTTCTCCAGCCTGCCAGGATCACCTGGATGATATGCACCAGGAAAAACAGCACATATCCTATCGTCAAAACAAAATGCCATATCCGCGCCAAATGGTATCCGCCGCAGATCCAGGCCAGGTAGTAAAATTGCACAGGCTTATAGATGGCTAGACCGGTGATGACCGAACCGAAACCCATGATAATAATGGCAGTATAGGCGATACGCTGGGCGGCATTGTACTTGCCCTGTGGCGGCGCGGTTTTGCGGATATGCAGATCGTGCAGAACGACCAGCCAGGCTTCTTTGAACGAATGTTTATTGGGCAGCAGATAACGCCATTCGCCCGATATGATGCTGTACAGTACATAGAAAAACCCGTTCAATACAAAAAACCACATAAACAGGAAGTGGAAAGCCATACCCTCGGCCAGGCGTTGCGGAATATGCAGCGTTTTATAGAACCATTCGGGGAAGAACTGCACGAACGTATGCCCGAACAGGGTAATGCTGTAAACATCGTTGGCCCAGTAGATCAGCATACCGCTCCAGATCATGATGGCCAGCACCGGGAAATTGATCCAGTGCGTCCAGCGCATAATAAGCGGGTGTTTTTCTTTAATAACTTTCATTTGCTCAAAGTTGCGGAAAATTCGGCTTTGGCCGCTCCGGTGATGGCTCCATTAGATGTGTTCTGAACAAAGCCGATCACTTCAAAAGCCTCGGGACTGAAGCCTGCCGGTAGAGCAATGCTTGCCGTGCCGCTGCTCCGATCATTTAACGCTGTGGTTTGCAGTTCACGTACAATTTGAACGTGCGATATGGTGCGGCCTGCATTTTCACCCTTCAACACTTTGGTAGTTGCGTTCTTTTCTATCAGCGCTATCACCAACGACGATCCGGCTGTAGTTCCGCTGGCCTGGTACTTTAAGCTGGCTTTATTTCCGGCTGTTTTTGCCACGGTCAAGGTCAGTTCGGTTTTTGAAGCATTCTGCAGGTCGCCATTTATGGTAGTACGCAGCTTGCTTTCCTCAGACCCCACCATTTCTTTGGTGCCGTTAACGATAGCCTGCGGCGTATAGAGTTCAGAACTTTTCAGCCAACGCGCATACTGCCGTTGCCTGTTGGTATAAGCCGCATCGCTGAACGCGTCCTTCCAGCCGAGCCGGTCCCAGTAGTCCACATGGAAAGCCAGGATGTAAACGGGTTTTCCCGCGCTTTCCTTTTGTATTTTGGCTACCAGGGCATCGGCCGGCGGGCAGCTCGAGCAGCCTTCGGAAGTAAACAACTCGACAACAGCAAAGCCTTTATCAGCGGGGGCCTTAACCGTAATAAACGCGCTCGTGATCGCGGCGACCGCCCCCACGGCAGCTATTATTATCAGGATCTTTGGTTTCATATCGATGGTATTTACGCAGTTTGTCGGCAAACTGGTTGTTTCCTTACAATAAAATTAAATCTTTTTCTGAGCTAACGGATGTAAGGTTTTGAATAAATTTACGACCAAGCTGAAACGCACTTAATTAATGCTTTCCGATAAGAACATTTTAAACCCTCATAACTGGGTCGGCGCCCATGCCGATTACCTCTATGCCTATACCCGTGCCCGTATCAATGATGAGGAGCAGGCCCGCGATCTGGTGCAGGAAACCTTCCTGGCCGCGCTTGAAAAGATAGGCGTTTTTGAAGGGAGAAGCTCCGAGAGAACCTGGCTAACGGCTATTTTGCGAAATAAGATCATCGATGTATACCGGAAAAGATCATCAGGTTTGCGCAGCGTGGAAGTGAAACAGGCCGAAGAGGAGCAGGCGGATTTTTTTGATCACGAATACGGGCACTGGAACAGTGAACCGGCGCCGAAGCCCTTCGGGATCGATGAATATGAACCGCTCAGAAGCAAAGAATTTGATCATATACTGACGCTATGCCTGGGGAAATTGCCGGCATTATGGATGTCGGTATTTACCATGAAGCACCTGGACGATGAAAGTACCGAGGCCATCTGCAGCGAACTGAAACTCACATCATCGAACTTTTGGGTGATCATCCACCGTGCCAAACTGAACCTGAGGGCCTGTCTTCAAAAAAACTGGATCTGATTATGGAAGCAATGAAAAAAATAACGCATAACTGTAAGCATGCCACGTACCTGATAGAGAAAAAGCTGATCGGCCGGCTTACGCTGCGTGAGCGCATTTTCCTGCGGATACACCTTTTCGGTTGCGGCGTTTGCAGGCTGTACCAAAGTCAAACACAAAAGATCAATACCATGATCAGACAGCTTTTGCATGTTTCCTCTGTTCAGAATGCAGGGCTCGACGAGAATTTTAAAAAAGAACTGCAGGAACGCATTGAAGATGAGCTGAATAAAAATTGACCGAAGTTGTAAGGCTAATTAGGTGTCCCCGACAAAGGGGTAAACTAAAAACACAACAATGAGATCAATTTTTTCAAAAGCGGCAATGACCGCAGTTATCGCTTCCTTTTTTGCTTTGAATGTACAGGCCGGAACTATCCGCATGGCCGCCGATACCGGTAAGATGGACAAGATGGGCAAAATGGAAAAGATGGGCAAGATGAGCCACAAGAAAGCGTCGAAAATGAAGAAGGGTAAGATGGGCAAGGACAGCACTAAGATGTGAGGTTGATTTAGGTTTCGGATAGGGGCGCAAGCCCCTTTCTTATTTAAATTCGGTAGATCTGCCCGATGGTCATATATTTATGATCGAATAAACAATTCCGCATTTGCAATTCCATCCAGTTCCCGTTGGTCGTGACTGACTACCAATACCGTCATGCCAAATTCTTTCCAGATCGTTTGCAGATCTGTTACTAATCCCGAACGCATTTCCGGGTCAAGCGCCGAAAAAGGCTCGTCCATCAGTAGTAATTTGGGTTTGATGGCTAACGCTCTTAAGATCGACAGCCGCTGCTGTTGCCCGCCGGACAAGTAACCGGGCTTGTGGGCAGACAGCGTATCCAGCTTGCCCGTTTTGAGAAGACGGTCAATCCATTGCTGGTCATTCGTCGCGTATTCCAGGTGCTGTCGGACAGTCATATTCGGAAACAGGGCGTAGTTCTGAAAAGCAAAACCAATGCTTCTTTTTTGCGGCGACACTGAAATACCGGCTTCCGTATCGAGCCAGGTACTGCCTGCAAAAGTGATCTTTCCTTTCTCCGGTTCAGTAAGGCCGGCAATGATCTTCAGAAATGTGGTTTTACCCGCTCCGGAAGGTCCGTAAATTTTGGTGATGCTGCCGGCCTGGAATTCGTGGGCGATCCTGAGTACCTGTTGCCCTCCATAAGCTTTTAACCTTTTTTCTATATCGACGGTGATCATTCCAGCGGGCTTTTGGCTTTGTATTTATTAAAAATGAACACCGAGACCACCATCACAAAAGTTATGCAAAACAGGACGATTGAATAGGAGTTAGCGGCGTGATAGTCCATGTTCTCGACCGCGTCGTATACCGCGATGGATGCAACCCGTGTTACGCCCGGGATATTTCCGCCGATCATCAGCACCACGCCGAACTCGCCCAAAGTATGAGCGAAAGTGAGTATGGCTGCCGTCAAAACCGATGCCCTAATATTTGGCAGCAGGACTTTGATAAACGTTTGTCCTTCCGATTTACCCAAAGTGTAAGATGCCTGGGCCAATGAGACTGGCAATTGCTGCAAGGCCGATTTGATCGGCCCGACCATAAAGGGAAGACTATAGATGGCTGAGGCAAGTACCAAACCCGGAAAAGAAAAAACCAGTTGTACGTTGAATACTTTTTGCAGCCAGCCGCCTATCCCATGCTGCGGACTGAAGGCCATTAACAGGTAAAATCCCAAAACCGACGGCGGCAAGACCAGCGGCATCGTAATGATAGCCTCTAGGAAGATCTTGATAATGGAGCGGCCTTTAGACAACCAGTAGGCTAACGGTAAACCAATCAACAGCAAAACCAGCGTGGTAATGCCGGCCAGTTTAAGCGTCAGCCAGATGGGGGTGAGGTCCATTAGTTCAAAAGTAAAAATTCAAAAGCCAAAAAGAGTGTAACGGATGCCATACGGTGCCATCTTTTGACTTTTGATTTTAAGTGCCGTATCCGTATTCCTTCAATATCTTCTTTGCTGCCGCACTCTGCATATACTGATAAAATTTCCCGGCGTCGGGCGCATCTTTGGTGGTTTTGACGATAATCATACCCTGTTTGATCGGCGCATAGCTTTTGGGATCTATGAGTTTCCAGTACAATTTGGTTTTGCCTTCCAGATCTTTGATCAGCGCCCGGGTAGTAAAGCCGGCATCAGTTACGCCGGTGGTGATGTAAGTATTTACCTGGGCAATGCTCTCGCCTTGTACGACCTTTGATCGGATGTCATCCCAGATGCCTTTCTTCATTAATGCCTCCTGTGCCGCTTTGCCGTAAGGCGCAATGGCCGGGTTGGCAAGGGCTATTTTTTTTACGCGCGGACTCATCAGTTCACGCTCCCAATTTTCGAGCCCGATGTCCTGCGCGCTGCAAATTATGAGGCTGCCGTAAGCATAAACAGCCGGCTCTTTTTCGCTGAACCCCTCTTTGTAAAGGCTTTCCGGGAAAGCCATATCGGCTGAAAGGAAAACATCATAGGGAGCACCGTTTTTGATCTGCGTTGACAGGTTGCCTGAAGAGCCGATTATAGGCTCGATCTCAACGCCTGTCCTGCTTTTAAAATCTTTCGCCAAAACCTTTATTACACCTTGCAGGTTTGCCGCGACGGCGACCTTCAGGCTTTGCGCAAATGAGCCGGAAGCAAATAACAGCAGGGCGATCAGGATGATTTTTTTCACGTTGTATCGTAGCGAAGTTCAAATACTATAACAACAAACTCTCTACCCGGTGCGCATGCACAATACCGTCACAAGGCGACCACGAGAAAATAGTAAAGCGTCCGTCCTGCGAGGCTACTAATGCAAAAGCATCTCGCTGATCGTAAATAAATTGCGCCGCTGCGAAATGCCTGGTTCCGCCATCCTGGCCGGGTGCTAATATCTGTGCCTCTCCATCGATGACCGGCTCGGTAACCATTATCTCCCGCACCGTTTCCGCGCCATAGGGCCGCGTGATCTTGGCGCCAAATGCCAGCAACTCATGTTTGTCGTTGATGATGGTTGCGCCGTCGACGGCCGTCAGGCCGGCGATACAATCTATTTCGTCGGTCAGCTCCTCCTGCCACAGTTCGATATCTTTTTTATTAATGTTACGCTGCATCAGGTCGGCCAAACCCCTGAAGGGAGGCGTCACCTCGTAAAGTATCGGATCGATGATGGACTCGCGCCATTTTTCGCTGCCTGATGGAACCACCAGCAGCAGGCCGCCATGACCGTGGGCCCGCATAGAAACAGCCAGTTGGACATGCAGGTTAACCGCTAACGGCGATTGCGTGCTGAAACCCAGTAATGAAGATAGTAATGCAGGACAATCGGGCAGATCGACACTATGCTCGTCCACTATCTTTGCCTCATCCCCTTTCAGTACGGCCACATTCACATATTTGCCGAAGCCGTCTACCCGGCGGTGTTTTACCACCAGCAAACCCGGTTCCACTACTTCAAGGACAAAGCAAAATCCGGGTATGGTGTGTGTTGTGCCCCAAATAAACAAGTCATCATTTTCCGGCCAAACGCCCAGGTGGATACCCGAACGTTCGACTGCCGGGGCAAGTTTGGTAAGAATATCGGGAGAAAGCGGCAACCGGCGCTCGAGTATCAGCGGCTGCTCCGACTGACCCGGAGGCAGAAAAGCCAGCGATATTTTTGGCGAGCGGCCTTCTTCTTTACGCAGGCTCGTCCAAAAGGCCGTATCGATCATTGCTTCGATCACATGCCGGTCGGGCCCGGGGGCAAGGGACGTTTCACCCCTTTTTTCCGCAGCCTCCAGTTGTGCCGCGAAATGCTTTTCTATTGCGTCCGAAACCAGCCTGGCAGCTTTGTATGTTGGTTCAGTGGTAATTGACCTTATGCCATTGCTCATGGCAACTAATTTACCTCAATAAGGCAACCCCTGAGCACACTGCGAAAAATATTACTTTGCTATGCCAATCGGTCGCGCTCGTCAAAATTATCGAGGTACCATTCAAGCGACCATTTTCCTGAACCGATAACCGCGAATACGATCAATAGAGCCAATGCTGCTATTGAGGTCAGCATATCGGTGTTGATCGGCGATTGCAGGAAATTGATGAACACGATAGCCCCCAGGACTACAGGTATCTGCATGAGCGACGAGAATCTTGTAAAAAGGCCCAGCGCTATCATAGCGCCACCCACCAAATGGACGAATATCACATAATAAACAATTGCCATCAGCCAGCCCGCTGAAAATACCAGGTCAGGCTGATTTTCTATCATTGATTTCAGGCTGGAGGTGTTGTCCATAAAGCCCAGTCCTTTTAGTAACAGGAAAATACCCAGCGTTACACGAATAAGATCGAGCAATTTAGGATGATGAGCGTCACCCCATCGTTCGATTCGGTGAATAAAGTTCATTTTAAACTCCTTTCAGGCCTGATAATTGTTTAAATAAATATAGTTAATATTTAAGAAAACAACAAATGATAATTTAATATGATTTATGTCATATATATTGGAATAAATTCAAGTATTATGTCGAATTTTTATTATCTTTGCAATGTTTTTAGGTTGTTTGCATCCTCGCAATTCAAACCACATCAAAGTACAGTTTTGACGCAATGAAGATTATCAATTCAGCTAACGGGATACCTATATCGCCGGCATTGGACACCCTGCCCGAAAAAAAAGAAGACATAAAGAAGAAGACTATCTTAAAGAAAAGATTGCTAAGCCTCTCCGCTCTATGTATCTGCGTGGCAATGGCGGTAAGCCTGATAGCTAAATTTTTGGTGTTACTGATCAACCTGGTTACTAATATTTCTTTTTACGGGCAATTCACACTCTCATTTCACAGCCCCGCATATAACCATCTCGGTCTTTGGGTCATCATCGTTCCCGCAATCGGGGGTGTTGTGGTGGGGCTGATGGCGCTATACGGCTCCAAGGCCATACGGGGGCATGGCATACCCGAAGCCATGGAGCAAATACTGATCAATAAAAGCCGGATCAAACCAATCATTACCTTCCTGAAGCCTATATCTTCGGCCTTCGCCATAGGTACAGGCGGTCCGTTCGGCGCTGAAGGTCCAATTATCGCTACAGGCGGCGCGCTTGGATCGACCCTCGGCCAAATGTTTAAGATCACCTCAAATGAACGCAAGATCATCCTGGCGGCTGGAGCGACTGCGGGTATGGCGGCTATATTCGGTACACCGATAGCGGCGATATTCCTGGCGGTCGAGCTGCTGCTCTTCGAGTTTTCGCCCAGGGCGATACTACCGGTCGCCATGGCGTGTATTACCGGCGCGGCCGGGCATCATTTGCTCTTTGAGTCGGGGCCCGTATTTCCAATGCCGGATGTGGCTATACCGACTAATGGCGCGCTGGCCGTATACAGCTTGATGGGTGTTGTAGTAGGCTTCCTGGCTATGGCCCTTACCCGTGCCGTTTATGTGATCGAGGATGCATTTGAAAAGCTGCCTATACACTGGATGTGGTGGCCGGCCATCGGCGGTATCGTCGTAGGTATTGTCGGCTACTTTGCGCCGCATACGCTGGGTGTGGGTTATGACAATATTACAACGCTGCTATCGGGAACAACGCCGTTAAAATTAGCTATAAGCCTATGTGTGCTCAAATTTTTGTCGTGGGCCATTGCCTTGGGCAGCGGAACATCCGGCGGTACGCTGGCGCCTTTGATGACCATGGGCGGCGGCGCGGGCGCTATAATCGGTTTTGTTCTAAATAGTTTTTTCCCCGACTTGCATATCAGCATACCGATGGCCGCTGTGGTTGGAATGTCGTCGATGTTTGCCGGTGCTTCGCGTGCTTACCTTACCAGTATCACTTTCGCGCTGGAGGCCACCATGCAGTCGCATGCATTATTGCCACTGTTGGGCGCCTGCACCGCTTCATATCTCATTTCATTTTTCCTGATGGAAAATACCATTATGACCGAAAAAATCGCCAGGCGCGGAGTTTTCACGCCGGATGCTTATGAGCCCGACCTGCTTCAGTCCATCACGGTTGCCCAGGTGATGAATGGCGGCGATGTGGCGATTGGTTTAAAAACACCCATTAAAGACGTAAATGAATGGCTGGTCGAAAACAAGCACTATCAAGACTATTTTATCACCGCTGACGAGGAAGGGTCTTATGCCGGCATCCTTAAATTAAGCGATCTCTATACTCAGCCGGCAGGCACAGCTCCAATCGCCTCCGTCATAACGCAAACGCCCATCTTCCTAAAAAATGACGATACGTTGCGGACAGCAGTAGAGGAAATGGCAAAACACGATGCGGAAGCGTTGCCGGTACTCTCGGCGACCGGTAATAAAATTGTCGGGTTATTAACCTGCCAGGACATCCTTTCGGCATATAAACACCATATCGAAGAACACGAAACGGCTAACACGCAAATATCGTTCAAACGCCAGCGTATGAAGATACTGGCCAGGGGCCGCAAACTGATCCATATTAACGA
>DASZVE010000092.1:0-27373 GCA_035547095.1 Mucilaginibacter sp.
GGACCAAGTTCTGCAAACGGGTGGCGTAAACCGTATTTTGCTGGATAACTTTGAGTTGGATGATCTGCGAAAGGCGGTCGGGCGTATTGGCGGCGCATACGTTACTGAGGCTTCCGGCGGAATCACTATCGACAACATTCGGCAGTATGCTGAATGCGGCGTTGATTTTATTTCTGTGGGAGCGCTCACACATTCGGTAAGAAGTTTAGACCTGAGCTTAAAAGCCGTTAAAGAATGATCATATAAAATAGATACTGATGCGCCATTTTATTAATATTGTGCTGCAATGTTAACTGTATACTCTGTTTCGGCACTTATATTGGCCTATTTGTTCGGGTCGATCCCCACTGCGGTATGGATCGGCAAGGCGTTTTATGGAATAGACGTACGTGAATACGGCAGCGGTAATGCCGGAGCGACCAATACTTTCAGGGTGTTGGGCAAAAAAGCGGGCATACCCGTAATGCTCATCGACATCCTAAAGGGATTTACAGCCACTAACCTGGCTTTTTTTATTGGCGTTTCAACCACCGGGGGGCCGCACTCCAACTATATAAGCTATCAACTGGCTTTGGGTATTGTGGCTGTTATGGGCCATTTGTTCCCAATATTTGCCGGTTTTAGGGGCGGAAAAGGTATCGCCACCCTATTTGGTATGGTACTGGCTATCAATCTTTCGGCAGCATTACTATGTGTGGTAGTATTTGTTGCCGTACTTCTGGTAACACGGTACGTTTCTCTTAGCTCGATCACAGGCGGTTTTACCTACCTGATCGGAGTTACGTTCATTTACAATAAATACACGAATAACCTGGTGGTTATATTTGGCATGGGCATTTGCCTTTTGATTTTGGTGACGCACCAGAAAAATATCGAGCGCCTGCTTAAGGGAAAGGAATCTAAAGTGAACTTATTTAAGCGAAGAGAAGCTTGAGTTAAGTCGTAAGTCTCGAGTCTTAAGTCTAAAGTCGATGTCTCAAAAACCATTCCTTACTGGCCATCAAAGGACCGTTCAAACGTAATTTTTGAAAATCGTCATTTGGTGCGGCATACTCAACTTTAATCCCATGCTTTAAATTTAGTAAAGAAAAAGGCAGTCACAACGAGCGTATTTGTATATTTAGGGCTATATTACGGCCCATGGACACATCAATCTTCAAGTATTTTGCCGACATCCCTGTAAAGGAAGTGGCACCCGGATACTATTCCAAACTGATTCACACGGATAAGAATACCATCAACTTCATCGAAGTAGCAGCCGGCCGTAGCGTGCCGCGTCACAAGCACATCCACGAGCAATATACCTTTGTGCTGGAAGGTAAATTCGAACTTACGGTAAATGACGTTCCGCAGGTGCTTGATCCGGGTATGTACGCGCTGATACCGTCCGAAAGTTACCATAGCGGTGTGGCTGTAACCGATTGCAAATTGCTGGACGTTTTTAGCCCCGTGCGCGAAGATTACCGGGCGCTGTAATCTTTAACCGGCCTTGCTGCATTGCAGGTAAAAAATTACGTTTGCCATTCAAGCCACCTGTATATGAACATAACCCCGGCTACGCTAGCCGACGCATCCGAGATGAATGCACTGATCAACAGCGCCTATCGCGGCGAAAGCGCCAAAAAAGGCTGGACCAATGAGGCACACCTTCTAGACGGTATCCGGATAAATGAGCCCACGCTGGCCGGGTACTTCCGCGATCCCAACACCGTGATACTGAAATGTCTTAACGCTGAAGATCAGATAGTTGGTTGTGTATATTTAAAGACTGAAAAAAACAGGCGTATGTATCTGGGCATGCTTACGGTTTCGCCAGCGCTGCAGGCCAACGGCATAGGACGGCAACTGCTTCGTGCCGCCGAAATTTGGGCGGTACGTTCAAACTGCACAATTGTTTACATGACGGTGATCACAACGCGCACGGAATTGCTAAAATGGTATGCCCGCCGCGGTTACCGGAATACCGGCAGGATAGTCCCCTTCCCGGTAGATACTAAATTCGGCATACCTAAAGAGCATATCGAGTTAGTCGTACTTGAAAAGGAGGTGTGATTTTCGAATTTTCAATACCGAAGTGTAACGAATTGAGATATTTCATTCCGGTTCGACGTTCCAAAAATTCGAACTTGAACATTCGACATTAATTCAATATCTGACTTTATCCTTCCAGCAACAGCGGCAGCACTTCCTTTAAATGTTCTGCGTGCCTGAAATTTGGATGGTCCAGGCTGGTTTCCACATGCTCGTGCGCCCAGGTAGTATGATAAGGTATATGTATAGCATGCCCACCCATATTGATAACCGGTATCACATCCGATTTTAGCGAGTTGCCTATCATCATAAACTCGTCGGGACTGATATCCAGGTGGCGTATCAGTTTCAAATAATCTTCTTCCCGTTTGTCCGACATGATCTCGATATGGTGAAAATAATGGCTTATGCCTGATTTTTTGAGTTTGCGCTCCTGGTCAAGCAGATCGCCTTTGGTGGCGACCACGATGCGGTATTCGTCTTTTAACGCTTCGAGCACTTCCTGTACGTTGTCCAATAGTTCAATCGGTTCATTCAGCAGATCTTTGCCGTAACCAATTATTTTTTCAATGGCGGACGTACCGATCGTGCCGTCGGTGATCCAGATAGCGGCCTCGATCATGGAGAGGATGTAACCTTTGATCCCGTAGCCGTATAGCGACAGGTTTTCAATCTCGATCTTTAACAATTCGCGGGATACTGTGTGCTGCGGCAAAAATTCTTCAAGCAACTCACAGAATTTTTTTTCCGTATCCTGGAAGTAAGGCTCGTTCACCCAAAGGGTATCATCGGCATCGAAAGCAATCACTTTAATATTCATACCCGTTGTAAATTATGAAGCAATTATAAGTCTTTGATCTTATTGGGAGCGAAAATTATTGGCAAATTGGCGGCAGACGCGTATTTTTGAATTTGTATCGCCGTCAACCGGCCCGATTAAAGCCTGAGGTCAGTTCACTATTAAAAGAACAGGCAGAACCGTATAAAAGAAAAGGCCTGTAAATGGCTACAGGCAGAGCGGCAATAAAATAGCCGGGCAATAAATCAACAAAAGCAAAGTTTATACGTTGTTAATCACACACATTCATTGATATGACAGTAAATTTCCCTTTCAAAAATATGCCCTTTATCGCCTTTGCATCAATGCTATTGATCATGGCTTCGTGCAAAAAGGATAATAAAAACAGCTTTAATAATAACAACAATAACAATAATAACAACACGCCGGCTACCCCAAAGCAAATTGGCTTGTACGAAGCCGACTCCGCTATTTACAAAGAGCTGGCTATAGCAGTATCGAAGATTGGGACGCTTACTGTTGATTACGGTTTGGTATATGATACCGGTTCGGGAGGCATGGTAATCGACGCGCATGGTATCCTGCCTTCAAATATGATTACCAGTTCCGGTTTCAATTTCACAGGAGATTCGACTGTTGTAGACGGAATTACAATTACAAACCAGGTTGATACGATCGAATACGGCGACGATGCCAATACAACCGAAAAAGTATACGGCAACCTGGCCTATGCCTCAGTAACCGTGGGCGACCAGGGCGGGACGGTTACGATAAAACGCCTGCCGTTTTTTCTTTACTTTAAGGCGCTGGACAACCATGGCAAACTGGTTAGTCCGCACGAATTTGATGTGATGGGTGTTTCACCGCAATATGATATAGTTTTTACGAACGGAGTGCACATCACCAGCCCCTTTAGCTATTATTCGCCGGGGAATGGCCTTATCAAAGGCTTTAAGATGGCTGCCCTCGGAACAAATAACTTCACGCTGCAGCCTAATTTTGTACCTAATGTGGTAACGCTGGGCCTAACGCAATCTGATCTTTCATCAGCAGGGTTTACTTTTAGCCCGCTTACCTATATCAACGGGAACGGCTATGTGCCCCTTCAATCGGGTACCATTGACTATAACGGCAAAAGTATTGCGGCCCAGATGATTTTTGACACCGGTACCGAGCCTTATAATTATATTCAAGACCGGTCGGCGTCAACAAACATAACGTTGCTTCCGGCAAGCACGCCGATATCTGTAACTACTTCGGCCGGATTTAAATACGATTTTACTACTACAGCCAACGATTATCTGACTTACGTGGAAAACCCTTCCGTATCAAAAACTACGATCTCGGTAATGAGCCTGGAATTTTTCCTGAATAATGAATATATGATCGATTTTGCCAATAATAAACTGGGATTGAAGAACCAGTAACCGGGTATCCAATTGTCGGCGGAAATTTTTTTCGAAATTTTTCGCACCCATGCAACCTATGTAAAAAAACAGTTGTCTTATAGACAACTGATCATCCAAAGTTTACTTGCATGGAAGAGGTACTGCCCGAGTTAAAGAATTTCATTGCCGGATATTGCGACAGGTATAAAATAAGCAAGGTTGATCCTGATAGCCTCACTACAGAGACCAGTATCGACCTGGATCTCAATATCTGCGATATTGAGATCGATCTTTTTTTGGCAGAATTTACAGACACATTCCGGGTTGACAACTCAAAATTTACCTGGTATAAATACGGGTATCCAAAAGGCTCGGTTGGGGTTGAGGTAATAAAAACGGTGTTCGGCTATCGGTACAACTGGGTAAAAAAACTGGCTAACCGTCTATATAAACCGAAATTTAAAGTCGCCAACCTCCAGGAAGCAGTAAAGACGGGGAAATTGTTATAGCGGCCCGGGGATTACATGCAGGGAACGGAGCGATCCCTATCGGCTGGGCCAGCTTTCAAATTCCAAATAGCCTTTCCGGTATGGGGTTGCTTCGTTCCGTGCATTGCGGTTAGAAACGCATCACTTTAGTTTTTATTATTCATTAGCCCGTCACCATCAGTTCCCGCACTTCCAGGTAACCATCCACTTCAAAAACAGGGATTTCCCTGGCTATTTTAACGGCTGCGTCCAGGTCATCGGCCTGTACCAGCAGGTAGCCACCTACGATCTCTGCGCCTGTTTTGTGAATGTCATTAATCACCGCTGCATCCCGCCCTTTGATAAGCTTGCCATTCAGCGACAGAGCGCTGCCACCCAGGAAATTGCCGGTTCTTTTGTATTTCTCAAACCATTTGTTCCAGTTGGCGCGATGGGCTTTATTTTCATCTTCAGTAAGCGTGTTGGCGCGGCCATCGGGTTCGCGGACGAGAATAATAAATCTCTGCATAGTTTAATGTAGATTGTTTAGGGCTAAGGTGCGGAAATTAGGCGGACTGTGCCGGATTTTTTGTCAACATGGTAACGACAGGTCAATAACTACTGAATACAGTCTTTTCGCCTTTTTTTAGTCGGACATCCTTAACTGAACCCGCGCCCATGAACTGATAGCCGATTCCAACAATGTTTTCAGTATACAACGGTACCTGCGTTTCAAAGGCCAGTTTATTGTTTACAAAATATTGGATCATCTTCCCGTTACTTTTGCAATCCAGCCTGGTCCATTGTGAAAGATCGGCGCCGAAACCCGAAAGATCATTATCCTTGCCCGAGATAAAATAAGCGCCATTCAGCAATCTGATGTTGGATACGCAGCCCTTGGCGCATAATTCGACAATCACAGGTGTGTTGTCGGTGAACAATATAATTTCAACAAATTCACAGGCGGCAGAGCCTTCATGAAAATTATTTTTTACCTCCGTTGAAAATGAGAAGTTTTTAAGCGGGGCGGTTTCAAAGTTGCCCACGTTATAAAATTCTGTGGCCGGCGGATTGGGCTCCAACTGGATATTGTTTTTCGTGATCTGCGGTGGCAATACCTGCATCATGTCCCGGTGGATGAATTCTGCCGAGTCAAGATAAACGGGCATTGGCTGGTTGGCAATAAGCCCCAGCCAGCCCTGGGTCGGGATCAGCAGATTATGTTCTTTTACGATCTTGTTGTTCACCAAAAGTTTGGCATGGTAAAACCCGGGACGGTAATAGATCGAGGTAAACTGGTGCTTATTTTTATCGATGGTTGAACGGGTATTCGGGTCCCAGCTTTGCTGGATAAATAATGAATCGCCGGGATTGGTTACGGCGCTGTAATCGAATATTACCGAATTGGGTATGCTGTGCGTAACCGGTCTGCTGGTAAAAGTGTATTTGCCTTTAACCGGCGGCTCGTCTTTTTTTTTCACATACATGGCAGCCAGCGCCATGGCAACCACAGCAGTGGTTATCAATATAACGGTGTGCCGTACACTGCGTTTGCGTTTTCCACGCGACCGTGAATGATGTACCGGCTTTTCGTTTGGTTCACCGATGACGTTTTTTTTGGTAAAACTCCGCCAATTTTCAAAATCTGCAAATTTTGCCAGTGTATCCAGCGTGGTGCCGCTGGGCATGTGGTTATACTCTACCCGGCCCCATATTCTTCTCAGCGTGCTTGCGCTCAGCGAAACTTTGGTCTTTTCGAGGATTAGCTCGTTCAGTATCTCAAAATCCTTGCTTTGCCAGGTTGCAGGATCGCCCCAATCGAGATGTTGCTCGATGATCAGCAGCAATTGTTTCAGATCCTGTTGGCTCATAAGGGTTATTATGGCAAGACGCCCGTGGGCACGTTTCGTTACATTTCTTTCTCCCAAAATTACGATTCATTCAAAGAAAAAACTTGAAAAAACTTGAACAGAAAATGAATTGCCCTGCCGGAAGCCAAAATCTAAGTTTGAGCAGCACCAACGATTTGACAATATGAAAAATTTACTATTGATACTCATTTTATGCCTGCTATGCGGCGTTTCATCGCACGCCCAACGCAATTTCTGGAAAAGCAAAGATGCTTACCTCGGCCAAAAACCGCCGGGTGATAAACCTGAAATTTTCGCGGAGCATTTGTTAGTGCAACGGGATACTTTTCCAATGGACCGGGTTACATTCTCCAACGACGGTAAGGAGTTTTATTATCCGAGTAACATAACCTGGTACAATACCGACCATGCCGCTATCCGTTGTTTTAAGTACGAAAATGGTAAATGGAACGGTCCTTTTACCGTATTCCCTCATTGCTTTGCGCCTGCCTTTTCAATGGATGGCAATACCGTTTACCTGGAGGGAGGCAAGCGAATCCCTAAAATGGCGACCGTGTGGCAAGCGCACCGCACAGCCAACGGCTGGTCGGTGCCCGAAGTTTACCTGTCGAAGCCTTACCCGCTGTATGATTTCATGCCGACGCAAAGCGGCACCTGCTACCTCGGCGGTATCGATAACCCGCAAAAAAAGGATATGGATATCTGCACACTTACGATGACCCCATCGGACACCACCGTTAAAAGCCTCGGGCCGCCTATTAATACCCCCGGGTACGAAGGCGACTTTTTCGTGGCGAAAGACGAGTCGTACATTATTCTAAGCGATAAAGAAAGCAAAACCTATGAATGTGAGTTGTGGATCAGCTTTCACAAAAAGGACGGGAGTTGGACCGCTCCTGTAAGCCTCGGCCCGGATATTAATAATGGCGTTGCGCACCGCTGGGGCCAGTATGTTACGCCCGATGGAAAATACCTGTTTTATTCAACCGGTCACGGTCCGCAGGATTGCCGGATTGTTTGGGTACGGTTCGACCACCTGCTCGCTAAACTGAAGAAGGAAAATCTAAAAGGCTAAATCATGAAACTAATCATAGTAAGTGTCCTGGCGCTGTTGTCTTTTAGCAGCACATTCGGGCAGCAGATCGATCTGAATGCTGCACTCGCCGATAAAACTCTGGCAGCTGTTCCCGGAGCACATGTACAGCCCATGCAGGATGGCGACCGTAAAGGCATTACCACCGACAATAACCTGTGGTTTAAAAATATCAGCTTTGCTTATGGAACTATCGAAGTGGATATCCGCGGTCGTAATGAATTCCTGCATAGCTTCCCGGGCATCGCGTTTCACGCCGCCGATACTTCGAAAAATTACGATGTCGTTTATTTCAGGCCTTTCAATTTCAGGCATACCGATCCTGTGAGAGGTACATGGTCGGTGCAGTATTGCAGTTTGCCCGACTATTCTTATGAAAGGCTGCGAAAAGAGCATAAAGGAGAATTCGAAAGCGAAATTCTGCCCGACCCCAAACCTGAGGATTGGATACACGCACGTATCGTTATTGCAAAAGACAGCATCACCGTGTATGTGAACGGGACGGACAAACCTTCATTAAAAGTAAAGAGCCTGCAGCCGAGGAGCGATGGCATGGTAGGCTTGTGGTTGGATGCCACCACCGCCGATTTTGCCAACCTGGTTATCAAACAGGATCACTAACATAAAAAAATCCAATTCTGTGCCTCTTTGTGAAAAACTCAGTGCTCTCTGTGGTTAATTCCGCTCGGTAAGCGATATAACCACAGAGATTCACGAAGAAAGTACAGAGTTCACAGAGATCATAATAACTGTAACAGTTTCTTAAATATGAAAGCTTTTTTATTCATAATACTTGTTTCGCTTGCAACGGTCGCTGTGGTGCAAACCAAACACGATTATACCAACATCGATGGTGCCAAATGGATATTTCCGAAAACATCTGGCTTCAGCTATGACTTTGAAACCTACCAGGGTGCAAAGGCGCTGGTGCTGAAAAAGAATTTTAACAGTCCTAAAGCCGCTTTTATAGCATATCCCAAAGGCCTGAGTTTCAAGGACGGTGAAATAGAATTGGATATGGCGTCGACGACCGGGCAGGATTACCTGGGTTTAGCCTTTCGCATTAAAGACGCGCATCATTATGAATCGCTCTATTTCAGGCCGGCATCCTCGGGCACCATCAATGCTATTCAGTATATGCCCGAAAAGAAGACAGAGTTTAACTGGTGGGACTACGAAGCCGATAAATACCAGGCAAAGGCCACGCTGCCTGCCAAAGCCTGGTTCCATGTAAAAGCTGTAGTAAAAGCGCGGCAGCTTATGGTTTACCTGGATCATCAACCTAAACCGGTGATGGTCTATAAAGAACTTGATCCCGAATTAAAAGAGGGCTCTGTAGGCTTTTGGTTTGGTAACAGTGCCGCCTGTGCTTATAAAAACCTGGTAGTTAAAACTTATAAATAAATGAACGTGGGGAGTGCGATTCTTTAATGGGACAGGTGGGGGGAGGGTTACAGCAAATTACTCGTCTGAAACCTATCCCTCCTGAAACACAGGCAGGCGCACCCTCCCCGGGAAGGGGTTTTAAATTAAAACTTAGATTATGATCAAGAACTTTATACTAATTGCCTGGCGGAATATGATCCGCCATAAAACGCACACCGCTATTAACGTGGTGGGGCTCGCATTGGGCATTACTTGCTGCCTGTTCATTTTTCTATGGGTGCAGGATGAAAAGGGCATGGACAATTTTCATCAAAATGGCAAAAACCTGTACGTGGCCTATGGAACTACTACCGCCAATGGGCGCACAACGGGTGATTATACGATGCCACGGAATTATATCCCGATAGATAAAAACACTGTCAGATACATTTTTTACCTGGAGGATGCCAGGAACGGGGTTCCGGGCATCGCTAACGTCGCCGATTATGCTAACGGGTACGATCTGCCGTGGGGGCACCCGGAAACGCTGCAGGTGGGCGAGAAGATCGTTAAAATGAATGGCGCACGTGCGGGGATCGGTTTTTTCCAGATGTTCAGTTATCCCATTATAGCGGGTAACAACGCGGCAACGGCTTTAAATAACCCGGGAAATATAGCCATATCCCGTCATACAGCCGAAGTGTTTTTCGGAAGTCCTGCGAATGCCGTGGGTAAAATTATACGGTACGAAAACAAAACCAACTATATCGTGAGCAGTGTGTTTGAAAATGTGCCCCAGAGAAGCTCACTCAAATTTGATTTCCTGCTTAGTTTCGAATTGCAAAAACAAGGCAAACTGGAATGGTCATCCAACAATTACATGACCTACCTGCAGCTTACCGATAGTGCCGACCCGAAACGGGTTGAAGCGGCGCTCAATCAAAATCTCAAGCCGCTGCTAAAGTTTCCCAGAGGCGTTGCCTATCACGTAGGATTGCAACCCTTCGGCGATCAATACCTGCACAATATTTTCGTCAACGGCAAACCGCAGGACGGTCGCATCGAGTACGTCAAAATTTTCAGCGAGGTGGCATTGTTCATCCTCATCATTGCCTGTATCAACTTCATGAACCTGGCTACCGCGCGTTCTGTAAAGCGGGCGAAGGAAGTGGGCGTACGCAAGGTAGTAGGTTCAGGCAGGAACACGCTCATTGCCCAATTTTTCGGCGAATCGCTCATGTTCGCCTTGATGGCTATGCTGCTTTCCATTATACTGCTGCTTTGCCTGCTGCCGGCATTCAATAGTTTTACCGGGAAGAATTTTGGCTTCCCGCTGGCACAAGGCTCATTTTGGTTATCGCTCATCGGCATTACTTTATTTACAGGTATCGTAGCCGGAAGCTATCCTGCGCTGTACCTGTCCGGCCTCAACCCGGTTCGCACCATCAAGGGGACATTGCGTTTTACCGCCGGGGCAATATGGTTCCGTAAGGGGTTGACGGTGTTTCAGTTCGTATTGTCCATCCTGCTGCTAATAGCCACTATCGTTATCACGCGGCAAACCAGCTATGTGGAGCATAAACACCTGGGGTATGATAAAGAGAACCTGGTTTACACTCGTATCGAGGGCGAGCTTTCGAAGAAAAATAAATACCTGCTTTTCAAACAGGAAGCGCAAAAATTACCGGGCATAGCCATGGTCGACCGCACTACCGAAGTGCCGCAGGATATGGACTTTGTGGTGTATGATGACGAGATCACCTGGCCCGGTAAAGAACCCAATTTTGCGGTAGGCGTGAAGCCTGCGTCTGTTGGCTTTGATTTTGTGAAAATGATGAAATTGCAGATCGTACAGGGCCGCGATTTTTCACCGCAAAACCCGACCGATTCTACAGATGCTTTTATTATCAACGAAACAGCGGCGAAGGAAATGTACCACGGGAAACCCCTCGGCCAATGGGTACGGGCCTGGGCCAAGCGCGGGCATATTATCGGCGTGTTGAAAGACTACCATACCAAATCGCTGCACGAGCCCATCACCCCCGTGCTGCTGGATGTAAAGGAAGGCGAATATTTTGGCGTAATTATGGCCCGAACCAAGCCGGGCGAAACCGAACAGGCCCTGCAAAGCCTGGCCAAAGTGTATAAAGATATTAATCCCCAATATCCCTTCTCTTACCAGTTCGTCGACCAGGAATATGCGAAACTGTACAGCAGCGAGCAAATTGTCTCGCAACTGTCTATTGTATTCGCGGTCGTGGCCATCGGTATTTCGTGCCTGGGTTTACTCGGGCTGGTTATGTTCTCGGCCGAACAGCGCGTAAAAGAATTTGGGGTTCGCAAGGTTTTAGGCGCGTCCTTAACCCAATTAACCGCCCTATTCGCCCGGGATTTTCTGACGCTTGTTTTTATTGCATTCCTTATTGCCGCGCCGCTGGGTTGGTTTGCCATGGGCAGCTGGCTGCGGGGCTTTGCCTATCGCATCGATCTGTCGTGGTGGATATTCCTGCTCGCCGGGTTAGGTTCGATGGCTATCGCGTTGTTTACCCTCAGCTTCGAGGCTTATAAAACGGCTGTGGCGAACCCGGTAAAAAGTTTGAGAACGGAATAACTTAATATTGATTGGTCTGATAATGACGAAAAGCGGGCGCGAGGCCCGCTTTTTTGTTTTGTGAAAACCCGGTCTTTTTAATGAATGTCTTATATTGCTTCAAGTTTGACCCCCGCCCTGCCTGCCACTACGCTTAGGGGACGTATCAGGCCGCCTTTTGCGGGTTGACGGAGGGGGTAAATATTCGCCAATAAAACCACGATTATGTCCGCTCTCCGCCTAACCATTTTATTGCTTCTATTGTCAGCGTCGACTGCTTTCGCCTCGAAAAGCGTCACGGTTACTTCTCCTGATAAAAACATCGTTTTCCGTCTCGAAAACGGTCGCAAAGGGCTTATGTACGACGTTATTTATAAAGGCAACATTCTGATCCAGGAATCCAGGCTGAGCATCAGTTTCAAGGAAAGCGGTGAATTTGGCCGTAATGTGAGTTTTGGCAAACCGTCCTTTAAAAAAATGGAGGAAACTTACGACCTGGTGGTTGGCAAAGCGAGCCACGTGCATAGCTTGAGTAACGAGGCGATTGTACCGATTAACGAAAATGGTGACGCAAAGCGACAGGTGAATATCGAGATACGGGTTTTTAACGACGGCGCGGCTTTTCGTTATGTCATCCCTGGTATGTCATCCTGGAATTATACGGAGATAACCGACGAATCCGATCAGTTCAATTTTGCAGGCGACCCGATTGCATTAACGCTTTTCAGGCAGAATTACACCACCTCGCACGAGGGTTTATACGACCATTTGCCGGTAAGCAAGATCAAGCCGGATAGCTTGATGGATCTGCCGGCCCTGTTCCAATGTCCCCAAAACATTTACATGGCGATAACCGAAGCTGATTTGCTGGATTACGCCGGTATGTACCTTATTAAGCATAACGGGGTGTTGCAAAGCAGCTTATCGCCTTTGCCGCATCAAACCGAAATCAAGGTTAAAGCCAAACTTCCGCATAATAGCCCCTGGCGGGTGATGATGATCAGCGATAGGGTGGGTGCGCTGATCGAATCGAACATCCTCACCAACCTGGCCGAGCCCTGCCAAATTAAAGATGTATCCTGGATAAAACCCGGTAAAACCACTTTCCCGTGGTGGAACGGTAATGTAGTACCCGACACCTCTTTTGCGCCAGGGAATAATTACGAAACCAATATGTACTACGTGAACTTCTGTGCAAAGTATGGTTTAGCTTATCATACCGTAGTAGAGTACGGTCTGCACGAATGGTATGTAAACGATGGCGCAGGCTTCCAGCCCGGCCCTCACGCCGAGCCCTGGAAGGCGGTGCCCGGCCTGGACATGCAGCAGCTCTGTGACTCGGCGGCGAAAGTGGGCGTGGGTATACGAGTATGGGTGCATTTTTATGCGCTTTACCCCAATTTGGACAAGACCTTCGATCAGTACCAGAAATGGGGCATCAAGGGACTGATGTGTGATTTTATGGACCGCGACGACCAGGAAATGGTGAATGCCCAGACGGAAATATTGGAGAAAGCAGCGGCACATCACTTACATATCCAGTTTCATGGTGCGTATAAACCAACAGGATTGGCCCGGACATACCCTAATGAATTTACCCGCGAGGGAACGTTGAATTATGAAAATGATAAATGGGGGCCCTGGGTTACGCCAGATGCCGATGTGAACGTTGCTTTTACCCGGGCGCTCGCCGGGTCGACGGATTATCATTTGGGCGGGTTTCGCGCGGCAAATGCCAAGACTTTTAAAGCGCATTATACACGGCCGTTTGTATTGGGTACGCGCTGCCATATGCTGGGTATGTACGTGGTGCTGGAAAATGAGCAGGGTATGGTTTGCGACAACCCCGACGCCTACATCGGTCAGCCGGGATTTGAGTTTTTACAGCAGGTGCCGCTCACCTGGGACGAAACCAAAGTGCTGAACGCCAAAGTGCCCGAATATGTCACTGTCGCCCGCAGAAAGGGCAATGAATGGTACATCGGCACCATTAACAACAACACCGCCCATAATATCAAAACGTCACTGTCCTTTTTGCCGCCGGGAAACTATAAGGCAGAAATTTACAGCGATGCGCCGGATGCTGATACTGATCCGAATCATTTGACGAAAGTGATCAAAACGGTAAACAATCAAAGCGTTATCGATACTGACCTGGCTGCAGGTGGCGGGCAGGTGATGAGAGTGTATAAAAGCAAGTAATAATATATCAATTTGACATTTTTGTCATTCTGAGCGATAGCGAAGAATCTATTACGAATTATTAAATTGGCTGTAAATATTAACCTAAACCGAAATCAAAATGCGCCAATATAATTTCTATACTTACATATTGACTAATTTCAAACAGAATGTACTCTATGTTGGCGTTACTAATGATTTAGAGCGGCGATTATCCGAGCACTATTTCGGAACGGATCAAAAGAAAAGTTTTACAGGAAAATATAAATGCTATTACCTGGTATGGTATCAGCGATATCAATATGTCGATCACGCAATTGAAAGAGAAAAAGAAATAAAGGGCTGGAAACGAGAAAAGAAAAATAGATTAATCGAAGAAGAAAATCCGGGCTGGCGATTTTTAAATGGGGGTATTATGGAGTGGCCGCCCTCGATTGATAACTATCAATAGATTCTTCGCTATCGCTCAGAATGACAGCTTGGTTAGAACAGATCCGTCACCCGGGTATGCTTCCTTTTTACATACTTACGGATATCCAGCACAATGCCGGCGAAAAAATAAAATATCAGCGGGAAGCCGACAGCCAAAAAGGATGAATAGATAAAAAACAGCCGGATTTTGGAGATAGAGATGTTAAAGCGTTCGCCGAGGTAGGTGCAAACGCCGAATGAATATCGCTCGAAAAATGTAATTATACGTTGCAGCATGTCACGTCATTCTTAATATTTTATTACCAACGCCGCATTGCAGGCATTTCTTATAACCGCAATAGCTGTTTTTTAGTTCCAGCAAGGCTTGTGAATCAAACGCTGTGCCAACCTTTATACCCAATTCGCCAAAATTTGTTACAACATGGTTGTTTTCGGCGGGCAATTGCTCGAGTAATTTCAGGCTGCGGTTGATAAAATACTCCTGCTGGTTATGCTTGCCATAACTGAATAAAAATAATACAAAAGTATTTAATAACAGGATATCAATGGAAGATTGTCCCAAACTTTTTGAACATGGTTTCGACTCCACATCAAATCGATAGCGCGTTTCCCAGTAAGGATTAACGTCCAGGCCGGTAAATAGCTTTTTTAGCTGCGTTACATCTTTGATATCGAGTACCTTGGAAAACAAATGATTCGACTTGACGATTAGTGCCGAAAACTGCGCCAGGCGAATGGTCGGGAAATTCTGCGGCCGCAGGCGCATAAATTTCCACAGGTGCTTTTCGATAGGGTTAAGGCCGTACTTTTTCCGCAGGAAACCATATTCTTCCTTTAGCTTTTTCGGATAATCATCCTTAAACTCATCCTCAAGCATACCCGCCTGCCCAAATATCAAAGCCTCGATCTGCATCGGGTTGTCCTTATGCTTTGCCAGGATATGCTGCGGAAGCGATCGCGCCAGCAACTCAAACGGCAGCGCATTCGTTTTGAATCCGAATTGCGCCGCGAGGAACTGGTAAAAGGTTTCCTCCCAGTCGTTGCGGTTTTTATCGAGGGCCGACATTACAGTTGCCGAGCGTTTTTCCAGGCGTTCCACTAAAACACGGGTCAGCCAGTTACGTAAAGTGATGTCATCTACGGCGTGAATGCTGCCCTCGCAGGGGATAAATTGCTGTTCGCCGTAAACTAAGTGATGATAGCGGTTATACAATTCCGGCGATATGCGTTCTTTTAGTTCCAGGGTAGGCAGTCTGCGACCGTCGGGAAGGGTGATCGGCTCATCATCACGGTACACCACGTGCAGGATCACATTCCGGTAAGCATGATCGTTGGTATGCTTGTGTTTATGCCAGTCGGACGAGTTGATGTGTATTTCCACGTTCCCGGCCCAGGTGGTATCGCCGATGCGAAGACGCGCATTATGAAAATCGGGACCAGCATCGCTATTTGGCAATCCCGCCGAAAAAACCTCGATGTTTTCGCCGGTTGTGGTCCGTAAGTTATCGCGGTCGAATAGGCGGAATTTCCAGATGTAATTGACAAAGTCCTCGGTGAAAAACATCAGTCCGAAGATAAAAAAATTTGAGAAAGATTTTGGATGGGAATTTCTACCGGAGATGCATGGAATATCTGGCGGCTGATTTTGAGGCTAAAGCCATCTCGGTACCTTCATTTCACCGTTGGCTGAAGCCAAAAACGGTATTGAATAATATATCAGGAGGTTGGGTTCATGGCCGGCCCATTTATGGGGCGGAGAAAAAATAACAGGAGAATTGCCTTTAGCCAAAACGCGACGGATGCTGCCGTACTTTGGACGCGTGTTACGGCAAATAATAAAACACCCCATATCCCGGGCTGCCCAGCACCAGCGACGAATTGGCCGCCACCGTATAGCTAAGCGAACCGTATGATGCGAACCTTGTTGTGACATTAATGAAGTTGCTGAAGGTATTCGTCTGGTAAATGCCGCGCCCCGAAAAAGAGAAATAATAGGTGCTGCCTGCTTTGTTCATCTGGGTGATATTAGGATAGCTATTATTGATGCTGGTTGCTGAAAAAACAACGCTCCAGGTATTTCCGCCATCCGAGGAGCGGTAGAGCGTTCCATTCGCGCCCATGCCGTCGTGAGGGGTGCCGATGAAGATGTTGTCGTTATCGTCGATAAAGACCGACTCGACATTACTCAGCAGCAGGTTGCCGGCGCTGCTGCCCAGGTTGGCCCATTTGGTAGCACCGTTTGCCAGCTTATATAATTCATTATCCGAGCCGACGACGTACAGGTCGCCGTTAGCCGTTTGGCATGGATAAAACGATTGCCCCTCGGGCAGTCCATAATCGTTTTCCGTCCAGTTTTGGCCTTTGTCGGGCGATGTGTAAACGCCGCTGTTGTTGCTGCAAACCAGCATACCGGTTCTGGTAAAGGCCATATCCGAAAACCCGCTCGGATCGCTGATGCCATTGCTGCGATCCTGCCAGGTTTGGCCGTTATCATTCGAGTAAAATATGCCGTCGTTCAGCGTAGCCAGGAAGATGTCGTTCTGCTGGCCGGGAATGATTTTGGCGATGAAGTAATTATTTGAGAACGTCGTAAGCGGATGCCAGCTTTGGGCGTTATCGTCCGAATAGTAGGGGTAATTGTTGCCGTTCAATGAGCAAAGCAGCCGCCCTGAGCCTAACTCTTCAACATCATTTACCGGGAAATTCTGCACGCAACCCGAGCGGTGCCATCCTTTGCCGGGTTGCAAACCCGTAGCCAGCACAGTAACCGAATCTTTATTCAGGCCGTCCTGGTCTGTAGCGACAATATTAAGTAGCTGACCCCCAACCTGGCCGCCCAGGTACCAGCCAAAAGTAGCCAGGCCGTTCATTGAAGTAGTTTTCTGAGTTACCTGTATATCCTGGCAGCCCGAACGTTTGAATTGAACCGTATAATTGCTGGCGGGTACTCCATTACTGAAAATTTTTACCACAATGGAATCGTGCAGCAAATTGCCAATGGTATCTTTCTGGTTATTCCCCTGGATGACCTGGATTTGCAGGTCCGCATTTCCGCCGCCACCGGGTATTATCTTTTTGTCTTTATGACAGCCAAAACAAAACAGCAACAGCACTACTATCAGATAAATAAGCTTCTTCATGTATAATCACTCGCGTACGGGCGTTTTATACGTTCGGGAGAAGGGAAAGTTCTGATTTGAGCCCAAAGTATAGTCAAAAGTCCTAAGCCCCGATTGACTAACGACTCAAGACCTCGGACTTCAGACTACGACACCAGCCCCGATATCACGTTAATACTTAACGCAACGATAGCCGTGTTGAAAACGAAGGAAATAAGGCCGTGCAGCCAGGCCAGCCGGCGAATATGGCGTGATGATATTTCAACATCCGATACCTGGAACGTCATGCCGATAACGAAAGAAAAGTAAACGAAGTCAAGATAATCCGGTTCCGTTTCGTCGGGGAATTGCAAACCTCCGCCTTTACGCGGCGAGCCGTCGTCTTTGTCGGTATCGTAGTACAGGTGCGCATAACGGGTGGTGAAGATGGTATGCACCAGCCACCATGATATAAAAACAGCGGTTATTGCCAGTAAAACATGCTCGCTAACATCGGCACCCCCGTGTTTTGAGGATTTCAGCAGGTAGTAAACCGCTGTGAGGCTTACCACGGAAGCAATAATAACGAAGGCGAAAAGCATAACCCGGCTGGAATCCTGCAGCCGGGCAATTTTCCTGACTTCACGCGGGTGACTCGATAAAAACGTTATCCAGATCATGACGATAGCGCTTACCGCAAATGACATCCAAACCAATAAAATGATTGATGGCGTGGAAAATCGGCCGTTAACCACGAAAAATGCAACGATGCTTATCAGCAGGCTGATCATGAAACGGTGCTGCGCATCCATGCGCATAAAGAGATGCGGGGTAGGGGGTTTAATTGGGGTGGCCATTATTTTTTGGTCCGGAAGTCCGTAAGCCGGAAAGTCCGAAAGAAGTATGGTGCAATATAATATTTTTTAAAAAATTTTCGGACTTATGCGGACTTTCCGACTTTCGGACTACTCGAAAATCTCCGCAACACGCCCCACCTGTCCGTCTTCCAACCGGACTTTTATTCCGCGGGAATGGTAAGACGAGCTTGTCAATAGGTCTTTAACAATACCGCGCGTACGCTTTCCGGTTCGCTGGTCTTTTTTCAGGATAATGTCGACCTCAAGGCCCGGGTAAATGTCGCTTCTGTTTTGGCCGTTCATATTGATTTCATCTTTTTTTGCGTCAGGCTGAATAATTCGTCAGTAGTTAAAATGTTTTTGAACCCTTTTTTCAGCAAGCCGTTATACAGTTTTTTATCTCCCGACCATAATTTGCATTTAAATTGCTTTGAATACGCAATATAAGGAGCATCGTTTGGGTCATACCGCTCACTAATGCCGCAGCTTCGTTCCAGTATTTTCAGCAATCTGCTCTTCCGAAATAAACGAAATATTCTTACAAACCTGGTATTCGGCTTCTTCTACTTGCTCTTTACTCATACCTGAAATGATCATGAGCCGCTGATATTTACCTTTTATCTCGTATCTCAGAAAATTCGGCGCAATGAAAGTATGATACTTCGAAGAGTTGACAAGCAGGTCGCCGATTTTGCCGTTAGAATTAAGAATTGCGCTAAAAACGATATTAGCATCGACTAATATTTTCACTTTATAAAGCGAGCTTTATTCTTTTGCCACCATTCCGCATTGATTTCGTTGGCAAGCTGATCGATTTCGGATTGTTTGGCTTTAGACTTTGATGTTACTTCAAGGTATTTTGCATAATCAATCAGCCGCTGCAAACCGAATTTGTCAACGGAAGAGGATATAGTAAGGGTTAACCTATTGTCTGTGTTCTCAATCAACATACACAAATATAGTAAATTACACCAATTAGCGGGTCAATCCTTCAATTGCTTTTTGAACCTTTTCAAAGTCGAAGCTTTTCAAAACTTTATTCATTGAATTGACGATCTCTTCGGTACCCAGGTTACCGATACTGCCTTCGTGGGTGTGATTCACTTTCTTCTCTGGATTGAAGTTGCCTTGCTCTATTGCCAATCCAACCTGCTGATAGGCATCGCGGAACGGAACGCCATCCAGCACGAGTTTATTTACCTCGTCCACGCTGAACAGGTAAGCATATTTTGGATCGTCGAGGATGTTTTTCTTTACTTCGATATGCCTGAGCATAAACTCAGCCATTTGCAGGCAAAGCTTCAGGTCGGTAAAGGCCGGGAACAATAATTCCTTTAGCAATTGCAATTCGCGATGGTATCCCGACGGCAAATTCGTTGTCATCAGCGCCACATCATTGGGCAGGGCTTGCAGGCGGTTGCATTTGCCGCGCATAATTTCCCAAACATCCGGGTTTTTTTTATGCGGCATAATGCTGCTGCCGGTGGTCAGCGTATCCGGGTAACTTACAAAGGCGAAGTTCTGACTGAGATATAGCGCCTGGTCCATGGCCATTTTGGCTAAAGTAGCCGCTATAGACGACAGCGCCTGGCCGATTATTCTTTCCGTCTTCCCGCGACCCATCTGGGCATAAACCACGTTGTAGTTAAGTTGATCGAACCCTAACAATTCTGTGGTTAAAGTGCGATTGAGCGGGAACGACGAACCATAGCCCGCCGCCGATCCCAGTGGGTTTTTGTTGGTGATCTTGTATGCTGCCAGCACAACCTCCAGGTCGTCGATCAGGCTTTCGGCATAAGCGCCGAACCATAAGCCGAATGATGATGGCATGGCTACCTGTAGATGGGTATAGCCGGGCAGCAGAACCTCTTTATGCTTCTCGCTGAGTTCAATGAGGCGGTTGAAAAGCGCTCCGGTCGCTTCGACGACCTCTTTCAATTCATTGCGGAAGAACAGTTTCAGGTCGACCAGCACCTGGTCGTTGCGCGAGCGGCCGCTGTGTATCTTTTTGCCGGCGTCGCCAATACGGCGGGTAAGCAGCAGTTCAACCTGCGAATGAACATCTTCCACATCTTCCCAGATCGAAAATTTTCCTGCAAGGACGTCCTTGTAAATAGCCTTTAGCTCGGCCTGTACCGCATCGAGATCTTCTTTGGTCAGCAGGCCCACGCTATGCAGCATGCGGGTATGTGCAAGTGAGCCCAAAACGTCGAATTCGGCCATTTGCGCATCGAACTCGCGGTCGCGGCCCACAGTAAAATTCTCTACCAGTTCATTAACATCGACGGATTTTTGCCATAGCTTGCTCATACTGCAAATATGGTATAAATCGGAAAGAATTTATAGGGTGGAGCGCCGGCTTAATTCGGGCAAAGCTTTTTCATGCTTTTGGCCGCACCTACCTGCCCCAGCTTCGCCAGGTACGACAGATCGCTGCAAGCTTTGTCTTTGTGGCCTAATTTCAGATTGCATATCGCCCTTAAGTAGTACGAATCAATATCAATATTGTCTATTTCGATGCACTTATCCAGCAGATCGATAGCATTTTGATAATCGCCCTCCCGAAATTGCTCTATCGCCTCTCTATAATTTGCGTTAACTATTAGAATATTGGTATGGCTCAGGGGCCCGATGTCTTTTACCTGCCGTGCAAAGGGATACGCGATCGATAAGGCATTCAAATTGACGGGCATGCTAAGGTACGTTAATGCCACTTCAACCCTGGTGTTGACAGCAACATTGCTCCTGTAAGCGGGTCGCCAATGGGGACCTAATTTTTGAAAAGCACGAATTACCTCTCCGGCAAGGTCGCCAGAGATACTATCCCTGTTCAGGATAGCGAGTTCTTTCAGGCTGCCGGTCTTATCGATAACAAATGTAATGCGCATCAGGCTTTTGTGGTACGTGCCGGTAATAAAGTTGTTCAGTTCCAGCAAATAACCATTAAAATCAGGAAACAAAAAGTTATTTGCCGCATACACGGAATCCTGCAATATGGGGTCGTAAGAACTTACGGCGGATATTGCTCTATTTTGGGTCTTAACAAAAGTATAGACCCTTATTTTTGATGAATCTAGTCCTTTTATCGCTTCGGACAATTCAAGACTGTCAGCAGTTAGCCTGACAATGTTATACTGCTCGGTAGTGCCTATAGTCAGCGTACTATCACTTACTTTATACGGTACCTTAGCTTCATTAAACAATACGCTTGTACTAATTTCTACGGTGTTGTTCTTGTTAAACCTGTATTTCAGAAAATGCATGCCGCATCCCGTATGGTCCACGATTCGGCTGCCGTCTTCCATTTCAGCTTTACATTTAACCCAAAGCCCGACCAGGTTCTGTCCGTTGATTTGTGCCAATGAAACAAACGGAACCAGGCAGAGAACGATAAAAAGCTTCATTGCAATAGAACTTAGATCCATTGGGTGCCTATCGGTCAGTTTTTACAAAACTTGGCCAGCTTTTGCGCCGCTTGCACTTGCCCAAGTCCAGCCAAAATGCTCCAATCATTGCACGCTTCCTTAGTTTTTCCCCGACTGGCATTGATCATCGCCCTCAAATAATAAGCGCTCAAATTAATTTTATCTATTTCTATGGATTTGCCGAGCAATTCAACGGCTTTATCGTAATTGCCGCTGTTAGAATAATTGATGGCATCCTTAAAGTATTGCTGGCTGGCGTTAAACTCATCCCTGTCTATCGTGGGATAGGTAGGCTTGGGCAAAAAGTCATATTCCATGCGCATGTTGTTCATCATCATGGACGTGCCCGCATACAGCGAGCGGCTTGTTTTAAAGGTCACTTGCACTATACAATCGACAGGAACACGATTCTTAATTGCCGGCTGCCAGGTAACATCGCCAAATCCATGGCATATTGTTTTGGCAAACCCGTTCGAAATGGAATCAGCCGACAAAACGGTATAGTTTTTTACCCTGCCTTTTTTATCGATAGTAAAACTGGCCTTTAACGTGCCTTTTTCATACTGGGTGTTGATGGCTTCCATTAAGGTTAGCAAATTGCCTTTACATTGCGGGAACAGTGCATTATTGGCCTGGTAAACTGAATCTTTCAAAGCAGCGTTAAAGGTTGCTGACGCTGCTACGTTATGTTCCTGCACTTTTACAAAATAGTATACCGGCAGCTGGTTGTCATCAGCACCGGGGGCAAAGAAAGACAGTTTTAAAGTATCCTTGCTCATACCTAATACATTGTAAATCTGTCCGCCAACTACCAGGCTATCACCAAGCAGTTTGTATTGGATCTTATAGCCATCGAACAGCGGTTCGTTGCTGAAATTCACAAAGCCGTCGGGCGTAAATGCGTATTTAACAAAGTCCATGCCGCAGCCATTATGATCGACCATGCGGCTGCCGTCCTTCATTTCGGCTTTTACCTTCACCCAAAGCCCCGCGATATTTTGTTCATTGGATTGCGCTGTGGCAAAAAGCGGTAGAAAAATAAGAACCAGGGGAAATTTCATTGCAATAAGTTTAGGCTATGAATGTAAATAAAAAAACGGAGTTTATCCAACAAGGCCTTTCTCCCGTTCAATAAATTCCGGCCGGTGCAGGTTTGCGCCCAACGCCTTGTTTAATTCTTCAACCACATAATCGCACAATTCGGGCGAATAGCGCTCATCATGCTGGTGCATAAAAAACCAAACGGATTGCAGGCCCTGTTCTTTCCAGTCTTTAATACGCGCCACCCAATCGTCGACCCGCTTATAATCAGTTCTATCAAGACTGTTACCCACAAAACGGATAAAGGCGTGTGGCGTGGGCAGCTCCATGTGCACGCAATCGCGGCGGCCCGAAGCGTCGGTGATCACCGACCCTATATTCAGGTCATGCAGCGTATTGAAAAAGTTATCCCGAATTTCGGGCACCGCGTACCAATCTTTATGACGAACTTCGACAAAGACAGGCACATCTTTGGGCAGCTTTTCCAGGTAAGCCTTCATATCCGGAAAGCTTTTGGGTGTATAGTTATCGCCGACCTGCAAAAACAAGGGGCCAAGCTGGTCGCCAAAAGCTTCGATGCCTGCGTAGTATTGCGTGGTTAATTCGTCCACGTTTTTAAGCCTGCGCAGGTGAGTAATGCTTTGCGAAAATTTCGGGCAGAATTTAAACCCGGGGTTGCCGGCTGCTTTGTCTTTCCATTTCCTTATCGTTTCGGGGCCGTAAACCTGGTAAAACGTTGCATTGAGTTCAATGCAATCGAAATGCTTTACATATTCGTCCAGGAAGTTAGCCTCTTTGGTTTTAAGAGGATATATCTTCCCAAGCCATTCTTTGCGGCCCCATTTAGCGCAGCCTACATGCACCTGCAGATCGCCTTTGCCTTTGGCGGCTTTCAGGGTACTTACCGTTAGTTGAGGGTCGGGCGGGAGAGTGAAATCTACCAGGGCCAGTTCGTGGGCATCAACGCGTCCAAATTCCATAAGATTAATTTAAAGGGTGGTATTTATTTAATTGGTTTGCCGCTAATTTCAATGCCAGCTACGCATTTGGTTAGCTTTCCATTTAAGGCACATAGTAATTTATATTCACCGAAATTATCATAATAATCTTTGCCCCGATAAGTGACATCTATAAACCATGCTCTGATATGCGATTTATAATGTTTTCGGATGCTATCAGCTTTTACCGGATTAAATTTGAGCTTATCATAATTGGGGTCATCGTTATAATCAGTGTTCACTGGAGAGAAATTACTAAATCCAATGATTTCATATTTATTATTTTTATTCAAGCTGTCTAAGTAAAGCTTCACTGCTTTTTCTGCCTTTATTCTTTCAGGTGTTCTTATAGTACAGGAACACATTAGTAACAGCCCTACAAACAGGATTTTTTTCATTTGGCAAGGCCTGGTTTTTTTGAGGCAAGTTAGCATGTGCTAATTTGATTAGCAAGATATTTTTTTCAGTATCAGTCTTGATATTTTAAGAATTATCAATTAAACTTGCGTAAGTGCTTACGTAAATTTTTAACCATGGACTTTTACAATAAAGTTGGCAAGATGGCGATAGGATCGCGGCTCCGCGGGTTGAGTGATCTGATCACTACTGATGCTGCACAATTGTACCGTATTTACGGCGTCGATATCCAGCCCCGCTGGTGGCCCGTATTTTATTCGCTGACACAAACGACGGAGAACTCCATAACGGCTATCGGCATCGAGATCGGGCAGACTCATGCTTCGGTTAGCCAGGTAGTGCGCGAAATGGCTAAACAGGGCTTTGTGATCGAGCGCAAGAATAAGCACGATAAGCGCAAAAATTTCGTGTCGCTTACCGATAAAGGAAAGGCTGCAGCTATGAAACTGAACGATCAGCACAAGGATGTGTCCGCAGCCATTAACAGGGCCTTTAGCGAGAGCCAGTACGACCTGTGGAAAGCCATCGAGGAATGGGAATACCTGCTTGAGCAGAAAAGCCTGCTCCGCCGTGTACAGGAAGAGAAGAAGAAACGAGAAGGCAGCTTGGTGCAGATTGTTGATTACCAGCCGGAACATAAATGCGTTTTTAAACAACTGAACGAAGAATGGATCAGGCAGTATTTTAAGATGGAAGATTCTGACTATAAGGCACTCGACCATCCGGATGAATACATCATTGCTAACGGAGGGCATATTTTCATGGCCGTTTATGAAGGTGAAGTTGTGGGCACCTGTGCCATCATTAAAATGAGTGATAAGAAATTCGAGCTGGCAAAAATGGCGGTGTCGCCGCGAGCGCAGGGCAAAAGTATTGGCACATTGCTGGGCCAGGCTTGTATAAAAAAAGCAAAAGAACTTGGCGCCGATACGGTTTACCTGGAAAGCAACACCCTGCTGAAACCGGCAATCAATTTGTACCTGAAACTCGGCTTTCAAAAGATAACCGGGCCGCCATCGCCGTATGAACGGTCGAATATCCAAATGGAATTGAAGTTGTGAAGATTTGCGATTGGCGATCGGCTCGGGAAAACCTTTACCCTTTTGCCTTTTTCCTTTCACCTTTATCTTTTACTTTTGCTGCAATCCATGACCGATCTGAACGCCCATTATACAGAAGCTGTAGCATTATTGCAGCAGCTTATTTCTATTCCGTCTTTCAGCAGGGAAGAAGGCAAAACCGCCGACCTTCTCGAACAATTTCTGAAGAATGAGGGCATCGAGACCCACCGGAAGATGAACAATATCTGGGCGTGGAACAAATATTTCGATCCCGCAAAACCCACGATATTACTCAATTCACATC
Organism: Mucilaginibacter sp.; assembly: GCA_035547095.1. Taxonomy (GTDB): domain Bacteria; phylum Bacteroidota; class Bacteroidia; order Sphingobacteriales; family Sphingobacteriaceae; genus Mucilaginibacter. The sequence goes on from DASZVE010000092.1 coordinate 25,419, forward strand.
ACGATACGGTAAAGCCCAATTCGGGCTACACCCGCGATCCGTTTGATGCGAAAATCGAGAATGGCAAACTATACGGTCTCGGAAGCAACGACGCCGGGGGCTGCCTTGTGTCGCTGATCCAGGTTTTCCTTTACTTTTATGAAAGGAAGGACCTCAAGTATAACTTCTGCCTTGCAACCACCGCTGAAGAAGAAATATCCGGCGTTAACGGTCTTGAATCCATCATCCCCGACCTGGGCAAACTGGATTTTGGCATAGTCGGCGAGCCGACACTAATGCAGTTGGCCATTGCCGAAAAGGGATTAATGGTGCTGGATTGCGTCGCCCATGGCAGATCGGGGCACGCCGCGCGCGAGGAAGGCGTGAACGCTATTTATAAGGCGATGGATGACGTCGAATGGTTTCGTACTTACCGGTTCCCCAGGGAATCGGAGGTTTTCGGTCCGGTAAAAATGACCGTTACCATTATTAACGCCGGTTCACAGCACAACGTGGTACCTGCCACGTGCACCTTCACAGTGGACGTGCGTGTGACGGATGCCTACCGCAACGAGGAAGTGCTGGAGATTATCCGTCAGCATGTGAGTAGCGAGGTTACACCGCGATCGATCAGGCTGAAGCCTTCCAAAATCGAAAAAGATCACCCGATAGTTCAGGCCGGGATCGCCCTGGGGCGAACAACTTATGGCTCACCCACCACCTCCGATCAATCGCTGCTCGATATTCAGTCCGTGAAGATCGGTCCGGGAGATTCTGCCCGCTCGCATACTGCTAACGAATTTATTTATTTAGACGAGATCAGGGAAGGAATAGATATCTACATCCAAATGCTGGAAAGGATTGTTTAATGGTAAAGTTGTATCTTTACTATTAAAACCTTTGACCGATGAAGCTGATTATTTGCGCGTTTGCTGCCATATTGTTATGCGGAGCCTCCAAACCCTATCGCGGGATCAACCTGTATGATTCAACCGGGAATGCCATCGCTTTTGTTGACGATTATCTTACCGACCAGGTTATTTATCTCTGGAATGGTAAGCCGGTAGCTTATTTATACCATAATTTTACTGGTACCGATGTTTATGGTTTTAACGGTAAGCATCTTGGGTGGTTTGAAGATGGAAAGCTAAGAGATAATACAGGTTACCTTTTGGCCGAAACAAAAGAAGCCCTTGGTGGGAGGATAACTTATGGTGAAAGCCTGAAAGGCCTGGAAGGGACACCACCTGGGCAAAAATTCAGGGAATTGCAGCCTGTAAAACCTTATTTTTCCGATCTGTGGTCATCCGATGAACCAGGCAACTATCTGCTAAACGGCAGGGACGACTGATCTGGCTGCTCTCGATTTTGTCCAGAGCATATCGTATTTTTACGCATGCTTTTGCACGTCGCCAAAACAACACTTGACAGAATATCGTCCTTGCGGAACCTGTTCTTACAGGACTGCAATTTCCAGGTGCGCTACAACGCCGTTCACGAGCGCAACTGGTCCGATTCATATCTTATCCTGGATGATGGCTTGGCTATCGGTTATGGCTCGGTAAAAGGCCGGGACGATCTGTCACTGCGGGATGCTATTTTTGAATTTTACCTGATGCCTGCCTGGCGAAAATATGCTTCTACCATTTTTAAAGAGCTGCTTGTTGTATCAAAAGTAAACTACATCGAATGCCAGAGCAACGACCCGTTGCTTTCAGGTATGCTTTATGAATTCGGTACCGGTATATACTCAGACGTGATCCTGTTTAAGGATGGCCCGGTTACCGATCTGCATGTTCCCGGCGCGACCTTTCGTGAAAGACACGACGGTGATACATTATTCGAGCATCACGGCGAGCCGGAAGGCACCCACGTGATTGAGGTCGATGACAAGGTAATAGCAACCGGCGGGTTTTTGCTGCATTACAACAAACCTTTCGCCGATTTGTATATGGAAGTATTGGAGGCCTATCGCC
>DASZVE010000093.1:0-27036 GCA_035547095.1 Mucilaginibacter sp.
CGGTTGAATTATATAATAACCGAAGACCTCATTTATCTTTGGACATGAATACACCTCAAATGGTGCATCAACAAAAAATCCCGATAACTTTACAGCCATCGGGACTATCTTAAATCCGTCAACTTATTTCAGGACGTTACACTACTTATTCAGCAGCGCCTTCTTCTTTGTCAGCTTTCTTTGCCTTTGGAGCAGCAGGCTTCTTAGCCTTTGGCGCTTCTTCCGTAGCTTCCGCCTTAGCAGCAGGTGCTTTTTCGGCTTTAGCTTCAGCTACCTGGGCAGCTTCTGCCTTTACCTCAGCTTTGGGAGCAGCCTTAGCAGCCGGTTTTGCTTTTGGGGCTTCAACTACCGGAGCAGCTTCAACCGGGATAACCGATACATACGAGCGGTTGTCAGCTTTCTTTTTGAAAATTACCAGGCCGTCGGCTAATGCGAATAAGGTATGATCCTTACCGATGCCTACATTCTTATCAGGATTGTGCTGGGTACCGCGCTGGCGAACGATTATGTTCCCGGCAATAGCGGGCTGACCGCCAAATATTTTGATACCCAAACGCTTGCTATGTGATTCGCGACCGTTTTTGGAACTACCGGCCCCTTTTTTGTGTGCCATTTCTTTATTGTTTTGTTATACGTTGAACGTTCGACGTATTACGTTAATAATCTTGTTTCTTTGACGTACAACGTTAAACGTAATACGTACAACTCTGCTTATAATGTGATGCCAGTGATCTCGATCTTGGTAAATTGCTGGCGGTGACCATTTTTCTTTTCGTAACCTTTTCTTCTTTTCTTTTTGAAGACGATTACTTTATCACCCTTTAAATGAGACACGATCTTAGCCGAAACTTTCGCATTCTTCAAATCTTTACCCAATTTGAACTTGCCTTCGTTTTCTGCTAATAACACGTTGTCAAATTCAATACTAGCGCCCTCATCTCCCTGTAAACGGTGTACAAAGATCTGCTGGTCTTTCGCAACTTTGAATTGCTGTCCGGCTATACTTACTATTGCGTACATGGTTATTAATTAATTTACTTTTTAATTTTGGAGGTGCAAATATAGGGATTGCAAATTCAAATCGCAACAGAAATTAATTTTTGTCCGGACTTTCTTCCGAATCCAAAACCTTCATTATTTCCCTGATGACCTTCTTGTTGGCATCCTCTAACGCCGGATCGGCGTCGTACGATTCATCGAAAATCACCGTCTTGGTTTTTCTTTTGTAATGGAAAGCGATTCGGTACCGAATCGGCTTTTCGCCGGATATCGTTTGTGTCGTATCACCTGTTTCAACCGCCGGAAAATTCCAGAAGCCCAGTTCATCAATTTTCCAGTGCAAATAAAGCAGGTCCTCGGTAGGTAAATGAACATTCTCTTTCACCAATATATCATGCGAATTGATAAATTGATATTCGCCTGTTTTTGAATTGTACTTATTGATGAGGCTATCGCCGGGACCATATTCAATTGTAAAATATTCGAATTCGTTGAAGTTGTAAGGCGTCTTCTGGAATATCTGGCTGAAATAGGTCTTCTGACCGAATAAACCAGGCACAACCAGAAGCAGGCCGATACATAAGCCGCCTGAGATTAATAACGACAAAACGATCCTGTAAGCCAGGCTACTCTGCCGCTTCTTAAGAAGAAGGAACGACAAAACAAAAGCAAGTGCCGTTAGCAGGAATATAATTATGAATGAAGCCATGGCTGCAATTAAATACTATCCTTTTTCCTGCTTTCGGCTACTGCCAGCACATGCAATATTTCCTTTACCATGTGCCTGTTCGCCTCTTTTAAGCGCTCATCGCCGTCGAACGATTCATCGAATTTTATTTTTTTGCTTTTACGCTGGTAGTTAAATTCCATAACGTACCGGGGCGATCTTTGACCGTTATGCCTGATCGTACTGTCACCTGTCTCATCTGTCGGCCAGTCCCAGAAACCCAACATCGCAGCCGTATCGTGAAGCGTCTTCAGTTCCTTCGAAGTCAGGAACAAGTTCATTTTAACCAGCGAATCGTGCGAGTCCACATATTGGTATTTGCCGGTTGCAGAGTTATATTTGTTGATAAGGCTATCGCCTGCGCCGTATTCAAATTTAAACGACTTAAATTCTGTGAATTTATACGGCGCATTCTTGAATACATGCGCATAGTAGTATACGCAATACAACAAAAAGGGAAGTCCTACACTTATTATTACAAATGTTTTTTTGAAGTTTCTGGTCATGTCATTTTTTAGCTAAAAGCTTAAAGCGAAAAGTCCAAAGCTTTTTCGAGCGCAAAACTACAGCAAACAGCTAAAGCATTTCATATTATTTGCATTTCTGCTCTTTTTTGACAAAAGTTTTCACTTTACACCTTCTGATTTAAGCTTCAAACAGGGCTTTACACTTTAGTCTTTCAGCTTTGAGCTTCTCCATCTAACTCCCCCTCCCACTTACTTACCACCGCGGTCGCCAGCACATTGCCCAAAACATTGGTGGCCGAGCGGCCCATATCCAATAGCGGATCGATGCCTAGCAACAGGGCCAATCCCGCATCAGGTATACTAAACATACCGATAGCCGCCGATAATACTACCAGAGCCCCGCGAGGCACACCGGCCACGCCTTTGCTCATCAGCATCAGTATTAAGAGTATCGAAAGCTGGTGGCCGAATGAAGGATGCATGCCATATGCCTGCGCCAGGAATAACAAGGCAAAGGTAAGATACATCATGGAGCCGACGAGATTAAAAGAATAGCCCAGCGGCAGCACAAAACTAACAATCTTATTATCGCAGCCAAAACGCTCCAGTTCTTCCAATGCTCTTGGAAATGCCGCTTCACTTGTAGAAGTGCTGAAGGCGACGAGTATGGCATCCTCTGTTCGGCCGAGAAGCTTAAGTACGCGTTTCTTTAGTACGGCGTAACCGCCGGATATCATCATCAACCATAGCAGGGCTAATGCGATATAAAACTCACCGATAAATGTTGCATAAGTGGCAATAATACCCAAACCCTCTTTAGCTACTACAACGGTGATAGCGCCAAATACGCCGAGCGGCGCCAGCTTCATCACATAAGTGGTGATCTTCATGATCACATGCGCTGCGGCGTCCATGAATTTGGTTATGATCTCCCCTTTTTCGCCTATTGCAGCGGTAGCTACACCAAAAAACAAGGAGAACACCACAACTTGTAAAATCTCGTTGTTCGCCATCGCCTCGGTAATGCTCCTTGGAAAAACATGACTGATAAAATCCCTCAACGACAGTCCCGATTTCTTTATTTCTGTACCTGCTGTTGCAGGCAGCGATAAATGGACGCCACTGCCAGGCTCGAAAAAATTCACCATTAGCATTCCTACCAGCAACGACAGGAAACTAATGCCGATAAATAATAATAGCGTCCGTCCGCCTATCCTGCCGACCGCTTTAATATCACCAACTTTAGCCACGCCAACCACCAGCGTGGTGAAAATCAATGGCGCGACAATCATTTTGATCAGCCTTAAAAAAACGTCGCTCAGTATGGCGAAGCCTTCAAGCTTATCATCCCGGTCTGCGTTGACCTTTTTGATTGCCTCCGCCTGTTTTGCCCGTGTGGTTTTAAGTTGCAGGTATACGGACGATGTAGTATCCTTTATTTTGTTTAGCGGTATGTCGATGGCCTTTGCCTGCGCATTAGCAGTGCTTATTTCGTTATTTACCTGTGTAAGTATATTGGTATTGTAAAAGTAACCGGCACCAACGCCCAGCACGAGGGCAATGACGATATAAAGTGTGAGCCGGTTTTTCTTCATCTATTAAACGGGACTGCGAAACTACAACTAAAATATTTAAGTTAGCGGCATGGCGCTGAAGTTATACGGTTTAGCAGACATCAAAAAGGAGCTCCAGTTTCACGATAAGGGCTACCTGATGGACCTGTGCTTGCGCCTGGGTCGTTATAAGAAGGAAAATAAAGAACTGCTGGCTTATTTATTATTCGATGCGGATAATGAAAGGGGGTTTATCGACAGCGTAATAGCCGAGAGCGGCTTTATGTTCAGCCAGTTGCCGTCGAACAACTATCAAATGGCCAAAAGTATGCGTAAGATACTTCGCCTGCTGAACAAATATGTCAAGTTTATGGGGTCGAAGGAAGCCGAGATCGAGTTCCTGCTTAGTTTTTGCCGAAATTACATACAGTATGCCGACAGCCGGGGATCCTACAAGCCCATGCGGCTGATATTTACCCGTCAATTGGAGAAGATCGCAAAAGCCATAGCCAAATTGCACGAGGACCTGCAATTCGATTATTCGCAGGATTATAACGCCATGCTGGAGGAGGCGCAGGGCAAGTTGAGATGGTTTTATATGGATGATTATTTTTTTAAGTCTTGAGGCCTTAGTCTTAAATCCTAAGTCACGTCTGGTTATTTTCCGACTAAAGACTTTAGACTTACGACTAACCCAATGTAACATTTAACGAAGGTTAAAATCTAACATAAAAGTTAACTGATTTGGATACCAGGGAAGCGGCCTTCAAGCGGATATTTGAAGCTAATTCAAAAAAGATATACCACCTGTGCTATGGTTATACCGGCGACGACGATGCTGCGAACGACTTGCTGCAGGAAACTTTTTTGAAGGTATGGCAAAACCTGGAAAAGTTCCGCAACCAGGCGCAAATATCCACCTGGATCTATCGCATCGCTGTCAATACCTGCCTTACCTATCTGCGTTCGGAAAAGCGGCAGGCGAAGGACGAGCTGACCCCACAGATCGCCGAAAACAAGAGGGAGGAATTTTCGGAGAAAAATGAGCAGGTCGCACTTCTTTACAAGTGCATTTCAAAACTGGAAGAATCGGAAAGAATTATTATAACCATGGTACTGGATGAGGTGCCTTATCCCGAAATAGCTGAAATTTCGGGCATATCGGAGGGAAATTTGAGGGTGAAAATACATCGTATTAAACAAAAACTAACTGAGTTGTACAACCACTATGAAAGACTTTGATCATATAATGTCCGTTTGGCAAGGGCAGCCAAAGCAGGACCAGCTTTCGGTGGACGACGCGCTGAAGCAGGTTAAGAAAGGCGTACGCGGTATTAAAAGCCAGCTTTACTGGGGAATTGTAGCTACGCTGGCCATTATTGCGCTTACGTTTGTCATTACTTTCTTCTTCGTTTTTAAATGGCTCACCTACCTGGGCCTCTTTATTATGCTCTTCACCATGCTGCTGTATGCCGTTAGGGTAATACGCGACTACCGCATCCTTAATAAGCACGATGCTACGCAAAATCCTACCGACTACCTGCAGGACCTGAAACAGTACCAGCGCAACCGCGCTAAAATAACGGGTTGGTTCTTCTACCTATACTTATTGCTCATCAGTTTAGGCTTATCCTTATATTTTGTCGAAATATTACAAACCGCTTCGGTGTTCTACAAGGTATCGATCTATACCATTACCGTCGGTTGGTTCCTGTTTCTTACATTTTATTATAAAAAACGGATCTTCCGCAGCGAAGAAGAAAAGCTCAATCTTATGATCGACAGACTCGAGCGTTTGCAGGAACAATTTGAATAACTTAACCTGCTGTCACCATTTTGCCGATTTCAATTGATTTATTAACTTTGTAATACAAAGTACTTTTATATAAATCAAAATAAGAAATTTACTAAATACAAGTTCTATAAGTATGGCTGACGGCTTTGTGGATAAAAATTCTATAGTGCGGCAAATATGGGGTAAGGCCGATACGATCCTGTTCATATTTGCCGGCGCCTCGGCCGAGTTTGCATTGAACCGCTCGGTCGACTGGTTGTACTTTACCGGTAAATTACCGGCCGACCCGCTCGGGCGCCTTTTCAGCACCGTGGATTATTCCCGCAGGATCATCTTTTCAGAAAACGATACAGCCCTCCATTATATCGACCAGATCACGGCCATACATAAAAATGTCGAAGCCAGCCGGGGAATGAATATACCCGATATCGCCTATCTCGAAGTGCTATATATGCTGATTGACTATTCCGTCCGCGCATATGAGCTGCTCGAACGAAAGCTTACGCCTTCCGAAAGAATGGAAGTATATGATGTATTTTACCGGGTGGGACAGAGAATGGGGCTAAAAGGCTTGCCAAGCGATTATGACGATTATGAAGCAAAGCGGTTACGGCAGCTTAACGAACAACTATGCTTTAGCCGGTTCACTCCCGACCTTTACAAGCAATATCGTAGGCACCTGGGCGCCATTCGGTTTCTTGTGCTCAGGCAAGCGCAGATCCTTGTTGTACCGCAACAGGTAAACCGAAAGCTTCATTTGGGGCGCGTCAAATGGCTATGGCCGGTATTGGTGATTTATAAGCTCTTCCGGTTGCTGAAAGTTGAGCACATACTTAAAAATGCGATTATGCCACCAAAATACATAGCCCGGGTTGAGGCGCTGGACATGGCAGGTTAAAATTCTATTTTTCAGGTCGCCCAAACAATTTGCGCAACCTGTTTTTCGCCTTTTCCAGCGGCGCCCTTTGTCGCCTGGACAAGTTCCTGCCTGCCCTATTCTCATAAAAGTTCAGCATCGACATAGCGCTCTGGAATGGCGAGCCTTTACGCCTATGGCTTTCTTCAGCCGAATGTTTGAGCGAAGCCGCGATCTTATCCGGGTCTCCCGATTTGAAAATATTCTGTTCCAGGTCTAATGCATCGCTTTCTTTAGTCACTTTAGCCGACCATTTCCTTCCTGTGCTTCTCTTTCGTTTGACCGGCATATGCTCTACTTTTTAGTTTTTTTGGTGGTATCTTTTAACGCTGCCGCGCCTCCCGATGCGCTGTTATCCAGTGATGCATCACCCGTTTTAGTATTCACTTTCGATGTATCCGTAGTTGATTTGGCCGAGCCGTTGGTATCGTTTGCTGATCCATACCTACTTTTTACGGTATCCTGGCCTGAGTGAACGGAACTGCCGGTATGACAAGATGCCATCGAACAAATAATTACCGCGGACAGAACCATCATAAAATAGTTTTTCATGTTGCTGTTGTTTATATAAATAACACATGGTCAACCACGATGTTTTCGCGCATATTATACCCAAGAAGAAAAAAATTTAATTAAAACATTATAATATAGGCCACGTTGGTATTAAAGTCAGCAGTTTGCTGATTGAAAAATATCGTGATATGAAAAGATTAAGTGTTTTTATAATGGCAGCAGCTTTAGCCGGAGTGCTGGAGCTCGCCAATGCTCAGAATACCAATCCGGCAACTAACAACGGGACGCGTATAAGTAAATATACCGCTCAAACAGATACTGTACCGACCCGCAAAAGGAATAAGAGAAAAATGCCGAACCCCAATCCGTCGCCGAATCCAAATCCCCCCACACCGCCTAACCCAAATCCTAATCCTAATCCACCTACCGACCCTCCCACACCTCCTAATCCAAATCCCAATCCGAGCCCTACCCCAACTCAGCCTAATCCATCGCCTAACCCGCCGGCCAATCCAGCGCCTCCGGGAGTTAAGTAATTCTAAATTGATCGTATAAAAAGGCTGGTTCCACAAACCGGCCTTTTACTACTGCTTCAATCGTCTTTCAAAAACTACAAAAGAACATTGGCGTGTATGTTTTCCTTTACAATGCACCCAATACTGTTACGAGCCGAGCTATCTTAAAATAACATTATTATATCATTGATTTACAAGCCCATATTTACATAGATTCCATATTTTTCGTTCTTTTTGGTTTTGTGTTTGATGGCTATTGTTCAATATAAACTCAAATTATCTTGTATGAAAACTATTCTGAACAGCAGAAAAACCCAAACCGCGTCACTGGTATTTATGGCAACTCTTTTCTTATCCGTCTCATTTTCGTCGTGTAAAAAAGATGACCATAATACCCTGAGCGCATATGTTATCGCCACCAATGCAGCACAGAGCTCAACGGCCCAGGATTTTTATTTGAACAACAACAAGGCGGCTTCGGCTATTGCCTACGGATCGAGTTCCAATTACATTTCGGCGAGTACAGCCGATAAACAGGGTTCATTTAAAGATACTGGCACCACCACTACCAATACCACCTTTAACCTGTCGTTAACAGGCGGCCAGTATTACGATGTATTTTACACAGACGATAAATCAGCAGTCACGGCACAGAACGACAGAACCGCGCCAGGCAATGGCAAGGCTAAAATTCGATTCATTAACCTGAGCTCGGCCTTGCAAGCCAATGTTGATTTTGGGATCAGCGGAGGCGCTAAACTCGTGTCGGCTATTGCATACAAGGGGGTGTCGTCTTATTCTGAAGTCGACCCCACCAGTGTTTTTGCGCTTTACCTGTCGGGCTCGTCATCAGCCCTGTTAAGCATTCCCGCAACTATCCAGGCGGGACATATTTATACGATTTATGTATCCGGAACTTCAAGCGCTAATATTGCCTTTCACCTGGTTAACGAAAATTAACCGCATCGGTTTAAAACATCGAAGCCCGTTATTGTTAAGTAACGGGCTTCTTTTATTTTAAACGGCGAGATCAAAGATCGACTGTAATACCCAGCGTAGTTTGAAATACCGAAAATGAAGGCAAACGCGTAACCAGCCGGCCCTGGGCGGGTTCCTGTAGTCCATCAGTATTTACCTTTAGACCGTTGCCTGTGTCATAATAAGCGCCTCTTATGCCCACGCTCCAGTTATCGGCAAATTTAAACCGCAAGCCTGCGCTGCCTCCATATATAGGCAACAGACCGCCTCCTTCCCTCTGGTAAATCGTTTTGCTTTGCTCGGGTACACCGGATATGGCAATCGTATAGGCTGGAGTTTGGGAAACCCGGGATAAACCGCCAGCAGCACGTAAATCGAGTATAAACTTGTGGTATTGAAAAGAGTATTGCGGGCCGACCAAAAAATTAATGGCGTGATACCGGCCAACCGTGGTAACGGTGGTATAATCAGCCTTATATGAGGTCGTGTAACCGGTGGCAAGGTTAAGGGCATCGGTATACGATACCTCACCCTGGTCCTGGAATATAACGGACGCGCCTATGGCAAACGGAAGTTTCTTGCTGAAATAATAAGCACCGTCGAGACCGAAAGTCGCGCCTCTTTTTCCAAAGCCGGCGTCGTTATTGGAATAGTCGGCCGCGGCGAAATTACCTACAGCGTATGAAGCGCCTCCGTAAATATCAATATAGCTCTTCATCTGTGCCTGTGCACCGGCAGCAGCAAATACGACGAGGAGGATTATTAACGTATATTTTCTTTTCATATATGGGTTCGGGATTGCTGAGATAATTACTGGTTATTATAAAGCTGAGATAATTACTGGTTATTATAAAATTGATAAGACAGATTTTCAAACTGGCCGGCAGTAATATTGTCTACCGTCGTCGATATCACATTTCCCTGGTTGTCGTATTGCGTCGACCTGGAATAGAACGAAAACGTACCGGATATTTGTTTTTTCACCGAATCGACAGATGTGATCACTATCGAACCGCTGCCCGGTTTAACGGCTCCGTGCGGTACAAAAACGAGGTTTCCCGAGCCATTAAGCTGCTGCACATTATATTGTGCGAACACATTAACAGAATCTATATTAAAAGTACCGGTTGCAAAACCGGGGGTGTTAGTAGAATTATTCAGCTTTACAGAAAAAATTACCTGCTTCTGGTTCTTCTGCCCCGAGCAATAAAATGTCTTGCTTTGATCGGCTGGATTATACGTAATAGTGGTACTAACAGTATCCGGAACCCACGACGTGCCGTTGATGTTGGCCTGGAAAGGTTGATTGCTGAAAGCGACGGCGCTTTGGGTATCTTTTGTACAGCTCTGTATCAAAAATCCAGCTGCTAACAGGAAGACAAATAGTCGAAGTTTATTCATAAAAATTGATTTACGCTGATAACGGGTTTTATCCTCATTAATTATTACGGTCACTATTATTTTACAGATTGTTAAATGCCTCTTCGGGTGTATATATTCAATTGCGGGCAAAATAACAAAATTCCCGGCGCAACTTGATGCTCTGTTTAGCCGGCACACGAGGTTTTTTTCAACCAGTAACCGGCCCATGCGGCAACCATATCTCAATCTGCTGAAACAGTGACTGTTACAGCCAGTCAAATAAATACCAGGAATTAAATTTAATAATCATTACTTAAAAAATTTAACTTAAATAAATCTTATTAAAGTACTGATAATTAGTAAGATAACCCTTGCATATTTATTTTATTGTACGGATATTTAGAAAAGGAAAATCCTTTGAAGAACAAAAAACGACGATAGTTTACCCATTACTACGCCGTTAACTGCATCTGTTCCATTGTAAGTTTTATTGATTTAAACAATTTTCTGTTATGAAGAGAATCATTTTACCAGCGGCATTGGTTTTTGCCGGGCTGGTATCCGTCCTTCTCTATTTCTTCGATTTCGGGAAGGACACGCTGGACGTAAAGATTAGTAACGCCAGCTACATTATGCCTGCGGCCTACAAGGTTTATTCGAACGAGCAGGCGCTGAACGGTGAGTATTATTTTTTCAAAATGCTCATGACGAATGAGGGCACCACCTCGCTTAAAGACGTAAAAGTATCGTATGAGGTTCCGGGTTACGTCGACATGACCGAGCTCGTGACCATTCCCGAGATCTATCCCGGCCAGCATGTGGTTGTAAAATGCTACCCGCACTTTAAGGATAACATCGTACAAAAGATGACGCAGTCGCAGGAAACGGGAAACATCAGGATCGATTACAATGGCAGCAAGGTAAAAAAGGAAACCTTCGGATTTAACATGATGGGCCGCAACCAGTTCGTGTATACCGACATCCCTATGGACGAGGTAACCAGCTACCCGGATATGATGCACAACACACAACTGCTGCCTTGCCTCATCACCCCGGAGGACCCCATTGTTAAATACTACACTGCAGCCGTACAGGATAAGTTTATGCAGGGCGAAGCTGCTTCAGTAAGTAATACCGACCAGGATGCCGTGAAATTTCTTGCGGGTTTATACAGTGCGACCGTGGCCACGCACATGGTGTACAGCGGCACCGAAGGTATACCGCAAAAACTGGGAGATATCAATTCCACGGTGCAAAGCACGCGCCTTCCGCGCGAGGTAATTACCGGCAACACGGGTTTGTGTATCGAATTATCACTGTTTTATGCCAGCGTACTCAAGGCTGCCGGTTTGCACCCGGTTATCTTCCTGATTCCCGGTCATGCTTTCCCGGGCGTACTAGTTAATAACAACCTGTATGCCATTGAGGCCACGGGCGTAAACGGCGGCGGTTTGGGCGGGGTTTATAGTGCGGCACAAGCCTATAACAGGGGCGCCGAAGAGTTGAAAACCTTCATACAAGCTGCCCAGCAGGGTGATACCCGCTATATCTATATCGATGTTAACGACCTGGAAGCCAGGGGTGTGATACCAATGGAATTGGCCGACGACGAATTTCTGAGAAAAAAAGTTGACGATTTAACCGCAAACTTCGGGGGAGGAGGTTCAACAAATTTTACCGCAACCAACACCACAGCCAGAACAACACGCGGCAGCGAACGTCGAAACTCAGGCGGTGGTGGCGGCAACTCTTCAAGCCTCGGTAATTCTTTTTCCGGACCAATCAGTTTCAGTTATCCCGGTAGCTGGGGCCGCAGGGATTACCCTTTCGCACAATTAAATACTTTAGTTGCGCAGGTAGGCACCAGCGATGCCCAAACCGGCATCAGTGTCTGGAACGTACAGGCATCGACGCCAGATCAGGCACTGTATATTATCCGCACCCAACTGGCATCGTTCCAGCAATATATACAATATCAAAAAACGGGCGCTTCCAACGGGTACACCATGTACCAGGGCGTAACCAATTACGCCGGCGGACAGCGGCGATGGGAAGGCGTTTTCCGAAGCGGCGGCAACGGCGTTGTAGGGATTACTTTAGGCAGTCCCAATTTTGCCGGTTACCAGGGCTTATTTAACCAGATCATTTCCACAGTACGATAAGTTTTATGATCATGAAAAAAGTATTTTTATACCTCATCATATTAGTTGTAGCAGCCTTTTCGAACGCAAACGCACAACAAACGCAGCAACTCGATCCGCTGAAGCAAAATGTAACTTATAATATTGATAACCTCGGCGATGCGCATGTTGAGTTCAGTCGTACCTTCAACGCAAGCCAGTGGGATAATTATAAAAGAATATCCGGTTCCAATGGCTCCGAATTGTGGAAAAGGGAAATGGAACGGGAATTTCCCGCAGCGTATCTCCAGAATTTCAATTACAAAGAGGACGACAGGAGCTTTACCCTGACGTTTGATGCACTAGGGCTGTCCGAAATAAATGATAATGGCGAGTGGCAGATACCGGTAGGCCTGAAGAACCCGGATATTACCAAGATCAGCGACAAAAACTATGTCATGACCGCCACGTACAATTCAGGCGGGTCGCTTTTGCAGCAGATGACTAAGATAAACCTGCCCGATGGCGCGGCGAATGTCGTACAGGGCAAGGACCCGTTTGGCAAAGCTATGTTCACTTATGACCTGACGCCAGGCCGCAAAGGCGCGCATATGGCTTTCCTTATCGCGGGCTTTTTGCTGATAGCGGCAGGCGTTGTTCTCTATTTTAAACCGAAATTACCTGCAGTTAAGTCGAATAGGGTTAAACCCTTTACGGTGGTTACCTCGGCGCCGCAACAGGCCGCCTCGCCTGCCGCGACCACCGAACCGCCTGCGCCGCCTGGTATAGAAAAACAGGCTTAGTTCAGGAGGCTGAAGTTTTATAAAGTACATGCCTCCGCAGAAAATGGCCATCCTCAATAGCAGGGTGGTCAAATTCTCCTTGTTTTTTCATACCGGCACCGATCATTACTTTTTCAGAAGGGGTGTTATGAACAGACGTAAAGGAATATACAGCTTCAAATCCCAATTCGTTAAAACCATATTCCAGGCAGGCTTTTACGGCTTCGGTGGCAAAGCCCTGGCGCCAGTGTTCGCGGCCCAATCTCCACCCTATTTCAATACAAGGTGTAAAGTAGCTTTTGAATGACGGATGCGAAAACCCCGTAAAACCAATGAATTGCCCGCTGTCCTTCCTCTCAACCGCAAAAAGCCCATACCCATATTCGTCAAAATGCGCGCGGATACGCGTTATTTGTCCCAACGTTTCGTCAGGACCCATCACTGCCGGGAAAAATTGCATGACTGTTTTGTCCTGGTTCAATTCGATATACGGGTCATAGTCTCTTTCTTCCCAGGCCCTCAGTACCAGCCTTGGCGTTTCAATATAAATCTGCGGCATATTTAATAAGCGTTGGCTAACAATGTAACATTCGCCTTGGTTTCCTATCAAAACAACATAAATTTGATTAATATCAATTACTTAAACACACATTAAAATGGACCACACGTTAGTTACCACCAGCACCGCGCTGGAAGGACATAAAGTTGTTAAACAGCTGGGACTTGTACGCGGCATTACCGTGCGCAGCCGCAGTGCTCTGGGCAATATCGCGGGAGGCTTCCAGTCGCTTTTTGGAGGCAGACTTTCCATCTATGTCGAGCTTTGTGAGAACGCCCGCGAAGAGGCCTACCAACTGATGATACAACATGCGCAGGTAATGGGCGCCAATGCCATCATCAATATGCGCTATGATGCCAACGAAATAATGCAGGGCGTAACCGAAGTATTGGCTTATGGCACCGCAGTTGTGGTTGAAGCGTCATAGCAACGGCGAGAACAGGCTGACAAATTTTTCCGCAAATTTTTTAAACCAGGGGCGCCGGTTCCAGGTATCAGGATCGATCATTTCGGCGCTGCGCAGATCCTCATAAAAGTCATCTCTTAATTTCTTTGCAGTGTTGTCGTCATAAATCATACAGTTGACCTCGAAATTCATCTCAAAGCTGCGATGATCCATATTGGCGGTACCTACGATGGCTAGCTGCCAGTCGGACACAATGGTTTTGGCGTGCATAAAACCTTTGGTATATTGATATATCTCGACGCCGGCCGCCAGCAGTTCGGCGTAATTTGCCCTGGCTGCGGTATTGATAATCGCCGAATCCGATTTAAAAGGCACCAGCAGTTTTATCTTAACGCCGCTTAACGCAGCGATGTGTAAAGCGCCCATTATGTTCTGCCCTGGAATAAAATAGGGCGTCGTTATCAGCAATTCTTTTTCAGCCAGGCCTATCACCTGCCCGATCGAATACATCAATGTCGGCAGGTCCGAGTCAGGCCCGCTGGATGCGACCTGGACCGTTGCATTTCCATTTAATGGAGATTGCGCGCAAAAATAGCCGGGATGCAGCGTGAGCGCCTTGCCGGAGCAAAAATTCCAGTCGCAGATGAAAAGGTATTGAAGATAGTAAACACCGGGCCCGGTTATTTTCACATGCGTATCGCGCCAGTATAATTTGCCAGGTTCGGGCGGATCGTTAGTATACCTGTCGCTGACATTAATTCCACCGGTAAAACCAACACAGCCATCGATAACGACTATTTTGCGATGGTTCCGGAAATTAACACGGTTGGCCAGCAATATAAAGTGTATTTTATAAAACGGGTAAGCTTCTACCCCACCGGCCTTAAGCTCGCGAACAAATTTTTTGCGGATGGAGCGGCTGCCAAAATCATCGTACATAAAACGAACCTGCACCCCTTCTTTCGCCTTTTGTACCAGGACGTCCTTTATACGTTCCGCTATATCGCCGTTCTCGAAAATATAATACTGGATGTGGATGTGATGCCTGGCATTTTGCAGGGCTTCAAGCAACGCCGGAAACTTTTCTTCGCCGTTGATCAGCAACTCAACTTTATTATTCCCGCTCAAAGGGCTCATGCCGTCGTTCAGTAGGTAAAGCGCAAGTTTTTTATGCTTTTGTATTTCAGGGTCCTGCGTGTTCCACGCTTTTTCCGATTCGATAGTGATACGCTCCTGCAGCTCGTCCAGTATACGTTTGTCGCGAATGATCTTTTTGCTGTAAAGTTTATTCTGCCGGTAGTTGAGGCCGAAAGCCAGGTAAACTGCAATGCCGATAAATGGGAGAAGTATCGTTAACAGTACATAAGCCAGGGCTTTTTCGTTCGAACGTACATTGTAGATAATATGCAGCGACGCCAGGATAATAACGACAACGTAGGCAATATCGGCGAATAGTTCCCAGTCCATCGTTTGAAGCTATATTACCAGGTTATTTTCACCGGCTCTTAAGGGATAAAACTTTCCTTGCCAAACCAGCGTACCAGTCGTACCGGAAGGCAAAGTAGCTTTAATATGCCACTTTCCGCCATGCTTGTCGTATTGCACCGCGACTCTGCCTTTCGGATGCGGAATAGAACCGCCAATGCTGGTAATGTCGCCTAAGTGCGGTTCGATTTTTATCTTGGCAAAGCCCGACGCATCGCTGTTGATGCCCAGAACAGTCCTGAACAATTCGATATTCG
Source organism: Mucilaginibacter sp. (assembly GCA_035547095.1). Classification (GTDB taxonomy): domain Bacteria; phylum Bacteroidota; class Bacteroidia; order Sphingobacteriales; family Sphingobacteriaceae; genus Mucilaginibacter. The sequence goes on from DASZVE010000093.1 coordinate 15,435, forward strand.
GGCTTGATCCCCAGGCATGACAATCCGAACGCGAAGCGCTGACGTCCGACATTTCGGCCCAGGTGGTCATACCCATTTTTATATTTTGACGCCAGGTATCCAGCCAACTGAGATAATCGTTACCAAGCCCCGCTTTAACTAATGCCTGGTACACGTAATATTTGAAATAGATAGATGCCTGCACTAACGAAGTATCTGTAAGTAATTTATGCGCGAGTTTGTTGGCTGGCGCACTTGTTTCCAGGCCGGTAAGAATGGCTAATGAATTGGTATGCTGCGAGTAAACGTCTTTTTCTGTCCTATCGGCATAAAGGCCTTTTGCGGCTACCCAATATTTTTTTCGGATAGTTTGCATCAACTGGTCTGCGCGCTGCCCATACAGCGCCGCATACGCTTTACTTCCCAACCGGCTTTCCAGTTTGGCAGCAATTTGGTAGCCCCACAGCAATTGCATATCCAACACCGCTGAATTACCGTTTGCCCCAATGGGCGCAACGCCGTCACGCCATCCCTTTCCATCGGCCCAGTCGGTAAATTCCCAATATGGTGCATTTTTCAGTGAACCGTCTGCCTGCTGGTAGCGTGCAAAAAAGGCCAGCACATCACGTTCGCCCTGCAATTTTTCCTGTACGAAACGGCTATCGTTCCGGTACATGTAATAGTCGTACAACATTCCGATGTACCAGAGCGAGAAGGTCGGTATTTGCTGCGGTATAGCCGTGGGGTAACGGCTTTGGGTTATGCCCTCGGCTATTCGCGAGTGATCGAGCATATTGATCGCGTTGCGCGCCAGGCGGTCGTCGCCGCTGTTATAGTACGATACCATAGCCTGTATCCGCGTATCACCGATGTACTGCAACTGCTCGTAATAAGGGCAATCCATGTAAGTCTCCCACGCGCACAATCTTGCGGTGCGCCAGCCGATCTGCAATATGGTGTCGAGCTGCCTGTTGTCTGTTTGGAAAGTTGCATTGTATTTAAACGGGTAGCCGGTAGCCATACCATAGAGGTCGTCAATGGTTAAGGGCTCATCTTTAGTTTCGACAATAAGCTGCAGGTAACGATAGGTGCGCCAGTCAAGCGGTGTAAACTGCTGGCCCTGGCTGCCATCGCTGATTACGCTGTCCTTGCGGCCTACAAAACGTTTGCCTTCTATCTCGTTCCGGTTCCCCTTCCGCGTTTGCGCGCGCCAGTTTTTGTCGCCCGGCTCGATAATATACAAGCCTTCGGCATAGCTCATGGAAATGCCGGCGTCCTTTCCCCCGCTGAATATGATGGTAGGGTAAGCGTCTGTCAAAAATTTCTGGTCGAGTAATATAGTGGCTTTGGTACGGGCTGGAATAGTAACCGCTTGTTTTTTTGCGGGGAACCCGGAAGGCATTGTAACGCCGGCTGCTTTGCGAACTACCGCCAGCCTTTGCATCACCATTTCGCGGGCCGGCAAGGTTGAGGGCACCAGCATCCAGCCGTCGTTAAAAGTAAACTGTCCTTTTGGTACGCCTTCGGATACCTGGTAAGCCGGCTTCCATTTGCTGTCGTCAAAATCCGCCTGCTGCCACTTTTGGGGGTGAAGCCTCATATCCACTTCATCGCCCGGACCCGCTGCATAATAGCTGTACACCAGGCTAACATCTATCGGTTTATAAGCAGTATCCCGCAAGCATTTCCACGACTTATTGGTATTGATCTCCTCCTGCGTTTCGCTATCCGCCTGCAAAATAAAGCCTGTAACGAACGAGATTTGTGCGGCAGGTCTCCATTTGCCTTCATTGAATACTATAGCGCTTACAATATTCCTGCCGGCCACCAGGTATGGCGCAAGATCGACCGTCTCATAATTCCAGTAGTAAAGATCGCTGCGAGCCGGGCCGATGGACGCCAGTTGTCCGTTAACAAACAGCTTGTAGCGGTTATCACCCGACACATGTACCTTATAAGCCGGTGGCCTTGCAGCCAGGTCCAAAGTTTTGCGAAAAAGGCAAACCTCGTAGTCCTTAGCTTCGCCGGGAACGGCTATCCACGAAGCCTTCCAGGGCTTTTCATCAACCTTAAGCTGCTGTGAATGGGATACAACTGCCGACACGATAAGACAGAAACCGGCGAATGTTGAAAAAAGAAAACGAAAATTCATGACGATCGGTTGGGAACCGAAATATAAGAAGTTTCCCGTTAATCAACCCCCGACTCTTCTAAACTCTTTTTCAATGCGGTGGGCAAACCGTCGATACTGAAGAGGTTCTTTTCCTTTTTATACAGTTCAAGGCCTTCCGGTCCTTTATTCGCGGCCCATTTATCGGCGTGGTCGCGTTCGCCTGCATATTCATACAGCGGCACGCCGAAACCGCACGACGTTTGCACTTTGTCGATATCCGCAACGATGATCTGCCTTGTGCCTAATCTCAGTTGAAAGAGACCAGCCAGCTCATCCCATTCTTCATCCTGCGGCAGCACCGTCCGCCCCCTGCCATACAAACGCATAATATTGGGCGGGCCTTCGAAAGCGCAGAACATAATCGTTATACGGCCGTTCTCCAGCATGTGGGCCGACGTTTCGTTCCCGCTGCCGACAATATCCATGTAGGTCACCTTATTAGGAGACAAAACCCTGAAGCTATCGATGCCTTTTGGTGAAAGATTCACGTGTCCGTCGGGGCTCAAAGGAGCACTCCCCACAAAAAACATCTTTTGCCTTTCTATAAACTCCCGGTGATAATCCTGGATTTCGTCAAAAAACTTAGCCATATTACTTAAAATAAGACAACGGTATTTCTTTCCACATACCATGTGCAAGGTGGCCGGTTAGCAGTTCGTAAACCAGGTAGATCGGCCAGAAAATATAGCAGATGATCAGGATGATAATGGAATGGTTATAATACCAGCTTACCATCAGCGCATATATCCCTAAAATAAGATAGGCTATGCTTGAATCCCTTCTTTTGTCCATAATCGACTATTTTATATTACAAAACTACTAACAATTCCGCTTTTTCGAACAGGGATAAACTTTGGCTTGCTGAAATAGCATAACACGTAAAAATACGGATGCAAAATCAGTGCAACTACGTCCGTTTTCAACATCGACCTATTTTACTTTTAATACATGAAACCATTTGCGCCGACAGCACTGGAGCATATAACCTGGATACCAGTACAACGTGTAAGGCCTTATCTACGGACGGCACTATACATCGTACTTATGCCGGCGCTTTATTTTATCGTCCGTAAAAATTATCTCGAATACAACTCGAGCGTTTCCATCCGAAACATGCGCTGGCACAAGGTACACGTGCAGGTACGTAAGGGTTTCGATCCCGACCCGGCGCACAATAAGCTGGTATTCGACCAATATCTTGTGTTAGGTCAATCACGCACGTTTACGATAGACAATGGCGACGATATCCTGTATCGCCGGGATGCTAACCCCAACCATCCCGACGGGATACATTTCACGGCCTGGGCCTACGCCGATTGCGCGGGATCGTCGGGCTGCTCAGTCGATAATCCCTGAAAAACGTGCTATTAACAAAAAATCTAAACAAAATCCGGGCAACAGGGTTTACCATAAATTAAAACAAACTTATCATGGCAAACGAACACGGTGGAATTACCGCTTATTCGGTAAAAACCAAAACTAAAAATGTACCAATGATCGATCCGGTGATCGACGTTAAATCGGGTAGATATATTGCTTCGGGGAAAGATAGCTCCGGCAATAAAATGTCTGCGATCATGAGCAAGGCAACCGCCGAAGAACACATCAAGAAAGGCAATGCCAAAAAAGGCTCAGGCTGGTAATTAGTTTTGGCGCACCGGTATTAGTCTACCGGTTATCCCATTAAAAAGCCCTGCATTGCCGGCGGATATGCCGGTAATACGGGGCTTGCTTTTTTTGCGCTGTTTACTAATTGCCGACTATTATCGTGGCGTTAGCCATCATGGAGTGGATAACGCAATGATAAGTGTACGTACCGGGATGGCTGAAAGTAAACTTGAAACTTTGCCCGGTGTTAAGTGTGCTGCTGTCGAATGCGCCGTTCAGGTCGGTGGCAGTGTGCGGGGCCGAATCCTTATTGGTCCAGGTAACCGTGCCGCCGGGTAATACATGTACCACTGCCGGCGAAAAGGCAAAATTCTGAATATTGACCGCTGCCACCATCGATGGGGCGCCATTTGTTGGCATCGGGTTGGAGTGACTCTTACCACAGCCATATCCTAAACCCATCACACCCAATAAGATAAATAAAGACACTAATTTCGTTTTCATAAAATATATGTTTAGTATGTATAACCAACACGTACAAAAACGAAAGAAGGTTGCTTTGCAGGCAAAAAGACTAAGAAATTCTGGAAACTGAAATTAATTGCCAGCTACCACCACAACAGTCGCGTTGGGCATCATCGAGTGTATCGCGCAATGGTAGGTATAAGTTCCGGCTTTGGTGAAAGTGAATTTAAAGGTTTGGCTGGGATTGATATGGCCGCTATCGAAGTTACCGCCCAGGTCGGTTGCGGTATGGTCGACAGCATCTTTATTCGTCCAGGTCACCGCTCCGCCCGTCAACACGGTTACCGATGCCGGTGAAAAAGTAAAATTACTTATATCTACCGATGCCGAATAAGTAGCATTGTTGGGCTTGCCTGTCGTCACCGGCTTCGTGCCGCTTTTACTACAGCCGAGGGATGAAAAAATAGAACCCGCTAAAATTATCCAAAGGCAAATTAATCTCGTTTTCATAACAAATGTATTTAGGTGTATTCCACATAGGTATCACGCATACATCACCGAAAAGGTTGCCACTGGCCGGAAAAATCCAGACTTATGAAGCTTTAAAAACCTCATAAGCCTGGCGCGGTTCTGAATACGGTTATTGCTTGCTGTTCTGCAAATTATCCACCCTATCGTAAAATTCATTTTGCAGCTTCAGCGCATTCTCGTCGGCTTTAACTTCCCGCAGCGCTTTGACAAATGAAGCGATCTCGTGATCAGTAATAAATTTACCGAACTCGGCAGTAGCCTTGCCGCCTTCACCGGCGTAATGGTTCGGATACGCCGCATACCACCAAATGGGGGTGTAAAGGCCCGGGATGTTATCCAGCCGATGCTGATTGGCGCCCGACTGCGATGTCGCGCGGTCCATACGCATCAGGTCGGGACGGTAATAAAGCAATACGGATGTTTCGCTTTCGCCGGCGTGCTCATCGCCCCGCTGGTCGGACTTGTGCATTTTATTGTATTGCGCCTGGTAGTCTGCGTCGCGGTCCTGCGGCGCATAAAAATAGATCACATAGTCGTGGCGCTTGTTCAGGAACGACTGCATGAAAAAACGTATAAACTCAGGGTTACCGCCGTGGCCGTTCAGGATGACGATCTTTTTAAACCCATTGCGCGCAATTTCATCGCAGGTAGCTTCCAGCAGCTTAAAGATCACATCGCTGGGCAACGCGAAAGTGCCGGGCTGGTGACGGGCTTCGTTGATCTGGCCATAGAAATAATCAGGGAATATGACTGCGTATTCCTGCTTAACGGCATGCGCGGCCCATTCCCGAACGTGTATCAGGTCGGTGCCGATAGGCGAATGCGGTCCGTGCTTTTCGAGGATGCCGATAGGCAGGATACAGGTCTTGCCCGACTTATCCAGCGCGGTTTGCCAGTCGGACGCGGTGAGTTCGTCCCAGCGGGCCGGTATATCCTGCGCGAACGCAGAACCGCACACAAAAAACAATAAAAAAAATAAATAGGCTTTCATGATTCTGAGATATTTAGTTAATGAAAATGAAGTTAGAAAATACTGCGGATACTAACGAAACTTCAAAAATTTCGTTGGGCTTTACAACCAAATTGTTACCTGTCCCAGGTTTTAAAAGGATGCTTAACCAGCGATGCATTGGTATACCTGGCATCATCGGTCACCTCGGCGGTCACCCAGGTTGGTTTTTCAAATTCTTCGTCCTCGCTTTTCAGTTCGATCTCCGCTACGATCAGCCCGGCATTGTCACCTTCGAATACGTCCACCTCCCAGGTCTTCCCTGAAAAAGGAATATCATACCGCACTTTTTCGATGTGGTTTTGGGTAAAATGTTCCAATATCTCCAAACCGTCCCGTAAGGGTATCTCGTATTCATATTCTTTGCGGGATACGGCCGTCGACCGGCTTTTCAGGTTCAGGTAAGCGCGATCATCCGATACCCGGATGCGCACTGTCCTGTCTTTTTCATTCAGCATATATCCTTGCTTATAACGCACGCCGGCGGGTTTGTTCAGCCGGCCCCATGCAGCATGATCGACGAGGAACTTACGCTCGATCTCCACTCCCATCGCTTATACCTGATTTGCCGGCCGTTCATCGCTATCAAACGTGGCCCTGTTTATAAAATCCCTGGCAAGCAGGTTTATGGATTTGCGCAGGCCCGTATTTTGTCGCTTTATTTTGGTGATTATGGGTTTAGCCGTTGCAATATGTGCCGAAAAAAGTTCGATCGCCATTACATTATCGTGCCAGTTGCCAATACAGTCCTGCAATTTATCTAAGTAATCTTCATTCAGGCTAAGGTTCCCTTCCAGGGCTTTCTTTGCGATCTTACGATTATATACCAGCATTTTTATCTTTTTGCGGCAATCGTGCAGCCGGTCGTTAAACTGTATCCCGGTCAGTGCGCCCGATATCTGGTTTAGGTTTCTTCTGTAAAATTCATTAATGTCTTCATTGCCCAGCGACTTCAGGTCATTTTCCAGTTTATCATGTACTTCCCGGATGGTTTTGAGGTGTTTTTTGGCATTCGCCTTAAAGTCAAGTATCCGCTGGTCCATATCGTTCACCTGGCCGAGAATAAACTTCTCGTCCTGTAAAAAATACCGCCTCGCGAGCTGCAGGTTAATGTAAGCCTCGCGAATGTGGCCGCCTTTCTTAAATATTTTTCTTACCGGCTTAAAATCTTTGGTCAGCTTGCCGGTCGCGGTAGCGGTGTCCAGCAGCATCAGCATAGCACGCAGCTTTTTTACCTGTACGCGAAAACGGTGCAGCTTTTCCTGGTCGCCCGATTCGAAAAATGCATCCAGGTATGCTTCCATTTGCTGCCATTCGTCGTTAAAATAAGCCCGCTCGGTTTTTTTCTTCATACGGATACTTTCAATATTAAAATAACGACGATCAATGGTCGTTATGCAATTAATATACAATTATTTTAACCGCTAAACTGTTTGCCCGTCCCACCAACTTTGTAAAAAATGTTAAACATGTTGTGCATTTTAAGGGCTGTTCACCGAAATAACTATATTTAGCCGCGCCTTTGGAACATAATTTAACCTGATGAATTTAAGAAAATTTTTATTAGCGCTGTCAATCCCTGTCTTTTTCGCTTCAATACAAGCTTCAGCACAGCGCGATAGTATTCCCTTAACCACCATCATCGCTAAAACGATGAACTATACAAGCGGGCATCCCACGGAAAAGGTTTACCTGCAGTTTGACAAACCTTACTATGCCGTTCACGACACTATACGCCTGAAGGCCTATGTAACCACCGACCTGCATGTGCCGTCGCAACTAAGCAAGATCGTGTATGTCGATCTCATTAATGGTCAGAATGTTATCATCGATGAATTAAAACTTCACCTGGTAAATGGGATGGCCGAGGGCTCCGAAATACTCAATCCGGCATATTACCGCCGCGGTAGCTATTTGGTGAGGGCTTACACCAAATGGATGCGAAATTTTGACCAGGCTTATTTCTTTAACAAGACGATCAGTGTAGGCAGCATAGACGACGGGCAGGTTATTTCAACCGTGTCCTTCAAAAATAACATATCCGATAAGGAAGACAAGATCAACGCCGACGTGGTATACAAAGATCAGAATGGCAACCCTTACGCCGGGAAGAAAGTAACCTGGAAGGTTATGAACGATGATCAAACCATCAGTAAAGGGAGAGGTGAAACCGATAAAAACGGCGTACTGAATATCAGTTTTTCGACGGATAAAACCGATGCGGTAAGCTCGGCGATGATCAATACCGACCTCAGTGTAAGCGAAACTCAAACCGTCACCCGCATAATGCCCCTGCAGACTACCCCGCCGGGTATCGATTTTCAATTTTTTCCGGAAGGCGGCGCACTGATCGAGGGCATTCGGTCACGGGTAGCCTTCAAGGCGGTAAGGCCCAATGGGCTGAGTATTGAGGCAAAAGGGAAAGTAGTTGACAATACTGGGAAGGAAATCGCAAGTTTCGGCTCCCAGCACCTGGGCATGGGTGTTTTTGCCATTATGCCCGAGAACAATAAAACCTATAAGGCCAACGTGACCTTTGCCGATGGTTCGAGCGCCAGCTACGACCTGCCCGACGTACGCGCCGAAGGTATAAATCTTTCGGTGAATAACAGCAACCCGGATACGCTGAGCCTTAGGATAACCGCCAATAATCTATACCTGCAGCGAAATCAAAACAGGGCGATCTATGTGATGGCGCAAAGTAACGGCACGGTATGCTACGCTGCCCAAACCATCCTGAAAGAAACGACTTACAGCGCGAACATCCCTAAAAGCAAATTTCCGACAGGAATTGTACAGGTTACCATTTTTTCATCCAAAGGTTCACCGCTGAGCGAGCGTATTGCTTTTATCAGGCACCCGGACGACCTGCTTAAGCTAAGCATGAGATCGGATAAGCAGACCTATAACCGCAGGCAAAAGGTACGAATGTCCGTTTCGGCAAAGAACAAATCGCTCCCCGATATGGGTAACTTTTCGGTGGCAGTAATAAATGAAAACGAGGTGCCTTTCGACGACGATGCGGAAACGACGATCCTGAGCCACTTACTGCTAACTTCAGATCTGAGGGGCTATATTGAAAAGCCCAATTATTATTTTAACCATCATGACGAACAGGCGATCAGCGACCTGGATGTGCTGATGCTAACCCAGGGATACCGTCGTTTTTCATACCGCAGTATCATTTCAGACCGCATTTCTCCGACACCGTTCGCGCCCGAGCAGGGCATTGAAATATCGGGCACTTTACGTACCAATACCGGCCTGCCCGTCGCAAAGGGCAATGTGCGCATGTTCATCGCCGACAAAAACTTTTCGACACAAACGACAACTGACATGAGTGGTAACTTTGTGTTTCCGGATGTGAACGTGGCCGATTCGTCGAAAGTAGTGCTGAACGCGCGCGACAACCCCAACGGCACTAACCTGGTTCTGACACTTAACCAGATACCCGGCCCTCCCTCTACGCAATACATTAATATGGTAAGCGGCATCACCAATATCGACAGCGTTCTTCGCCCCTACCTGGCCATGAGTAAAAAGCAATTTAACCTTCCGCACGCGCTGACGGGAGTTGTGATCAAGGCCGAGAAAAACGAGAGACGCCCCGGCCACCTTGATTATCCGGCATTGACAGGATTGCCGTTGGACGCCGACCATACCATACCGGGCAATAGGTTTGCAGACTGTTTGAACTTTCCGCAATGTCTTGCTGCTGCGAGCCTGGGCTTGACCTTTGACAGCGACAATTTGTACATAACGAGAGATTATATGCAAGGCGGACGAATACCCGTGCAGGTTTGCGTAAATGGCATGGTGGTCGATTTTCCGTATCTTAATAATGTACAAGGTTCAAATGTCGAATCAGTTGAAATATTCTTCACCGATGGCTTTAGCGGGCTCAACAGGGGCAGCAATACTAAAGGCGTGCTTGAGGTAAACCTGAAGAAAGCACCAAAAGGCGAAAAGATAAGCAAGGAGCAATTGATGGAAATGCTTCCTAAGCCTTATGTGCTCGAGTTTACACCAGGTGGTTACAACGTGGCAAGGACATTTTATATGCCCAAATACGACAACCCTGCATCGGCAAATGCCGGAGTGGATTTTCGGAGCACTATTTACTGGAACGCTAATGTGACGACCGACAAAAACGGCGCCGCTTCATTTGAGTTTTTCAACTCTGACGGCATAGGAACTTATAAAGCCATCATCGAAGGGATTGACAAAGATGGCAACCTCGGACGTTATGTTTACCGGTACAACGTCCAGTAGTTAATAACTTTTCATTGAGACTTGTTTGTTATTCCTCTGCCTACAGAGATAGTATCAGCAACCACAAAACTCATCAGGTCCTGTCCTATAACAAATGGGCCGGAATAATTTGCTTTTGTGCGCTTTAACAGGTCTTCTTCACCCAGACCATAAAGTCTGACTATATGAGAATATACAGCAAGTTTCGGTTTCACTTCATTAAAAACTTTAGCTGCTTGTTCCGGGGTAGTATGATGTGCCAATATGGAATATCTTGGGTTAGACTGGTGCAATGTATCAGGAGCAACCGCAACTTCATGTATCATTAGATCTGTTCCCCTGGCGAAGCTTATCAGGTTTTCCGAATACCTCGTATCACCAGATAATACCACCGAATGTCCTTTGTAATCTATCCTAAAACCGAATGCAGGTTTAACCGGGCCGTGGTCCACCTCGAACGCAACAACCTTGACGCCATCCTTTTCATAAATAACTCCTTGATGTATTTCAATTACGTTTAATTTACTTCCGGCTTCAGGCGCTTTGTCATCCTTTATTCTCATGTTAATATCAAAGGCGAACGCCTTTTGCAAATACATCACCATATCGCTCGTGCCCGCAGGGCCAAAAACTTTCAACGGGCTTGCTCTCCTTGAGAGAAGCCATCCGGTGAGCCATAAATCGGGCAAGCCTACAACATGATCTGAATGAAGATGCGTCAGGAAAAGGGCATCTATGTTATCGTAAGACAGTTTTATTTGATTTAAACGTTGAAGACAACCGCGGCCGGCGTCAAATAACAAACATTGGCCTCCAGCCTGCACAACAATACTTGGCCCGAACCGCTCTATAGCTGGCTGAGGGACGCCGGTACCGAGTAAGGTTACCCGTAAATTTTGTGATTCATCCCTGACTATTTTGGGTTGGGCGAAGGATGTGAGCACGAAGAAGCAAAGTGTGATGACAGAGGCGAGGCGTTTCATGAGTTTTAATCAAGGTGGAGACGCAGGACGGCTAACTATTTTGTACAGGTTTAAAAGTTCAAAGCTTTGACCATCATTCAATTTATACAAATATATTCTAATTATAAGTTCCCCATTCTTATATGAATGCGAAGTCATTTGTAAAATATTCGTTAGAACCTTTTGTTTTAAAACTGAAGTTTAAGCTAGGCTCATCAACCAAGTCGTATTTTCTCAGTTAATAATTTTGAATATTTCAATACTTTTATTTGAAACTTAAATTAAACCCAAGCACATGTACCTTTCACTCATCAATTGGCCGGCTGTCATTGTCGCCGCCCTTTCTTCATTTGCCGTAGGCGGACTATGGTACGCCCGGCCGCTGTTTGGGAACGCCTGGATGGCCGACAGCAAGTTGACGGAGGTGGATATCAAAGCGGGCAACAAAGGCAAAATATTCGGTTTTACATTTATCTTCTCGCTGCTGATGGCAATCAATCTGGCCATGTTTTTGGCCGATGCCAAAACTAACCTGGCCTGGGGCGCCACCGCCGGTTTCCTGGCAGGTATATGGACCTTTTGCGCCATTGCCATTCACAGTCTTTTCGAGTTGAAAAACTGGCG
>DASZVE010000094.1:0-6901 GCA_035547095.1 Mucilaginibacter sp.
CCTGATACCTTTATACCGGAGGAATTTTTGCCATCAACAGAAAATAGCAACTGCGCATTGGAATAGGTAAGGTGATCAAATTCAACGTCGCGGCTGTTTTTTATGTTCACCAGCGGGTTGGTATCCTTGCAATCCAGCTGAACATTTTTGAAATAGATCCCAGTACCTTCGGTTATCTCGATTCCTTTATTCGTCTTTAAAACCAAATTTTCCAGGTGGATGTTTTTGATGTTCATTTCGGGCAGGCCCCTTACCTGTATGCCTTTTTCGGCGCCGTTGCACACCACGTTGTCAACATAAAAATCCTTGAACTGTGGCGTGGCATCCGTTACCGGAATCCGGTTTGCATCACCATTGGCCTCATCGTCTCCCGGTGATTTGCCCATGTAATACATATCAAAAAGTATGGCATTGGTCCGAATATCCCTCATGCTGATATCCTTGATATGTATATTTTCGACAATGCCGCCGCGGCCGCGGGTGGTTTTAAAGCGTAAGCCCACATCGGTGCCGATAAAGGTGCAGCTGGAAACAAATATGTTTCGCGCCCCGCCCGACATTTCGCTGCCGATTACAAAGCCGCCGTGCGCCCGGTAAACCACATCGTTTCTCACTACCATATTTTCAGTCGGTTTGCCCCTGCGGCGGCCCTCTTCATCGCGACCAGATTTGACGCAGATACCATCGTCGCCTGCATCAAATGTGCTGCCTTCTATCAATACATTTTTGCAGGATTCCACATCAATGCCGTCGCCGTTCTGTGCGTTCCATGGATTACGTACATGAACGTTTTGCAGGGTCAGGTCCTGGCAAATAAGGGTATGCAGGCACCAGGCTGGTGAATTCTGGAAAGTAACATCCTGCAACAAAATATTTTTACAATTGGTGAGCACCAGCAGGTTAGGCCGGAGAAAATCTTTGATCGGCTCATAGTCCTTCAAGCTTTTTCCGGAGGTAACTGCGCCGGCATTGAGCGTTTTTAAACCGTTGATATAGCTTTGAGAGGGAAACCAGTTTTTGCCGTTCTCGCTTACGATGCCACCCGAAGCAATCAATGCATCCCATTCGGGAGTTGTCAGCCTGTCTTTAGCAATGGCACGCCAAACTTCACCGTGACCATCGATGATACCTTCGCCGGTTATGCCAATATTTTCGAGATCAGTGCCCGAAATAGGCGATTGATTACGAACAGCGGTGTGCCCCTCGTAATTTCCTTCCATCAATGGATACTGGCTTTTATCATCCGTAAACTGCAACAGGGCAGCGCGGCTAACATGCAGGTTGACATTACTTTTTAAAACTATCGGGCCGGTAAGCCAAAAACCCTGCGGAATTAACACCACACCGCCTCCCTTAGCGCAGCAATCGGCAATGGCGTTGTTTATGCTTTTGGTATTCAGCGCAAGTCCGTCGGCTTTGGCGCCGTAGTTTACGATATTGAAAGTATCTTTTTTGAAATGCGGCTGTGTCGCCTGGGGCAGATGCTGCCACGAATATGATTGCGTTTGCGCTGAAGTTCCGAGCCAGCCTGCAGCCAGGCAAGCCGTTATCCAAAAACATCTTTTTATAGCGCGCATTTTCTGTATGATCTCCGGGTGTTTTATAATTCCGTATTTATTAAGAATCAACCTGATAATGTCATTTTGACAATCAACAAAATTAGTCAGTATGCACTAATACGGAAGTAAATGGCAAACTAAAAACACTCCAACGTTGGAGTGCTCCGGCTATTTTAAAAGATGCCAAGCGCCCGGGCGTTAACCTGAAAACAACAATTAAAAATTGAAATAATTGACAGCGTTATGATAGCAGATGTCCTGTATGATCTTGCCTGTCCATTCCAGGTCGGCGGGCAATTCGCCGTTTTCAATGTCTTCTGCAAACAGGTTGCAAAGCAAACGCCTGAAATATTCGTGCCTTGGATAGGAGAGAAAACTGCGCGAATCGGTTAGCATGCCTACCAGCTTGCTTAGCAAACCCATGCTCGAAAGCGCGTTTAATTGTTTGGTCATACCGTCCTTTTGATCCAGGAACCACCAGGCGGAACCGAACTGGATTTTGCCGGCAACCGTACCATCGTTAAAATTGCCCGTCATGGTTGCAAACAACTCGTTATCGCCGGGATTAAGATTGTAAATAATGGTTTTGGCTAACTGATTGGTACTATCCAGTTTGTTGAGGAAGCGGGATAGCGCCTGTGCCTGGGTAAAATCACCAATGGAATCGTAGCCGGTATCAGGGCCAATCTCCCGGTACGCCCTGGCGTTATTGTTACGCAGCGCGCCGAGGTGATATTGCTGGACCCAGTTTTTTTCATGATCCCATATTGCAAACTGGTACAGCATGGCTGATTTGAACTTCAAAGCTTCGTCTGGTTGCAATGATTTGTCCGAACGTATCTTTTGGAAGATGGAAGCAATTTCTGCCTCCGTATAATCTTCGGCATACATTTGTTCCAGCCCATGATCCGACACTACGCAGCCGTTTGCTGCAAAATAATCGTGGCGTTTTTTCAAAGCGTCCAGATAATCGTTGTAGCTGTTGATGGTGGTATTGCTTACTGCCTCCAACCTGTTAATATAGTCGTTTAACCCTTTTACATCATCGGCATTCATCGCCTTGTCGGGCCTGAATGCAGGATAAACCTTTACATCCCATCCGCTTTGTTTGAGCTTTTGGTGGTGCTCCAGGTTATCAATCGGGTCGTCGGTGGTACAGATCACCTCGACATTCATTTTTTTGATGATATTCTGCACGCTGTATGCCGCGGTTTGCAATTTTTGGGTGCATTCGTCATAGATTGCTTTGGCCTTTTTTGGCGAAAGGATCTCGTGCACATCAAAATAGCGCTGCAATTCGAGGTGAGTCCAGTGATATAATGGATTACGAAGCGTATATGGCACGGTTGCGGCCCAGCATTCAAATTTCTCCCAGTCGCTTTTTGAACCGGTAATATATTGCTCATCAACGCCGTTGGCGCGCATAGCGCGCCATTTATAATGATCGCCTTTGAGCCAGATATCGGTAAGGTTGGCAAAGTTGACATTGCCTGCTATTTGCGCGGGATCGAGGTGGCAATGGTAGTCGATGATCGGCATACCCGCAGCGTACTGATGATATAAATGTTCAGCGGTTTTGCTTTGCAACAAGAAATTCTGGTCTAAAAAGGGCTTCATAATTAAGCGTGCAGAAATAGATCTGGAACACCAAAAGTATAGTTATGATAGTTGCCCGCAAATAATTGGCAGATTATTATTTACGCAAACGTTGCAGTAAAAACCGAAATAGAAGACGGCTATTTATGTACAAGCACAGGTTTGGAAGAATCCCTGATGATGACCTCTGTAGGAAGTACCACCTTTTCAAATTCGGTAACCGGACGCTTACTTTCAATCAGGCCGATCAGCATTTCGGTAGCTTTTTTGCCCATTTCGAAAGCTGGCTGATATACAGAGCTCAACGATGGATTCAAAACATCCGCCAGGCTCGTATTGGTAAATCCCAGGAGCGCAATATCATCCGGTATTTTAAAACCCATTTTATGGAGGAGCGAAAGGGTAGTGGTGGTTATCCTGTCCGATGCGGTAAACAGCGCATCGGGCCTGTCGGGTGAGCAAAGCAGCTCCGTTAGTGCTTTTTCGATCTCGTTCAGGTCTCTGCCGCCGTGAAGGCAATATTTTACGAATTGCTCATTAAGCGGAATATTGTTCTCCGACATCGCGAGCCTGAAACCGTTTAACCGGTCGTCGGTAATGGAAACGTGCGGCGAGCTGGTGATATGCGCTATCTTGCGGTAACCGGCATTAATGAGGCTGTTGGTTGCCTCATAAGCGCCTTTGAAATTATCGGCAATAACTTTATGGGTTTCGATCTCGTCGGTAACACGGTCGAAAAACACGATAGGCAGGCCTTTGTCATGCAGTTTTTTAAGATGGTCGAGGTCCCTGGTTTCGTTGGATAGGGAGATCAGGAGGCCGTCGATGGCCCGGATGGTCAAATGCTGTACGTTTGAAACCTCCAGGTCGTACGACTCGTGCGTCTGAGTCATGATGACATTGTAGTTCTTGCTGTAAGCCACGGATTCCATCCCGTTGATCACCTGCGCAAAGAAGTTATTATCGATAGTAGATATAACAATGCCGAGCGATTTGCTGTTACCCCGTTTCAAGCTCTGCGCCATGGGGTTTGGCCTGTAGTTCAACCTTTTTGCGCACTCCAGAACTGCCTTTTTGGTCTTCTCGCTGATCTCGTAACTGTCTTTAAGCGCCTTGGAAACTGCTGAAGCGGATATACCTAACTCTCTCGCTATATCTTTAATGGTAACTGCCTCAAAGTTCATTTTATCAATTCAATTTTGTCTGTACAACACACGCGGCGGTCGGCACGCTGGTAAACTTAAAAATTAAATGTACTAAAATTAACCGGTAAGGCAAATTTGCCTTATACGCCGCCAAAAATGGAGAAGCCGCCGTCGACGCAGATCATCGCTCCGGTTACAAACTTAGAGGCATCGCTCAGCAACCAAACTAGCGCGCCGATCAGCTCATCGGGGTGGCCGAAACGTTTGAAGGGCGTCTGCCTGATAACCGACTCGGCCCGCTCGGTATAACCGCCTTCGGGTTTGGTATGCAGGTTACGGTTTTGTTCGGTAAGAAAGAAGCCGGGTGCTAAGGCATTCATGCGGATACTGTCACCGTAGCGTTTGGCAAGCTCTACGGCAAACCACTGGTTATAGCAGTCGACAGCTGCTTTGCCGATATTGTAGCCCAGTAATTTGGTTATGGCTCTTTTTGAGTTCATCGACGAAATGTTGACGATACTGCCCTTACCCGTGGCGGCTATTGCTTCGCCAAATATCTGTGTGGGAATAATGGTGCCCCAAACATTCACATCCATAACTTTTTTCATTCCGGCGATATTCATTTCGAACAAGTTATCGTCGTTTTGCAGCACGCCCTCAGGTGAATTGCCCCCGGCGCCATTTACCAATCCATCTATCCGGCCGAAAGTTTCCAGCAATTTGGTGCGGGCATTCAGCAACTGTTTTTCGTTCATTACGTCGGCTACTAAGGCCACTGCCTTGCCGCCGATGTGATTGATCATGGTAGCTCTTTCATTTGCAACCGCTTCATTTCGACCCAAAATGCCTACCGCGCCGCCAGCCTCAACGATGCCTTTGATAAACGAATTACCCAAAATACCCGTACCGCCGGTAACAACGATAGCCTTACCCGCCAGGGAGAATTTGTCTTCCACTTTTTAATGTTTTATAGTGAACTTATTTAATATCAGGTATGGCAATCGCATCCATATCGGTGTAATCGAGATTTTCGCCGGCCATGCCCCAAATAAAACTATAGCTTGCCGTGCCGCTGCCCGAATGAATGCTCCACGGCGGAGAAACCACGGCGTCATAATTATTCATGGTGATGTGTCGCGTTTCGTTCCCTTCGCCCATGAAATGAAATATCTTTTGTCCCGGTGGCAGATCGAAATAAAAATAAGCCTCCATACGGCGATCGTGCACATGCGGCGGCATGGTGTTCCAAACGCTGCCCTCGTGCAAAATGGTTAATCCCATTACCAGTTGGCAGCTTTTTATGCCTTCAAGATGAATATACTTGTTAATCGTACGGTGATTTGCCGTCGCTGCTGAACCGGTTCTTACTTTGATCGCATCTTCATGTTTTAGTAATGTAGTCGGACAGGCCGTATGTGCGGGAGCAGACAACAGGTAGAACACCGCAGGAGTTTCGGCATTTTTGCTGATGAAACTCACATTTTTTGTTCCCTTGCCGATGTAAAGGCAATCCAGCTTATTCAGATCGAATAATTGGCCGTCCGCCTTTACCGCGCCCTCGCCGCCGACATTAATGATGCCCATTTCCCGGCGCTCGAGGAAATATTCAGCCCTTAGATTGGGATAGTTTTGCAGTTCCGGCTCATTATTTACCGGGTTTGCAAAACCAAATATCATCCGGTCGTAATGGGTGTAAACACAGTTGATCTGACCTGGTTGTACCTGGTTATCTATCAGGAAGCGCTCCCTGATCAGCTCTGTCGGGTATGTTTTAAAATCGCTCGGATGTACGCTATGCAACACTTTCACGGTATATGCTTTAATGAGTAAATTTATTGCGCAATTGTACAATGTTGTATCATCAATAAAAAGCGTTGGATCAGATTTTTACTTCAACGTTAAAGTAAATAATAAGTGTGTTGAAAGGTTCGTTTTGACCGTTGGGCTGTATAATTGGCATTGATAATCTATTAAAAACCCGGATATGAAAATTTTCAAGATATTACCGATATGGGCAGCATTCGGCATGATATTTACAAGCGCTGCTGTTATCGCGCAAACCAATTCAAATGACAAAATCACCGCCGAACAATGGGATAAAAGCAAAGTATGGGCCGATGGCTTAAAGATCCGACTTTACCCCCAGGTAAACGCTACCGAATTTAAAAAGCAGTACGAAGCCAACAAGGCGACCTGGCAGAAGGTTTTTAAATTTCTTGCCGATAGCACCAAGCTGGCAACGCTGGCTCCGGGCCAATACCCGATAGACGGAAAAAACGCTTATGCAACGATAACCTTTGCGCCGTCAAAAACATTCGAGGCTTCCAAATGGGAATCGCATCAGAAATACATCGACCTGCAATATGTGATCAATGGTGAAGAAAAGATAGGAGTGGCCCCAGTTTCGGGCGCTACCATAACCGGACCTTACAATGAGAAAAAAGATGTGGCTCATTATTCCTCCGAGGGAACTTATTATGTGGCGACACCCAAAGAATTCTTTTTATTCTTTCCTGCTGATGCACACCGGCCGAACATCAAAGTCGATGGCTATGATAACGTTAAAAAATTAGTTATCAAGATAAGGTATGTGCAGTAATG
>DASZVE010000095.1:0-38117 GCA_035547095.1 Mucilaginibacter sp.
CCCGCCCCCGTTCCTATGAGGAATGAAAACTCCAGCGTTTGCAGGCATTCAAACAAATTGCGCTCCTGGTAAAAAGCTACCGGCGCCGACAACATGACGATATCACCGGCTTGAAAGCAGCTAACGATAGACGACAGCCACCTGGGGCCCATCCTGCAGTCGGCGTCCGTGGCCACCATTAGTTCTCCTGTAGAAAGGGATATGGCCCGGGCTATGGCTTTTTTCTTGTACGAATTAAGCGGCTGGTCTTCATTCATCTGAAGCAATTTTACACCGCGTCCTGAATAACTTCGTATGATCTCTGCCGTGCGATCGGTTGAATGATCATCGGCGATAATGATCTCGGTCAGTTCTTTCGGATAATCCTGCGCTAAAATATCTTCAATAGTAAATCCGATATTTTGCTCCTCGTTTCGCGCGGCAACCATTACGGTTACCCTAATGGTATAGGGACCATCATATTTAATCGCCGGTTTTAAGCTATGCCAGCCCTTGATCAGGTAAGCCAGCACAAAAGCGTACAGGGCAGTAAGCAATAATGATATGGTACTAAGAATTGCGATCAAAGAATCTAAGTTTTAAGACAAACACAGAACCTAAAATGGCGGGTGCGATGAGGTTAATAAACCAAATGGACGAAACTGCAGCCATCACCGCCAGGTTTTGCGTGGTAATGTAAACAAAAAAGGTGGACGCGGTATAATTGCGCACTACGATATCAAACAGGTCGAGCGACGGTAATGCCGACTGGACAAAGAACAGGATAAATACCATCATCATCATCGGGAATACCGGCATATCGGGTATCAGCAGGTGGATGACCAAAAAATACTGGAACGAAAAAACAAAGAACCGTGTAAGGCAAAACCACATGATATTGAGCAGCTCGGGCGTTTTATAGCGCGCCATGATGTCGAAAAACCGGTGATATTTTTTCAGAAAGCGGATGCGGTTCAGCAGGGTTACGAGCCAGCTGATATTAAAATAGAATATCAGCAGTAAAATAATAAACCCTCCAGCCGCAAGCGATAGGGCAAGGGAAACGACTATGTTTACGTGAAGAAAAGTGAAGACGAACCAGCACAACGCCGTGAGACCGAGTACATTGGTAATGACATTCTGCCCGAACGAGCCGACTGCCATGGCAAAAATGCCATGTATGCGCTTGCGGTTTGGCAGGAACATCACCCGGCCGCCGTATTCGCCGATCCTGTTTGGGGTAAATACCGCCCAGGTCAGTCCGCAGAAAACAGCTTCTATAGCCTGCCACGTAGTTATATTCGTCAGCTCGCGGGTTATAAACTTCCATTTGAAAGCTTCGGTAACCCAGTTTACCAGCATCAGCAGGCCTACTGCCGACATGACCGCAATGGCCTCCGTGTGTTTTATTTTACCTATCAATAGCTCAAAGCGCCTCAGGTTCTCGTTGTCGTCAATGCGCCGATAGATAACAATGAAAGCCAGGATCAAAATGGCCGCTTTAAGCAGGTAGGAGAATATTTTTTTTGCAGAAGCCGTCAACAGGTAATAATTTCTGCAATGTTACAAAAAGTTCATGGCGGATGGTTTATAGTTCATAGCACATACCGTTTCAGTTTAGTAACATTTAGCTGTGAACTATGATCCATGAACTATAAGCTATCGAAGTCTCGGCTTCAAAAACGCTAAAGTATTGGCGTAGGCATCTTTGGTTGCGGCGCTGTCATAGATCGGGTTGCTGGGGTTGGCGAATCCGTGATCGGCGTCGTATTGGTGCAAATCCAGTTTTTTACCGGCGGCTTTCATGTTGGCGGCAAACTGGCCTACTACCTTCGGGTTTATCCAGCCGTCTTTATTGGCGAAATTACCCAGTACATCGCAGTTGAGGGTTTTTAGTTTGTTCACATCCTGCTCGGGCATGCCATAATACATCACACAAGCTATACCCTGTTTGCCGGCCATCAGGCTGGTTTGCAGGCTCCAGCCGCCGCCAAAACACCAGCCAATAGTGGCTATGCGTGCGTTGGGCCCAACATAAGCGATGGCTCCTTTGATAATAGCAACAGCCCGGTCGTCCTTAACCGACTGCATAAATTTGCCGGCGTCCTCACGGGTGGTGGCCACTTTGCCGTCGTACAGATCAAGGTCCAGCACGTTCACATCGCCTAAATCGTTGTACAGTTTTTCCGATTCGTGCTTTACAAAGTCATTCAGGCCCCACCATTCGTGTACTACAAAAAGCCAGTTATTGGTGGGTTTTTTGGCCTTCATTTCAAAGGCGTCAGCCGTTCTGCCGTCGGCAGTTTTGTAAGTGATGGCTGCGCCGATAGTGCTTTGAAAGTGGTAGGGGCGCGGGTTGGGGTGCGACATCACAAATTTTTTATCGGACGCCAGCATGGCAAATTGCTGTGTGGCCGACTTACTGCAGCAGGCCATTTTGCTTTGACCGAACGCACATGCGCCGCAAAGTACCGCTAAGATCAAAAAGAATATTTTTTTCATTTTTTGGTTTATTTCAGGTATAATTTATGGGCTGATCGGGATTCGAACCATTAAAAATAATATTTATTCTGTTATTATGATAAAGAAATAAAATGGAGATGTTAGATGTTTTTAAGTGATTATTTTGATGTTAAAGTAAATTTTTCGGATTTTTGGCCTTAGTGCGCCCTGTGAAAAAACGTCTGATAACCAAGGTAAGGGTACTGCTGTTGCTGGCGGTATACCTGTTCTTTCATGTCATCAATTCATTCTTCACACATAGACATATCATTGCCGGCAAACCATATTTTTTGCTTAAGAAGGAAATGTCAGCTGTTATCCAACTGCAAAAATCTGCAAAGACCATCGTCAGCGAAAACCGGCAGTCCTTTAAGAGGTATGTTCAGAAGGCATCCCGGTATTTTATATTGTTGCTCTTTTTGGCGATTAGCGCTGCTATCACATATAATTTTTGTCATACCAAGTTCTACCCGCTAACCGGTCACCCTTACCTGCGCTTTTGCGTCCTCCGAATTTGAATATCCCTTCACGGCGATGACGGCTAAATAGTTCAAGCCTGACACCGCCAGCCGTACACCTGCGAAATTAAGTCGCTATACCATTGATGCCCCTGTCGATGCCGAATCAGGAATATTAACGATTTTAACCAGAAGGTCCATCAATCATGACGTATCAGCAATATTATAACAAGCTAATAAAAGATATATCCGACAGTCAGAAACATATTACTGAACAGAACAAGATATTAAAAGGCGAAAAAGGTTATTTGGATAAGGAAGACATGTACAGCTACATGCATTTACGAACCGAGCTTAACGGCTTGTTAATCAGAAGCGACAAAGTGTTTAAACTGATTACCGCCGGGGCGGTAAACCCAAATGACGAAATTGATCCGGTAGTGCTGCCGGATGCTGAAACAGGAGATTAAATTGTAGACTTCCGAAGTTTCCAAAACTTCGGAAGTCTTATTTAAAGCACGCTATAATTTTCTAAGCGACACGAATAGCTCGGCCTGCAGCTTCCATTCGCCGTTGATCTTTCGCCACATAGCCGAATAATTGCCGCCTTTTGAGTAGGAGTTTTTTGCCTCCCAGGTGCCGGTTTCCCAGGCCATGATGCCGTCGTCGCCGACGGTTATCGTTACAGGCTTACGGATGTATAATACAGTTGGGTTGGTTTTGAATAATTGTTTCCAGGAACCTATAATAGTGTCTTTCCCTGCCTGGGTTACGCCGCGGCCTATGGTCTGCACAAAGTCGGGCAGCCAGTATTTGGCCATGCCATCAATATTGTGCCGGGCTATAGCGGAGTTGGATGCCATTCGTGAAGCTTTTATGATATCGGCATCAGATTTCGTTTGGGCGAAAGCGGAATATGACCCTGTTAAAAGGATAAAGGCAATGAGGTTTTTAAACATTGAGCTAAAATAGCAATAAAGAATTGTATAAATTAAGCATAGCAAAACTCATGTATGGAACCTGAATTTATCACCTATCAAAAATTTAATGATCCTGCTTTAGCCGATGAACTTGCCGGAGTATTGGATGCCCACGGTATTGAATACCAAATCCAGGAAGAAACATCCGGCTTTGACCCCTCACTGGTTATGAGCAATGCGCCCGTGGATTATGCAGTAAAAATAAAAAGTACCGATTTTGAACAGGTCAACCAGTTGTTAAAGGAAAGCGAGTCGGTAAATGTTGAAGATGTAGAAAAAGATTATTACCTGTTCAGTTTTACTGATGAGGAGTTAATGGATGTATTGATAAAAGCGGATGAATGGAGCCCGTTTGATGTCGGGCTTGCCCGAAAAATTTTGGCCGACAGAGGCAAAACCATAAGCGATAAGGACATAGCTGATATTAATGAAAAAAGGATAGAAGAATTAAAAGTTGTTAAACCCCTAAGTACTTGGTTGCTATTCGTGAGTTATGTTTTAGCTTTTGGCCTTGTTGGGTTTCCAATTGGCTGGTATCTTGCAACGGCAAAGAGAACACTACCTGACGGCGAACGTATTTATTCATTCACTCAAAGGGATAGAAAACATGGGCTAAGGATACTCTGGATTGCAGCCATCACCTTCATATTAGGTTTGTTATATCGGTTCGAATGGATGTCCTCCTGACACACTTCCGAACTTATGCGGACTTTCCGACTACCCCAAAATCTCCCTGATATCCTCAGCCGATAGCGATTTGATAAAGCTTTCTTCGGTGGTGATCAATGAGCGTGCGACGCTGAGTTTACGGTGCTGCAGGGCCAATATTTTTTCCTCGACCGAATCTTTGGTGATGAACTTGTAGATGAACACATTTTTGGTTTGCCCGATGCGGTGCGTGCGGTCGATGGCCTGTTGTTCCACAGCCGGGTTCCACCACGGGTCGAGGATGAAAACATAATCGGCTTCGGTCAGGTTCAGGCCCACGCCGCCGGCCTTGAGCGAGATCAGGAACACCCGCGTTTTTTCATCTTCCTGGAAACGCTGTACCACGTCGCCGCGGTTCTGTGTGCTGCCGTCGAGGTAGGCGTAAGTGATGCCTTTCTCCTCGAAATAATTGCGGTAAATGGTGAGCTGTTTAACAAACTGCGAAAACACCAGCACCTTGTGCCCGCCGTCGAGCACGTTTTTAAGCGTATGTACCACGTCTTCGAACTTACCCGAATCGCCCTCATACTCTTCGTCGATCATGGTCGGGTGATTGGCTATCTGCCGCAGTTTGATCAGCCCCTGTAAAACCTGTATCTGCGTTTGCGCGAAGGTGCCGTCTTCGAGGCTTTTCAACAGTTCATTCCGGTATTCCGATTTTACCTTTTCGTAAACGTTGGCCTGTTCCTCGCTCATTTTGCAGTAGAAAAGGTTCTCCGTTTTTGGCGGCAGCTCGGTAGCTACTTGTTCCTTGGTGCGGCGCATAACGAAAGGCTTGATCAGCGCTTGCAGCTTGCGCGCTTTTTCCTCGTCCTTTTTCTTTTCTATCGGCGTTACAAATTCGTTCAGGAAAAACTGCTGGCTGCCCAGCAGGCCGGGATTGATGAACGACATTTGCGTCCAGAGGTCATTCACCGAGTTTTCGACCGGCGTGCCGCTTAATATCAGCTTAAAGCGCGACTTGAGTTGCTTTACGGCGTGATAGGATTTGGACGAAGGGTTTTTGATGTTCTGGCTTTCGTCCAAAATAATATAATCGAAAAAGAATCCTGAGAGCAGGTCGATGTCGATCCGGGAGATACCATAGGTAGTGATCACCAGGTCGTAATTGGCAAAAACTTCGGCCGATTTGTAACGGAAAGTTCCGGTGTGCACCATGATACGGAGCCTGGGCGTAAACTTCTTCGCCTCGTTCATCCAGTTATAAATGAGCGAGGTGGGCATGATAATAAGCGAGGTACTTTTGCTTCCCGTCGCTTCCACATCTTCTTTGTGTTTTTGCAGCAGCGCCAGGGCCTGTATCGTCTTACCCAAACCCATGTCGTCGGCGAGGCAGCCGCCGAAATGATATTGCTGTAAAAAGTGGAACCAATCAAAGCCGGCTTTTTGGTAAGGGCGTAAATTACCCTTAAAGGCATGCGGCATGGCAATGTCGCCTACGTCCTCAAACTCAGTCAGTTTTTGGAGCTTTCGGCTCATGGTCACGCCGGCCAGCTCGTTTTCGGCGAGGTCGTTTACCAGGCCGATGTGATGTTTCCGCAGCTTAAGCTCCTGACCGTTTTCTGAAAAATGCAGCAGGTTGCTGTATTGCGAAAACCATTTTTCGGGTATCACCGCTATTTCGCCGTTGGGCAGCGTAAATTCTTTTTTATGGTTCAGGATATGGTTCTTGAGCTGGATGAACGGGATTTTGTACGGACCAAAATAAACTACGGCATAAATATCAAACCAGTCGTTATTCTCCTTCACCTCCATATCGATCTTACTGCTGCCGAACAGGTAGCGTTTTTGCCCGTCGGGCTGCTCGATCTCGAAACCTTCAGCGGTCAGTTCATCGTGGTGCTGGTTCAGCCATTCAAACACCGAAAGCGACGGGTCTTCATCTTCATTCACCCCGGCAACCTCGAGATTTTGGAACAGGCTCGATACGGTATGGAGGCCCAGGCCCTCCAGCAATGCAAGTTTGCCCTTTTCCCAAATAACCGACCGTTTGATGCGGTGGAATAAATAATCGTCGCCGTTGCGCTCCATCCTTACCGAAACATGCCTGCCGTCGCCATAAGGGAATACATATCCCGCGTATTTAAAACAAAGCTGTATTTGGGAGGTACCGCCTTCTACGTAAATTGGTTTTAAGATCGGCGCAGCATCATATTTTTCGGTATTGATGGTAAACCCTTCGGCATAAACATTATGTTTCTCGATAAGCGGCGCGACGAACTTTTCAAAATAAGGCAGTTCCGACGAGCGCGGTATAGCGATATAGCGTTTATTAAGGAAGGGCTGCAGTTTTTTACCCTCGATGTCCTTGTCAAAATAATAAAGGGTATCTTCCAGCAGCATCCAGGCCGGGTGATTACAAATGATCTCGGCATTTTTGAACATGAACTCGATGCGCAGGCCCTGGTATTTTATCGTCGGGAAGTACCTGATCTCGGTTTCGTCGCGCCTGAAATGGAACAATACCGACGCCGGTTCCGTTGCTAACTGCAACTTGCGTTCGGCGGGATATCCCTCCTTGCTCATGGCATAAACCTGCCTGCCGGGCAGCAGGGCCAATGCTTCGGCCATACGTTTTTCAATTTTCGGGCGTATGGTATCAAAAAGCTGCTCGTTAAATACCTTGCTGAAGAACTCGAACGGCCGTATGGGTTTTTTGTAGAATTTTTTGATCACATGGCTCTGTTCTATCTCCTCCAGTACCTTAACTAACTTAAAATCGGTTTCGTCCAGGTACTGGCCGAACTCTTTGGCCGTATTGGAAAAAAGGCGCTGGTAAGTAAGGGAGAACTCGCCGTTGGGGTTGAGCTGAACGATGTGCGGCTCGATCACGTAACCCAAATATTCATGCCGGCAAATGGCATAAATGATCTGGCAAGGTTTTGAACTATCGGCGCGTAACATCCTTTATTGAAAAAATAAAGAGAAGTTACATCGAAGAAAAAATTCAAACCTAAACAGATTTCTTTTTAATTAAAAGGGATTCGTGTTAAATAATTGTCAACAATTATGGAAACGTGAATTATAATTCAGAATTGGTTAACCCGCCAAATGTCGCGGATGATTATTTAGCAATCTTATGTTTGCTTTTTGGCTTTGGGAGACCAACGGTACGCAGCATTTCATTTGCTTTGTCGACCTTGTCCTGAAATAATGGCAAAGATTTGAATTTCTCCAGCGAATTATCGATAATAACCACAGGCACCTTCCTTTTATTTAATTCCTCGATATTCATAATATAAAGTTACTAAATTTTTCTTTTCGCAAGAAATGCATTGTATACTGTTCGCTTTTCAAATAATTCCCACTCGTCATTATTCAATCCATAGAGCTGAAAATCCTTAACGATTACGTCCAGGAATTTAGTGATTCCCATACGATATAATCTTGTTCTCGAGTTTGTGCTGCCGGTTGCATACACCCAGGCTTCAGGATATTTATCAGTAAATGCATATACGGTTGCAACAACTGTGGCGAGTACTTTCTCACTATCGCCGTTATCAGATACAGCCAGGTCGTTAATATCTCCCGACACTGAATCCTTATCCCCAAATGCTAAATTATAAAGGTTTTTTAAATTGGTTTCACTGTATCGGACCAGTTTGCGAATTGAGCCTTTTGGCCCCACGCTAGTGAATTCGAAAACCATTAACGATTCTTCAGCTTTTAGCTGGTATCGTTCTAAATTCATTAAAGTATGTAATTATGTTCAATAAACTATAAAGCTAATCTTCTTTTATAAGCGGAAGATCGTTCTCCTCATAAAAATAATTGTCAACAATTGTTTTTATGTTTAACACCTGGGGCGGCTATTCCCAGGTACTCTGGACTGGGGTTCGAAGAGATAGAGTGCTTCAGTGCAAAAGCTTCTCGTAAATGGAATAATTCTCCTCATCAAAGCAAACGAACAATACCTTTTCTATCTGCTCATGGCCGTCCAGGAAACCCCTGACGGTACCGATGGCGATCTCGGCGGCTTTATCTTTCGGAAAATGATAGATACCCGTACTAATATTGGGAAAGGCGATACTTTTCACTAAGTTTTCTACTGCCAGTTTCAGGCTATTCTCGTAAGCATGGGCCAGCAGGTGTTCGGCCCCCGATTGCGACCTGGTCCAAACCGGACCTACGGTATGTATCACATATTTGGCCGGCATGTTTCCTGCGGTGGTTATAACGGCTTCGCCCACCTTGCAGCCGCCCTGGCGTTCGCGTATTTTTATGCACTCGTCAAGCACGGCCCTGCGCCTGCACGGTGTATAGCGCCATCCACGCCGCCCCCGCCCAGAAGCGACGAATTTGCCGCATTTACAATGGCGTCGACCTGTAATTTGGTAATATCGGCGCTAAGCAATTCTATCCTGTCAGCTACCATATTTTTAATACAAACAGGTGTTTAAATTGTTGCGCGTCAGGGCGTTATTTTATACCGCGATTTCGCCCGAAAATACCAGTTCGGCAGGCCCTTCGAGGAAGATGTTTTTATAATGTGTGCCGTCGGTTTCAAAGCGAATGTTCAGGTTGCCGCCTAATACCTTAATAGGCGTATTCAGCTTGCCGGTTTGGTGTTTGTGCCGGGCCATGGCCAGGGCCACCGCGGTAACACCGGTGCCGCAAGCGTAGGTTTCATCTTCGACGCCGCGCTCAAAAGTGCGCACAAAGTAGCCGTCGCCGCTGGGCTCAACGAAGTTTACATTGATGCCCCTGGCTTTGTAAGTGTCGTTATTTCTTATGGCGTATCCGTCGTGGTAAACGTCCTTATCTTCCAGGCCGGTCACTAATTGAACATAATGCGGCGATCCGGTATCCAGCACATAAGCGCTGCCGTCGCACTTTATTTGGTCCACATCGATCATCTGGAGGCTTACCCAGTCGCCGGATGCTGAAATTTTGGCATAATGCGGCCCGTCGACTGCCAAAAAATTAGTTTCGGTGTCAATTATACCCAGGTATTTCGCAAATGCCACAATGCAGCGGCCTCCATTACCGCACATGCTGCTCGGCCGGCCGTCGGCGTTGTAATAAACCATTTCGAAATCATAACCCGGACTGTCCTGTAAAAACATCATACCGTCCGCTCCGATGCCGAACCTGCGGTGGCACAGCCGGGAAATTAACGCAGGGTTTTGATGATTTACCTTATTCTGACGGTAATCGACCAATATAAAATCGTTCCCCGCGCCCTGGTACTTATAAAACCTTATATTCATTTATGCTGTTAATATTTAAGAAAAATATCCCGCCCGAACGGCGCCGATACAAACATAAGGCCCCGTTCATATATGATTTAACAAAATTTAACAAAATTACATATACCTTAACATTGTTATTAACGTCTATATGGTATTAAATTTGAAGCGACCTAACTATCACGATTAGTATTGCAAAAGAATATTGAATAAAAAAATGAAAAAGTTTGGTTTAACAGTACTCACCGCATTTTTGGGCGGTGCCCTGGCTTTGGGCGCATACAAGGTGATAGAACACAAGTATGCCAGCAACATGAGCCTTGATGAAAAGCAAAAAGTCTATTTTGCTAACAACCCATTACCCTCATCCAATTTATCGTCGGCCGGCGAGGTCGACCTTACCGTGGCGGCGGCGGAAGTAACTCCCGCAGTAGTTTATATTCGTACCACTTACGCTAACCAGGATAATGGCGGACAGGACCAGATGGAACAACTGTTCGGCGATATGTTCGGCCAGCGTGTTGTTCCGCAGGGCCCGCAGATGGCTTCGGGATCGGGTGTTATCATTTCGCCCGACGGTTACATTGTAACCAACAACCACGTGGTTGATAAAGCTGAAAAGATCGATGTAGTAACGAACGATCACCGTCATTTTACCGCAAAGGTGATCGGCACCGACCCTAATACCGACCTGGCCCTGATCAAGATCAGCGCGGACAACCTGCCTATAGTGAAGTTTGGCA
Source organism: Mucilaginibacter sp. (assembly GCA_035547095.1). GTDB lineage: Bacteria > Bacteroidota > Bacteroidia > Sphingobacteriales > Sphingobacteriaceae > Mucilaginibacter. The sequence continues at coordinate 10,560 of DASZVE010000095.1, forward strand.
ACTCCGACGCTGTAAAGGTAGGCGAATGGGTTTTGGCCGTAGGTAACCCTTTCAGGCTGACCTCGACCGTTACTGCCGGTATCGTTAGCGCCAAAGGCCGCGATATAGGCATCATCGGCAGCAACCAGGACCAGGAGCAGGATCAAATCACTCCATTCGGTCACATGCGCGTACAACGTAATGACGGCCGTCCGAAAGTGAACACCGGCATTGAATCCTTTATTCAAACCGACGCTGCTATTAACCCTGGCAACAGCGGCGGCGCATTGGTAAATGCCCGCGGCGAGCTGATCGGTATAAACTCAGCTATCGCCTCGAATACAGGTTCGTATGAAGGTTACGGCTTTGCCATCCCGATCAACCTGGCGCGTAAAGTTTTAAATGACATAGAAAAATACGGCGCCGTTAAGCGTGGTTACCTTGGCGTAAGCTTCAGGGCGCTTGACGAGGATGCTGCCGATGCGCTGCATATTAAGCAAACCACCGGTCTGTATGTGGACGATGTAGCACAAGGCAGCGGCGCCGCCGCAGCCGGCCTGCAGCACGGCGACATTATAACCAAGGTAAACGGTAAAACAGTTTACGAATCTTCAGACTTGCAGGAACCTGTTGCCCGTTTGGCGCCCGGCGATAAGATCAACCTTACCGTTTTGCGTAACGGCGATGAAAAGAATTTTACGGTTACCCTGAAATCCACCGCCGGTAACCTGGCCAACCGTACGGCCAGCAGGTCGGCTACCGAGCTGTATAATAAACTGGGTGCAAGCTTCCGCGGCCTTACTGCTGATGAGAAAGCTAAATTCCACGTACGTTCAGGCGTAATGGTAACGCAGGTTCGCCCGGGCTTACTATTCGACGATACGCAGATACCTGTTGGCTCGGTGATCACCAGCATAAACAAGCAGCCGGTTAATAGTACCGACGATATCAGCGCTGCGCTTGCCAATGGCAAAAACGGCAACCTGGTTATTTCAGGTATTTATCCTGACGGAACAACATTTAACAACATGTTCCAGCAAGGCGGCGAATAATAAAGTTTAGTATTTAAAAAGATAAAGAACCCGGTGAAAAGCCGGGTTTTTTGTTTTAGCACAGTTGTAATCGGTATAACCCGATAAAATCGGTGTAATCAAAATACTAACTTTGCCCCTCATGACGATTTGTGCCGGACTCGATTTTCACCTGCTTGGGCAGGACCTGGTATTATTACCGCAAAAAGCCATCTTTTGGAAACAGGAAAACGCGCTGATAGCCGCCGACGTTCACCTGGGCAAGGTAGGGCATTTCCGTAAAGCCGGTATTGCCGTGCCGCGTGACATGGAGCAAACCGACCTCGCTGAGCTATCTGATCTTATCTACGAGTATAAACCCAATAAGCTCATTTTTTTGGGCGACCTGTTCCACAGCGACATGAATGCCGACTGGGACTGGTTCAGGTTCTGGCGGCAGCAGCATAAAAAGCTCGGGATCGTACTTATCCGCGGCAACCATGATATTATTCACGATAAGCATTACCTGGAACTCAATGTCGAACTGCACGACAGTTTGCAAATAGGACCTTTCCTGATGCTGCATCACCCGCTGGAATATGAGCAGCTTGAACGGACAGACGCCTATGCCCTTTGCGGGCACATCCATCCCGGTGTGAATTTATCGGGCCGGGCACGGCAAAGCGTTACTATTCCCTGTTTTGCATTCGGCAGTAAACAAGCGGTGTTGCCGTCGTTTGGCAGGTTTACCGGCCGGGTGGCCATCAATGTAAAAAATGGCGCCCGCGTATTCGGCGTGTTGAAGGATAAAGTGATCGCGATCGGCTAATGCTGTTTTAGATATTTGTCTGCCAGCCCCGGAACTTCGGCCAGGGTAATGTCCCGCTCGATGATCTTCCAATTGCCGTCGACGAGGTAATAGGTCGGTATCCTTGAGATGGCCCAATTGGTCGCATTCGGCGAGTCGTCGCCCCTCAGATCGGAAACTTGCGTCCAGCTCATGTGATCATCGCGTATAGCGGTTGTCCACCAGTCGGGTTTGGAGTCGAAATCGACGCTTACGATGCCAAACCAATTCTTGCCTTTCATATCGCCGGCGAGCAAGGTGAGCATTTCCTGGTGATCCGTCCGGCTGATTGGGTCCGAAGCGCGCCAGAAATCTAACAGGATAACTTTCTTTTTTACGGACGACTTGTCAAAAGTCTTTCCGTCGGGCGTTTTGCCGATAATATCAGGGCTTTGAGCGCCGGGAACAAGTTTCACCAGTTTACCCAAACGGGCGCCTATCTCTTTCCCGTCGCTGCTTGCCTTCGCTTCGGCGCCGAACATTTTATATACCTCGTAATATTCAACTGGCTTGTCTTCATAATCCATATCGGCCATCAGGTGTGCGCTGAGAGCGCTTTGCGGGTTTTGTTTCACAAAATCCTTTAAGGCCGTAAGCCTCAACCCGTCTTGTTTTTCCCTGGCATCGTATAACCTGGCGCCGAGGTCGCCGCTGTTCATTTCGTTTTTGGGCGACGCCTTTTTAATGCTATCCATTTTGGCGTTCAGAACGGCTATTTCCTTATTCAAATCGCCCATTTGCTGGTCGGCAATTGCATAATAAGCGGAAAGATCTTTTTGTATGGCCGACGCCGACGTGATCTCGGGGTAGTTGTATGGCTTGCCGGCATCGGTTTTTATAGCGTAGCTGCCCCCTTCCAGGTAAACTTCAAAATGTACGCCATGGCTGTTCGCATCGGCATCGTTTACGATATCCATGGTGTAATAACCTTCCTTGGACAGTGTTCCCTGCACCTTAAACCGGCCATCGGTAATATTAGTTCCAAAAACGGTACTATCACGAGTCGTCTTTATTATAAATGTTCCGCTTTTGATACCCGGAGCAATACCGTTAAATTCAATTTTGGCTGATTTTCTGCATGATGCAATTGTGATCATCAATAGCGCGATAAGGAAATATTTCATAATTGTGGTTTAAGATATAAGATGTTTAAATATACTTAAAACTGGTAAACCGAATATCAATCCCGAATTTTAGAATGTTTCTAAATAGCGGTTTCCCTTCGGTTTTCACAAATCAATTTACTATTAAATAATACTTTTGCCTCGTAAATCTGATTCATAATGAGTGAATTTAAGGAAACCTTTAACTCCTCGCTGGGTAAGAAGCTGATCATGGCTCTTACCGGCTTGTTTTTGTGTCTTTTCCTCATCGTGCACCTGGGCGGCAACCTGCTGCTTTTCAAAAGCGATGATGGTTATGCATTTAACATGTATGCCAACTTTCTGACACATTTTCCGCCGATAGAAGTGATCGCCTATATATTGTATATCTGCATTTTAGTGCATGCACTTTACGCGATTGTCCTTACCACAAAGAACCGGAAGGCGCGGCCGGTGCGATACGCTGTGACAGCGAGCGATAATGCCACGTGGCAATCGCGCAATATGGGTTTGCTGGGTTCGGTGTTGTTTCTTTTCATCGTCATCCACATGAGCGATTTCTGGTACCGGTACAAGTACAGCAATACTGTTAGCTTTATAGAATACACCACTGATTTGTCGTCCGGTGTGACAGAATCAAAAGTTATTCCACCGCCATCGGCCAATTTTGAAAAATCGATCAGCACCGAAAACAATAAGGAGATAGTACGAGTGAAGGACCTGCACGCCCGCGTAGTTAAAAGCTTCAGCGTTTGGTGGTACGACCTGTTCTATGTGATCGCTATGGTGGCAGTATCGTTCCACCTGCTGCACGGCTTCCAGAGCGCGTTCCGAACGCTGGGATGGGTGCACCGAAAGTATACGCCGATCGTGGAGTTTATCGGTACCTGGTTTTTCGCGGTTATCATGCCGATAGGGTTCGCGCTGATGCCGATCGTGTATTATTTTACCAGGAGTTAGCGTATTTAGTCCGAAAGTCCGCGTAAGCCGGAAAGTCCGGAAGATGGACTTAGTTAGATTTTAGAATTTAAATATTAGAAATTGACGATATGACTTTGGATGCTAAAATTCCCGCCGGCCCGATAGCCGAGAAGTGGAGCAAGCACAAGTTCAACCTGAAGCTGGTTAACCCGGCCAACAAGCGTAAATACGATATCATCGTAGTGGGTACGGGTTTGGCAGGCGCTTCGGCGGCGGCATCGCTGGCCGAGCTGGGTTATAATGTAAAGGCATTTTGCTTCCAGGATAGCCCGCGCCGCGCGCACTCTATCGCTGCACAGGGGGGTATCAATGCCGCAAAGAATTACCGGAACGACGGCGACAGCGTTTACCGCTTGTTCTACGATACGGTAAAGGGCGGCGACTACCGTTCGCGCGAGGCAAATGTTTATCGCCTGGCCGAAGTATCGGTAAACATCATCGATCAATGCGTGGCGCAGGGTGTGCCTTTCGCGCGTGAATACGGCGGCCTGCTGGACAACCGTTCGTTCGGCGGTGCACAGGTATCGCGTACGTTTTATGCCAGGGGCCAAACAGGACAACAATTGTTATTAGGCGCTTACTCGGCGCTGAACCGCCAAATACAGGCCGGCAAGGTAAAAATGTATACCCGTACCGAAATGCTGGACCTGGTGGTGGTCGACGGCAAAGCGCAGGGTATTGTTACCCGCAACCTGGAAACCGGTAAGGTCGATACCCAATCAGGCCATGCCGTATTACTTTGCACCGGGGGGTACGGCAACGTATTTTATTTGTCGACCAATGCGATGGGCTGCAACGTTACGGCTGCATGGCGCGCACATAAGCGAGGTGCTTATTTTGGCAACCCGTGCTATACGCAGATACACCCTACCTGCATCCCGGTAACCGGTGACCACCAGTCGAAACTGACGCTGATGTCGGAGTCGCTGCGTAACGACGGCCGCGTTTGGGCGCCAAAAACGGTAGAGCTGGCACAGAAACTGAGGAAAGGCGAACTTAAGGTAACCGACCTGAAAGAAGAGGACAGGGATTACTTCCTTGAGAGAAAATATCCGTCGTTCGGAAACCTGGTTCCCCGTGATGTGGCTTCGCGCAACGGGAAGGAAATGGTGGACGAAGGCCGTGGCGTGGGCGCCACCGGCATAGCCGTATTCCTGGACTTTGCCGACGCCATCAAGCGCTTGGGCGAAGACGCGGTACGTGCCAAATACGGCAACCTGTTCGACATGTATTACCAGATCACCGACGAGAACCCCTATAAAGTGCCTATGCGGATTTACCCCGCTGTGCATTATACCATGGGCGGCCTTTGGGTTGATTATAATCTGATGACCACCATCCCCGGCTTGTATGCTTTAGGTGAATGTAATTTCTCTGATCACGGGGCGAACCGCCTCGGTGCTTCCGCACTGATGCAGGGTTTGGCCGATGGCTATTTTGTGATCCCCTATACCGTAGGCGATTATTTGGCAAGCATCGGGCCGAAGCCGGTAAATACCAGTCACCCGGCGTTTGAGCAGGCCAGAAAGGACGTAGAGGAACGGATAAATAAGCTGCTGGCGCTGAAGGGCACCAAAACCGTGGATGAGATACACCGGCAGTTGGGCCACATTATGTGGGAATACTGCGGTATGGCGCGTAACGAGGAAGGTCTGAAAAAAGCCAAGGGCCTGATCCGGGAACTGCGCGATGATTTCTGGAAGAACGTGATCGTATTGGGCGAAAACGAAGAGCTTAACATGTCGCTGGAAAAGGCCGGCCGTGTGGCCGATTTCCTCGAGTTGGGCGAACTGATGGTGGATGATGCGCTGATGCGCAGGGAGTCGTGCGGCGGACACTTCCGCATAGAATCCCAGACCCCCGAAGGCGAAGCCAAACGCGACGACGAGCATTTTGCATTCGTAGCCGCATGGGAATACAAAGGCGATAACCAGCCCGAAGAATTGCATAAAGAGGAGCTGGTTTTTGAGGAAGTACATTTGACACAGAGAAGCTATAAGTAAGATTTGAGACGTGAGATATGAGATGTGAGATTGTGCTTTGTCTAAATTTTGGTAACAGGTCTCAAATAGCAATTAAAGGTGTAAAAGTTATAGTTGATCTATCTTATATCTCAAATCTCATATCTGATATCTAATAGGTATGCATAATTTAAAAGAGTTGAAAATCTGGAATAAGGCAATAGACCTGACGGTCGATGTTTACAAAGCCACTGCCGATTTTCCATCTGATGAAAGGTTTGGCTTAGTAAGTCAATCGAGACGGTCAGCAGTTTCAATTCCTTCAAATATTGCTGAAGGCGCGGGAAGAAATTCTAAGAAGGAATTTTCAAATTTTCTTGGAATAGCAAACGGGTCCTCCTACGAATTACAAACTCAGTTGGTGATTTCAAATAGACTGAATTTATTGGGTGACGAAGTGTTAAATAACTTATTAGGCCAGATTGATGAATTGCAGAAAATGAATTATGCTTTTCAGCAAACGCTGAGTCGATAGATATGAGATGTAAGATTTGAGATACGAGTTTCTCAAATCCGCATTGGAAAAATAACTTGGAATGAATTGGTTTGAAATATTGGGTTTGAACGAGCAACAAAAGTCTCAAATCTCATATCTCAAATCTCAAATCTAACAAAGAATGAGTAACGGAAACATGAACCTGACGCTGAAAGTATGGCGTCAGAAAAATGCGCAGACTGCGGGTAAATTCGTGACCTATAAGGCGGAGAATATTTCGCCGGATATGTCGTTCCTCGAAATGCTGGACGTGGTGAACGAAAGCCTGGTACATAAAGGCGAGGACCCGATACATTTCGACCACGACTGCCGTGAAGGTATTTGCGGGATGTGTTCGCTATACATCAACGGTCATCCGCACGGGCCAAAGAGGGCCATTACAACCTGTCAATTGCACATGCGCAGTTTCCACGACGGGCAAACGATCACTATCGAGCCCTGGCGCGCGGAGCCGTTCCCGGTTATTAAAGACCTGGCGGTCGACCGATCGGCATTCGACCGTATCCAGCAGGCCGGCGGGTTTGTGTCAGTAAATACGGGTGGTGTTCCGGATGCCAATAGCATACCGATCCCTAAAGTGATGGCCGATGAAGCATTCAACTCGGCGACATGTATCGGCTGCGGAGCCTGCGTGGCCGCCTGCAAGAATGCATCGGCGATGCTGTTCGTTTCCGCCAAGATCACCCAGTTGGGTATGCTGCCGCAGGGTCAGCCCGAGCGTTACCGCCGCGTTCAATCTATGGTGGCGCAAATGGACGAAGAAGGTTTCGGCAACTGTACCAATACAGGCGCCTGCGAAGCAGAATGCCCGAAGGAGATCAAAATGACCAACATTTCGCGCATGAATAACGATTATTTCAGCGCCAAGCTGTTCAGGTCGGAGGAATTGCATGAACAGGGGCATGGGGAATAAGCCTCACCCCAAACCCCTCTCCGGCAGAGAGGGGCTTCAAGAACTGCCATAAACTTTAAGGCCTCTTCGGAAATATCGGAGAGGCTTTTTGTTTCTTAAATTACGCTTGCGACATAGCTATTTTTTGTACCTTAACTTTAAAGATCAGTGTCTATTTCAATAATATGAGAACACAAAATTCGAAACGCATAAAGAGTAAAGAAGATTTTATTCTATTTATGAAATCATTTAATAAAGACCTTATTGATAATCTTGATTCTTGGGAGAATAGAGATTTAGAAAATTTTCTATCTGCTATTGAGAACTTTTTAATCGAATCAACAGAAAAATCATTAGTAGTCGTGGATTTTACGCCTTCCTGGGATTTGTTTGCAACGTTGTTGTATGCAGGCAAAAATTATGAATGATAAGAAGGTTTGTTATACCAAAACAGATGAAGATCACCAAAATAACTACCGGAGCGCTTGTATTTATTATAGCGCTTAGCTTAAACCTCACCATCGCCCAAATACCCACCCGCGACCCGCATACGCCCGGTTATGTTACAGCCACGGAATTGCCGGATGGTACCATTCCTTCACCCGTCTCCAACGGTAATTTTATTATCGGTCCGACACATAATGCCGCGCCCGAAACAGCAGTACAGGAGGGCAACCCGCAGGGAACCCTATTTAAGCTGACGATAGAATCGAAGGACAGCAAGATCTATCCGGGCATCGCAAGGGAGCCGAAGACCTTTGGCACCGTCGATCCATCGGACCCCGCTAAATTGATTGTCACCACGAGCCACCCGGCGCCGTATACCCGGCATATTGAAGTTTATGTTCCCAAACAATATGTCCCCGGCACTGCAGCGCCTTTTATTGTTGGCGCCGATGGGCCGGACCACATGCTATTTACTGTTCTTGATAATCTGATCGCCGAACGTAAAGTGCCAGCGATGATCGCCATTTCCATTGGCAATGGCAGCGGCGATGCACAGGGCAGTGAACGCGGACTGGAATATGATACCATGTCGGGCTTGTATGCGGAATTTGTTGAAAGCGAAATATTGCCGCTGGTGGAAAGCCAATGCGGGGTGAAACTAACACATGATCCCGACGGCCGCGCCACTATGGGCGGCAGTTCCGGCGGCTCCTGCGCGTTGATCATGGCCTGGTATCATCCGGAATGGTATCACCGTGTACTTACCTATTCGGGTACCTATATCAACCAGCAATGGCCCTACGATCCGAAAACGCCGCATGGTGCCTGGGAATTTCATGAACATTTAATCCCGGAAAGCCCTGTAAAGCCCATACGTATCTGGATGGAAGTAGGCGACAAGGATCTGTATAACCCAAATGTTATGCGCGACAACATGCACGATTGGGTGCTCGCTAACGAAAATATGGCCAAAGTGTTAGCGGCAAAAGGGTATGCTTACCAGTTTGTTTTTGCCAGAAATGCAGGTCACGTCGATCATGCAGTAAAAGCTCAAACGCTGGCTGAGGCGCTGGAATGGCTTTGGAAAGGCTATAATCCAGAAAACAGGGTGAAATAACGGAGACGTCGAATGCCTGCAACTAGTTTACCTGTTTTTGAGGGAGACGTTTCTTATAGCGCACCCACAAATAAAACGGCACACCTGCCACAAGGAACAGCAAACCATATAAAATCGATTTTTCGCCTGTGCCGATGATCTCCCAAAGCGCGTAAATGCAGGCCGCCAGGCCCAATAAAAGAGCGCCAGCCATGCTTCCTTTTTTAGCGTTCTTTTGCCGCACGGAGATGATGATATAAGAGATGGAGGTCATGAGGTAGGGAACTAAAATGCCCATCGTCGCTAAAAGCAACAGGAACCTGAACTGGTCGACCAGGCCTTTGGTATAATTCATGGCCATCAGGCACGAGATGACCGCGCAGCAAATGAACATACCCGCCGCCGGCACGCCTTTTTTGTTGGTTCGTGCAAATATCGGCGGAAATAAGCCGTCGCTCGCAATGGAGAAAGGTACCTGCCCCAGCACCAGCGTCCAGCCGTTCAGGGCGCCAAAGGCCGCAATGGCCACGCCGCCGCCCACCAGGTACCTTGCCCATGGTCCGTAGACCAGGCTTGCAGCATCGGCATAGGGCGTGGTTGTGCTTGCAAGCGCTTTGGCAGGTATTAAGCCGATCATGGTGAAGCTGCAAAGGACATAGATCAGCGCCACGATCGACATACCCAAAGTGGTTGCCCTGGCGATGGTTTTGCCCGAATTTTCGGTGCTTCCGGCGGGTATGGTCGCGCATTCAAGACCGACGAATGCGAACATGGTCATGGCCGCAACCGTAGTTATCGTGCTGAACGTTGGCATGCCCGTTAGGTTGAACGGGTGAAAGTTTCCCATTTTTATAAAGAACAATCCGCCGATGCCAACCAGCAGCAGCGGTGTCAGCTTGAGCAAAACCGTCACCAACTGAAGCCGCCCGGATGTGCCGATGCCGCGGGTGTTCACCCAGGTAATGAACCATATGGTTGCCAGGCCGGTAAGGATAGAAGCTATGGGGTTTTTTGCCAGCTCGGGAAAAAAGGTGCTCATCGCGCCGATGAACGAGATGGTGATGCCCGTACAGGCACAGCAGGTGCTGAGGCAATAGCCCCATCCCACCAAAAACCCTGCGAAATTGCCCAGGCCGGCCCGGGTGTAAGCATAGGGGCCGCCGTTTGCCCCGGCGACGAGGCTGCTCAGGTGACTGAAAACCCTCGCCAGGAAAAACGAGCCGATGGCTGAAAAAATCCAGCCCAGCAACCCGATGCCGCCAAATGGCGCCATGGCTGAAGGCATCAGGAAAATGCCCGCGCCGATCATGTTGCCCACCACCAGCGAAGCGCTGGTCCACAGGCCTAATTTGTTGGAGCTTTTTTGTCCGGGCATAAATTGTGAGAGGTTAATACCTATCTAAGATACTCAGATTCCCCTGGCATTCAAGCCACCGGACGGAAATGTTGAATTAAACGTTTAAATTATTCAGGTCTTCTTAACCGCGGCGATCAGTTCGTCCATCGTGGGCGATTTTTCAAAAGCCTGCACCAGCTTGCCCTTACGGTCGTACACCGCGATGTATGGCGTGCTTCTTACCTGGTAATATCGCTGAACGATATAAGTATGTCCTTCGGTACCTACGGTAACATTAGGATACTTTGCCAGGTCGAAATCGCGCACGAAATTCTTCACCATCCTTAGCAGGTTATAATCCATAAAGGTTACCATCACGATCTGCGTATTACCGAAAGCCTTCATTTTAGGCTTCATCTCGTACATCAGGTGCTGGCAATGGCTGCAATCGGGCGAGAAATAGATGATCATTACCGGCTTGTGCTTTTTAAGGTTGGCAGCGGTAAACCAGGTGCTGTCGGCCTTTAATATTTTAAAGGGAGGTATATTCTCAATGTTCTGCTTGTTATTTTGCGCGTTTGTGCAGCCGGCTGATATGATAAGGCCGAGTATTATCAGTAGTTTTTTCATGATATCGGTAAATGTACGCATTCTGGTTGATGTGCAAATATATAGATGTGCAGATATGCAAATGTGCGGATGTGCAGATTATTATTGGTTTTAGGTGTCATCATTTGCACATCTGAAATCTGCACATCCGCACATCAATCAAGCTTCGAGCAATTCCAGTTGCCAGGCGATATGCTCTTCCGTTATGGGGTATAACGCGTTATTACGGATAGTATGATATACCGCGTCAAATAATCCCATATAATTGCCGCGTTCGTGTGCTACGCGTTCGGTGATCTTCCCGCCGTCTTCGTCAAAAGTAACAAGCAGCCCCTCGTCGCCTTCCGGTTCGATGCCATAAGCACGATCAGTTGGCCATATACCATTATCCAGTTGCGCTTCCTGTACATCAACGCGTTTTTTAATGTAGCTTCCCAGCGTACCGTGCGCCACAAAAGAAGGAAGCGGCTCGGCGATCAGCAAACCTGATGTCAGGTACACATTCAACTGGTGCGGGTACTTTAAATGGAAGTTGAAATAATCCGGCACTTCGGAATTTTCACGGTAGATGCCCGAAGTTTTTTCAAAAGATAAGGGCTTTCCGAACAGGCTTATCGCCTGGTCGATAAGATGCGGGCCAAGGTCGTATACCAGGCCGTTGCCCGGAAGGTCTTTCATCTCCTTAAACCTTTTCGGGCTTAATGTCGTTTTGTAACGGTCGAAACGGAAATGTACTTCGATCAGCTCGCCCAGCCTACCGCTTTCGATCACTTTTTTCATCGACACGAAGTCGCTGTCCCAGCGGCGGTTTTGGTATACCATCACATGCCTGCCGGCTTTTCGGCCCAGGTCGAACAAAAACCTCGCCTCTTCCGATGTGGTAACTATGGGCTTTTCGATCAGCACATGCTTGCCTGCCTCGATGGCTTTTTTGGCAAAGTCGAAATGGGTATGAGGCGGCGTATTGATGATGACGAACTCTATCTGCCTGTCATTTAACAGGTCGTCGACGCCGTTGTAGCTGATAATTCCGGGATGGTCCAGCGCGGCTTTTTTCTCATGGCGCTCGACCACCGCCCGTAATTCAAAGCCCTGGTTCAAATGCACAAATGGCGCGTGAAAAACCCGGCCCGACATGCCGTAGGCCATTAAGCCGGTTATGACAGGTGATGACATGATGCTAAAATAGCGAATATCGCGTTCCCAATTTCGAATTATGAAGTATTTACTTCGATATTAAGAAAATTCAATAGACAAAAATAAAGGGAACAAGTATTTCTCTTATTCCCTTCAGCTTAAAATGAACGACGTTTATTTCATGCTTTTTTTAATGGCATTGATCGAGTCGAGGTGCATTTTTAAAGTAGGAAGTGTTTTAGTGGCAAAAGCTTTCAGGGTAGTGTCCTGCAAATTCTTTATTCCATCTTCAAACAATTTAACGGCTTTTTTATGGCCGTCAACCATGGCGTCGACATAAGCTTTATCGAAATTCTTGCCAGATTTTAGCGCCAGGTCCTTGGCCTTCTTTTGCGCCGAAGAGTCAGGAGCGGTAGGCAATGTTATGTTTTTCTTTTGAGCGATGGCGGCAAGCTCATTACCGGCCTTGGAATGGTCTGTTACCATCATTCCGCCGAAATTTTTAACCCGGGTTGACGATGCTTTCGCAACCGCTATTTTGCCCAATTGTACTTCGGCCATGCCATCGGCTGCTGCGGTTACAACAAACTTTGCGTCCGATTCGCTCACGGCTATGGGTGCCGTAGAGGCTGATTTGGTTGAACTGTCTTTGGATAAATTGGCGCTGTCGGCGGTCGAGGTTGTGTCTTTGGCGTTGTTATGGCACGCGTTTAAAGCAAAAAACGCCAAAATAACGGGTGCGATTAAACTGATCTTTTTCATTGCGGTATGTATTGATGTATTTATTTAACAATGCATTGGTGTTACGGTTTTTAGCTATTTTATCTGTCGCTTTTTGTAAAGTTTGTTGGGTAAGTTTTATTATTTTTGGCCGACAAAATTTAACCGACATGAATTTTCCTGCTGATTTAAAATACACCAAAGACCACGAATGGGTAAAGATCGAAGGCTCTGAGGCCATCGTAGGCATTACCGACTTTGCGCAGCACGAGCTGGGCGACATAGTTTACGTAGACATTACTTCAGTAGGCAGGGAGGTAGCAAAGGAAGAGGTGTTCGGTACCGTTGAAGCGGTAAAGACCGTTTCGGACCTGTTTATGCCGTTAACAGGAACCGTTACCGAGGTAAACCCCGGCCTGGACACCAAGCCCGAAGCTGTGAATACCGATCCATACGGTGATGGCTGGATGGTAAAGATCAGCATCAAAGACAACTCAGAAATCAGCCAGCTCTTGTCGGCCGACGATTACCAGTCGCTGGTAGGCGCTTAATTGTCCAGGCAAATGAACGTATAAAGATGGTCCGCGAATGCGGACTTTTTTGTTTTATTAACTTGTGCAATAAAGCAACAAAAAGCTAAGTTTATACCGTATACATCTTTGCTGCTTGGCAGCAAAGCAACGGGTCATGAAAATAGCCAAATACTTCCTTTTAATTTTATTGTGCATAAGCTTCGCATCCTGCGGCATTTTTAAGAAGGACTGCGGCTGCCCGCATTTCGGTAAAAACGTACCCGCTGTACAAAGCTCAGCCCCAAAACACTACGCCTGATAACCAGGCGCTTCATAAAAAGTGACGAAGGTCATCCTTTTCTGGCAAAATTGTGACCAAGATCACTTGTTCTTATTTGGATTTAATATAAATAAGGTATACATTTGTTGTGACATTAATCAGATGATATGAAGCTTTCGCAACTTGAGGTAGGAGAAACAGGAATAGTAAAGGAATTTACCGACTTGGAAATGTCGGTTAAATTGATGGAGATGGGTTGTTTGCCGGGCGAGCAGATCACGGTATCGCGCATCGCTCCATTAGGCGACCCTATCGCTATCCATGTTTCGGGCTATCAATTAAGCTTGCGCAAAAGAGAAGCTTCCACCATTATTCTCCAGTAATTTTCTGTTAACAAGTGAAGACTGATATAAAAGTTGCGCTTGTAGGAAATCCAAACACCGGTAAATCGACACTTTTTAACGTTCTAACCGGGCTTAATCAAAAGATAGGCAATTTTCCGGGCGTTACGGTTGACAAAAAGACCGGTATCCTCGAGCTTGGCGATGGCCGTTATGCTGAGGTGATCGACCTGCCCGGAACCTACAGCTTGTATCCCAAAAGCCGCGACGAATCCATTGTATTTTCTGTTTTGGCCGACAAGGCTAATCCCCTCAGGCCCGACCTGGTGGTCATTATCCTGGACGCTTCAAACCTGAAGCGCAATTTATTGCTTTACACCCAGGTGGCCGACCTTAAAATACCTGTCATCGTAGCCCTGAATATGATGGACCTGGCAAAAAAATCAGGGATTACCATCGACGTAAACGCCTTCGCTAAGAAACTGGGTGTGCCGGTGGTACCTATTTCAGCGCGAAAAATCGAAGGGATCGATAAACTAAAAGAAGCCATCAGCCATGCCAATAAGATCGCATTGCAGGAAGATACGATAGATGTGGAAGCGCTTGCGCCGCAACTGATCGCGCAGATTGGCGAAGAGATGCAGGTGGATAATCCCTACTTCGCACTGCAACTGGCTCACCAGCACGAAACGCTGAAATTTCTGACACCGGCTGAAAGCGACCGCATCGAAGAGCTGGAGCAGGTGCATAGCTTCCATTCATCCAAAGCGCAGGCGTCCGAAACCATCGCCCGGTACAATTTTATCAACGACCTGCTGTATGATACGGTACAACAGAAAGTAACGGCGCACGAAGAAACGCTGAGCAATAAGATCGACAAGATATTGACGCATAAAACGTTCGGTTTCATCATTTTTTTTGCCATCCTGCTGTTCATGTTCCAGTCGATCTTTGCATGGTCGGCCTACCCGATGCAGCTGATAGCCGACCTTTTTGTGTGGGCCGAAACGTCACTGCATAAGGTACTGCCCGCGGGCCCGCTGACCAACCTGGTGGCCGATGGCATACTGGGAGGCTTAAGCGGCGTTATGGTGTTTATTCCGCAGATAGCCATACTTTTTGGTTTCATTTCCATCCTGGAGGATACCGGCTACATGTCGCGCGTCACCTTTATGATGGACAGGATCATGCGCAAGGTCGGGCTGAACGGCAAATCGGTGGTTCCGCTCATTGGCGGCTTTGCCTGTGCGGTGCCGTCGATAATGAGCGCACGGACCATCGAGAACTGGAAGGACCGCATGATCACCATTATGGTTACGCCGCTGGTTACCTGCTCCGCGCGATTGCCGGTTTACACCTTGCTGATCGCCCTCGTAGTTCCAAACCGCAACGTATGGTGGATATTTAACCTGCAGGGCCTGGCATTAACCGGGATGTACGTCTTCAGCCTTATTTCCGCAGTGACGGTTGCCTTTGTGATGAAACAGATCATCAGGGCCCGCGAAAGGGGTTACTTCATCATGGAATTACCCGTTTACCGTATGCCGCGCTGGAAGAACGTAGGGCACTCCATGTACGAGCGGGCAAAAACTTTTGTATTGCAGGCCGGCAAGGTGATCATCGCCATATCGGTGGTTTTATGGGTATTGAAATCTTACGCGCCCGGCGATCGTTTCCAACGGATAGAAAAGAAATATGAACAACCGCGATATGCCGGACTTAACCCTGAGGATAAACAGTTGGCTATATCGTCCGAAAAGCTGGAGAACTCCTACGCGGGCGTTTTGGGACATGTTATCGAACCGGTGATCAAACCGCTGGGCTTCGACTGGAAGATCGGCATAGCGCTGATCACATCGTTTGTTGCGCGTGAGGTGTTCGTCGGGTCGATGGCCACAATCTACAGCGGCAACGAGGAAAAAATAGAGTCGGTGCAGCAAAAGATGCACGACGCCAAGAATCCTGAAACCGGCAAGCCCGTGTTTACCGTCGCGGTAGCCTTTTCGCTGATGATGTTTTATGCCTTTGCCATGCAGTGTGCCAGCACCGTGGCCGTAGTTTACCGCGAAACCAAAGACTGGCGCTGGCCCGCGGCCCAATTCGCTTATATGACGGCGCTGGCGTATTTGGCCAGTTTTATAACATTTCACCTGTTAAGGTAACCCAGGTAAGCTAAAGCGGGTGTTTGCTTTTTCTCTTTATTAAACTTAAATTTGATTTATGGGAACGATTGTTATACATCCAGTAAATGAGGCACAGCAAAGAGCTTTGCAAGTGATTCTTGACGGCTTTAATGTTCCATACGAAAATGAACCTCCTTCTGATGCTACAGAATATCTTATCTCGAGCGAAGCGAACAAAAAGTGGTTGGATACCGCAATGTTAGAAGCTAAGAATAGAGAAGGAAAGGAAATTAAGCTGGAAGATCTTTGGAAGTAAAGATTGTTTATTTACCCCGGGCGCAAGCTGATATCTCATATTGGAAAAAGTCCGGAAATAAGATTATTCAACAACGTATAAGTAAACTCATCCAGTCCATTTCTGAAACCCCTTTTGAGGGGATTGGAAAACCAGAACCCTTAAAACATAATTATGCAGGATGGTGGTCGCGCCGCATTAACGAGGAGCATAGGTTAGTATACCAGGAGAAGAAGGGACTATTACTCAAATGCGTTTTCATTATTAAATTATACGAATAGCATTTTTGGCAAATTCATTTATACAAATGAGATATATTCACCCCGGTGAAATTTTGCGTGAGGAGGTAATTGTTGCAAATGATCTGACAGTTACAGAAGCCGCAAAGATGTTGGGTATTTCAAGTCAAAGCCACAATAAAATCATTCATGAAAGATCGGATATTACTCCTGAAATGGCTTTCAGAATTGCGAAGGTGTTTGGCGGAACAGCAGATATTTGGGCTAATTTTGCAAACTAAGTTTAATTTGCACCTGGCATCCGAGAAAACTAAAAAACTAGATTTGAAGCCTAATCAATATCAGCATTCAGCATAATTAAGCCAAAAGCAAAAAGACCAAAGCAGAAAGCTTTTTTTTGCCGGGTAATAGCTTTAGTCTTTCAGCTTTTAGCTTTCTGCTTATATTTGGGAAGAGGTAAAATTGGATAAAGTAAAGGTATTAGAACTATATCTCCCGCCGGCGGCTGCCCCCCTGATAGCCCGCTGGATAGATCACTTTCAGTGTGAGTTTAAAGTTTCCCGCAACCGTAACAGCAAGTTTGGCGACTACCGCCCGCCGCATGGCGGCAAGGGACACCGTATTTCCGTTAATTACGACCTGAATGCCTATGCTTTCCTCGTAACGACGGTGCATGAGTTCGCCCACCTGCATACCTGGAACCAGCACAAGCACCGGGCTAAGCCGCATGGCATGGAATGGAAAGCGAACTTTAAACGAATGATGCAGCCTTTTTTTGAGCAGGATATTTTCCCGTTCGACATCAAGCGCGCCATTGTTCGCTATCTCGAAAATCCTGCCGCGTCAAGCTGTTCCGACCTGCACCTGTATAAAACACTCCGCTCGTACGATGCACCCAAGCCCGAGCACGTCACGGTTGACAAAGTGCCGATGAAGGCTTTGTTCAAGCTGAAAAATGGCCGTGTATTCCGTAAAGATGAAAAACTACGCAAACGCTATAAATGCACCGAGGTGGCTACGCGAAGGATATATCTTTTTAGTCCTGTAGCCGAGGTGGAGTTGGTGCAGGATTAAGGTGAAAGCTGAAAGGTAAAAGGCGAAAGGTTTTAGGGATTCAATAAATCTTTATAGAAAGGATGACTTTTATGTTTTTCATTTGACCACCGCAGTTTGCCATTCTCAAAAATAGCTACGCGTGAGCGCCGGATATCGGAATTGTCGAATAAATACGCCTTGTCGAACAGATTGATATTTTTTATAAGACTGAGTCGGCTTTTCTCGTATCTTCTCACAACGTCTTCCATTTCGACATGATGACCCAGGTTGGTTCTTCGCTCCTCGACTCGAGTGATATTATCCAGAACGGATTCCAAAGCAACATAATACAGTATAGTCTTATAACCTGCTGATTTTGCAGATGAAACTTCATTGACTTCTGAATTTCCAGAAAATGTGGTCTCAAAAGCGAAGTCTTCTCTTGTTGCGAGAGCCTGCTTTCGCCTATTTAATGCGGTCCTCGCTGCCTTCACATGAAAACCATAGTCGCCAAATTCCTTGAAAGCAATTTCGTCAGGATTAATGACCGGAGATTTAATCCGTCCTTTTTGAATTAGGTACGAACTGAGTGTAGTTTTTCCAGAACCATTCGGACCGCCAATTACAACTAAAGTGGGCATTTAGTCCAATGATTTGATGATTTCCTCCAACAAACGATAATCGCTGGTCAATTCTTTTCGTACCAGGAACTTAGCTCCATTGGGATATTCTTTAACAAAAAGATCGCCCTTCAGCGTTTCGGGGTATTTCTCATTCCTGTAAAAGATAGGTACGCCCGCTTTTAGCATTTGCTCAGCACCCCAACCTGCTCCTTCATCGATTACACGTTGAGTAGGGTCTTCTTTATAGATATCTTCCAGCGTGGTCATAGTACTAAGTTACTAATAATTCAACAAGTTCTCCATCATCTTCGCCAGTCTTGCCTTTGCCAGGAACTGGTCTTCCAATGCCTTGTTCATCGGTATAGCCGTATCCAGGCTGGCGCAGCGCATCACAGGCGCATCTAAATATTGAAAACAATGTTCAGCCAGGTGCGCGGCTATCTCGCCGCCGAAGCCGCTGGTCAGCGTGTCCTCATGTACTATCAATGCCCTCCCGGTTTTCTTTACGCTCGTCTCGACAGCTTCCTTGTCCCAGGGCTGCAGGCTGCGCAGGTCGATGATCTCGATGGACTGTTCGCCACGCGCTTTGGCATATTCCAGCGCCCAGTGTACGCCGAGGCCGTAAGTGATGATGCTGACTTCTGTTCCTTCCTGTACAACACGTGCCTTGCCTATTTCGACGGTATAATCATCATCCGGTATATCCTCGCTGATGCTGCGGTACAGGTATTTGTGTTCGAAATAAATTACCGGGTTAGGATCGTCAATAGCTGCCAGTAATAAGCCTTTCGCATCTGACGGAAATGCCGGGTAAACCACTTTCAGGCCGGGAGTTTTGGTAAACCATGCTTCGTTACTTTGTGAGTGGAACGGTCCTGCTCCGGTTCCCGCTCCCGTCGGCATTCGAACCACAACATCGACGTTCTGTCCCCAGCGGTAATGTGTTTTGGCTAAGTTGTTTACTACCTGGTTAAAGGCGCAGGTCACAAAATCGGCGAACTGCATCTCGACAACCGATTTATAGCCATTGATCGACAAACCCATCGCCGCGCCGACAATACCCGACTCGCATATCGGCGTATTGCGCACCCGGCCGCGGCCGAATTCCTCAACAAATCCCTGTGTTATTTTAAACGCCCCGCCGTATTCGGCAATATCCTGGCCCATCAGCACCAGGTTATCGTATTTTTTCATGCCGGCCCGCAGCCCGTCGCTGATGGCGTCGATGTAACGCCTGTTTGTTGTAATGTTTGAAGGTTGTAACGTTGGAAAGTTGTAAGGTTTATACATGTCGGCTAATTCTGCCGTCACATCAGGAATAATATCCGGCTCGCTGAATACTTTCTCTATTTCGATATCGATCAGCGTGGTAAAGCCTTTCTTAATGACCTCTATCTTTTCGGCATCAAGTGCACCTTCGTCGAGCAAAAACTTTTCAAAGTTGGCGATCGGGTCCTTTTCCTTCCACTCATCGAACAGATGCTGCGGAACATATTTTATACCCGAGGCTTCCTCGTGCCCGCGCATGCGGAAGGTCATACATTCCAGTAACACGGGCCGCGGGTTTTGGCGGATGTCTGCAGCCAGTTCGTTAACCGTATGATAAACTTCCAAAATATTATTGCCGTCGATCGTCCGCCCTTCGATTCCGTATCCTATCGCCCGGTCGCTTAGTTTTTCGCAATGGTATTGTTCGTTAACCGGCGTCGACAGACCGTAGCCATTATTTTCGACCAGGAAAATGACCGGGAGGTTCCAAACCGACGCAACATTCAATGCTTCATGGAAATCGCCTTCGCTGGTGCCGCCTTCACCGGTGTATACCAGTGTGGCGCGTTGTTTCTTGCTCAGTACATCGGCCAGGGCTATCCCATCGGCCAGGGCCATCTGCGGGCCAAGGTGCGATATCATACCGATGATCTTATATTCCTGCGTACCGAAATGGAACGATCGGTCGCGCCCTTTGGTAAAGCCCGAGGCCTTGCCCTGCCATTGCGCCATCAGTTTGGAAAGCGGTATATCGCGCGTAGTAAAAACCCCTAAATTGCGGTGCATCGGCAGGATATACTCGTTCGACTGCATAGCCAGCGTGCTGCCGACCGCTATGGCCTCCTGCCCGATGCCGGAGAACCATTTGCCGATACGGCCCTGCCTGAGCAGGATCAGCATCTTCTCCTCGATCAGCCTGGGCCACACCAAAGCTTTATAAAACGAGACTAATTTGTCATTATCAACGTTTTTACGTTCAAAAACCATGAAGCGAAACTACTGAAGTTTTCAAAACTTTGTATGTTTGGGAATCCAATATTCATCCGCATGAAATACATCTGTTCTCTTATCGTATGCCTGTTAGCGACCGCTTTTAATGCTTATGCCCAGGATTATGCCCTGATGCCCGAAACCTTCTACCCGCATAAAGGCGACCAGGTAAAGGTGCATGTGCTCGACCTGAACCAGATGGTGAAGCAATACGATATGGGTTTCGATGCATCCAAAACGGAAAAATTTATACTCCATTCAGGCAAAAAAAAGATCGACCTGCTTAGTACAGTAAAAGACACCGTCGCCGGGGTAAAGGTTGAAAATGAAGGATTGAACATTTTAGAGGTGGACAGAAAGCCGGTAACAGATGATATCGAACGTGACGACTTCCTTAAAATACTGGATGATGAGGGGCTGAACCAATACTCGGAAAAAGCGAAGAACGGCAGCAAAGATAGTTTCAGGGAAAGATATACCTGGTATTTGAAATCGCTCCTTGAAGTGGACAAGCACAATCCCAACGACTTTGAAAAGCCGCTGGGCCAGGAATATGAGATCGTGTTGAAAGACAATCCTTACAAAGGCAATTATGGAGACGACATTGCGGGAACGGTACTTTTCAAAGGCAAACCGCTGGCCAACGCAACAGTGATATTTTATATCAAAACGGCCGGTAATAGCGTCTTTGTGCAAAAGCTGGTTTCGGACAAACAGGGGATGATCTATCTTAAACTGACCAGGGAGGGCCTGTATATGCTGCGCAGCCTTTACATGCAGCCTTCGAAAGAGAAGAATGCCGATTTTGATACCTGGATGACCACCTACACTTTTGCTTTTACCAGCGAAAACGATACGCCGAGCACCTACAAGGAGTTCGGTTTCGGGAATGTGCATTGATTAAGTTTAAAGTCCTGAGTCCTTAGTCCAAAGTCGCATAACTCGACTTATGACTTTAGACTTAGGACTCCGAACTATTCCTCTCGCTCCACATTTGGCTGAATGATTTTTCAGAAACCTTCGGCATGTCGCGCAGATGGCCCCATTTTTTCTTGAAAAAGGTACGCAGCAGCAGATTTTTGGTTTTTCCGCTGAAAAAGTCCGTCAGCTTACGGCTTAGCATTCCTTTCTTCCAGATGGACCAGCCCCACTGCTCTTTTTTGGCGACGATGCCGTCCTTTACTGCATCGCGGCGGTTAAGCAGCAGCATTTTATGAATGTCGATCTTTACCGGGCAAACCTCGGTACATTTACCGCACAGGCTGGATGCATAGCTCAGGTGCTTAAACTCCTCCATGCCCTGCATGTGCGGGGTGATGACTGAACCAATAGGCCCGCTGTAGGTAGTCTCGTATGTATGACCGCCAATGTTCTTGTAAACCGGGCAAGCATTAAGGCAGGCGCCGCAGCGGATACAATAAAGCCCCTGGCGCTGCTCCTTTTGGGCCAATAAATTGGTGCGCCCGTTGTCAAGCAGTACTACATACATTTCCTCGGGGCCGTCGGTTTCGCCGGGTTGGCGCGGGCCGCTAAGAATAGTGTTGTAAACTGTCAGGTTTTGCCCCGTGCCGTGCGTAGCCAGCATCGGCCAGAACAGGTCAAGATCGGCAATGGACGGGATCATTTTTTCGATGCCGACCACTGCGATATGGATCTTCGGGAACGCCACGCTTAACCGCGCATTGCCTTCATTCTCGCTGACTGCGATGCTGCCGGTATCCGCTATCAGGAAGTTGGCGCCGGTAATACCGACGTCCGCCTGTACATATTTGTCGCGCAGCAGCTCACGGGCTTTGGCGGTCAGTTGTTCGGGCGTGGAATCTATCGGGGTGCCGAACTTTTCGTTGAACAGTTTGGCAATGTCCTCCTTGGAGAGGTGCATCGCCGGGGTAACAATATGGTATGGCGGCTGACCGAGTAACTGTACAATATATTCGCCCAGGTCGGTTTCCAGCGACTGGATATGATGTTCTTCCAGGAATTCGTTCAGCTTGATCTCTTCCGTGACCATCGACTTGGATTTGACGACGGTTTTGGCGCCGGCTTTTTTGAGAATATTCAGTATCTCGCGGTTGGCCTCTTCGGCATCATTGGCCCAGATGACCTTACCGCCGCGTTTCTGGAAGTTCGACTCAAATTCGGGGAGGAACTTATCCAGGTTTTCCATCGCCCGCCATTTGATCACATGTCCCTTCTTTTTGGCATTATCCAGGTTGATCAGTCTCGATAAACCCCGCTCTACCGCGGCGTCATACCTGCCGATATTGAAATTGATAATACGTCGGTGGTCTTTGTCAAACGCCTTAGCCTCAGAGTCAACCAAAAATTCTTCCGCGTGATGTGCCATGCGGTAAAAATAAAAAAAGACTTACGAAGTTTTCGAAACTTCGTAAGTCTTTTGCTTGAATTAAGTTGACCGGGTTAATCCTAATCAACCAGTTAACTGATTAACCAATCACTTGCCTGATGCCTGCCCATCCACTGTCGGCCTGTTGTCCATGTTCGCCAGCTCCCAGCCGGTATAAAATACCAATCGAGCACGTTTGGCCAGCAGGGGAAAGTTGATCTTGCTTACCTCGTCGCCGGGCTGGTGGTAATCGGCGTGAACACCGTTAAAATAGAAGATGATCGGTACGCCGTGCTTGGCGAAATTGTAATGGTCCGAGCGATAGTAAAACCGGTTCGGGTCGTTCGGGTCGTCGTATTTATAGTCGAGGTCGATGTGCGTGTATTTGTTATTGGCATCCTCGTTTACCTGGTGCAGTTCCTTGCTCAGCATAGCCGAACCGATCACGTACACATAATTGGCGGAATCCGGTTTGCCGATGTAATCAAAACCTACGCGGCCGATCATATCGATATTCAGGTCGGTAATGGTATTGGCCAGCGGGAACACCGGGTGATCGGTATAATATTCCGAGCCCAGCAAGCCTTTTTCTTCACCCACGTTGCCCAAGAATAGGATGCTCCGGCGCGGGCCGTGGCCATCCTTCTTAGCCTGCATAAAAGCCCTCGCGATTTCCAGTATGCCGGTTGTGCCCGAGCCATCATCGTCGGCGCCGTTATTTACTTTGTCAGGGCCGTTCGGGTTTAAGCCAATATGGTCATAGTGCGCCGAAAAGATCAGCACCTCATCTTTCAGGTCGGTGCCCGGCAGGAAGCCGAGCACGTCAACGGCTTTTACATCTTTTTGGTCGGTATGGATACTGGCTTTAATATCAGCCTTCAATGTTTGTACCTCACCTTTGCGCAACTCATCATAAGTTTTACCCGCCGGTTTGATGATCATGTCAGCCGTAGCAGGTGCGATGTTCAGTACCGGGGCCTGCGCTGCAACAGGCTTGGCAGCATCCTGTTTGATCGACAAACGGGCGCTCATGATCGAGCCGCGCATCCTTTTCAGCAGGTTGGCAACATCGGGGTTTACAGCCAATATCAAAGCAGGTTTTTTTTCCTGCAGGCTTTTCAGTATGGCCATACGGGCGTTCGACATGCGGTAGCCGGTGTTGGCGGTTTTACCTTCTTCGGGTTTGTCTTCGTTGATCCACAACAATACTTTGTCGTTCAAATCGGTGGCGCCAGTCTCTGCATCCGTGCCATAGCCCACGAACACGATATTACCGGTATTGATATCCCTGCCGGCGATATTTCCGCGGCCCGCAAAAAAATCCTGCCCGTTAACCAGTTCCTGGTTGTTGGCGCTGAAAGTGATCTTCGTTGAATTTTCAACCAGCGGAATATTCAAAAAGTACGATCCATTTACCGGCGGCTTCAAACCCATTTTCTTGAATTGGGCTTCAAGATAATGCGCTGCTTTATCCGCGCCCGGCTTGCCGGTTTCGCGGCCCTCGAAAGCGTCAGAAGCCAGGATGCTCAGGTGTTTTTTGGCACCCTGCGCCGTGATAAGCCTGGCATATTTTGATGGGTCGGCCGTTTTTTGCGCGCTGGCGTATGTCCCGATAGCAAGCGCGGCGATGAGTAAGTAATTTTGTTTCATTTATGGTTCGTTAATTAGTGATTCGTTAACCGGTAATTAGTTAACCAGGCAGTCATTAAGCTTTAGTCTTTCTGCTTTCCATCTAACAAGCGATCTTCCCCACCCGGGTAGCATGCCGCCCGCCTTCAAATTCGGTATCCAGGAAAGTTTTGACGATCTTTTCCGTTTCCTCTATCGTGATAAAGCGTGCGGGGATACATACGATGTTGGCGTCGTTGTGCCTGCGGGCAAGCCCGGCCAGTTCTTCCTGCCAGCAAATAGCCGCGCGGATACCCTGGTGTTTATTGGCTGTGATGGCTACACCGTTTGCGCTGCCGCACACCAGTATGCCGAAATCGAATTCGCCGTTTTCAACGGCCGACGCGACGGGGTGCGCGAAGTCGGGGTAGTCGGCGGAATTGGGGGAATAAGCGCCGAAATCTTTTACAATCGCAGCGTCTAACCACTGCTTGATAATTTCCTTGTACTCGAAGCCGGCATGGTCCGAGCCGATGGCAATTTTTAGGTTATTCATTGTCCAAAGCTATCAGAAAATCCGGGCAACGAAAGTAAAGATTTTGTTAAACGCTTTAGTATCAGCTAATGGTTAGCTCGTCGTTGCGTTTTTTACGCCGTCTTTCCACCAGGGCGGCCACGCTGATACTGAGTTCATACAACAGCAACAACGGGATAGCCACAACCGTCATGGTCAGGGCGTCGGGTGTTGGCGTTACGATGGCCGCGATGATGAGGATAACCACGATGGCGTAACGGCGCGTGCTCCGCATAAACTTAGGCGTCAATATACCGATGTTGGCCAGGATGTATACCAGTATAGGCATTTGAAATACTACGCCGGTGCCGATAGTTAAAGTGCCTACCGAAGAAATGTAGGAATCTATGCTGAATAAATTATCGATGGTGTTGCTTACCGTATAACCGGCCAGGAACCTGATAGACAACGGCGTGATAACGAAATAGCCGAACAATACACCGATGATAAACAGCGACGAGGCATAAAACACGAAACCGCTGGCGGCTTTACGTTCTTTCTCGTGCAGGGCCGGCCGTATAAACCGCCACAACTCAAACAAAAGATAAGGGATGCCCGCAACCAGACCGATCAATAAAGAAGAGTTGATCTGCAAGTTAAACTGACCGGCAAGCTCCGTATTGATCAGTTTTACATTGATCTTGTCGATGCAAAAATCGGAGGCTTTAAAATGGGGCCAGGCAACGTTGCTTTCGAGGAAGTGGCCGACATTACACATCATACGGTAAGTCCAGAAATCCACTTTGCTGGGCGCCATGATGACGTGGTCGAAAATAAAATCGTAATAAACAAAGGCGAGGATACTGAAAACGACAATAGCCAGGGCCGAGCGCACCAAATGCCATCTTAGCTCTTCCAGGTGGTCGAAAAAAGACATCTCGGCTTCCAGGTTCTTGCTTTTATCCTTGATGGACTTGATGATCTTGTCGCTTAGCTTACTCATTATCGTACTAAAACGGCATCACGCCGTTTGGGGGTGCTATTTACGATTAAATTTGTTATCGAAGGGTAAATTATTCCGAATATTCGAAGCTTTCCATGAATTTGGTGGTAAAGTTACCTGCTCTGAAGTTAGGATCCTGTAACAATTTTAGGTGAAAAGGAATGGTGGTTTTTATACCCTCGATCACGAACTCGCTTAAGGCTCGTTCCATGGTGGCCAAAGCCTCTTCGCGTGTTTGCGCCATACAGATCACCTTAGCGATCATAGAATCGTAATTCGGCGGGATCACATAGCCGGAATACACGTGCGTGTCCACGCGAACGCCATGCCCGCCGGGCGAGTGGAAGTTGGTGATCTTTCCCGGTGCGGGCCGGAAATTGTTGAAAGGATCTTCGGCGTTGATGCGGCACTCGATGGCGTGCATCACCGGCTCGTAGTTCTTGCCCGAAATCGGGATACCGGCCGCTACCTTGATCTGTTCCTTGATCAGGTCGAAGTTGATCACTTCCTCGGTTACCGGGTGCTCCACCTGGATACGGGTGTTCATCTCCATGAAATAGAAGTTGCGGTCCTTGTCGACCAAAAACTCAACCGTTCCGGCGCCTTCGTATTTCACAGCTTTGGCACCTTTAATAGCGGCTTCGCCCATTTTTTTGCGGAGCTTCTCCGTCATGAAGGGTGAAGGTGATTCTTCCACCAGTTTCTGGTGACGGCGCTGTATCGAGCAGTCGCGTTCCGAAAGGTGGCAAACCTTGCCAAACTGGTCGCCTACTACCTGTATTTCAATGTGGCGCGGGTCGACCACGTATTTCTCTAAATAAATACCGTCGTTACCAAAAGCGGCGCCGGCTTCGGCACGCGCCGAATCCCAGGCCGGTTCAAATTCTTCGTCTTTCCAAACCAAACGCATACCGCGGCCGCCGCCGCCGGCAGTAGCCTTCAGAATAACCGGGTAGCCGATTTTGTTGGCTAAGGTAATTCCTTCCTTCACGTCGGCTAGCAAGCCTTCCGAACCGGGGATAGTCGGTACGCCGGCTTTCTTCATGGTCGCTTTGGCCGAGGCCTTGTCGCCCATGGCATTGATCTGGTCGGCAGTAGCGCCGATGAACTTGATGCCGTAATCGGCGCAAATAGCCGAAAACTTAGCGTTCTCCGACAAAAAGCCATAACCCGGATGTATAGCGTCGGCATTGGTCAGTTCGGCGGCAGATATGATATTGGGGATATTGAGGTATGAATCTTTGCTCGGGGGCGGACCGATACACACCGCCTCGTCGGCGAAGCGAACGTGCAGGCTGTCCCTGTCGACCGTGGAATAAACCGCTACGGTTTTAATGCCCATCTCCTTGCAGGTGCGGATAACACGAAGGGCAATTTCGCCACGGTTAGCTATCAGTATTTTTTTAAACATCTTTTTAATTTGAAAATTTGAAAATGTGGCGATTTGAAACATTTTCAAATCGCGTGCAGCCCTGAAGATTCATTTTCAAATCTTCAAATTGGCCAATCATCAAATTATTATGGTTCTACTAAAAACAGCGGCTGATCGTACTCGACAGGGGAGGCGTTGTCAACCAGCACCTTCACGATGCGGCCCGACACTTCCGACTCGATCTCGTTGAACAGCTTCATCGCCTCGATGATACAAAGCACGTCGCCGGGCTTGATCTCGTCGCCTACGTTAACGAACAAGGGCTTATCGGGC
>DASZVE010000096.1:0-28054 GCA_035547095.1 Mucilaginibacter sp.
AGCATCATAAGTCGGCGCGGGGGTGGCCTCCTTCTGGCATGAGGTTGCGAGAAGGGTAGTAAGTACTGCAGTCGTTACAAACGCTCGGGAGAATACCCGCTTAAAACTGTTTTTTGGGATCATCATTTTAGTTTTTTAAATTAATTAAAGGGCTGTTTTTTTAACTTATTAATAAAAAAATTTCGTTTACTCATAACTTAGGCAAAACAGTGTATTGCCGTTCTTTTTTTGCGCGCGAAATTTTGTGATAGATTAAATAGGTTGGTCTGCATCGGGCAGCGGTTAATCAACCGGGCGATCTCTTTTTCCTTTTCTTTGATTTGAGCTGTGTCATAGGGCGTTTTATTGTTGTTTATATGTTGCTGATTTTTACCAGGTAATTATTGTTGCGGGAAGCGAGGTCGGTAATACCGTCGGATCGTATACATTTGTGCTCCAGCCCGTCGGCGTTGCATTGCCTGCGCCTAAAAAGAAATTATTAAGTCCGTATTGCCCGCTCGTGAAGTTAACCCGGTTATTGCTGATATTGATGGCAGAGCTCGGCAGTCCCGACTGGTTCCAGTAATACAGACCTACGTTGCTGAAGGA
The DNA here is from genome assembly GCA_035547095.1 of Mucilaginibacter sp. GTDB lineage: Bacteria > Bacteroidota > Bacteroidia > Sphingobacteriales > Sphingobacteriaceae > Mucilaginibacter. The sequence goes on from DASZVE010000096.1 coordinate 589, forward strand.
TTCGGCCGTGCTGTATATCTTATTTCCGATTAACTGCATGTTCGTTCCGCCAGACACCGCGGCCCCGTATTGACCCGGATTCACCAGGGTATTGTATTCGGCTACCTGGTAGCTTCCTCCGTTATCGCCCAGCATAATACCGCCGCCTGTTTTGCTCGGCCCTCCGCCTCTTATCCAATTATTAATGATGTAAATCGGGTCGGCAGAAGTGCCGCTGCTTTTGAACATGCTGATGGCATCTTCGGGATTACTTGATCCGGATATATTTTCAAGTTGGTTAGAAAGCACCCGGTTATAGGTGCCCGTTACATTATCAAACTGTACAAATGAGCCGCGCGGGTAAGGCCCACGCATATTTTTCATTTGGTTATGTTCAACTTGTATGCTTTTGCTGTTTACGGCATACACCCCGGTCGATACATTAGTGACGTAATTGCTGTCGACCATGACGCTGGTGCAACCGGTAACATATATCCCCAGATTTGTTGAATTTCCGAGCTTACAATGTTTAATAGTAATGTTTGAGCAATTGATCAGCGTGATACACGGCACTGTGCCTCCGTTAATTGAGTCTCCGCTTATGATAAGATTGTGCGCGCCGGTGAGAGAAATAGGGGCCGAATATTTTAGGGTGTAGCCAAAGCTGCTCCTAACTGGCTGTGTAATCTGCACAGTAGCTGCTGGTATCGAAATTGAAGGTGAGTTAGTCATGGCAGACGGCCCTAGTTTATTGGTGAGCCAGCCAGTCGGCATAGGTGTTCCGGCTTGGTAATGTGCGTCCTTTTCAATGCTTTTCGAACCTTTCAATTGATCGGCAGGCAACCCGGATATCCAATAAACACGGTTGGCATTTATTGTAATATTATAACTTGCCTGTCCTGAATAGTTACCACTTCCCAATCCGACGTGCGACCAGGGAAATGCTATACTGCTTATCGTATTGTTATATAACTGGATGTCGTGCCCGCCTGCTACCTGCATTCCCATGCTCCCCGTATTCACCACAGTATTGTTCTCCGCAAGAATATAGCTGCCACCTTGGTCGCCAACGGTGATACCTGCGCCGGTGGTGCTGGGACCACCGCCTTTTATGGTATTTCCATTAATCAGTATCGGGTCGCCGGCAACCCCATTACTTTTGTAAATGCTTATGCCGTCTTCAGGATTGCTTTGTCCAGGTACATTTTCGCAAATATTGTATTGGATCCGGTTATTATGGCCTCCAACATTACTAAACTGTACGAAATCACCCTTTGGGAATGGCCCCCTCATATTCAGCATTTGGTTACTGTTTACCCGGATGGAGCCATTCGGACAGCCAACGGCAAAAACACCGCCGGCGACGTTGGTGATATAACAGCTGTCGATAAGAATATTTGAGCACCCGCTACCTATAAGTATGCCGTAGTTCGACGAATTGGTAATACGGCATTTAGTGATATGTATATTGGTACAGTTGGTGAGTTGTATACAGGGCAGTATCCCACCGTTAATGGAATCGCCGCTGATGGTAATGTTGCTTTTATTGTAAAGAGAAATGGGGGTACTTAGCTTAAGATGAGTTTCTCCAAGAATTGAACTCGCTAATGCCATCTGTCTTGGCACGGCATTTGCTATAGTATTAACAGCGGTCTGCGTTAGATTCGGCTGAGCATCCTTCTTACAGGATGACACAAAAAGGATTAAGATTAAGGCGAGCGCCATAATCAATGGGGATTGTGCTATTTTGCTCATAGTGGTAAGGGCTAATTTGTTCATTTAACTATTCAGCAAGGTTCTGTTTCTGCTTCTTAAAAAAATTTTAAAGTTCCCGGTTATTTAGTAGATTAACCTAATAGAATTTGTCGGGTTCAGACTATTTTTTCGCGAATTTTTTATCAAATAGATTTAATAAGTAACATTTTAAACTAACCGGCAAGCTTACTTTAGCAAAAAGATAAAGAAACTGCTTCGTGCCCTTTTTTCATATCGCACGTATGACCGGCATATAGCAAAAGCTATTTTATTATTAATTAAGGGGCTCTTGTTCCAGGCGGGAGAAAAATCATACGCCGGCGAGCTCAGAAAAATAATTTTTGAAATCAGCGCATATACGCCGTTACTTATTATTTCGAAAAATTTGCTGAACGCAGATGAGGGGGGAATTAAAATACCTGCGTTGTAAAATACGGCAACGCTGGAGCCGGAAGAACCACAAGCTCCGAAATGTGTAAAAAAAGTTGCCGCGAAGGATCCCGCATTTGGCGGCATCCCCCTAAGGGTACAGTTTTTCAGGTTCATTCAAGTAGTTTATATATCAATTAGGGTTTTGTATACTTTCTACATAGGCTCAATTTTGTTTTTTTTCAAAGGTATAAAATTTCTCCAAAAGAAACAAAATTTATTTTAAATTGTTATATCATTGCTTATTAATTAGCAAAACGTATCTTATCATTAATATTTTTCAAATATTAATGCTTCAAATAAGTTTTCATAACCAATTAAGCGGAAATCCCAAACATGAATAACATGATCGTAACAGAGATTTCGGGCTATTTTTCAAGTAGTGGAACACGCTAAGACGTTCCATGCAGATGGAAAGAACATACTTCGGGCTTAAAAACTATTTTCGCTTGTTTAAATACTGCTCAAATCTTTAAGTTGACCGGGTATATTTTCTACACCTGAAAAAAAATACAATCGGATTAGGCTTTTGTTTGCGGTGTGGAAAAAATGTGGAAAAGTTAGCTTAAGTCTGGCGTACTCACCAGGACTTCTTCATTGCGCGAACCATCCGGCGGTGACGGCGTTCGGCATAAAAATCATTGGTCACCAATATAGCGTGAACTACCCCAGGCACCCAGAGGAAAAGCGTAAGCAGGCAATTCAATATAAACGCACCAATGCGGCCCGTGGTAAAAACGGCCAGCGGAGGAAGTACGATGCAAAGGAAGTAGCGCATATAGTCAATAGACTGAAGCAATAACGATAAAGTTACAGGCAGCTATGTTACTTTTGAAAAAATATGCACGTTATGTTTGATTCTGAAGAAAATCCGTGGAAAATAGTTTCCCAAAAGAATGTTTACGATAATCAATGGATTAATCTTACGGAATACCAGGTGATCAACCCGGCCGGGAACCCGGGGATTTATGGGAAAGTTCATTTCAAAGGCCTGGCCATTGGTATCATCCCGTTGGATGCAGAAATGAATATCTATATGGTCGGTCAATACCGTTTTGCACCGGATTGCTATAGCTGGGAAATACCGGAAGGAGGAGGTGCACTGGACATCGCCCCGTTGGAGTCGGCCAAACGCGAATTGCTGGAAGAAACCGGCCTCAAAGCAGATCGCTGGGCCGAATTATTGCGCATGCACCTTTCGAACTCGGTAACCGATGAGCTCTGCATCATTTACCTGGCACGCGAACTGCAACAGTTTGACCCCGAACCCGAGGACACCGAAAAGCTGACGATACGAAAAATGCCGTTCGCCGAGGTCTATCATAAGGTTTGCAGCGGAAAAATAACCGACTCTGTAACCGTTGCCGCTGTTTTAAAGCTGCAGCTTATGATAGTGGAAGGTGGCCTATAGTTAAACGTTATCTTTAAAAAATACCCTGTATAGTTATTCTCAGGATTAACAGAAACAACTGTAAAGCTATGGCAGGATTTACTCACCAAATTGTATAGCTATTTCCGGCCGAGTCAATGACCCCGCGTAATCGTACACATGCTGTATCAAAACCGAACGCGTGGCCTCGGTTAAATCTTTTCATTTTATTGATAATCAATTATTTACATATTTGGCATCCAATTGGGGGTTTGTGACTGTTACGTAATGTCGTCAAACTCAAACTGTTGCCATGATCAGAAGTTATCTCAAAACCGCCGTTCGCTTTTTGCTGAAGAATAAAACGTTCAGCTTCATCAATATCATCGGACTTGCTATTGGCACGCTCTGCTGTCTGTATATCCTCTTATATGTGCAGGACCAATATAGCTATGACCGGCATCATAAAAATGCAAAGGACATTTATCGCATTAATTCCGATTTAGCCATTGCGGGCGACAAACATCACAGTGCAACGACTTCGCCCCCCATAGCTCCTGCCATTAAGCGGGATTACCCTGAGGTGTTGCAGTTTACGCGAACTGCTAACTTCGGTAATAGCAAAAATCTGCTCCGGTACAAGGAAAAATCTTTTTATGAAGAAAAACTGACTTACGTCGACTCGACCTTTTTTGATGTCTTCACTTATCATTTTGTTTACGGCAAAAACACGCCGGGTGTAATAGCTCAGCCCTACTCAATTGTACTACAAAAGTCGGTTGCCGATAAACTATTTGGCAATGACGACCCGATTAACAAAGTGATCACCATTGATAACGGCGATGGAAAGCATGATTTCCGGGTTGCCGCTGTAGTGGATAATTCCCTTGGCAAATCAATCCTCGATATCAACATATTCGTCACCATGCACAGCGGCGGGACAGGTCAGTTCACCGCTGACAACACCGCTTGGGCAGGTTATAATTATACCAACTCATTTATTAAACTGCGACCCGGCGCCAGCGCAGCAGCCCTGGAGAAAAAGTTTCCTGATCTCCTTGAAAAATACGGCGCGCAGCAGCTCAAATCTTTAGGTATGACCAAAGTGCTGCATCTGCAGCCTGTCTCATCCATCCATACCACCACCGGTTACGAAAACGAACCCGGCAAGACCATCAGCCCAACACTGCTGACCATCCTTGCCTTGATCGCTATAATGATCCAACTGATAGCCTGCATCAATTTCATGAATTTGTCCACAGCCCGGGCCTCGAAGCGGGCTAAGGAAGTGGGCGTCCGTAAAGTAGTTGGCGCAGGCAAGATGGACCTGATCAAACAATTCCTGGGGGAATCGTTCCTCCTGTCACTTATTGGTGTGGCCCTGGCGCTGCCGTTACTCTACTTGGCGTTGCCTTATCTGAATCAAATAACGCAAACCGATATTCAATTCGATCTGCTAAAGAATTATAGCATCTGGGTGATGCTGTTGAGCATCGTGATCATCACCGGGGTCGTTGCCGGGAGCTACCCGGCCTTCTACCTGTCGGCTTTCGAAGCCATCAAGGTAATGAAAGGCAACTTCACCAGCCAGATCTCGGCATCCGGAATCCGGCGCTCACTGGTTGTGTTCCAATTTGTGCTTTCCATTGTGCTGATAACCAGTATTATTATCATCTACAGCCAACTGAACTATATTAAGAATAAAGACCTTGGCTTTGATAAAAATCAAAAATTGATTTTCAGTTTCTACACGGACAACCAGCAGAAAAAAATGACCGCCCTGGCTTCCGATCTGCAACAATTGTCAGAAGTGAAAGCAGTAAGCCGCTCCAATAATTACCTGAGCCAGTTTGTCGGCCGCGACCATGGCGTTTATTTATCGGGAGGTAATCAATCAACGGCTGTCGATGCGCAAAATATGGATGTGGATGAAAATTTTGTGAAAGCCAACGGCATTAAGATCATAGCCGGGCGTGATTTCCATATTAAGGATACTATCAAAACACTCATCAATGAAACGCTATGCAAGCGCCTTGGGCTAAAGCCCGAAAAAGCGCCGGGTACACGACTTTACAGCCAATACCTAAACGGGCCTATAAGCTACGTTGAGGTAGTTGGTGTAATGAAGGATTTTAACTATAACTCGCTGCACGGCGAGGTAAGGCCATTTATGTTGTTTTATAACGGCGACCCGAATGCATTTTCATTCATGACGGTTTCGATAAGCAGCAATGATTATAAAACGGCATTGGGCAGGATCGGAAGCATCTGGCAAAAAGATCTGCCAGGCGTACCTTTTGAATTCAGTTTCCTCGATCAGGAGGTGCAAAAGCAGTATTCGGCTGAGATCAGCCTGTCGCAGATCATCAACTCATTTACCATAATGGCCATTTTGATCTCGTGCCTCGGGTTGTTTGGCCTGGCAGCCTTCAGCGCCGAGCAGCGCCAGAAAGAGATCGGTATCCGCAAGGTGCTGGGCGCAAGCGTTGCCGGCGTTGTCGGTTTGCTTTCAAAAGAGTTTATGTGGCTGGTAGGCGTCGCATTTATTATCGCTACGCCGATAGGCTGGCTGTTTGCGCATAAATGGCTGGATGGTTTTGCTTATAAGGTACCTGTTAGTTGGTGGATGTTTGTTGCCGCCGGAATTTTATCCGTGATGATCGCGTTGTTGACGGTAAGCTTCCAGGCCATAAAAGCCGCTTTAGCCAACCCGGTAAAAAGTCTTAGGTCGGAATAAAGATTTATGATATGACAAAGATCGATAGAAACAATAATTAAAAATATTAGCTGAACTTGCGGCCCTATTTTTTCCATGGCGATCTATATAACCTCGTGTCTATGGGAATACTGTTCTCAGGCTTCACGCTTGCATTACTTTTAGTCCTGGCTAAAAGGCAATATCGAACTGCCAACTTATTTTTAGGTTCAGCCTTAGCCGCAATCACATTGAAAGCCGGCGGACTTACGCCGGTTTTCTCACCCGCAATCGGACCGCTGTTATATTTTTATGTTCGGCAGCGAACCTGCCCGGACCGGCGGTTTAGCCGGAAAGACATACTGTATTTTTGCCCCTTGCTCGCAGGATATTGGATGCCCGTCTGGCTAATACCAGTTCTCACTATAGTTTACTTATACCTATCGCACCGGCTGATACAGCGTTTCTATGATAACCAGCGGCCGGCACTGATGGACCGGCCGCATCTTGCATTCCGACAGTTGAATAGACTGCTGTTTGTGCTCGGTGTATTCTGCCTCTTATGGGTGTTTAGCGACATTTTCTGTTTTGCCATTGCTTTTATGGTGATCGGAATGGCCGTCGATATACTATTGAGACCGGACAACGGTATTGAACCAGGCATGCCAATAATCGACAGATCCTATGCGAGAGAAAAGGGGCGAAGGCTGAAAGAAATGATATCGGCAAATCGACTCTATGAGGATGCCGAACTGACTTTGGCCACGCTGGCGGCAAAACTTAATATTCATCCGCATGACCTGTCCCGAATCATAAACGTTGGATTGGAAAAGAACTTCAGCGACTTTATCAATGAATTCCGGGTTCGTGAAGTTGCCAGAAAAATGCAGGACCCCGCTTACGAACGGCTTACCTTGCTTGGGATTGCCTGCGAGTCGGGGTTTAATTCCCAAAGGACCTTTAACCGCGTTTTCAAAGAGATAACCGGCAAAACACCATTGGAATATAAAAATAGCCTGAAGAAAGAGCTGCCAATAGATAAGTTGGCTGCTTTCTCGCGAGTGCGGCCGTTAATATTGCGTCCGGAAAGCCTGCCGAAGTGGGCTTTCGAAAAATCAAAACGCAATAACATGATACCAAATTTCTTTAAAGTGGCCTTCCGCACATTATGGCGGAGCAAGGGCTTTTCGGCCATCAACATAGCAGGCCTGGCCATAGGCATGGCGGCAGCAATGCTTATTTTGCTATGGGTACAAAATGAACTGAGCTACGACAGGTTTTATACCCATACTGACAGGATCGCTCAATTGTACAGCAGGGATATTAACAATGGCCAACTGAATGTTTGGGGGAATACCACGGGGCTAATGGCGCAGGAACTGAAAAGCTACCCGGAAGTTGAAAACGCAGCCAGGTTCCGTACGGTATATTTTCTGACATCCGTTGGCGACAGGCATTTCAATACGGAAGGCGCTTTTGCAGATTCAACCTTTCTTTCGGTTTTGGACTTTCCGCTGCTTCAGGGCAATGCAAAAAGTGCGCTGAATGACAACCATAATATCGTCATCACGCGATCGATGGCAACCAGGCTATTCGGCAAGGAAGACGCGATGGGCAAAACTGTGATTATCGACAGCACTGACAACTTTAAAGTGGCCGGGGTACTCAAAGACCTTCCCGGTAACACACAATTCACTTACCAATACCTGTTACCGTGGAATTACATCACTAAGCTGGGCTGGGATCAAAATCAATCATGGGCCACGACGAATGGTGTAACTACGTACATTCTGCTTAAGCAAGGCGCGTCGATGACCGCATTTGACCAAAAAATAAAAAATATCGTCAAAAGCCACGTCAACCGGGGTGAGGGTTCAAAAAGAGAAACATTCGTTCAGCCAATAAATCGCCTGCACCTGTATTCAAGGCAGGAGAATGGTAAATTGGTAGACGGACGGATCGATATGGTGCGGATGTTTATTATTATCGCCGTATTCATCCTTTTGATCGCCTGCATCAATTTCATGAATTTAAGTACGGCCAAAAGCGAGAAACGAGCCAAAGAGGCCGGGATACGCAAAATGGTTGGCGCCCGAAGAAACTCATTAGTATTCCAGTTCATCGGCGAAAGCACCATTATTGCCCTTATCGGGTTCGGCATCGCTTTGATCCTGGTAGAGGTAAGTTTATCGGCCTTTGATAGTGTCGTAGGCGTACCGCTGTTCATCAATTTCGGTAATTTGTATTGGTGGTTGTTTGCAACAGGCTTTATATTACTTACCGGTTTTCTGGCGGGCAGCTACCCCGCGTTCTACCTGTCATCATTCCGCCCGGCAGAAGTTTTGAAAGGAACCTTCAGAAAAATGAACACGCTTGTAACGCCGCGCAAAGTGTTGGTTGTACTGCAATTTACTTTTGCCATCGTACTGATCATCTGCACCATTGTTGTGGAAAGCCAGCTGCGTTACGCCCGTACCAGGGATACCGGGTATAAAGCAGTCGGGCTGGTCTACGTTTTTTCACAGGGTGATGTGCAAAAGAACTACACGGTGATCAAAAATGATCTGCTAAATAGCGGCGCTGCAGTTTCTGTCACCAAAACCTTTTCGCCAATCACAAGGGTTTGGGGCACGATTACCGGTTTGTCGTGGCCTGGCAGTACAGATGCTGATAAGCAATTGAATTTCCAGCAGTTCCAGGCCGATGCCGATTTCGCCAAAACAACCGGCGTTCAAATATTACAGGGCAGGGATATCGATATCTATAATCACGTGAGCGACAGCACCGCCGTGCTGCTGAACGAAGCTGCTGTAAAAGCAATGCGTTTGAAAGACCCCGTAGGAAAAATCGTCCGGGGCCAATTTGGCACGATCTTTCATGTTGTCGGCGTACTAAAGAATTTTATCATTCAATCACCTTACGACCAGGTTCAGCCTATGGTGGTGCAAGGCCTGGCGACGGGATACCCGGTAGTACATTTCCGTCTTAACCCCGCCAACACTACCGCTGTCGACATCGCCAAAGCTGAAAAGATATTCAAGCGTTACAATAGCCAATACCCGTTCGAATACTATTTTGCCGATGAGATGTATGCGCAAAATTTCAGGCAGGAGCAGCAGGACGGTACGCTTTCGGCCCTGTTTGCAGGGCTAACCATTTTTATTTCGTGCCTGGGCCTTTTCGGATTGGCCGCTTACATGGCTGAAAATCGGGTAAAAGAGATTGGTATCCGTAAAGTTCTTGGGGCGAGCGTGGGCAATATTGCAGCATTGTTGTCGGGCGATTTTATCAGGCTGGTGATCGTTTCGATCCTGGTCGCATCGCCGATAGCCTGGTGGGCCATGAAAAACTGGCTGCAGAATTTTAATTATCATATCGGGATTGAATGGTGGGTTTTTGTTGCAGCGGGCGGCGGGGCTATCGTTATTGCCCTGGTAACCGTAAGTTCTCAGGCCATCAAAGCGGCACTGGCTAATCCTGTAAAGAGTTTAAGGGCCGAATAAACTGGGCATTGACCTTGCCGATAATGGGCCAATTAAGGAAAGCGAAGCATTTCTTAAGCATATACTTCCGGTCTTTCGGTCCAACTACGAACACGCCTACTCCACCGTTACCGACTTGGCCAGATTCCTTGGCTGGTCGACATTGCAGCCGCGCATTACAGCAATATGGTAAGCCAGCAATTGCAGCGGTATGGTAGCCAGCAGCGGTACAAAGGCTTCATTAGTACGCGGTATTTCGATCACGTAGTCGGCTATGGCTTTTACCTGGGTGTCGCCCTCCGTTACGATCGCGATCACATGCCCTTTACGCGCCTTAACTTCCTGTATATTGCTGATTACCTTTTCGTACGATGAATCTTTGGTGGCTATAAACACAACCGGCATCTCGTCGTCGATCAGCGCTATCGGGCCATGTTTCATTTCGGCAGCCGGGTAACCTTCGGCGTGTATGTATGATATTTCTTTCAGTTTTAACGCCCCTTCCAGCGCGACCGGGAACGAACTGCCGCGGCCCAGGAACAGGCAATTACCCGAATTTTTGAATTTTGCAGCAATTTCCTCCACATGTGCATCCGACTCAAGCGCCTTTTCAACAAGTTCGGGTATTTCGTTCAGTTCCGTCAGGTATTCGATCAACTTGCTTTGCGTAATGGTGCCGCGTTGCTGGGCGATATAGAACGCGATAAGCGTAAGTACGGTAACCTGGGCGGTAAAGGCTTTGGTCGAGGCAACGCCGATCTCGGGCCCGGCGTGGGTATAAACCCCTGCATGTGTTATGCGCGGAATTGACGCACCGACTACGTTGCAAACGCCAAAAATGGTCGCGCCTTTTTCTTTCGCCAGCTCGATAGCAGCCATGGTGTCGGCCGTTTCGCCCGACTGTGATATGGCGATCACAAGGTCTTTTTCGGTAATGATCGGGTTGCGATACCTAAACTCCGATGCATATTCCACTTCCACGGGTACACGGGCATATTCTTCAATCAGGTATTCGCCGACGAGCCCCGCGTGCCACGATGTTCCGCATGCCACAATGATGATCCGGTCGACATTCCTCAGTTTTTCTGTGTATTCCTTTATGCCGCCCAGCTGCACTTTTCCCTGCTGCGGGTAAATGCGGCCGCGCATACAATCGCGTATCGAACGCGGCTGCTCGTAAATCTCCTTCAGCATGAAATGATCATAGCCGCCTTTTTCCAACATCTCCAGCTTCAGGTCGAGCTCGTGTATGTACGGCGTTTGCACCGTATTGTCAATATTCTTGATCAGCAGGTCGTCGCGGCGGATATAGGCAATTTCGTTGTCGTTCAGGTAGATCACATTTTTGGTGTATTCCACGATGGGCGTAGCGTCTGAGGCCACAAAATACTCGCCCTTACCGACACCAATCACCATAGGGCTGCCTTTGCGAGCGGCTATCAGCAGGTCGGGGTCGTCGGCGCTCATGATCACGATGGCGTAAGCGCCGATCACTTTATTCAGCGCAACTCTTACTGCTTCGCGCAGGTCCAGGCCGGTCTCTTTCTGGATATCTTCTACCAGGTGGATTAACACTTCGGTGTCCGTATCGCTTAAAAAGACGTGTCCTTTGGCAAGAAGGGTCTCCTTAATGGTGGCATAGTTCTCGATGATACCGTTATGAATAATGGTAAGCCTGCGGTCGCCCGACGAATGCGGGTGAGAGTTACGATCGCTGGGCGCGCCATGTGTGGCCCACCGGGTATGTCCCATGCCAATGGTACCGCCAACGCTAAGGCCGTCGGCAAAATGCTCAAGGTCGCTAACCTTGCCTGCCTTTTTATAAACTTTAAGATCTTTGTCGATCAATGCTACGCCCGCGCTATCGTAACCGCGGTATTCAAGGCGATGTAATCCCTTGATAATGATGGGGTATGCATCCCGATAGCCAATATATCCAACTATGCCGCACATAAATAGATGTTTTTCAATTTAAGAAGTAACAAAAATACTTACCTATGTCACAAAAACAATACAGGTAGTAAATATTACCAATTTGATAATAAAAAAGGCCCTTGCCGGGCCTTTAATTAATCTTTCAATTTCGTATAAATAATATTGAGACGTATACGGTAGGGCGAGTTTGGATCGGTCCCGACGGCAATCGTACGGCCCGCCGTTTCGGGCGTGGGCCTAAAGTCGACCGAAGTTCTGTTGATGGTGTCCACCGGTGCAATGTATGTGCCGTAGTCAACCGTTTTTCCCTCCATCAGGTCTTGTATGTAGCCTGTGATCACAAAGTGATAATTCTTTTTAGTACCATCGTAAAAGCCGCCGAAGCTTCCTACACCCTGGTACCTGGGATCGCTTGCGGTCGCGTCCTGCAATTCCGCAGGCTGGTGTGCTATATCGTACCGGTACATGGTTAGTTTGGGCTGAGGTTTGTACGGTATAGTACTTCCCGGCACCGGGGTGATAACCAGCTCGGCCTTATTGATCACAATATTGCTCCCGATGGTCTTAAGGATATTTTTCAAATATGGGAAGCTGATTCTCGCCTTCAGGCCAGCCAGGCCCTGCAGGTAAATAACGTTCCTGGAATTTCCCTGGTTTGCCAGCTCGGTATTAACGGCGTCAGACAGCGTTCGCCTTATCTGCGCGGCATGGTTTCCCAGCGGCAATGACACTGAAGTCGTGTCGATCGTCGTGCCGTTGATGGTGCGGTAATATATCTTTAGCGAGTCGTCCAACTTAAATTGAAAAATACCGCCGGGACCATTCGTCCCGTCCTTATCCAGTGTGAGATACAGGCCTTTCACATTGCTCTGGAACGCGTTGTTTGAAGCCAGCTGCGTGCTGCCGGCGTTAAACAGTATCTGGTTTATAAAATTCTTGCTTATAGGTATCCGCACCTGGGCCGGCACGCTAACCAGGCTGTCGGGGTGGCCGCTAACCACATTATACACCTTCACACTGTCGTGTGTATGGGCCAGGAACGTGCGCGTACCTAACAGGTTGGCCTTATCGGCCAGGCTGTCCCAATTCATCGTGCTGTAATAAGTGGTTGCGTTAAATAATCGTTGCTTAAGCTGATAAACGTTGATCTTATAGCGCGTGGTTACCGAGTCCCCGTAAAAGCCGTCGGCATATTTTAACGCTAACACCGCCGAATCGACCAGGATGGTACCCGTCGGCAATGTATAAGCGGCGCCGCCCGGTAAATTAAGCTGCACCGCAATATTAGCCTCTGAAGTACCCAGGGCGGGATCCTTGAAATATCCAAGCGGGGTTTTGGTAAGACCGGATGTGATAACCGGACCCACAGTATCGGTATTAACCACGATGGTAGAGGTATCGATGAACGAACCGTTCAATTGCTTTGACGAATCAACGGCCAGCCCTATGGTATCCGGGTTTTTGCAGCTATGTAAAATAAAAAGACTTATTAACAGGGTCAATAAGTCTAATCGAAAAAATTTCATATCCGATCTCAAAACTTATGCAACATGCACCAATTCTTCATTGGTAATTTCGTCGTAAAAATTGTAATAATTTTCGAAATCAGAAGCTGAAGAAAAGTCTAAAACCGATTTATGGCCGCTTTTAACATTATTTAACACTTCTTCGTCAATATCATCGCTGGCCAAAACCACGCCGTCGGCATACTGGATCGCGCCGTTATGCAAGGCCGAATTGGTGCCCGGTTTGTAATATTCGATGTGCTCTTCGGTCATGTCGGTCATAATTGCCTTGTTGGCAAAATCAGGGTCCAGCATACCGCCGAAATCATTTTCGTAAACGGAATAAACCACTTTAGAATTCTTGAAGGTCGGATCATCCTTGTACGTTGTCTTAAGATACGCCGGAACCAGTGAGCTCATCCAGCCGTGGCAATGGACCACATCAGGCGCCCAGCCCAGCTTTTTTACCGTTTCGAGCGCGCCTTTGCAGAAAAAGATCATGCGTTCGTCGTTGTCAGCGTAAAATTTCCCGTCCTTGTCGTTAAACACATGCTTTCGCTGAAAATACTCTTCATTGTCAAGAAAATACACTTGCATCCTTGCCGCCGGGATCGATGCCACTTTGATGATCAAAGGATTATCATTATCGTTAATAATGATGTTCATACCCGATAAACGGATCACCTCATGCAGCCTGTTCCTGCGCTCATTAATATTTCCAAAACGCGGCATAAGGATACGTATTTCGTAGCCTTTGTCCTGCATTGCCTGCGGCAACTGGCGCGTAATTTCAGAAATTTTGGTGAGTTCGAGGAAAGGTGACATCTCATGAGTGATGAACAGAAGCTTAGATTTACCCATCTCTAATCAGTTATTAAATTACGTAAAGAAGTCAAAAAATTTGAGTCTGCAAATATAAGCATTATCCTATGAATTATCAACGAATTATGCAAGTAAGTTTTGGTTTTGTTTGATCAATTACACAACTTTGCCCCATTTTTATAAAAACCTGCCCCGTTGACGATATTCACTACCAGGGAGGAACTCAGGGAATACCTTGACATACCCTTATTGAGCGGAAAGACCCTTGGCTTTGTGCCAACCATGGGCGCTTTACACCAGGGGCACCTGTCGCTGATCGCAAGGGCAAAAGAGCAAACAGACGTAACGATTTGCAGTATTTTTGTAAATCCAACCCAGTTTAACGACCCAAAAGACCTGGAAAAATATCCCCGCCCGATCGGGTCGGATATTGAGAAGCTGGAACAGGCAGGCTGTGATATCCTGTTTCATCCGGAAGTAACAGAAATGTATGCCGGCAATGAGCATTGGCATTTGGATATCGGCGAACTGGAGCACCTGCTCGAGGGCAAGTTCAGGCCGGGACATTACCAGGGAGTTACGCAGGTGGTTTATAAGCTGTTCGATATTGTAAAACCCGACCTGGCTTTCTTTGGGCAGAAAGATTACCAGCAGTTCCTGGTCATCCGGCGCATGGTTGACATGCTTAAGCTTCCCGTTAAGCTGGTGATGTGCCCTATATTACGCGAACCCGATGGCCTGGCCATGAGTTCGAGAAATATTCACCTTTCGCCGGAAGACCGGCAGCATGCGCTGGTTTTGTCAAAAACGCTCAACTGGCTGAGGGAGAACTTCGACCTGGATAAGATCGCAGCGTTGCAGCAGGAATGCTTTGACCGGGTAAACGCCGAACAGGATGTGCAATCCGAATATTTCGAAATAGCCGACGGCGCCAACCTGCACGCTGCAAACAGCCAAACGAAGAATATTGTGGCGCTTGTTGCAGCGAAAGTGGGAAACACCAGGCTGATCGATAATATTATTATTAGTGATTAGTTAACTGGTGATCAGTGACTTGGGAAAGACCAACGTCATCGGAATGCAACTAATCGCTGACCACTAATCTCTGGTTAACTAAATTACTACCTTTGCAGCATGATCATAGAGGTGTTGAAATCAAAGATCCACAGGGCTAAAATAACCCAGGCCGAGTTGAATTATGTGGGCAGCATTACCATTGATGAGGATCTGATAGAAGCGGCAAATATTATCCCCAACGAAAAAGTACAGATCGTAAATAACAACAACGGCGCGCGTTTCGAAACTTACGTTATAAAAGGCGAACGCGGCACCGGAACGGTTTGCCTCAACGGCGCCACGGCCCGGCTGGCGCAGGTAGGCGATATTGTGATCATCATGTCGTACGCGCACATGGATATGGAGGACGCAAAAAAATATAAGCCCTTATTGGTATTTCCCGATGCCGATAATAAACTGATAAAATAAATTTATTTCTTTTCCTGCACCGGGTAAGCGGCCAAACCTAAAATGAGATCAAGGTTGACGTCATTACTGATATAGTTCCGCATCTTGTAAACCATCCGTACCCGTATTCCCCGCTGGCGCACCAGCTCATCAAGAAATTTCGAATCGTCAAAGTCGAGGGTTATATTATTGCCTGCATTTTCCTCGATATCATCCCTTGACGCGATCAGTATCTCGTCTGAGCCGTCTTTTTTTGAGAGGTATACTTTAACCGAAGCGATATTACCAATATTAAAAGTAGGCGGGCTAATGGAAACCAGTTTAGCTGAGATGACCCGTACGAGGGTGATTTTGCTGGCCGTATTGCCATTCTTGCTGAAATTCTGGTCGAAGCTGGTGGCCATGCTTACAGCCGAGCTTTCGACGCCGGGCTGCGACGAGGCGGCCACCGTAAGTGTTGTAGTATATGGGAACGACGATTTGATGATGGTTTGAAACATGGCGCAGCCGCTGACCGTCAAACCAATAACAAACAGGGGTATTAAACATCGCCTCATCGATACGCGCATATAGCCAGGATTTCTGTATTTGGTAAATATAAAAAATCTGTGCTTACAATAAGTTGCCTGCAATCACAAATGACGATAATTAAAATTTTAAAAAACCTCGCGGCGGGCGAATCTATTTTCCTATCTTTGCACCCCGACGCTGAAGTCGGTTTGCCCTCTCAGCGCATAGTATTGAAGTCCTTAGTCGACAGTCTACAGTCCGTAGTCGCTTGATCCCGGACAGACTTAAGACTCAGAACTCATGACTTAAGACTCAAAAAAGACTATGCCCAAAGACACCTCCATCAAATCTGTTTTAATTATTGGTTCAGGACCTATTATTATAGGCCAGGCGTGTGAGTTCGATTATTCCGGTTCGCAGGCGGCGCTGTCGCTGAAGGACGAAGGGATCGAGGTATCCATCATCAACAGCAACCCGGCAACGATCATGACCGACAAGGTAATTGCCGATCATGTATACCTGTGGCCGCTGAATTGCGACAGTATCGAAAAGATATTGCAGCAGCGCCATATCGACGCCGTATTGCCCACTATGGGCGGCCAGACTGCGCTGAACCTTTGCAAGGAAGCCGAAGAACGTGGTATTTGGGAAAAATATAATGTACGCGTGATCGGTGTGGATACCGCCGCCATCGAAAAGACCGAAAACCGCGAGGCTTTCCGCCAGCTGATGGTTGAGATAGGTATAGATGTTGCAAAATCAAAGATCGCCAATTCGTTCCTGGAAGGTAAAGAGGCTGCCCAGCAGATCGGTTTTCCGCTGGTGATCCGCCCGAGCTATACCCTGGGTGGTACCGGAGGAGGCTTTGTACATAAAAAAGAAGAGTTTGATGCCGCACTGAGCCGAGGCCTGCAAGCTTCGCCGACACACGAAGTTTTGGTGGAACAGGCGGTTATTGGCTGGAAGGAATACGAGCTGGAATTGCTGCGCGACAGCCGCGACAATGTGATCATTATTTGTGCGATCGAGAACTTCGACCCGATGGGCATCCACACGGGCGATTCCATCACCGTGGCGCCTATGATGACGCTGAGCGACCGCTGCTACCAGAATATGCGCAACCAGGCTATTAAAATGATGCGCGCCATCGGCAATTTCGCCGGCGGCTGTAATGTACAGTTCGCGGTAAATCCTGCCGACGAACAGATCATCGCTATCGAGATCAACCCGCGTGTATCGCGTTCGTCTGCTCTGGCTTCAAAAGCTACCGGATATCCGATTGCCAAGATCGCTGCCAAGCTGGCAATCGGATACAATCTTGACGAAATAGAAAACCAGATCACCAAAACCACTTCGGCCTATTTCGAGCCGACGCTGGATTACGTGATTGTAAAAGTTCCGCGCTGGAACTTTGATAAATTTAAAGGTGCGAACCGCTACCTGGGCCTGCAGATGAAATCGGTAGGCGAGGTGATGGCCATAGGGCGCAGCTTCATCGAGGCATTACAGAAAGCTTGTCAAAGTTTAGAAATAGGCCGTTGGGGGCTGGGGGCCGATGGTCGCCAAAGCCGCAACCTGGACGAAATTATGCAGAGCCTGGAAAATCCAAGCTGGGACAGGCTGTTCCATATTTACGACGCTTTAAGCCTGGGTGTGCCGATCGAATCGGTGCGCAAGGCTACCAAGATAGACCGCTGGTTTCTGAACCAGATACAAGAGATTGTGAACCTCGAAGTAGAATTGCGTCGTTACTCACTGAACAACGTACCGACCGAATTCTTCTTCACGCTGAAGCAAAAAGGATTTTCGGACGCACAGATAGCGCATATACTAACCAATGTAACCGAAGAAGAAGTTTACCAGCGCCGCAAGAGCCTGGGCATAACCCGCGTTTACAAAATGGTGGACACCTGCGCCGCCGAGTTCCCGGCAAAAACACCTTATTTCTACTCGACCTACGAAGGCGAGAACGAATCGAAGGTATCAGACAGGAAGAAGATCATCGTATTAGGCTCCGGCCCGAACCGTATCGGCCAGGGTATCGAGTTCGACTATAGCTGCGTTCACGGCTTGCTGGCGGCAAAAGAAGCCGGCTTCGAGGCCATTATGATCAACTGTAACCCCGAAACCGTATCGACCGACTTTAACATGGCCGATAAGCTGTACTTCGAGCCGGTGTTCTGGGAGCATGTGCGCGAGATCATCGAGCTGGAAAAACCCGAAGGCGTTATCGTGCAATTGGGTGGTCAGACCGCGTTGAAGATGGCCGAAAAGCTGCACGAGCATGGCATCAAGATCATCGGTACCTCGTTCAATGACATGGACGTCGCAGAAGACCGCGGCCGTTTCTCCGACCTGCTGAAAGACTTAGATATCCCATATCCCAAATACGGCGTCGCTGAAAGCGCTGAAGAAGCTATCGAAGTGGCGCACAAAGTTGGTTATCCGGTATTGGTTCGTCCGAGCTACGTGCTGGGCGGACAGGGCATGAGCATCGTGATCAACGACGAGGACCTGGAAAAAGCCGTGGTAAGCCTGCTGCGTAACCTGCCGGGCAACCGTGTGCTGATCGACCACTTCCTCGACCGTGCCGAGGAAGCCGAATCTGACTCCATACACGACGGTGAGGATGTACACATCATCGGCTTGATGGAGCACATCGAGCCTGCCGGTATCCACTCGGGCGACTCGAGCGCTGTATTGCCTCCGTTCAATCTTTCGGCAAATGTCATCCGCCAGATGGAAGCCCATACCGAAAAAATAGCACGCGCCCTCAATGTTCGCGGTTTGCTGAATATCCAGTTCGCTATTAAAGACGAAAAGGTTTACGTGATCGAAGCTAACCCGCGCGCCTCGCGCACTGTGCCGTTCATCGCCAAAGCGTATGACGTGCCTTATATCAATATAGCGGCTAAGATCATGCTCGGCGTAAATAAGCTGAAAGACTTTAACATTGTCCGTAAGCTGAACGGCTTTGCCATCAAGGAGCCGGTGTTCTCGTTCGATAAATTCCCGGAAGTGAACAAAGAGCTTGGCCCGGAAATGAAATCCACCGGCGAAGCTATCCGCTTCATACCCGATACAGAAGACCCGTACTTCAGACACCTGTACAAGGAAAAATCGATGTACCTGAGCAAGTAATAAACATTGGCATGGAAAGTGCCATATGACAGGCACTTGTGAGTATGAATAAAGAATTTTTCCACCTTAAAAACGTCGGCTCCGATAATATTGGCGACGTTCTGCTGAAGATTCAAAGATCGTTCAATATCAAGTTTGATAGCAATGACCTGGGATACATCGTCACCTTCGGCGATCTGTGCGATGTGATCCAAAACAAGATCAATCTTGAACAGGACGATACTTGCACCACGCAGCACGCATTCTATTTACTGCGTAATGCCATAGCTGCTGCAACCGGAACCGACAAATGTTATATTACGCCGCACAGTCGCCTCGCAAAGCTTTTTCCGAGGGAAAGCAGGCTGGACGCGATCGCAGATATAGAGCAGGAACTTGGCTTTAAGATCAACCTGATTCAACCCAAACAGTGGGTGATCGCGATATTCAGCGTTACATTGCTGGCTTCATTCATTGCATTTTTTTATAACTGGCCGACAGCCTTAGGCATATTTTTGGCTTCGGTTGCAGGGTTAAAACTGGCGGGGAAATTTGGGAAAGAAATTCGCCTGAAAACTGTTGGCGACCTGGCCAATAAGATCTCCCGGGAAAGTTGCGCGAAAGCACGCCGTAACCCCACAGTTAACCGGAGCGAGATCGAACGAAAAGTGACGGAACTATTTACGGACGAGCTTACGTTAAAGCCAGCTATGGTGACCCGTCAAACAAGTTTTAGATAATTTGCTTTCTGCTTTAGTCGTTAAGCTTTCAACTCACTCCACCATCATCCCTTTAACCTCGAAGGTTAATCTTCGTTTCGGGTTAGTGTTTACCTTGTGCTGTTTTTTACCGTTGACGGTATCTCCGGCGAAATGCTGCCCATCATCGGCAATGAATTGCTTTGCTGCGATACCGTCCAGGACAACGGTATGTCCGGCAAGCGAGGCAGGTATATTTACGCCGTAGTTTTTGAAATGCGCTCGTATGGTGCGGCCGTTGCCCGCATCCATTTCAAACCAGCCACCTTTGGATTTGGTTACCTTCGTCACTTTTCCCCTGATGCTGACTGAAATCCGGGCTTTATTATCCATAAAACCTTCAACTTTCGAGGCCGCCATTACACCGGTAGTGTCCGGTTTGCTTCCAAAAATCGTCCCGTGCGCTAAAGAAGCACGAGTTTGTGCAAAGGCAGGGACAGAAAATAATAATGCAAGTAATAAATGTATCTTTTTCATCGTATAGCTAATAGTTTAACAATATTGGCTTTACGAAGGTTTTCATTGGCAATAAAGTTTGTTAATAAATGTTAAAAGCATTTAACCGGTAACTTTTTTAAGCTACTATTGAAACTTGTTATATATTAACCGGATTTGGCTAAGTTTGCGAAAATTTTGTACATGAAGAAAGCGTTACTTCCCATTGCCTATATCATTTTATTTTCTGTTTTCATATCCGAAACGGGCTGTAAAAAAACGAGTACTACGACTGCCAGTTTGCCGCCTGCGCTCACTACGCAGGACGTAATGCTTGACGTTACCACGACTACCGCCCAAAGCGGCGGCACCATCACGTCTGTGGGCTCATCGGCCTTAACCGAAAATGGCGTTTGCTACAGCACAACCAATCATACTCCGACTATAGCCGACACGAAAACTACCGCTTCGTTAATCTCTACAAGCTACACTTTCATTTGCAATATCACCGGTTTGACCGCCAATACTACTTATTACCTGAGGGCCTATGCCACCAGCGCTATCGGCACAAGCTACGGTTCCGTGGTAAAATTTACGACCAGCTCGACGGTATCATCTGTCGCGGGCGTGGTGACCACCTTCGCCGGCAGCCAGACCTCGGGCTATGCCGACGGAACCGGTGCCGGCGCATTGTTTAACGGCCCCGGCGGCATGGCGACTGACGCCCAGGGTAACGTATACGTATCGGACTCATTTAACAACCTGATACGCAAAATAACCCCGGCAGGCGTAGTTACGACGATTGCGGGCAACGGGACCCCCGGTTATGCCGACGGTCCGGCGGCCAGCGCACAGTTTTATGGCCCGCAGGGCCTGGCGGTAGATGCACAGGGCAATATATTCGTGGCCGATTTTGGCAATAACGTGATCCGGAAAATATCGACCGATGGCACGGTTAGTACCTATTGCGGCAATACTACAGCAGGAGCTGTTAACGGCGCCGCTGCGGTAGCAGAGTTCAACGGCCCGTATGGCATCGCCTTTGACAAATCCGGCAACCTTTATGTAGCCGACGACAATAACAACATGATCCGCATGATAAACTCATCGGGTGTTGCAAGTACTGTGGCCGGCGTAACCACAGCGGGATACGGCAACGCGACCACCAACACCACCACCGGCGTATTTGCGTTCTTCAGGCGCCCCAGCGGCGTTGCGGTCGATCCTTCCACCGGCAATATCTATGTGGCCGACGGGGGCAATAGCGCCATCAGGCAGGTAACACCGGCAGGCGTGGTAACAACTATCGCAGGGGGCCCGGGACAAACTTCGCTCATCGGCTATCCCACAGGTATCGCCGTCGACCCAAACGCCAATATTTATATCACCGATCAATCCGGCCGTATTATCGAGCTTACCGCGACAAGGACGTTGTACGACCTGGCCGGAGGAGTGAATGTTGCCGGTTATGCCGATGGCACCGGAACGGCAGCACAGTTCAATACCCCGCTTGGTATCGCAGCCGATACGCAGGGCAATATTTATGTATCGGATTTCAATAACAATATGATACGTAAGCTGACGGTTACAGTGACGAATTGATGTTTGGTCGTAATCGTTATAAAGGTTGAAAAAGTGTAAAGGCGCCGTCTCGAATCACCCAAACAGTGCGCTAAACACCTCTTCGATACTGCTTACCGTTCTTACAGCGATCTCGTAACGCGAAAGGTCGATCCGTTTTTTGTTTTGGCCGCCCGATTCGAGATTATACCTGGAAATAAATATCTGCCCGAAACCGAGCTTCTGCGCCTCGGCGATGCGCTGTTCGATACGGTTAACCGCCCGAACTTCGCCGGAAAGACCGATCTCGCCCGCGAAACAGGTTTTGAAAGGAATGGGAATATCCTCGTGCGAGGATATAATTGCCGCTGCAAGGCCCAGGTCGATAGCCGGGTCCTCAACACTGATGCCGCCCGTTATATTCAGGAAAACGTCTTTCCCGCCCAAATGAAAGCCGCAGCGCTTTTCGAGCACGGCCAGCAGCATATTCATCCGTTTGGTATCGAAACCTGTGGCTGTGCGCTGCGGAGTACCATAGGGCGATGTGCTCACCAACGCCTGCGTTTCGATAAGCATGGGGCGCATGCCTTCCAGCGTGGCCGAAATGGTGATGCCGCTTAAAGGCTCGTCGCGTTGTGAAAGCAATATCTCCGAGGGGTTAGACACCTCGCGCAGCCCCTCGCCGAGCATTTCATAAATCCCGAGCTCGGATGCCGAACCAAAGCGGTTTTTCACCGCCCGCAAAATACGGTATACGTGGTGCCTGTCGCCTTCAAACTGCAAAACGGTATCGACCATGTGTTCCAGTATTTTCGGTCCTGCGATCATGCCGTCCTTGGTAATATGCCCGATCAGGAATACCGGCGTAGACGATTCCTTGGCAAAGCGCAGCATCTCGGCGGTACATTCGCGCACCTGCGATACACTGCCGGGCGTGGATTCGATATGGGCTGAATACAGCGTCTGTATCGAGTCGATCACCACCAGGTCGGGCTCCAATTGCTCAATCTGTTTAAATATGTTTTGAGTAGACGTCTCAGTTAAAATAAAGCATTCCGCGCCAACTTCTGACTTCCGACTTCCGACTTCCGACTTCGACAGCCTTTCCGCCCTCATTTTTATCTGCTTATCGCTTTCCTCGCCCGAAACATACAGTACCTTCATTCCCGGCATATTCAGCGCCAATTGCAGCATCAGCGTCGACTTACCGATGCCGGGTTCACCGCCGATCAGTACCAGTGAGCCCGTCACGATGCCGCCGCCAAGTACCCGGTTAAATTCTTTATCAGGAGTTAAAATGCGCTGCTCTTCATCAAAGCTTATCTCCGAAACACGCACAGGCTTATTGGCGCGCTGCAGCGAAGTGGAATTCGACTTCCAGTCGGGGATAGCGGTATTTGCTTTTTCGATGATCTCCTCTGCAAAAGTGTTCCACTGCCCGCACGACGGGCATTTTCCCAGCCACTTGGGCGACTCGAAGCCACAACTTTGACAGAAGTACGCGATTTTTGTTTTGGCCACCTGTTGATGCGCGGATTACTGATATGCAAATGTGCAGAATATTTTTTTAAAAGCCGGGTATGATTTACTAAAAAATTTAGTATTATTGCTCTGCCAGTCATCACTAAAGCATCATGGAGTTTAAAATAAATGCCGTCAGAAGGTTAGAATTTGATTCGGTATTGTGCGATATACTGAACCAGGTCAATACAATTGAAAACCTCGTAAAATATGAATATAAGGACCAGGGTTTAACGGTTGTGGTAAACGACAACCTGATACGAAAGATGAACCCTGACCAACTGAGCTTGTTACTAAAGGTTAAATAGCAAAAACGCCGTGGGCGCGCTTACCAGCGGCATGAAGTCGGCTAAAAAATCGTTCAGAACCGCAACTCGCGGGATGCTGCGGGTTATCGCCGCAATTATTACATGTTCGGATTGCCGCCGCGTCCACCGCCGCCACGCCTGAAACCTCTTTCGAAATTCTGGGTTGGTGCTTTACCCGCCCATTTTTGCAGTCGCAACGTAAAGGTGGCCAGGTAATAACGCGAAAGCCTGTTAACATGTGTTTCGGTAAATGAACTTGGCGAAGACTGAGCCGAGAAACCGGTGTTTTGATTGAACAAGTCGAACGCTGCAATACGTATAGTGGCGGCATTATTTTTAAGGAACCTCCGTTCCAGGTACACATTCAAAATGTTCGGATTGGTTGCCTGTACATTCGCACTGTATCCGTAGTTAATGGACTTCGTATAGTCGTAGCTGAATGTCCAGTCTTTAAAAATATACTGTTTCCCATTCAGCCCGATATTCCATGTTCTCACATTTGAGCCAACGTTTGTCAGCGGGCTGTTTACCGAATTGTCGGTGCGGTTTATTGCATAGTTAGTCATTAACTGTGCGTCCATTACGTCGTTTATATCCACCCTAAACTGTACCTGGGGTGTTAATTGCAGGTTTTTTGAAATGTTTTTTACCGCTGTCGAATCGAAAGTAACCGGTGTAATGTTGGTTAAATAACCAATGCTATTGGTATACGTAACGTTGGCCCTCAAATACAGAGTGAATTTTCTTTCTTCCCAGGGTTTGGCCCATAATAGTGCGCCCCGGATATTGTAATTCCCATCGGCATTTAAGTATTGGGTAAGGATCGTATTGGAAAACCTGGGATTGGGCTTATAATTATTGGGATAGGTGATCGAATTGGTTACCACCTCGTTGTTGACCTGCTGATAGGACAGGAACGCGAAAAAGATATTACCTGTGTTAAAGCTGAATTTATTATAGCGTACTGACAAGTTATTTGTAAACTGCGGACTTAGCCTTGGGTTACCCTGAACCGGGTAATAGGCGTTTGAAAAATCGAGCGTAGGCTGCAATTGTATAAAGCTCGGCTGGCTGGGCGAGCCGTTATAATTGATACTGAATAACTGGCTCCTGGAAAAATTGTACACATACCTGGCCGTTGGAATAAAGTTAAATGAATTGACATGTGTTGACAGACCTGTGAGCGGAGAATAGCCATCCAGTACAGTTGGCAGCGCTGCTATTCCCAGCGTATAATTGTAGTTCTTTTGAACCTTTCTGAAATTAAGGCCGATGCGATGGGTGATAAATGTATAGTTGTAATCGGTACTTAATGAATCATCCCTCATTAAAGCTATAGACGGATCGTATATTTCGGCGGTGTCTGTCAGTTTATTGTTGATGGTGGACGCGTGGCTGAACGCGTAGCTCAACTCTAGGTATGTGGTTTTGCCCAGTGGCTCGATGTATGAGAGCGTTGTTCCAATGGTGTTTGTGCGGCTATGCACAGTGATGACCTGGTCCGTTGGCGCCGGCGGAAGACCTTTGATATAATCGTAAGTGGGGTTTTGATATTGATTATTCGTAGCCGAACTGAAATTAATATCGATGCTTAGATTTCGGCGGTGCCCCAGCCTGCGATTGTATAAAGCAATAATTCCATAATTAGGCGATTGTGAATTGCCGGTAGATAACGAATTATATATAGTTGAATCATTGTGCCTCAGGATGCTGTTTTGTTCGTTGTCGCTGGTGTTGGTGCTGCCATACGAAAACGTAGGCGTCACTTTTAAATAATTTACCGTATCGGGCTTATACTCCATGTTCCAGGTAAGCCGGTGGTTGACGTTCTGGTCAACTTCGTTACTGCTTTGGTTCTGTACACTCGGGTTACTTGGATTAAAGTTTTGCTGATTGTTTGTTGAATTAGTTGATGTCGTATTGTCTGCAAAGCTGTAGCTGCCATATACCGATAAGAACTTACCCCATTGGTCGCGGAAATTTGCACCTATCGAACGGGCGTCGGTAATACCGTTTTGCGTAGTAATAAGGCCTCCGCTGCCGCCTCCGCCAAAGCCGCCGCGGGCAGCATTTCCCCTGCCGCCGCCGCCGCCAAAGCCACCGCCGCCGGACGGCGCTCCGAATGAAAAGGTATTCACATTGGTATTATTAATGCTTCCCAGCAAGGCTATTTGCTGATCACCGTTAAACCGGAAAGAATTCAGGGTACCCAGGTAACGGTTATGGTCGGGTATACCCTGGCTTGCAGGAAGCACATCCTCGCCGTCGCCCCCGGTTGCCTGTAATGAATAGCCGTGATTACGATCCTTTCGGATAGTGATGTTCATTATTTTATCCGGTTCACCTGTTTTTATTCCGGTTAAATTGGCCTGATCGCCGTAATCGTCTATCATCTGGATGTTTTCGACTACATCAGCAGGCAGGTTTTTGGTTACGCTTTGCACGTCGCCGGCCATAAAATCCTTTCCGTTTACCCGCACCTTGGTTACCTGCTTGCCCTGCGTGGTAATATTGCCGTTAACATCTACGTCCACACCCGGCAGTTTTTTTATCAGGTCCTCGACCGGGGCATTATCGCGAACTTTGTAAGCGCTGGCCTTATATTCAACGGTATCCTCTTTTAGTACGATGGGATTTATACCGACTATAGTTACCCCTTTCAGTTGATTTGCCTCTGTTTTAAGAACTATAGGCGGCAGAACAGCAGGTTTGGTATCGCTGTCGAAGGTATAGTGCCTTTTAATTGGCTGGTACCCGATAGATGTTATGGTTATCGTAAACTTTGTCCCGTTTACCGCCGGGAAGACAAACCTGCCGCCGGCATCGGTTACAGCCACGGTGCTGTCGCCTTTATCGGAGATCAGTTTAACGGCCGCACCCGGAACGGAAAGCTTCGTAGAATCAATAACAGTCCCGTCTACTTCTCTCCCGGTTTGGGCATAGGCGCATACAGATACGAGGATCAGCAATAAAAAAAGGGGTAAAAAAGCTTTCATATTGTTCAATAAGGCGTTGACAGCAATAAGACGCAAAGGTTCAACTATTATGATTGAATCGACCAATAATCATAGCATTGTTACAAAAACAAAAAAGCCCCCCGGTACACCGGAGGGCTTGTATATGAAAAAGTTACAGATCTTAATTTCTAAGATGCAGAGCTGCTGCTACCTGTCCGTAGTTCTTGTAATTTAAGCCGGGATGAGCCACATTCAGTTGCGTAAGCGAAGTGCCCGGGATCACGATGATCTTAAAGTTAAGATTGTTCTGCAGTGTATTGGCAGATACATTGATGAAGCCGACGCCATAATCAACCAGGTTAAGTGTTGTTCCGCCGATAGAATAAGGCAATGCATACCATGGACCGGTTGTACCTGTGTTGCTGAAGTAAACCAGGACGATGCCTGAGTCAACAATACTTTGGTCGATAGCAGGAACGGATATAGAAGCGCCTGTTACCGGAACCGATACGCCGGTTTTTACAAAGGTTTGAACATTAGCATTTCCATCAGCACCTGTTGCACCAGTAGCGCCGGTTGCACCTTGAGCGCCGGTTGCACCAGTAGCGCCTGTTGCACCTTGAGCGCCGGTTGCACCTGTTGCACCAGTTGCACCTGTTGCACCAGTAGCACCTGTTGCGCCAGTAGCACCTGTTGCACCAGTAGCGCCTGTTGCACCGGTAGCGCCCGTTGCACCTTGAGCGCCGGTAGCGCCTGTTGCTCCGGTAGCACCATTAGTACCATTAGTACCGTTGGTACCACTTGAACCCGTAGCGCCGGTTGCGCCTGTCGGGCCGGTAGCACCTGTCGGGCCGGTAGGACC
>DASZVE010000097.1:0-12174 GCA_035547095.1 Mucilaginibacter sp.
CGTACGCCGGTTCATGCTATGGTTAGTTATATTGTCTTTAGGCTAATTGGAGGAAAAACCGCCGACAAGATAGTGTATAATTGACATTATTAAATTAAAAACGAAAAAATATATCCCATAGTCTGATAAAAACATCCTATGGGATATTTATCTGGCTGAAATTTAGCTATAAAGGCTCAAAAGCCCCATTTCTTCATCATTTGTAAATCAATTTTTACACAATCGAACGGGTCTTTGCCCTGGTACGACTCCTGTTCGATAACAAACCACGACGTACCGCCCCACTTCCTGGCAGCTTTTACGATATCGTGCACGGGCATTACGCCCTGGCCCAGGATAGTACTGTCGTAACCGTCCATACCCTGACCGGTGTCGCTTTTGATCTCGTCCTTTACGTGCATCGACACAAAACGGCCCGGGTATTTCTTCAGCAGGTCCAGTGCTATGCCGCCGGCGCCAAGCATATTACCGATGTCCATTTGCTGAACGACCAGTTCCGGGTCAGTGTTCGCGAGGATATAGTCGTACAAAGTACCGTCGCCGACCTTGTTTTTAAATTCGAAGTTATGGTTGTGGTAGCCGAATTGCATACCGTGCTGCTTGCAGAGTTCGCCGGACTTATTGAAAATATCCATCATTTTTTTGAGCTTATCGGTGTCGTGGATCAGGTTATTATCCAGCCAGGGGCTGATCACGTACCTCTCGCCCACTTCAGCGGCATCCTCGACAGTGTATTTCCATGCATCGGTAAAATCGTTCTTCGAGTCGTCCCAGTGCTGGGCCGTCATTACCGTGTGACCGCTTGGCATCAGCAAACCAAGGTCAGCTAATAATTTTTTGAAGTCTCTGGCGTCATATCCGTAGAACTTGCGGTTGACATAGTTAGCGTGTTCCACATGGTGGTACCCCATATCTGCGATCTTCTGGAGCGAGCCTTTGGGGTCTTTGCTCATGGCGTCGCGCACCGAATAAAGCTGTACGCCCAGCCTTTCGATCTTTTTAGGCGATGCTGCGTTGGCTGCCTCGAAAAGATCTGTCCGGGACAACAATGTTACGCCGGCCGCTGCGAGGGCGGTATT
Organism: Mucilaginibacter sp.; assembly: GCA_035547095.1. Classification (GTDB taxonomy): domain Bacteria; phylum Bacteroidota; class Bacteroidia; order Sphingobacteriales; family Sphingobacteriaceae; genus Mucilaginibacter. The sequence continues at coordinate 1,080 of DASZVE010000097.1, forward strand.
TTTGATAAAATTTCTGCGTGAAGAGTTCATATTATAGGTTTTAATTGATTGCTGTTTTATTTCCTGTTCAGGTTTGACAACTTTCAAAAAATTGTCAAATCTCACTGGTTATTTTCCTTCCGGGAATGCCGGGAACAATAAATTGCTATTGCTTACAAACGCCAGGTGCCTGCTGTCGGGCGCCCACGAAGGCGTGTTGATCGTTCCCTGCCCGCCGTACAAATAAGCCACCGTTTTGATCGGTCCGCCACCCACAGGCATTACCCGCAGGTAAACGTGTTTATAAAACGGATGGTCACCGGGCGACACCTCATCCTTATTAAATGTAATAAACACCAGCATCTTACCATCGGGCGAGACATGCGGGAACCAGTTGTCAAAATCGTCATTGGTCAGTTGGGTTTGCTGGCTGCCATCGGCCTTCATACGCCAAACCTGCATCAGCCCGCTGCGTACCGAATTAAAATAGATGTATTTGCCGTCCGGGCTATATTCCGGGCCGTCGTCCAGGCCTTTTGCCGTGGTAAGCCGTACTTCCGGACCGCCGCCGGAAGGGATGCGGTAAACGTCAAACTCACCATTGCGGTCGCCGCAAAAAACGATGTATTTACCATCCGGCGACCAGCCGTGCATATATGAAGGGCCGGTCGGCGTAATCTGCTTCGCTTCACCCCCGCCAATCGGCACCGTAAAGCCAAGTGAAGCCCCATGTTCGCCGTTACCGCTGCTTATTGCCAGCATCTTACCATCGAACGAGATTACATGATCGTTATTGTTTTTATTGGCGATACCTGTATTGATAGCCGTTGGCGTTCCGGTTGCCAGGTCGAAATTGTAGAGCGTACCGTCACGGTTGTAAATAAGCGATTTGCTGTCTTTGGTCCAGTTCGGTGCCTGCAACGACGATGGTATCTGGTAAATGATCTTTGCATTTTGATCTTTCAGATCGAGTATTTCGATACTGCTGCCCAGGTACTGGCGATACGGTACCAGGTTTTTAGGGGCAGGCACCACGATACGCACATTATTAAATGTAGCTTTCTCCACCACATCGGCATTATGCGAGCAAATAAATAAACCCACGTAAACGTCGTCGCCAAGGCTTACGCTGTCTAATTTCTGGGTGACGAAGGTTTCACCTTTATGCGCAACAGACATGATATAAACGCCGTCCCTGCGCTCAAGCTGAATAACATCGGCGCCGCTAAGCTTGAATTGCTTTTCCTGCGTTATGCCGCTCGTCTTGTTTCGGTATTGCAGTGAAGTAAGCCCGCTTCCGTGCACTGCGGCGCTTACATGCATAGCGTTGGTATCCAATGAGCTGCGGACCATCCAGCCGATCTTACGGTGTTCCTCCACTCCTTTACCTATAAAGGCAACATCAGCCCGAAGGATGAAATCACCCTTCATCTTTTTCCATAAATAATGAAACTCGTCGTGCGTACCCCAGATATTGGAGCCCGATCCCTCCATGCTGTACCTCTGCGTAGATGGGGCGTACGTTGCGTTTCCCGGGTGTTTTACCGGGCCGACATCCGACTGGCTGTCGAATATGCCTAATGCGTTGTTTTGCGCTCGCGCATTTGTGCTAAAACCCATACAAAGCACAGTAAAAATTAACAGGAAGCAGTAATTTCTTTTCATTGGGAATGGTGTTTGGCGTACACTATAATTGGGGCTCCCTAATTTATAAATTACATTGGCAAAACCTGCAAATACATCACGTAATTTTTACAAAAGCAGTTTGGGCCGCTATCCGGCGGTATTGAAAGAATCAAATGGCCAACAGAAGGAAAGTCTTATTGATTAGTCCTATGCCCGCATGATCTGCGAAATAAGCTCACCCTTTGAATTAATGTTGAGTTTCCTATAGATGTGCTTTAAGTGTTCGTTTACCGTAAATGGCGTGATGTTCATAGTCGAGGCGATCATCTTGTTCGACATGCCGGTTACGATCAGGTTGCAGAGGTCCAGTTCGCGCTTGGTAAGCTCAGGAAATATGTCTGTTAATGCCTGGGGGCGCGCGCCTTTAACGTCAATCAAATGGTTGACTATGGAAGGCGAAAGCGGCGTACCGCCTTCAAAGGTCTTAAGAAGCGCGTCTTTAATAAATTCCGAGCTGCTGTTTTTTGATAAAAAACCCTTAGCGCCGTTGATAAGCGCCGTATGAGAAGCCGCCGGATCATCCACCGCCGACAAGATAACGACATGGGAATAAGGAAAAAGCTGTTTGATTTTGCCGATAGATTTCAGACTGTTACCCGAAGGGAGCATAATGTCCAATAAAATAATGTCAGGGCGCAATGCGCCGCTTATGCGATAAAGGTCTTTCAGATCACTGACAGCGAATAACATTTCAAACTCAGGGCATCTTTTGAAAAAATCAGCGAAATACTCCCTGAGCGTCGGGCTGTCTTCAATTAAGCCGAGCTTGATTAGCATACCTCGAAATGGTGCGTTAGTTTAATTAGCGGTTTGCGAATTTATTAAAATCATGTATTCTGCGCAAGGGTGAAAACACCCATTTTCGTCACAACTGCTTCTTTCCTGACGTTTTGGTCATAATTATATTTTTTTTTCGAAAATCTGCGAAAATTCAAATCAGTTTCATATTATATTTGTATAAATACCACACATATTAATAATTTATATTTATATAATATTTACAATCAACTAATAATTAGAATTATACGGATTTTATGTAAAGTATCTTAATATATTGAAATCGGGTCGTATAACGTCGGCATACCTCATTTTAGGTATTAACCTTTAAGCAAATGCCGACGTAATAAGACCCAAAAGAGGGAGAGATGAGAAATAGTAATATTCCCCGAAACTATATAACGGGACAAAAGGACAGTGAAAAAGCGTATAGCCGGGGAATATTTTATTTCGATTTATCGGTTCGATTCTTTGAATTTTTTATCGCGGGCAAAAATGTAAACAGGTGCCGGTATAGCTGCCAGCCGGTTTACAGGAATGAACGACCAGGGCTGGAGAGGCTAAGAAAGTTAGATCATTATTAAAATCAAAAGTAATGAAAACAAGTGTTGTATTGAGCCTGGCATTGCTGTCGCTGGCAGCGTGCCGCAAGGATGAAAAAATTGTACCGAAGGCCACGACGGCAAAATCAAATGTCGCCGCAACTGCCGGCCAGGATACCATTCCTGACAAAGCGGCCTTTAGAATAGAATTGTACAAGGATAGCGTTAATCATGATGAGACTATGATCCAGTTCGATCATACGGCCGGTTTAACCTACTCGCCCGACCGCGACGGATTATATTTCACGGGTTTTGGCCAATTAAGCCTGGCCAGCATTTCGGGCGATAACAAGCATCTGGCTATATACAGCCTGCCATATAAGCAGAACATGGCCGTGGGGCTGGATGTAGAAACGCGGTCGGACGGCGCATACTCGCTGAAGATGAGCTTTCAGCGCCAGCTTCCGGGAAATACACAGGTATGGTTAAAGGACATGTACTTAAAGGACAGTACGAATATATGCATGAAGGACTATAGTTTCAGCGTTTTGAAAGCGGATAGCAATTCATTCGGATGCAAAAGATTTAAACTGGTCGTCAGGGAAGCGAGCGGACAGCAGCAAACCGCTGTCCCGAATTAATATGGCTTTGCAGCGCTTATGCAGTGAGGTTTGAGTGAAGATGGTGTGAGGGAGGTGGATGTAGAGTTGAAGTGTGCGGAAGAAAAGCATAAGCATAAAGAGGGGTGAATTATCATTCCTCTTTCTTTTTATACCTATATTAAGCCAATGAAACGGATTTCAGGATTCAGGCATATTCCCTGTTAAGGGGCAGGCTAAAGGAGAAGATACTGCCTTCGCCGGGACTTGAGGTTATCCATAGCTTACCGCCGTTCAACTCGATCAACTCTTTGCAAAGCATCAGGCCTATGCCCATGCCGGTTTCCCCCGAGGTACCATGTTGTGAAAAGTGGGTGTTAGCCGAAAATAATTTTCCTATTTCTTCCTGGCTCATCCCCTTTCCGTTATCCTGCACGCTGATAACAACTTTACTGTCTTCATATTCGGATTTTAAGATGATGCACCCGTTATTATCGGTAAACTTTATCGCATTGCTGATAAGGTTACGTAATACCACTTTGATATGATTTTCATCGGCCAGTACAGACCTGCCGGGGCTGGCCTGGTTGCTGAACTCGATGTCCTTTTTCTGAAGTGCGTGGGTAAATGTCTGCTCCATCTCGACGCCAAGCAGAAAGATGTCAAGCTGCGACGAGTTTACGCTGCGGCCCTTTATCTGGTTGCCAGCCCATTCAAGCAGGTTCGAAAGCGTCAGCTCGGCGCTTCTCACCATCGGGTTTATGTCCTTCATCAGCCAGTGCACCTCTTCTTTTGACAGATAGTCGGTATCAAACATGTCCGCGATGTTGCGCAAGTTGGCCAACGGCGTGCGTAAATCATGTGCGATTACCGCCAGCAACTTGTCCTTTACCTTGCTCAACGTCTCCAGGTTTTCGGCCTGGGCCTCTATCACCTGTTTCTGGCCGGTCAGCGCTTCATTCTGCAAATTCAGTTTCTTGCCGATCTGTTTCTTTTGCTTATAAAAATAATATGTTACTGAAAGCAAGATGACAACGAAAGCCAATGAAAAAGACAATATGACGATGGTTAAACGCTGCATCTTTACCTTGTCCCTGATTTCAGCCGCATTATGTTCAGCGGCGGCCATATCATTCAAACGGCCATTCAGCACAAAATAATCTTGTATCAGGGCCGTGTTCTTAACGTTATTGAAACTATTGAGGCTATCCAGGATCGAATTATACTTTTTCTGAAAAAACATAGCCTTAACCAGGTCATGTTTGTCTTCGTAACAACTGATCAGGGATTGGTAAGCCGACGAAATTGCGTCGACCACGCCTATGCTGTCGCCCAATTCCGCCCCTCTTTGTGCAAAATACTCCGCCTTGTCATACTTGCCCATTTGACGATATATGTCCGCATATTCCACATAAGTTGTTGCGCGAAGTCTTTTATTATGCGAAATATAACTTTCTGAAAGCGCTGTATCGGAATAAGTGATAGCAGCAGAAAATTGATTCCGAAGACGATAAATCCCGCTTAGTCGCCCATACAGGACTGCCGCATTGGCTTCGTCATGCGCAACACGGGTCAAAGCCAGAGCTTTTGCGGCGTTTTCGATGGCATCATCGTACATACCGATGCGCTTATAGACTAATGAGCGTTCGCTGTACGTCTCGGCCAAACGGTCGGCATTCCGGCCCGCATATCTTTCCGAACTGTCAAGTTCAGCCAATGCACTCTTGTAATCTTTCAGATCGGCATAGATCCTTCCCAGAAGATTGTAACAACTGGAAATATCTAAAGGCCTGTTCTTCGGAAATGGCCCCAAAGCCTTACTTGCATAAAACAGCGCTATAGGGTAGTAAGATTGCGACCAGTAAACACGACCAATATTAAGGAAACTATGGCCGATACCCGTGGCGTATTTCGCTTTTTCGGACATCAGAAGTGCTTTCTCAGCAACTTTCCGCGCCGAATCGGGTGATTCAAGATAAATGTTAAATGAAATATCGTTCAAATGGTCGATGGTGCTATATATGGAAGGTTCCGACTGGACAGTAGCCCTCGCCGCCGTTTGGGCAAAGACTTGTCCCTGAAGCATAAGCATCAAAACGAAACCAATTAGGGGCCGCATATCGTTTAATACGGTAAAACAATTAAAAGAGTTCGGTAATATGTGTTAATTTTCAGCAGGTCACACAATCGCACACCGCTCACCTTCAAGCATTTGCCTGCACATATTTTCGTCCTGGGGTACTTTTATTTCATCGGCGGCCTGCCTGTAGCTTAGCTTTAGTTCTTTCCGCCGCTTAGCCTCAATAAACCGGCGTACCTGGTTGCGGTTTTCCAGCATCAAACCAGGCACCAGTACGGGCTGATCGCGCTCGTCTTTCGCAACCATGGTAAAATAACTCGTATTCGTGTGATATATTTTGTTAGTCTTGATATTTTCGGATATAACCCTTATCCCTACTACAAGCGAGGTTCTGCCAACGTAGTTAACAGAGGCCATCAGAGACACCAGGTCGCCGACCTCGACCGGCTGTAAAAAATCGACGGTATCGATAGATGCAGTCACGCAATAATTGCCGGCATGTTTGGCCGCGCATACGTAAGCAACCTTGTCCATCAGCGACAGTATAATACCACCGTGTATCTTGCCGCCAAAGTTCGAGTAGGACGGGATCATCAACTCGGTAATTACGGTTTCAGAAAAACTAACTGGTTTGTACAAGGAGATATCCGATGCTTCAGCCATTTTACAGTTTATATTGTATTCGTCAGTAATTGGGCCAATATACGCATTGCCCTGTTGAAATATTAGCCGACTTACGCTATCTTGCCCACGTTCTATGACCTGTAAGATCATTATTACCGCGACAATCGTACTAATAAGCTCAATTAAGTGCCGGGGACAGGAAGTAATCGAAAAGAAAGACCGCCTGAACGACGATGTAATTGAAAAATTTATGGTGCTTAAAGACAGTTCTACGGTAAAGAACGGCCAGTACAATGCGTTTTATCATCGTAAGCACCTGGTAGCGCACGGCGTCTACGACCATGGCAAAAAAGTAGGCAAATGGCGTTTTTTTGATCCCAATGGCCGTACGATGCAACTGTACGATTATAATTCGCACTTGCTTCAATACGAGGCCAAAGACAATCCCGTTGGCAATATCAGCTACCTGCTCGACAAGACGGTATCGGATACCGACCGTATAACCAAGCCGGTAAAGATCGGGGGACGATATTTCGGTTACCTGCCCTATCTTGGATTATTTAAAACCCCTTTCGATCCTGCTCAATTCAGCACATACGGGGCTGCAGCTGTCATCGAGCTATTAATAAGCCCGATGGGAAGGCTTGCTGATTTTAAAATTCATGTCGCTTCAAATTTCCTGGACTATGACCAGACCATAACCATGAGCCTCGGGCTACTCAGTGAAGAGGACAAAGAATTTATACCGGCAACTTTTAATGGCGAACCTGTCTTGTCGCGGATTGTGATCAGGTGCAAGGTAACCGACGATGGCGGGCTGGATTTCCTGTATAACTTCGATAATGCCTATTGACAAGGAACGTTAAACTCTTTTACTTTCAATATTAGGCAGAAACGCTGTTAATATGCCTATTAGCGGCAAAAAGGCGCATACCTTGTATACAAAATTAATGCTCGTACGATCGGCCAGGCTGCCCAGCATGGCCGAACCGATACCGCCCATGCCAAAAGCAAGCCCGAAAAATAGTCCTGCAACCAAACCTACCTTACCGGGTATCAGTTCCTGCCCATAAACTACGATGGCGGAAAATGCCGACGAAATGATCAAACCGATACAAACAGAAAGGATAGCCGTCCAGAACAGATTAGCGTAAGGTAGCGCCAGCGTAAAGGGGGCAGCGCCTAAAATGGAAAGCCAGATGATGTATTTGCGGCCAAATATATCCCCAAGATGCCCGCCGGCGATAGTACCAACAGCCACCGCCGCCAGGAAAAGGAACAGGAAGTACTGCGAATGCTGAACGGAGACATGGAACTTACCGATGAGGTAAAAAGTATAATAGCTGCTCATGCTGGCCAGGTACACAAATTTGGAAAAGATAAGCACCAGCAGTATGAACAGCGAGAAGATGACCTTATTACGCGAAAACTCAGGGTGGGAAGTTTGAGCGCTGCTTTTGCGGACAGCCATCCGTTTGATCAAATGCCCTTTATACCAGTTTCCCACCCTGATGAGCACCAATATTGCAATGCCGGCTCCCAGACCAAACCACGAAATACTTTTCTGGCCCGACGGTACAATGATCCAGGCCGCCAGCAATGGCCCCAGTGCACTGCCCAGGTTGCCGCCAAGCTGGAAAATGGATTGCGCCAGGCCGCGGCGGCCGCCCGATGCAAGATAGGCTACCCGCGACGATTCGGGATGGAAGATAGACGAGCCCACGCCGATCAGAGCGACCGAAATCAGGATCATCTCATACGAAGGCGCTTGCGAGAGGCATAGCAAACCAATAAGCGTAAAGGCCATGCCGACAGGCAGTGAATATGGATTGGATCTTTTGTCGGTATAAAGCCCTACAAACGGCTGCAGGATCGATGCCGACATCTGGAACACCAGCGTGATCATGCCAATCTGCGAGAAATTGAGGTGAAAATCGGTTTTTATGATAGGATAGATCGCCGGCATGAGCGACTGTATCATATCATTGAGCAAATGCGAAAAGCTGATGGCAAACAAGATCAGGAATACGGTTTGCTCAGCCTGCGTCGTTTCGGTCGTAGTGATGGTCCCGGTTTTCATCCGGGTAAAAATAACAGTAATGTTTTATGTTGGCCGCCGCGTTTTAACAGATGGCAATTCCGTGATATTATTTCCCATAGTAATCCCATGCCGCTTTGGCAATTTTGGCGATCACGCCATCGCGGGCGGCTTCATCCGCCGTCGAATTGCACACCATTATGGCAACGGCCAGGTGCTGACCGTTGGGTAGGGTAATAATGCCGATATCGTTTGTCGCAGGGGTTAATTTGGCGTCGTTTGTCGGCGATGTGCCTGTTTTATGAGCGACCACAGCGTCTTTCGGCAACAAGCCCCTGATGCGGTTTGGCCCTGTGGTAGTCTCGGTCATGATCCTGTATAAGAAATCGTTGCTTGCCTTCGATAGTATTTTACCATTATAAAAAAGGTCCAGCAGTTTTACCAGGTCGGCGGGCTTGGCCCAATTGGTATATTGTACCTCCCATGCCGAGGCCATATCGGCCTCGGAAGCTTTTATCGCTACTCCTTTAACACCCAGGCTATGTATATAATCTTCGACTACCTGCGGACCGCCGATCTTTTTCAGCAGATAATCACAAGCTGTATTGTCGCTTTGTGATACCATATAGCCCAGTATCTCCGCAAGGGTTATATCGGCGCCATCCGGATACTTATCCCTCAACGGGCTCCAGGTATCAGGCCGCATATCGCTTTTGCGAACTTTCATTTTCTCATCCAGCTTGTATCTGCCTTTGTCTACCAGGTTTAGTACCGCCAATGCGATCGGGAATTTAAACACGCTGTGCATTACCAAACGCGAATGGGCATTGTAATTTACCGTATCACCCGTTTCAATATTGAGGATGGACACCCCTACGATGCCCTTCGCTTCCGTGCTGATGCCTTTTATTTGGTTGAGGAGAACGCCATCCTGGGCACGTGAAAGATTGGTAATCAGGATGAGGAATGATAAAAATGCGACAAAAATTCTGGACATAAAAAAGGCGCTAAATTTTTTGATCTAACGCCCCGCAAATTAAGAAATTACTTTATTCGGCCGTTTTATTCGGGTGATGATTTTTATAATAAACATAGGAATAAACAACCGGTATGAATACGATCACGGCGGTGACGCAACCGAATATGATCATCCCCGTTTTGGCAGGCAAAAGCAAAGCCAGAATAGTGACGGCGATGCCGCCAGCAAACCACAGCTTACCGGCCAGCCTGTGCGTAGCGCGCCAGGTATCGTTATCTTCCAGCGTCCATGGAGTGCGCAGGCCGGCAAAGTAGTTGGGCTTGATGCTGTGCATCACATTGCCCATAAAAGCAAAGAATAAACCCATTGCGGGCAGCAATAGCCTATGAGCTTTGAAAGTGCCGCTTGCGGCCGAAAGCATAATCTCGATATTCAAAGCAGCCATCAGCACTACAATAGCCAGTCCTATTTTTTGGAAAGTCGGTTCCCCGTATTTTACATATTTTTTAGGATCGATAGCCGGCAGATATTTCATCAGCAGGTAAACCAAAACCGATACGCCCATCAATATAAACGGCGCCGCGAGAAATTCTGTTTTGCTGCCATACCGGTCCGGCGCGCCGCTCATCCCGAAATGGACGGGCACCGACGCCGGTAAAGAAGGATAAACGTATATTAAATACGCCAGTGGCAACAGCCATATAATGATTGCGGCCGCGTCAAGTGTATTAAACTTTTTCATTTGATTTATTTTTTTGTGATGATTTGAGTTGCATGATCCATTTCAGCATTTCGTCCATTACGGTCGTATTCAGCGAATAATAAATAAACTGCCCTTCTTTTACCGACACTACTAATCCTGCCTGGCGAAGCAAGTCGAGGTGATGCGATATGCTGGGCTTGGAGATGGAAAACTTGTCGGCTATATCACCTGCAGTCATATCCTTTTCCTTCAGCAGTTCCAGTATATCCCTCCGGGTCTGGTCGTTCAATGCTTTGAATAGTGTGTTCAATTGTATTCGGTATTTTGATATTTAGACAAATGTCTAAATAATTTGTTACAAATAAAATTATTGTCTGAACTATGATTTACAGTCTTTAATAATGGCTACGGATTTTTCAACTCATACATCAAATACCCGTCCTCGTCTTCAGATGTCTTAACAAAACCCAATCTCTCCAGTACGTTTACCGACTTCAGGTTCTTAGCATTAGGGTTGGCGGTAATGGTTTTAAAACGCAAGTCTTTAAATCCAAATTCAATCACTTTCTCCAGCGCTTCGGTCATAATGCCTTTGCCCTGGTACTCGGGCAGCAGTTCGTACCCCATTTCGGCTTTATCTTTTAACCGCTCGATATGCCAGTAAAGCACTGTGCCCACCAGTTTGGGATCACCGATAAGGGTTATAGCCCACATTACTACTTCATAGTTCTCGGCCAGGAGCAGTATCTTTTCGATAAACTCGCGTGCGTCGTCCAAAGTTACCGCGCTTTGCCGGCCGATCAACTCATTTACCTTTTCGTCCTTGCGCAGGCGGAATATTTCTTCGGCATCATCGGGCTGCAGATCGCGCAGGAAAAGCCTTTCAGTAGTCAGGTTCGAGAAAAGAGGGTTCATCGGTATTCAGATTTAACATCGCCGGTTAACATATAGCCTGCTATTTCGAGACCCCCTTTTAACAGTGTCGCTTTGGAGGGCTTGTTTGTAATATTGCATCTTGCCGCAGGTACTCTGCCCGCCAAAAAGCAAGCTTTTTTTACTTCCTGTATCATCAGGCTGCCATAACCTTT
>DASZVE010000098.1:0-95210 GCA_035547095.1 Mucilaginibacter sp.
TCGATAGCGCTTTTCGAATGCACAGTTCAGAGATTGCCTCGTTCCTCGCAATGACGGATTTGCAATATAATTCGAAATTGAACATTCGAAATTCAAAATACGAGGAAGCCTTTGAGCGCTACCAGCAAAAAATAGCGAACGTATCAACAGAGGATATGGTCTTAAATATGGGACCACAGCATCCGTCGACGCATGGAGTGTTAAGGCTGGAACTGATCACCGACGGCGAGATCGTAAAGGAGGTGATACCGCATATCGGTTACCTGCACCGTTGTTTTGAAAAGCACGCCGAATCGCTCACCTACCAGCAGACCATCCCTTTTACCGACCGAATGGATTACCTGGCGTCGATGAATAACAGCCATATCTGGTGCATGGGCGTCGAGAAGATGCTCGGTATTGACAAAGATATTCCCAAACGTATCGAATACATCCGTGTGCTGGTTTGTGAAATGAACCGCATCGCCTCCCACCTGATCGCCATCGGTACTTATGGTATCGATATCGGCGCTTTTACCCCTTTCCTCTGGTGTTTCCGCGACCGGGAACATATTATGGGCATGCTGGAATGGGCCTCGGGATCGCGGATGCTTTACAATTATATCTGGGTTGGCGGACTGTTTTACGATCTGCCTGTCGGATTCGAAGAGCGCTGCCGCGAATTTGTCGACTACTTTAAACCTAAACTGGCTGAGCTGGACGAACTGCTGACCGATAACCAGATATTCATCAAACGCACAGCGAATGTGGGCGTTTTGCCGTTGGACGTGGCCATTAACTACGGCTGCTCGGGCCCCATGCTGCGCGGGTCGGGCCTGAAGTGGGATCTGCGCAGAATCGATGGTTATTCCGTTTACCCTGAACTGGAATTTGAAGTCCCTATAGGCAAAGGCGAAATGGGCGCCCTCGGCGATTGCTGGGACCGATATAAAGTGCGCGTGGATGAGATAGAACAGTCTCTTCATATTATTGAGCAATGCCTCGACCGGCTGCAAAAAGAGCTAAAACGCACGCCTGACTTCGATCCGCGCGCCAGGATGCCGAGAAAGCTTACCCCAAAACCGCAGGATTACTATTTCCGTGGCGAAGGCGCAAAAGGCGAGCTCGGTTTTTACTTCATCCATGATAAAAAGAAGGAACTGGACAAGGAGGGCAACATCCGGCTAATGGACACCGAGGTACCGTTCCGCGTAAAATCGCGCGGGCCGAGCTTCTGCAACCTTTCTGTACTGCCTGAAATATCCCGAGGCGTTATGATCGCCGACCTGGTGGCTATTATTGGCTCGATTGATTTCGTTTTAGGTGAAGTGGATCGTTAATATGCAATATGCGTGCGGCTGGGCAAATGTACATTAGGTTACGCCTCGCAGCTTCCTTCAAAAAGATAATTCCTGGCCCTGATCAAAATTTATTGGTTTTTTAGGTGACATCTTACAGTCGCTATCGCTATCAAATTATCTTTTTCGCTACTTCCAGTCCGCTTGTCAGCGCCGCTTCAACTGTGCCCATCGATGGGCCTTCATAGATAAACTCCCCGGCAAAATATAGTTTATCGTCGACGGGTTTCGATAGCACTTTCCTGGCGTTGTGTGATCCCAGCACATCGTACACATACGAACCCAGCGTAAAGGGGTCGGTGGTCCAGTTGGCGACCTTCCAGCCGGTCAGCATATCCATCAGTTCTTCCTCCTTTTTTTCAAAAACTTTGGCCAGCGATTTGATCCCGGCATGTAAAAATTCCTCGTCGGTCATTCCTTTCCGCTTTTCGGCCGGTATTCCACCAAGCCAGCCGGTCAGCAGACCTGTATGCAAAGGATATTGCGTCCACCATGTCGGTATAGCTTCGGCGGACATGACAAAGGTCATGTGCTCGCGCCCCCCCGTTTCCCAAAACGGCTCGTTAAACTCCAACAGCAACTTAACGATCGCGCCAAAACCTATCTGTGCAAATGCTTCTTCGTATTTCTCAATAGCCGGTTGAAAAGTCAATTTGCCTGCCTGCAAAACACCGAGGGGCAATGCCAGTATTACCTGCTCTGCCTCGTATTCCAGCCCATCAGTTAACACGACCTTTACTTTTCCATTACTCCTTTCGATACGAGTTACAATACTGTTCAAATGAAAAACCGTACCGTGCCTGCGGCTTTCTTCCGCCAGGTAGTTAATAATTCGGGTATAACCACCGGCAATACGGTATTGCGCGTCATCATCCTCTGTCGACCATTCTTCTCTCAAGGCTAAAGCGCTCGCTTTATCCGGGTCGGCGGTATCGTATCCGGAAACAAACCGGGTTACAGACCCGCGCAAACGATCGTATTTCTCTTCGCCGAAATTTCGTCTTAAAAACTCACCGATGGCAATATCATCCTTCAATTTATTGAGCCCCGCCATCAGTTCATCCCAGCCGGGTGTATCCCACTGCGCCCTCACAAGCTTCCCATTCTGGTATTGCCACATCTCAAACGACTGCGAAATATATTCAAGGCCGGCATCGTTAATTATCTGCATAGTCACCGGCAGGTTGCCATGTACGAACTCAGCGCCCAATTCCGCGTGTTTAAAAACAAACCCATCGCCGACGGTGTGTATACGGCCGCCTATCCTGTCGCGGGCCTCCAATACGGTCACCTTTCTGCCCGCTTTTGAAAGCGTGTAAGCGGCCATGAGCCCCGCCGCACCGGCCCCAACTATCAAAATGCTTTCATCCTGCATACAGGGTAGTAAGTTAGACAGTAAATCAGCTTCAAACAAGTTTAAAAACGCGAAAGCCCGGAGAAACTGGGCGTTGCTATCAAAGATGATTATTAAATATCATTTCGTTTTTGCCGGAATCCTTATAACCTGTCTCGCCACGTTCCACCCTCCAACCGATATCTGCGGCTCGGTAATACCCAGTTTAGCTTTTGGTGCGCTTACCGTTACTGTTGCCTGCTCGTGCGGCGCGAGGGTAATATAATTGTCTGTCCAATAGCTGGGCATTATTTCTTCGCCGTCTTTCATAAGCTGAGGCCGGACGAAGAACGCCACCTTATCACTATTGTTGATTATCTGTAAGGTCCAGCTATCTTCGTCGCGGCCTTTCCCGGTCTTTAATATTTTCGTTTCGACCCGGGCTTGCGGCATTTTGTTGAAAGCCGTAAAATCGTTGCCGGGCGACAGCCAGTAAACATTGTGCGACACCGTTTTGCCTGCCGAATCTTTCAAATTCATGATCACAAAAACTGGCTCGCTGATGGCCTTCAGGACATTTTTCATCGGGATGATCTCCTGTACTCCGGCTGAAGCTAAGCCAATATGCCCTGCGTGAAAGGTTTTCAGCAGTCTGCTGTCGACGCTATAGATCGCGGCTTCCGCGCTCATTATGCCGGTAGCGTGGTGTGTACGGTTAATGATCGCTGCGGTCGAGTCGTCCTGGTTGAACTGTATATGTATTGGCTGGCAGGCATTCTGCATCGCGTAATAGCCTGCATTGGGCTCCAGGTACCAGTCGTAAATCTGCCATACCACGCTCGGCAGAGCGGCGTTCAGTTTCCAGAGCATCACGCCGCCGGTTTCGTTAAGTTTATGTTCGGCGGCCTCAAATATACCCTGGTAGCCAACGTAATTCATCAGCTGCATTTTATCCGAGTAATTTTCCATCGTTTCGGGCTGACCATAACGCTTCACCATTTCATTGATGTAATTATCGTACCGGGCCGCGCCTGTCGCCGCGTCGTGGTATCCCCACGAATTGTTGAGCGGAAAGGGCAGTTTGGTATCCCAAACCAGGTTGGGAATTACTTTGGATAACGTGGTATAAGGTGGTTGTGACGGAACACCTGTTTCGTCCTTGAACACCCAATCGCGACCGGCATCGGCTAATTTGTAGTATATCTTCGGATCGCGCCAGGCATAGGGGCCGCCGCTGTAAACTCCCGATGCCTGATCATCCGGGTACGATCCTTTCCAGCCTTGCGGCAATTTGGCAAAGCCTGAAGAGCTCGGCATAAAGGGCCTGGTTCCGTCCAGCGCAATCACGTTGTCGCGCATAGCATCATACAGCTCTTTACGGGCATGCCCCTCGTTGCCTCCGGTCCATACCAGTAAACTCGGGTGGTTCCTGATGCGGTAAATGGTACTGATCACATTCTTTATGAAGACATTGCCTTCGAGCGGCCAATCGGGCGAACCTTTAAACTCACCCTGCGTATCGCCGGTAACCCAAAAGTCCGACCATACCATCAGCCCATACCGGTCAGCAGCATTCCAGAAAGCGTCGGGTGGTGTTACTCCTCCTCCCCATATACGCACCAGGTTTACATTGGCATTGCGGCATAAGTGCATTTCGTGATCAAAACGCACGGAATCGCGATTCACCATCATATCCGGTACCCAGGCGCCTCCCACCAGGTGAACACGCCTGCCATTCACATAAAAATCGCGGCGTAGAAAGCCGTTTACCATGGTACCTGTGGAACTTACCGTTCGGATACCAAACACAAAGGTTGTATCGTCCGACACGCCAGCCTCACCGGTGTATCGCAATCGTATCCGGTATAAATTGGCGCGGCCGTAACCATTGGGCCACCACAAGTGGGGTTGGCGGATGGTAAGCTGAGCGAAGTTGGCCCCATTAAAGTTTATTTCCTTTGACGAATTAGCGCCTACGACCTCTGTTTCTGAAAATTGCACCGCGTTCCCTGAAAAGTTTTCGGGCTTTATGGTCACGGTTACCTTCCCTTTTTGAGAAGCATCTGAGTTGTTTGACAAGGTGAGGCCCAATGAAAGTTTGGCCTCGCTGGTGTCAGGCAGTTTGGGCAAATCAGTTACCAATTTAGGGTGACTGATAGTTACCGCACCCGTCGTAAGCAGGTACACCGGTTGCCATATTCCCATATTGCGGTCGCGTACGGGAGGCATCCAGTCCCAGCCGACGGAACAAAGCATGGTCACGTTTTTACCGATATCGCCCGTCGGGCCACCGTTCTCATAAAATGGGCCCAAAGCTTGAAGCTGCTCCTTCGCAGGATAACCAGGATAATCGAGTGGATATATCTCGACGGCAAGACCGTTTTCTGCTCCCGGCACGATCAGCTTGCTTACATCAAGACTGTATTCGGCGAACATCCCGGCCATCTGGGTCGAATCAGCCACTTGTTTGCCATTTACCCATACCGCAGCACGATAGTTGATCCCCTTAAACAGCAGTTGAAATTTACGGCCTTTATCAGACGACTGTACTATGAACTTTGTACGGTACCAATATGGTTTTTTCCATGGGTTGGGCTCGTTGGGCAGATAGCTGTATTGTTCAAGATTATATTCCTTATTAAACTGGTCGGAAGCATCCGGAATCAGCATATTATTCAGCCCCTGGTAAGGATCGGGGTAAATATGATTGGCAACTAATCCCCTGAGCACCGTAGTAGGTACTTTGACAGGGAACCAATATATTGCTGAGTGGTAATTCGCCGATGATAATTCTGCTCCGCCCTCCTTTATCAGTGACGAAGATTGAAGATCAAAATCGACCAGTTTAACTTGTTTAACCGTATTTTTCTGCGCGAATACTTCGGAAACATTGAAGAAATTGATTAACAGCAAAAAAGCTGCCATCGGAATAAGTCGTCTCATCAGTACAATTTATCCTGTAAAACTAATTAACAAAAGACCAGAGGAAATTGTACTAATTTACCGTTTTGTAGTATTATTTTGAAACAATAGGTGTTGATTTGACACTACTGGTATTTCGTAGCACAATGACCGGCAAATGCTGATCCCACTGCGGCTGAAAACTTTTTTGATTAAGCAAGCCCCGGCCGGTAGTCGAAAAATTGCCGAGTATGATATCGAGGTTGCCGTCGTGGTCGACATCGCCCACCTCCATGGTAAGCCATCTGCCGTACCGGTCAACCGGAATCTCGTGCGGTATAAAGTTGTTCGGGCTTGTTTGTTCCAGGTAAGTAAAACCCTGTGAGGAATGGTTTTTGAAGTCGGCAAAGAAGGCAATCGCGGCTATATCCAGGTCGCCGTCATGGTCGAAATCGGCTGCTATCGCCTTAGTACAACCGTCAATATGATAAAAATAGGTCTGTTTGAATTTCCAGCCGCCCTGGTTGGTAAAGATGTAAACTCCATGATAAGGTTTCAGCACCCTCGAATAGTCACTGTTATCGCCGCAGGTGTATAAAATATCCGGGAGCCCGTCGTGGTTAAAATCAACCAATTGAAAGCTGCTTGAGCCGTAGATTGCCGGGAAATGCAGCAAATTCTTTTCAATGAAGCCGCCTTTATGATCGTTCAGGAACATCCATATTCCTTCGTCGGCCTGTGCGAAGAGGCACATCACGTCGGGCCAGCCATCGTTATTAAAATCTCCGGTAATCAACTGTTCTCCGCCCGGCACATTCCTGATCGCTTTTTTTACGAACGAATGGTGCGGCTGCTGCTGTAACAGGTACAACCCACCGAACTCGTGCCCAAAACCGCACACCACATAATCCGTCAACCCATCCTTGTTAAAATCGGCCGCTACGGTTTGCACAGCCCGCGGCAGGCTATCACCCACTACCTGTTGGTCTTTATTTTTCGCTTTACTGTCCAGGTCAAGCTTTATCACCTGACCCTTTACAACATCTCCAGGCGGCAAAAAACCGATGCACGTAACAACTGCTTCGTTTTGATTCCCGCTCTTTGAAAACATCGCTCCTGTTACGGGCGAGGTCATCTTTTGTACCAGCGTGGGCCTAAGCTGTTCGTCCCAGCGGTAGAAATTATTGCCTGCATCGCCACTGTAAAAATGTCCGTCGTAGGGATTGTAAGCCAGCAAGGTCGTCATGGCTATTGGCGATTTAACATCCTCTTTTGGTTTTAGCAGGCTGAAGGTGCTCCAATCGTTTTTGGGCGTTACGGCGGGCTTCGGTATGACCAGCTCTTTCGGCGAGACTTTAGCATAATAGCTTACTATCTTTTGCCAATCAGAAATGCTTAACGATGCCCCCTGGTCGATAAAATACTGGCCCATATAACTTTTTACACCCAGCCGCAGGGCCATGGCTGGCAGCACCCCATGCACCCAGCTTGCGCTGTCAATCAACGCCGGGTTGGGCCACTGGTGGCAGCTGATACAGTATTTTTGAGAAAGAGCCTTGCCATCGGCAAGGTCGTCCTGGTTAACGTTCCTTTGCTGGCAACCTATGGAGCAGATTGTCAACGCAACAAAAAGGCATATGACCGAAAAATATAGTTGGTTACGTGACGGTTTTAGTTGCTTAAACATTTACACAGGCAAAATGGGTGATGATTGAATTAAACAGGCAATAGATTTACAACAAATAAACTCATTTTATGCATCGGCGGTATATAAAATCGGGGTATCAGACTGTAATAATTGTGATACGCGAAAGCATAGAAACTATCGATAACTACGTTAATTTGTATACCTGGGTTTGCCGGCGCCAATATAAATTTGATTTGCCATTTGCAAATCAATGCCTTTGATCACACTCATGAAAATGAAAAAGACGAAAAGGCAATAATTATAGACGAGCGCCTGTTTTTATCCCACAAAAAAGGCTGCCATCAATGTATCGACAGCAGCCCATGTTAAGCGATAAGCGGGGACTATTTACGGGTGTGATTCTCTAAAATTATAAAAGGTAATGTCGTGCCCCAGGCCGGTGTAAAGCCCGGCTGGAAAAGGAATCCTTTGGAATAATTGGCCAAAATAACGTCAGGCCTGCCATCATGGTTCACATCAGCTACAGCCATATCAAACCAGCGCCCGTATTTTTCAACCGGGACCGAATAAGGTTTAAAGCCCGCGCCTTGCCCATCGTGCTGGAAGTAAATGAAGCTTTCGGCCGGGTTATGCTGCATGTCAGCAAAAAAAGCTGAGGTGACTATATCGGGCCTGCCATCGCCGTTTATATCGGCGACAATTGCCTTTGTACATCCGTTTATCGGGTAAAACCAGGTTTGCTTAAAATTCCAGTCGCCCTGGTTGGTGAAAATATAAAGGCCATGGTAAGGCTTAAGTATCCGTGAATCATAATAATTGTAGCCACAGGTATAAACGATATCTTGCTTGCCGTCGCCGTTCATATCAGCCAGTTGAAAACTGCTCGATCCGTAGGTGGCCGGGAACATCACCAGGTTTTTCTGAGTAAATCCCCCTTTGTGATCGTTCAAAAACATCCAAATACCTTCATCGCGCGTTCTGAAAAGAACCATTATATCGGGCCAGCCATCGTGGTTAAAATCGCCCGTGATAGCCTGCGCCGCACCGGGTTTATTAGATATATTGCTTTGTGTATAACTGTGGTCGGCATTTTGCTTTAAAAGGTAAACACCTCCTGCCAGGTGGCCTTGGGCGCAGATCACCAGGTCGGTCAGGCCATCCTTGTTAAAATCGCCGGCAAGCGTTTGCACCGGCCTCGAAAGGTCGGACGCTATGTTGCGGGGGCTGGCCGAAAAACTCGAATCGGGATCAACGCTGACTACCCGGCCATCGGGAAAGTCCATCGGCATTATCTGGCCGATACAGGTCACCAGCAATTGATTGCCGCCTTTTGCAGTTTTCGAGAAATTTACGGCAACGCCTGCGCTTGGCAGCTCGGCAATATCCTTTTTAACGAGGTTTCCATCCCATTGCGATAATTTCTCGGTCTCCAGGTCGGCCGAATATAATTTTTGTGATGCCGAATCAACAGCAACCATGGTGGTAAAGGCCGTGCGGCCGGTCGCGGGTTTCTTCAGCGTAAAACCGGCCCAATCGCGTATCAGCGGAACAGGAGGCTTGGCTGCCGCCAGGCTGTCGGGTGCTTTCTTGTGGTAATAGGTATAAATGGACTGCCATTCGAGCATCGATATCCCCGCGCTATCGATCTTCTTTTTAAAGACCTCATTGCCATAGGTCGAAAGTCCCAGGTAACGAGCCATTCTCGGCAGCGTATGGAATTTCCAAACGTTCTTCGTGAGCAATTCCGGCGACGGGGCCTGGTGACAGGAAACACAATATTTTTGTGCCAGTTTCTGCCCATCGGCAACAGTGTCGCCTGTCGGTTTATAGCCGTTATTGTAGTCTTTTTCGCCTCCGCCGCAACCATTCAGCAACACCCCGCCCGAAAGCGCGCCGACAATCAATAAAATGGATGTTATATAAAGGTTAGTCTTACTAATTCTCATAATCGTCATCGAGTTTTATTTTGTTAGTTTAAGCCTTTGCCAGATCAACTCGCCCACCTGGCGGCCCTGCCTGGCCCCGACGAGCGAACTGTTCAGGTAGTGTATACCGCCATAAAACCTGCTCATGGCCGTTTCATCCGACGCCTGGATGAAAGATTTGAAATCGCGCTGCAGGCCTATGTATTTGCGGTCGCTGGTATCGTGAAAGGCAAAATTGTCGCCGAATTCATGTGTCAGAACGACAGCCGAAGCCGCACTTATGGTGCTGTGGCCAGCCGTATATTCCGGGAAAGGCGGCGTTTGCAGCAATGGCAGCCAGTACTGGTCTATTTTCTCGTTTATAACGGAGACTGGTCTTTCATAAGCATACTTGTATTTAACTTCCCAGCAGGTAATGAACGACTCAAAAAGAGCGATCGATGTCAGCGCGTAGGCTTGCGCCGTTTTAACCGCGTCGGCATGAGTCTGTTTACAGGCTATCGTGGTAATACCTATCCAATGCCCGCCCGGGGTAATTTTTTTATCGGCAAACATCAGGTGACCGTTATGCTCCACAACAAAGGGGTTGTCATCCCAATACCTGGCGACGGTTGTCTCATCCTTCGTCAGGTGTTTATTTTTGTCATAAACCTGCCTGGCCTGCTTATAAAAAGCGCTTGTGGTATCGGCGCTGTACGGCGGCGGAGGAGGAGGCATAAAAATGGTAGACGAATCGACTAACAGGGTGTTCATATCGCCCCAGCAAAACTCGACCCCGTCCATATAGTCAGGCGGCGTGGGGCGCCATTTGCCCGGCGTATTAACGCCAAGGTATTTAGGTTTACCCCGGGTCTGCGGGTAATCGTCGCCTGCGGCCCGTTTGTTAACCACAGCGGCAATCTGCTCGCCAAAATCCATCGAGCGTTGATAGGTACCCGGGTCCAGTTTTTCTTTGAAAAGAGCATAAACCTTGTCTTCGTACTTTTTCAGGGTATCGACGGAGAAGGTAACCTTATGTGCAACTTCAAAAAAAGCCTTCGTTGCCGCAAGCGCATAATTGTAGCTTTTCCCTGCCTCGGGTTCGGGCATTTTTCCAAAGCCTCTTAGCTGCGCGGTTATGGAATTATATTTCGGGTCGGCGTAACGCATAGCTTCGTAACTTGCCAGGTTGGTATAACCGTATATACGCGCCGCGACTGGGGGAGTAAAAACATCATAAATGATCACATTGGTCAATTGATCTTCGTTGTTGTGTAAAAGATCGGCATCCGCAGGTAATTCGCTGGTGGTGCTTTTACACGAGGTTATAAGCAGGGCCACTGCCGATACAAGGCAGAGCAATTTAAGGTACTTCATCTTACATATTAATTAAGCGGAACATTACGTGTATGGCCAAAGCTATCTACTATTTTCACCGACGACATCGTATTGTCAACATCAATGAACCTGCCCGATTGGGACAGGAACGAATCGCCGTAATAAAATTCTCTTTTGGTTATCTTCCCGTTTTTATATTGAATCACCGCATAGGCGTCCATGGGTTGAAGCCTGACGGGATGGACGCCCCGTTTTAATTCAAATATCTTTAAGGCATCCCTGTTCTGACTTGCCGCCACCAGGTACTTGCCCTTATCACCTATCAGTTTTACAAGCGCCTTGCCATTGCCGGGTATATATATCCCGCTTTGAAGTATGGTCAAAGGTTTAAAATCGCCCTTGCCGTCACCTTTTAACAACAGGCCGTTGAAGGCATCATAGCGGCCCGAAGTGACTTCGGTTCCATAATCATTGCCGTTCATGATGACATCCAGGTTACCGTCGCCGTCAAAATCGTCAACAGTCATTCCGCAAAGTTCCGAAGTCTGCGCCTCAATCGGCAGCGGTATTAGTGTAAACTTGCCGTTTCCGTCATTCCGTAAATACACCGACTCCAAATCGGTCGCCTTCAGCCGCAGGGCGCCTTCGCGAAGTTCAGGGGGGATCACCTGGTCCATGGTGGCTGTAGCGAATGATTTATAATTCTGGAACTTCACCCGCATACCTATCATCTGTTTTACAATGTCGTCGCGCGTATGAACCGGGAATTCCTTCATGTCACCATTCTGGTCTTTTAAAAACACGGAGGTGAAGGCATCGTAGCTTCCATTATGATCAAAATCCTTTGCCGTTACGTAAACCGGGTATTTGTCGCTTGCCTTAAAGAAACTGTTTAACCCTGTATTGCCAACGATATAGTCTATCCGGCCGTTATGCTCAAAATCGCCCGCCACGATGGTGTTCCACCACCCCGGCTTGCCTGCAAGGCCGGTATTGTCGGTTACATTTTTAAATACTCCGTGATCATTTCTAAGGAAAGTAATCGGCATCCATTCGCCGGCAAGCACCAGGTCGGGCCATCCATCATTATCGAAATCGGTGAAAACCGCATCGCAAACCAGGCCAATATTCTTAAGGTCTTTAGCGACATCGGCCGTTACGTCTGTAAATTTAATATGGCCGTTCCGGCTGTCGTTCCTTAAAATAAAACTCGACACCGGTTTTGGATAATTCCAGGGATCGACCCTACCCGACACAAAAAGATCCAGCTTGCCGTCCTTATTGTAATCGACCGCCCGAACGCAGAGTTTGCTGGTAAAATTCTTTGGCAGGGCATCCGGCGCTTCCGTAAAATTACCCTTACCGTCATTAATATAAAAACGGTCCTGGTAAAAGCGCGAACCGGGATCGTTAGCGTATCCGCCGCTTGCGATATACAGATCTAACTTTCCATCGCCATCCGCATCGAATAAAAGCAGGTCCTCATCCTTAAAGTTATCGTTAGGGTTGTTCTGTGTCCGGGGCAGCAGGTCGCGCTGAACAAATTTTCCGTCAGTTTGCTGCAGGAATATCTGTGCCGGGTATTTTGACGTACCGCCTACCGCAATATCATCGAGGCCATTGCCGTCAATATCGCCAACGGCTAAGGCGGGAGAATATTCCGAAAGTTTATGCGGTAATAATTTCTGAATATTGAAATCGATAAAATCGTCGTCCTGGTGTTTGTAAGTAACGCCCAGCATCCGCGTTACTTCTTCGAACATGGACGCCTTATCGATCTCTGGCTGCGCGAACGAGTAAGCCAGGTCGGCATTTTTAATGTCGGCTACCAGCATCTGATCGGCTTTAACATTTTGCAGAACCTGCTTTTTATCGTTCTGCCAGCGTATAACTACTGAGTCGAGCATGGTATTGTTGCCAATACCGAAATGCGCGATATTCTGAATGGTGGACAAGTACCCCCTGAACGGCGTATTCTCATAGACCTGGTGTTTCCCGTGGTCATAATAAATATCCGCCCACGCCCCTATGCCGTCGATATTCTGTGCGCCGCCTTTGAATTTTATATGCAGGTAGTGACTGTTGTTCTTATCTTTTTCCCTCTCCGTGTTCCGGTATATCATTACCTCGTCATTAAGGTTGTTAATTACCAGGTCCATATCGCCGTCATTGTCCAGGTCGGCGTAAGCAGCGCCGTTTGAGAATGTTGCAGCGCCCAGGCCCCAACTGTCGGTCACATTATCGAATTGGAGATGACCATTATTTCTAAAAGCATAATTAGGTATTTTTACTACCGGTATTTGGTCCAGTATCTGCGTTTTGCTGGCTATAAAATAGGCTTGCGCCCTGAAATTCATAAAATCGTGATCGGTAACGTCCCTCGGGTAACCATTGGTAACGATCAGGTCGCGATAACCGTCATTGTCAAAATCCGTTAACAAAGGGCCCCAACTCCAGTCCGTTTGCGAGATGCCGGCCATAAATGATATCTCGCTAAAGGCTGGGTCGCCTATGGAATCGTTCTGACCAAGTCGCGGTCCCTGGTTCAATTGCAGGGTGTTACGCACATACTGGTACTGGTAGCCATACCGGTCCATATTCTGGAACACCTGGTAGTTATTGGGGTTCATGAACATTTTTTTCCGGTAGTTATCTTCCGGGTTCATGTCCAGTTCCACTACATCGGCCAAACCGTCGTTGTTAACGTCCTCAATCTCCTGCCCCATAGCGCTCAGCGAGGTGTGTTTAAAATATTCTTTAGACTTATCCGTAAATGTTCCGTCGTGATTATTGATATAAAGAATGTTGTTTGGCAAAAAGTCATTGGTAACATATATGTCTTTCCAGCCGTCGCGATTAATGTCAACCGTGGTAGCCGCGTGGCCGTATCCTTCGATCAAAATACCGGCTTGTTTCGACACGTCGTGAAATACCGGGTGTTTCAAAACAGGGTCCCAATCGTTGCGATATAACCGGCCAGTGCTGCGGGCAGTCCCATTTTTCACAATCGGTCTGAACAGACTGGTATTATCGTTTGGATCTACCTCGTTTACAGCCAGATACATGTCAAGGTCGCCGTCGTTATCATAATCAAAGAAAGAGGCCATGGTTGAGTGCACTGTTATATCAAGCCCATACTCCTTCGCCATCTCCTTAAAATGCGGAACCCCATTTTTGTCCAGCCCCTGGTTAATATACAGGAGGTTGCGGCGCTTATTGGAATCGTTAAGCAGCGTATTACATACGTAAATATCGGGCCAGCCGTCGTTGTTGATATCAACCACGGCAACTCCCCGGCCCCATCCGCCTTTGCCCCCTACGCCTGCCTGGCTGGTGACGTCATCAAACTTAAAGTCGCCCTTATTAAGGTACAACCGGTTAGAAACCGCATTTCCGACAAGGTAAATATCCGGGCGGCCATCGCCGTTAAAATCGCCAATGCCTACGCCGCCGCCGTTATAGATATTTAGTTTGTCAAGCGGGTTGATGCTGTCGTTCTCGACCACAAGATTGTTAAAATGGACATTGCTATGTGACGAGGGAACGCGCTCGAACAGCGTATTTTTTTTGCAGGAAAACAGTATTGCGGGAAAAGCAAGGTATAAGAAAATTCGGAAAGCCTTCATTATTAATTTTATTGAACGACACGCGCCAATCCGAAGCCAATATAAAAAAAAGAGGGGAAGAATTTCTGCCTCCCCTCTTTTATAAATTAATTAACTATTAATAGCCGTTGTTCTGTTTCAACTTGCCACCTTCAACGTCAATTTCACCCAGCGGAATAGGATAAACCTCGTCCCTTCCGGCAGTGAATTTGGCTGATGAAAGCACCGGGTTGGTAATGCGGTTGTCGGCTTTATAATAAGCGTTCAACACGCCTGCCATGAAGCCGGCCGGCTCAGGACCGCCGAAACGGCCATCCCAGCGCTGAAGATCGAAGAAACGATGACCTTCCATACCAAACTCCAATTGATTTTCACAAAGAATAGCTAAACGTGCATAATCAATACCGTTTGCAACAAACTGGCCAGTATATAAACCTACTTTGTAGTTAGCAGCAGGCACATTAGTATAACCTTTCGAAGGATCGCTGTTATCCACATACTGGTAAACCCAGCTTGCTTTATTTGCGGCCCTTGCACGTACCACGTTTACATCAGCTTCGGCGCCGGCAAGATCGCCGGTTTCCGCTTCAGCTTCAGCACGCAGCAAATAAATATCAGCAAAGCGTATAATGTTGTAGTTAATAGCAGTACCCTGGCTTGATGCCCAGCCACCCTGGTTATCGCTAGTGGTACCCTGGTCGGCATGGTAGAATACATTCTTTATCGGAACATATGGAACCAGGTCACCACGAGTCCACGGCTCACCGCCGCCAAGGCCCCAATCAAGGTAAGGAATACCCCTGCGGCCTACGGTCCAGTCAAGGCGTGAGTCAACAGGCAGGTTAGTGGGTGTAAACGCATCGCTCGATGCTAAGCCATGGTCGTTGGGCAGGTTCACATCGTCATAAGCCGGCCAACCGTTCGCAGGCTGATCGACCTGGAACATTGGTAAACCAGTTACTGCGTCAACCTTAAATGCGTTAGCCAGGTTATACGAAGGAACATAGAAACCGCAGCAGTTGGTATAAGTACCACCGCCAGGGAAGTTCAGTACATCACCGGACGCGTCGTTTTGACCATTTGAACCATCCTTTACCGACATCTGCGCCGCAAAAACCGATTCGGGGCCGTTTTTGGTCGAAGCTTTAAAGTTATCCTGGTAGTTGCCCAATGCATATTTGGCGCCGCTTGCGGTCTCGCCATTTTGGATCAGGTCGGTCAGCAAAGGCAACGCTTTAGCGTAAGAATGTTTACCGCCTGTCAGGTTGTCAAACATATAAGCTTTAGCCAGGAAAGCTTCGGCTGCATAATAGTTCGCACGGCCTGCCTCGGGTTGGGTTTTGGGAAGCTTGCTCATAGCGAAAGCAAAATCCGCCTCGATCTTGTCCCATATCGGGCCCGGGTTAGCCACATCATAGTTACCGGCAGCGTAGGTGATAGTTTCATCAACGTAAGGGACATTCTGCCATACTTTGGCTAGTTCAAAATGGTACACACCACGCAGGAAGCGCGCCTCTGCGATAGCCTGCTGGCCAACGTCGCCGGCTTCCGAACCGTCTTTTACAAGCGGAATCTCGCGAATTACATCGTTTGCACGCTGGATACCGGCATAGTTAACCTGCCATTTGGCGTAGGTGTAACCATTGTTGGCGTTGATACTGATGTGCTGTTCAACTGCGGGGGCATCCGGCGTCTGGTCCTGGGTGGTCGACCCTTTGTAGGCGTCGTCCGAACCGATACCGCCAAAGGTCCAGTTACTGATACCCGAAGCGAATTCCGTACCGGGTTGGCCCTGGTAGTAACCATCCAATATGGAATAAGCACCGATCAGCAGCCCGTCAACACCAGCTTTGTTAGCGAGGGTTGACCCTCCCAACACACCGGCTGCGGGCTTGTCCAATATCTTCTTACATGAATAGGAAAGAGTAAGAAAGGCTATCGAACTTAAAGCGATTAGTTTTAAACTTAATTTTTTCATGATTCAATATTTTCTTTGTTTATTAAAATGTCATGTTTACGCCCAACATGTAAATTCTCTGGTTGTTCGGGTAAGCGCCCCAGTCAACACCGGTCGATTCTGCAGTTTGAGCACTCGGCAGGTTGTTGGCCGAAGGAACCAATTCCGGATCGAGGCCTGTGTACTTGGTGATGGTGAACAGGTTGCTGCCTGAAACATAAACGTGCAGCTTGGTTACACCAACCACCTTCAGGAAATCAGGCGAGAAAGTATAGCCGATCTGGGCTACGCGGCATTTCAGAAACGAACCATTTTCAACATAGAAACTGCTTGGGATCGAGCTGCCCAAAACCTGGCTAAAGTTAAGCGCAGGCAACGTGGCGCCAGGGTTGGTCACAACACCATTGCTAACCTGGGCCGATTTGGTAAGCAGGTCGAGGTTTTTGCCGCCCGGGAAGCTCCAGTAGCTGTCGGTCCAGTATTTAACATAGTTAAAATCTTTGTTGCCCTGTGAACCGTACAATACCATTGCGAAATCGAAGCCTTTGTAGCTGGCGTTCAGGTTAACACCATAGGTAAAGTTCGGGTTCGGGTTGCCGATAAAGGTACGGTCGTTGGCATCGATCTTGCCATCGCCGTTAACGTCCTGGTAGGTGAATGAACCCGGAGCAGCGCCGGCATAACCGGGCAAACTGCTAACCTGTGACGCGTTCTGGTAAATACCAGTAACCTTGTATCCATAGAATTCACCCATTGGCATACCCACCTGCTCTCTAACAAATGCGCCTATACGCGATCCTCCGAATAAGTCAAAATAGTTAGGAGAAGGCAACTTGGTGATCTTGTTATTTAACGTAGTTATATTAGCGCCTATGCTGAAACGGAAATCCTTACCGATCGCATCGTGGTAAGTAGCGGATATATCCACACCCGTGTTCTGCACGTCGCCGAGGTTAACATAAGGGGCAGACGCCGCGCCTGTTGTTGCAGGCAGCGGTATTTGAAACAATAAGCCACTCACCGATTTCTTGTACCATTCAACTGAACCGTCTAAATGGTTAAACAAAGAAAAGTCGACACCGATGTTCAGCACCTTGTCCTGCTCCCAGGTAGTTTTCGGGTTGCCGATACCTGTTTGTGCATAACCAGTGGTCAATTGACTTAAGCCGCCCTGTATAGGATAGTCGGTGCTGCCAAAGCCATAGTTATAGGTATCAACAGCGTTTGTACCTGTGATATTAAAGTTACTTCCTACTTCACCGTAGCTGGCGCGTAGCTTCAAATCCTGCAACCAGCTAACGCTCTTCAGGAAATCTTCCTGAGAAACGCGCCAGCCCACTGATACGGACGGGAATGTGCCCCACTGATGACCGGGGTAAAAATCAGAAAAACCGTCACGACGGACCGTAGCGCTTATCAAGTATTTATCCGCATAGCTATAATCCACACGGCCGAATACCGATTCCGTACCGGTTGGCTGGTAAAGATAAGTATTACCTAAGCCGATCGACGACGGGTTAGTAGTAGCGCCAACGGTCAGGAAGTTAGGATCGAGCGTTACGAAATCTGTAGCGCCAACGCCCAATTGCTGGCCGCCGGTTTGCCTGATCTCAAATGCGGCAAACGCGCTAATGCTATGCTTGCCAAAGGTTTCCTTATAGTTAATACTGTTGGTATAATTATAGGTGTAGTAATATTGTGCAACCTCGTTGTACGAAGGCGGGTTGGTATGCGACTCATAATCGTTATACGGGTTATAACCGGTATAGTAATAGAAAGTATTACCTGCGTTACCGCCAAAAGCCGAGCGTAAAGTAAAGTATTTAGCTATATCAGCTTCTGCAAATACTGTACCTTGCATATTCCAGCTCTTGTTCCTGTCATTGATCGCGCGCATCTGTTGTGCAAGAGCGCTGCTGCCGTTACCCAAAGGCTCACCGCTGGGTCCGTCAAAACCACCGCCATAATTACCGGCTATGTCGTAAGCTGGTATGAGGGGCATTTCACGATAAGTATCCGAAACCGTACCGGCCTCCTGGTTCTGGTTATACGGGCTGCCGCCGTTGTTCTCACGGTAAAACACATAGCCAGATTCGCCGAAACGGATATGGTTGTTGAACAGGCTGTAAGTATTATTTACACGGGCCTGGTAGCGTTTTTCAAATGTATTGATCAACGTACCCTGTTGGTTCAGGTATTGTAATGAATACAGGTAAGTGTTTTTGTCGTTACCGCCGCTTGCGGTAATGGTATGGCTTTGTTCAGGGGCGTTCTTGAAGATCGTATGGAACCAGTCCGTACCCTGCTGGTCGAACTTCTGTACCAGGAAGTCGTTACCCGGATTTGCCGAGTCGAAGAAGTAGTACTTAGTTACGTTAGGATCGCTGGTTACACCCGCAGTTCCAAAGGGATTACCATTGGCAACCACGCCGTGGTAGCCGTAAACCGGCAAGGTCCAGGTGCCCGTGTTGTTCGGGTCGTACAGCGAAGGGCCTGCGGGGTCGCCGGCCAGCTTTGCGGTCTGCATCTGCTGCGTAGGCGACATCAGGTTCCAAACATTACCCGGAAGCGCTTGCTGATCGCCATAATAACCATCGTAGTTAAGCACAGTTTTACCGGCTTTACCTTTTTTGGTCGTAATAACGATTACACCGTTACCACCCGACACACCGTAAATAGCGGCCGAACCGGCATCCTTCAAAACGCTGATGCTTTCGATGTCGTTCGGGTTCACCGTCGACATGTTGTCGGTCTGCACACCGTCGATCACATACAGCGGCTGTGAATTACCAAAGTTCTGGATACCGCGGATCAGCACCGTGCTCGGGGCGCCAGGGGCGCCCTGGTTGATTACGGTAACACCGGCAGCCTGGCCCTGCAGTAAGGATTCCGAAGAACTTACCGGCACCTTTTTGGCGTCCGTCATGTCAACCGTGGCAACCGCACCCGTGATGTCCTTTTTCTGCTGGGTAGTATAACCCGTTACCACCACTTCTGTCAACTGGCTGTTAGCCACATCCAGAGTAATAGTTCCCAGGTCAGAACTGGTTACGGTAACCTGTTTGGTTTGGTAGCCAATGTACGAGATGGTCAGCACGTACCCGGTTTTACCGCTCAGGGTAAAATTACCGTTTACGTCAGTCACAACTCCTACGTTCGTACCTTTAATCTTAATGGTAGCGCCAATTATCGGCTGCTTGTCATCGGACCCGATGACCTTACCGGTAATTCTTGTTTGGGCAGTAACTACCAATGAGGATAGGGTGCACAGTATCAGTATGCACATCGTCCTTCCTTTTAGAAGTAAACTTTTAAACATGAGATTGAGATTTAGTTGATTAATTTATTGATTTAGTTGATAATTGAATTCGTGCGTGAGAGGCAGCATACATCGCTACCTACTGGCTCTGGTCAAAAAGCCCGATGCGATGCCCCCTGAAGCCTTCAGAGGTACACGACAGAGGTTCAAAAAAGAAAAAATGTAGAGGTTTAATCATTTATTTATTTAGTCATAAATCTACCAAAACAATCGCCGCTTTTCCTTTTACCCGGACATTTTCCTCACACAGAAGGCGGTAATATCCGTACCAAAAACGTTATAATTCTATCAGGTTCTATGCGTTTTCCTATTATTCGGGAAAACTAAATTGGTATTGTTCTAATTTAAAGAGAGTGTATTGTATACACAAGTATTTTTTTACGATTTGCAAATTAATTATTTTTTTTCCGAATATGGTGACAGAATTTATATTAAAATCACATTGGATTAACAATTAGCCAATGATCGATCGTTTTTGATGATAAAATCGCAATGTAAAAAAGCTATTACCAATTGACCAAAAACCCTCAAAGCAGCGTTCAAATAGCATAATTGGATTTTTGCCTTATATATTTTAGGTATTTCTGATTTAATAAAACTATGCATGCATATTAATCGCAGCATCCTGTTTTAAACCCATCCGTACATTACTCCTACTTCAGCCACTGTACCGAAGCGGAATGCGTGTCGCCCGAGTTTGTGCCGATCTGCACGATAAATTGCCCCGGCTCCCAGTCGTAGCGCAGGTTGCTGTTCCAGAACTTCAGATCGTCGGTGGTAATATCGAACGATACCTCCTTGTGCTCGCCCGGCTGAAGGCTGATCTTTTTGAACCCTTTTAGTTCTTTAACGGCCCTGCTGATGCTAGCCACCGGGTCGCTGATATAAAGCTGCACCACTTCCTCGCCGGCATACCTACCAGTGTTGGTAACAGTTACGGTCGCAGTCAGAGTCTCGTTGCCTTTTAGTTTGATTTTATTCAGTTTCACATCCCCGTAGCTGAAAGTGGTATAGCTCAATCCATAACCGAAAGGATAAAGCGGGTCGTTGGAAATATCGATGTAATCTGATTTGAATTTTGCCGGGCCTTTTCCGTCGAATGGGCGGCCGGTGTTTTTGTGTGCATAATATATAGGTATCTGTCCAACGCTGATTGGGAACGTAGCCGTCAGTTTGCCCGATGGGTTATAATTGCCAAAAAGCACGTCGGCAACGGCGTTGCCCGCTTCGGTACCCGGCGCCCAAACATCCAGTATGGCTGCCATATGCTTCTCTTCCCAGGGCAAAGTAAGCGGCCGTCCGTTGAACAGTACCATTACGATCGGTTTGCCGGTTTTAGCCAGCGCCTTCAGCAACTCGCGCTGAGTTTCGGGTATGCTGATATCCGAACGGCTCGACGACTCGCCCGACATGTTGGCCGACTCGCCGACTACGGCTACGACCACGTCGGCTTTCTTCGCGGTTTCGACTGCTTCGTCGATCATTTCCTGCGCCGGGCGGCTGTCGCGTTCCTGCTTCATGCCAAAAAACCAGGCGCGGGCGTTCAGTAACGAATCATCGGTAATATTCGAGCCGCGTGCGTACAAAACATTCACATCGTTACCAACTACATTTTTGATGCCGTCGATAACACTAACCGATTTTGCCGGATTGCCGGCAACCACCCACGTGCCCAGCATTTCGGAATGGTTGTTAGCCAGCGGGCCGATCAGAGCTATTGTGCCCGATTTCTTCAAAGGCAATACCTGGTTTTGGTTCTTTAATAATACAAAGGAGTGCTCGGCCATCGAGCGCGCAAACTTGCGGTGAGCATCTGTCAGCTCCACTTTTGATTCTACATCCGGGTTGATGGATTTAAACGGGTTCGCGAATAGTCCCAGTTTATACTTAGCCTCCAGTACACGGCGGCAAGCCAGGTCGATCTCCGCCTGGGTAACTTTCCCTTCTTTCAGCGATTTTTTCAGCGTGTTCAAAAAGCCTTCACTCACCATGTCCATGTCCAGACCTGCTTTGAGCGCCAGGGCCGACACTTCCGGAAGGTCGCCCAAGCCATGCGCCTGCAATTCGCTAACGGCCGTATAATCTGATACGACGAAACCTTTGAAACCCCACTGTTTACGCAGCAAATCGGTGAGCAGCCAGCGATTGGCGGTTGCAGGTACGCCATTTATGGTATTGAATGAGCTCATGAAACTGCCTGCGCCCGCGTCAACCGCTGCTTTATAGGGAGGCAGGTAATCCTGGTACATCCTGATCAGGCTCATATCGACAGTGTTATATTCGCGGCCGGCTTCGGCGGCTCCGTACAGCGCAAAATGTTTTACGCAGGCCATAACCGCGTCATCTTTGGTCATGTCGTTCCCCTGGTAACCCCTAACCATCGCTTTAGCTATTTGTGAGCCAAGCCAGGGGTCCTCGCCCGAGCCCTCCGATATACGTCCCCAGCGCGGGTCGCGGGCGATGTCAACCATCGGCGAAAATACCCAGTTAATGCCCTCGCCGGTTGCTTCCGTTGCGGCTATCCTGGCGGAATGCTGGATCATGCCCAAGTCCCACGAAGCCGACATACCGAGCGGTATGGGAAATATAGTACGATGCCCGTGTATAACATCCAACCCGAAAATAAGCGGTATGTGCAAGCGCGACTCCTTAACAGCCGCTTCTTGCGCCTTTTGTATATAGTCAGTGCCCCAAACGCCGAAAATGCCGCCGATCTCGCCTTTTTTAATTTTTTCGGCAATATTCTTATTCAACTTCGAGCCGGTAATGCTTTGGCCGCCTGTAACCAGGTTTAGCTGCCCGATCTTTTCATCAAGCGTCATTTTATTCATCAGGCTGCTGACATACGCATCCATTTTTTCATCGCTTTTTTTTGCCTGGGCAACCGTAGCAAACGCGAATGAGACAGTGAAAAAAGTGAGCGCAACTTTAAATACCGAACGGTTCAAAATGTATCTTTTCATATTGCACAAGGATTTATGCTAAATAAAATCAGCAAAAATTTTATCGAAATAATATGCCCGATCTTATATTTATAAATTGGTTTATAAGCTGATACACCATGGTGTATTTATAACACAATACTATTTATTATAATTCGTATAATCAAAGTATTTTTGTACAATAGCGCAAAATGTTTACTAAACAGGAACTTATAGAGTTTTGCGATAATGCCCGCCTTAACTTTGTCGATCATATTTCGATCGATTGTGTCATTTTCGGATTCCATGAAGGACAATTGAAAGTGCTGGTGCTCAAGATGAAAGACGAAGACGCATGGTATCTTCCGGGTGGTTTCGTGCTGAAAAAGGAGCCTATCGATACGGCGGCCAACCGTATATTAAAGGACCGGACCGGCCTGGATAAAATATTTTTACAGCAATTTCATGTTTTTGGCGATCCTGAACGTTCCCGGCCGCATAATGAAATGTATCGCGACCTGCTTCCGCCGGAAGAAAACTGGTTTTCGCATCGCTTCCTTACGATCGGGTATTATGCGCTTGTTGATTTTGTACACGCAAACCCCACGCCCGACAGCCATTCAGAAGTGTGTGCCTGGCGCGACCTGGGCGATTTACCCAAACTGGAGTTGGACCATGGCCATATACTGAAAACCGCGCTCGATACCTTACGCCTTCAGCTAAACTACCAGCCGATAGGATATAACCTGATGCCAAAGGAATTTACCATGCCCGAGCTGCAGAAGCTCTACGAAACCATCCTGGATCAAAAACTCGACCGGCGCAATTTCCAGCGACGTATGCTGGGTTTCGGGATATTGAACCGGCTGGATACCCCCCGCAAGGGCGGGGCACATAAAGCGCCTTACCTCTATTCGTTCGACCTGGATAATTATCAAAAAGCTCTTAATGAAGGCTTGAAGGGCGGATGGTGATTTTTGATTTCCGTTAGTTCTGCGAGTGCAGCGCAACCGTATTTCCTTCCGTGTCCATAAAGAATGCCATGTAACCGATGTCGTCGCTGATCCTGGTTTTAGGCATAACTACCTTGCCGCCTGCACCTTCAACTTTTGAAAGAGCAGTGTTTAGATCAGAGCCGCCGTTGAAGTAGATCTTTACACCGTCGGCGCTGGGCTTGTGCATATCGCCCTTAACGATCGCACCCGAAAGTTTTCCGCTCATCATGTCGTAAGGGAACATGGCCATTGTCATGCCGGGCATGTCCATCTTTTCCATGGTGATAGAAAAAATGGTTTCATAAAATTTTTTGGCTCTTTCGAAATCGGCAACGGGTATCTCGAACCAATTCAAAATGTTAGTTGAAGCGTCCATAATTTTGTTTTTTTAAGTGAATGGTCAATGGTGAATAGTGAATGAATAATCTGCAATAGTTTAATGACTTTGGCATTGACCATTGACTATTCACCACTCACTAATTCCGCATTATATCTTACAAACCTAAACCGATTGCGACAAAGGCAGGGTGTGTGAATACGACAACCTTAGGGGTTGATTGCGCCAACGTGTTAAGCTAACTTTGTTTTAAATTTATGATATCATGAAGCACGTATCCATCGTCATCCCGCAGGGGCCTATTATCCTCAGCAGTGTCATCGGCACTTTCAAAGTCTTCAGCTTTGTGAACGGCTATTTTGAGGCATTGGGCAAAAACCCGCCTTTTGATATTCATTTGGTTGGCCTGAACAAGGAGAATGATCTTTATAACGGTCTGTTTGCTATAAGACCGGATTCGATGGTTGGCGACGTTAAAAAAACCGACCT
Source organism: Mucilaginibacter sp. (assembly GCA_035547095.1). Lineage (GTDB taxonomy): Bacteria > Bacteroidota > Bacteroidia > Sphingobacteriales > Sphingobacteriaceae > Mucilaginibacter. The sequence continues at coordinate 24,085 of DASZVE010000098.1, forward strand.
GATCATGATCCCGGCGTTTTATGGCAACCCGATGGACGGCCTGGAAAGAAACCAGGATTTTGTGCCCTGGATCGTGTCGCAATACAAACATGGCGCCGAAGTGGCCAGCCTCTGCACCGGCGCGTTTTTACTGGCAGCTACCAACCTCATCAAGGGCAAGGCCTGTACCACGCACTGGATGGCGGCGGATCTGTTCAGGCAAGCGTTCCCAAATATCAAACTGATGCCCGAAAAACTGATCATCGACGAGTTGGGCATCTATTCCAGCGGGGGCGCTTACTCGTTCCTTAACCTGGTGATCTATTTGGTTGAGAAATATTGCGGCCGCGATGTGGCCGTGCATTGTGCCAAAGTAATGGAGATCGAGATCGACCGGGAAAGCCAGTCGCCATTCGTGATCTTCAGCGGCCAAAAGGAGCACCAGGACGAATCGATCAAAAAAGCGCAGATCTATATCGAACGAAACGTCGGAACAAAAATTACGGTCGACCAGCTATCCGAAATGTTCGCCATCAGCCGCCGCAATTTCGAGCGGAGGTTTAAAAAAGCCACCAAGAATACTCCCGTGGAATACCTGCAGCGTGTAAAGATCGAGGCAGCAAAAAAAAGCCTGGAGTCGGGCCGCGAGAATGTGAACGAGGTGATGTATTCGGTCGGTTACTCCGACCATAAAGCTTTCCGCACCATATTCAAAAAAATAACCGGCCTTTCGCCGGTTGAATATCGGAATAAGTATAATCGCGAAATGGCGCTGAATTAAATGCGGAGTGCGAAATGTCAATTGCGAAATGGAAACTTCCGAAATCGGCATTCCGCACTCCAAATTCACTTAATGCACGCTGTCGCGCAGTGATTTGATCTGTTCGTGGGCATCGAGGATCTCCTGCATCTGTTCGTCCAGCATGTCGATGATGTAAGCAGGCAGCGTGTCGTCCGTCAGCGCGTCCTGGTATGCGTTCCTGGTAGCATCTTCGCTGGCCTCGCACTCGTCAAGTATGCTATAACGGTCGTGCCCATTAAAGGCCTCCTTTACGGCCGTCCAGGCGCGGTGCAGTTTGCCGCTCGCGGTAGTCCCCTGCTCAATGTCGCGACCGAGCGCCTGTATTTCCGTACCTATCTGCATTTTGTAGCGTCGGCTGTTGTCGATTAGCCGCAGAAAAACGGGCTCCAGGTCACTATCAGTCTCATTTTCCTTTATTTCTTTTAAAGCACGTTCATATCCTTCTATGCGGTCGTTATTGATCAATACCAGGTCGTTCAATAACTCCAGCGTTTTTGTGGTGTCTTCCATGGCTTACAAGTTTAATGTGTTAATACAACCCCGGATACTTTCTTTTTGTTTATTATTTCTCCCTCCCCGCATGCTGCCAACCATAATCGTCATAAACGAAAAAAAGCAACGTCGGCCTCTTTGCGACAGCACCTTGCCCAGGTCGCTAATGTCCGTATTACTATACAAAAAGCCTGGCGCCGCCGGAGTGCTCTTATAGCTTTTCCAAAAAATTTCCGTTCACACGCTATCTATTAGGCTTAATCTGTTCCTTGTGGCATTTTTCTTGCCGGCATTTTAGCACAATGTATAAGTCTATTTTCTATGAAAAAATTTAAACAAGCTTGTGTTGAACTGGTAACCGGCGAGCCGACAAAAGAACAGCGCCTTAATGCATTTATCGGAATAGGCATTATTACCATAATCGCCGGGACAGTGTTGGCTGTTATTCTCAATTATGTCGACCTGGCCAGGGTATAGAACTTATCCCCGCGCGCAAACATTTTCGCCGCCCGGGCGTTGTAAGATCAGTATTGTTTCAGTTTGAGGATTAATCCTTATAATTTAAACGATCCGCCCTGTTGATCACCAACAGGGTTTTTTATTTTTACCGCCATGCCCGAAGGACCTAATCTGATCATGCTGAAAGAAAAGTTGCAGCCGTTTAAAGGCAGGCGTGTTACGGCAGCGAATGGTTATGCTAAAAATGTCGACCCCGATATGCTGAGGAGCAACATGCTTAAAGACATAAAGACCTGGGGCAAGCATTTACTTTTAGTTTTTGAAGATTTTGCACTGCGGGTACATATGGGACTTTTCGGCTCCTATAAGATCAATAAGCCTTTTAAAAATAATGCTGCGCTGCACCTTCAATTCGATGATGATGAAGTTAATTTTTCCATCGTCAAAGTGCAGGTTATCACCAAACCGCTTGATGATGTTTACGATTGGTCGGCCGACATCATGAGCGAAAAATGGGATGAAGTTAAAGCCATTGAGAAGCTGAAAAACAAATCCAAACTGATGATCTGCGATGCGCTGCTCGACCAGGGTATTTTCGCCGGGTCGGGCAACATCATTAAAGCCGAGTCGCTCTTCAGGGCCCGGATACATCCCGAAAGCTTGTGCGGCAATATCCCGGAAAATAAATTAAAGGAACTTTCGAACGAGGTTATTGCTTTCAGCAGGGAATTCCTGGAATATGGCAAAACGCACCATTTAGGCGACAGGTTGATGGCTTATGGCCGCGAAGAATGTCCGCGGGACCACGTTCCGCTCCATAAAAAAGACACGGGCAAAACCAAACGGCTCACTTTTTATTGCGATAAATGCCAGGTGTTGTACGGTTAATTGTCAAACCATTTGGATAACCGGCTTGTTATCACGGCATGAAGAAAGATGTACTGGCGGCGTCGGCTGCTGTAGCCGGAGCCGCCGCCATAGCCTGGATGGTGCAAAACCGGGACGAAAAGCTTGAAACCGTGACGTACGTGGAATTGGAACAGTACATGGGCAAATGGTACGAGATAGCCCGTTTCCCGCAAAGCTTTGAAAAGGATTGCGCCTGTTCCACAGCCGAATATAGCCTGAACGATGACGGCACTGTAAAGGTGCTCAATAGTTGTATTAAAGAAGGCGTTCCCGACATCGTCGAAGGCAAAGCAGCCGTAACGGACAAAAAAACCAACTCGAAGCTGAAGGTACATTTTGGCATTTTTTCAGGCAAGTACTGGATCATTGCGCTGGCACCCGACTATAGTTATGCCATGGTAGGCCACCCCAATAGAAAATACCTGTGGATACTAAGCCGCAAACCTGTAATGGACAGTCAAACCTATAATCACCTGCTGGTGCAGGCTGCCGCGAAAGGTTTCGATGTCCATAAGCTGGTAAAAACCGAGCAGGATTGCGCCTAATTAATTTTTTCTTGCCTGCTTTTTCAAAATATGTCTAAATTGGCCTTTCGATTATGAACCGCTGCCGCTCATATTTACGCCTGCGGCAGCAAACTGTTATTTCTTAAATATCATGAAAAGACCCAACATTCTTCAGGGCATAGGCCTTGCGCTGGCATTCATCCTGCTCAGCATCCCAGTTATCTCCCTGGCACAACAGGACAGCATTCCTCCCCCACCCAAACTCGACGAAAAAGGCTGGCGACAGTTATTCGATGGTAAAGACCTGAAAGGCTGGAAAATGGTCGGCCCGGGTGAGCGCTACGTCGAAAACGGCGTCACGGGCAGCCACGGCGGCATGGGCCTGCTGTATTGGACAAAAGAAAAATTCAGCAACTGCAAGATCCGCATCGTTTATCGTATGCAAAAGTCCAATAGTAACTCGGGCGTATTCATCCGTATACCTATTGAACCCCGTGAGCCCTGGATGCCTGTGTTTTATGGATATGAGGTGCAGATAGATAACCATCCCGAAACGTCAGGCGAAGATGAGTACCATGTTACCGGAACCCTTTATTCGCTCACCAAACCGCTGGCCAAACCGGGCAAGCCCGGCCCGCAATGGAACGTGATGGTTATCACGCTCGACGGTCCGCGGACAATAGTTGAAGTAAACGGCCAAAAGGTGACTGATTATACCGAAGGTCAGCCTACGCCGCCGCGTAAATTCGATTTTGAACCCTATCGCGGCCCGCGGCCGCTTGCCGGTTATATCGGTCTGCAGAATCATGGCAACGACGATATAGTATTTTTCAAGGAAGTTGCTGTTAAACCGCTTGACAAAGCCAAAAAATAACGACCGGTATGGAAAAAGAAGCCAAAAAAGAAAATAAAATGACCAGGGGTCAGTTTATTAAAAAAACCGCGTTGGCTACAGCCGGTTTTTACATTGTACCGCGTTATGTTTTGGGGGGTCAGGGCTACGTCGCTCCAAGCGATAAACTATACATCGCGGCTGTAGGCTGCGGCGGCGAGGCCGAAAATGATATTCACCACTACGCCATAGCGCCAAAAAAGAATGCGGAAATCGCCTTCCTTTGCGATGTGGACGACCGCACGGGTAATAAGCGCCGGAAGGATTTCCCCAAGGCCGGCTATTACCACGACTGGCGCGAGATGTTCGACAAAGAACATAAAAACTTCGATGCCGTTACAGTCGCAATTCCCGACCATAACCATGCGATTGTGGGCCTCAGCGCCATGCAGCTAAAAAAGCACCTGTACCTGCAAAAACCTTTAACGCACGATATTTACGAAGCGCGGGTATTGACCCAGGCGGCCGATAAGTATAAAGTAGTAACCCAAATGGGCGACCAGGGTGCTTCCTGCGATGGTATGCGTACCCTGCGCGAATGGATCGAAGCCGGCCTGCTCGGCGATATACAAAAGGTTTACTGCTGGACCGACCGTCCAGTATGGCCTCAAGGTATTTCGTGGCCGACCGCCAAGCCGCCTGTGCCAAAAGAACTAAACTGGGATCTGTGGCTCGGTACCGCACAGTATGTCGACTATATCGATAACCTGGTGCCGTTTAACTGGCGGGGCTGGTGGCAATTTGGTACCGGCGCGTTAGGCGACATGGGCTGCCATATTATGGGCCCTCCGTTCAAATTACTTGGCCTGGGTTACCCTACGGAGGTTTCGGGCAGCGCCAGCACCGTTTACAGCGGCATATTTAAGGAGGGTATTTACCCCGAGAGCGGTCCGGTTTCAAGCTCGATCAAATTTAAATTCAAACAGAAAAACGGCAAGGATCTTGACCTGTACTGGATGGACGGCGGTATTACCCCCGAACGCCTGAACGAGCTCGACCCTGACGTTAACCAAAATGAAGCGCTGGGCGATATACCAAGTGAAAACGATTTTGAGGGCTGTACGCTGTTTATCGGCACCAAAGGCAAGGCATCCTGCGGCTGGGGCGGAAGTCACCCGCGCCTGCTGCCTTTAAGCCTAAATAAAGACGTGAACGTACCCAAAAAATACCCGCGCGTGGAAGGCGATATGGATGGCCACTGGTGGCAATGGGTTGACGCCGCGATAGCCGGTTACGGAAAAATGGAGGTCGACTCGCCATTTGTGGGTTATGCCGGTCCGCTTACCGAAACCGTGCTGATGGGCAACCTGTTGCTGCGAACTTTCAATATCCGCGAAAAGGTCAAATACAACGACCCGGTTTACGGCCAGCAGGAACGCTACCAGTTCAGCGGCCGCTACAAGGCGCTGCAATGGGACGGCGAAAATATGAAAGTGACCAATTACGAGCCTGCCAACCAGTTCATCCGCCGCGAATACCGCAAAGGCTGGGGCGAAGTGAAATTGTAATTATTAATAATCTTCGATAAAGAACCAAAGCCTGTTCGATTTTATTTTGAACAGGCTTTTTATTTTTACCGGAATTACACCCTAACTCGATAGCTTAGCGGTATATTATGCATTTAACAAATTTATTACCACATGGAAGCGTATAAAGATCTCAAACTGGCGGTGCTGATAGATGCCGACAACGTACCCTATGCCAATGTGAAGGAGATGTTTGAAGAGATAGCCAAATACGGGACGCCCACTTTTAAGCGAATATATGCCGACTGGACAAAACCCACGCTTACCGGCTGGAAAAAAGTGCTTTTGGAAAATGCAATCACGCCGATACAGCAATACAGTTATTCGTCGGGCAAAAATTCATCTGACAGTGCGCTGATAATTGACGCGATGGACATTTTATACACGGGCAAAGTCGATGGCTTTTGTATCGTGTCAAGTGACAGCGACTTTACGAGGCTTGCTACACGGCTGCGGGAAGCCGGCATGAAAGTTATCGGCATAGGCGAGAAGAAAACCCTCGGCCCTTTTATAACGGCGTGTGATAAATTCATTTATATTGAAATACTGAAAAAAGAGAAGCAACACAACGCAGGACACGCCGTTAAGGAACAACCTGACGATACTGCACCTGCCGCTAACAGCCCCCTGAATAAGATCGGTCCTGAAATAACCGAGATCATTTCGGACAGTGTAGACGACCTCGCGGATGAAAATGGCTGGACCTTCCTGGGCGAATTAGGCAGCCTGGTATTGAAAAAGAAACCGGATTTCGACCCGAGGAATTATGGCTATGTCAAAATGCTTCCCCTGATAAGGAGCCTGAACAAGTTTGAAATTGACGAACGGGATACCGGCAAAAAGAACGTTAAACATATTTATATCAGGAAAAATAAATAACACGGTAACAGCTTATCGCTTTTGCCCGGGCGAGGCATCATTTGAACAGGCTTTTCTATTTTTACAGGGAATTATGCCATCTTATATCATCTATATTAAAACCCATTGGGGCGATAAGAGCGAAGTTACTGACGCTTCCATTGGGGGTTACCGGGCAGAGGGCTATAGCGGCCTGGAAATAAATGTGGTAGCTTCAGGCGATAAGAGCGAACAAATTGTTGAACGGCTGCAAGCAAATGGCTTTGGTTTTATAGCCCAGCAATGGCTGCCGCCTGCGGTTGAATCGGTGAACCAATATGTCGATCGTTTGAGGGTCAATCTTGACAGGATAGCCGGATTAAGACCCGAATTCATCAATTCACACACCGGCAAGGACTATTTTGGATTCGACGACAATTGCCGGGTGATAGAAATGATGAGGCAATTTTCGGCCGACACGGGCATTCCCGTCTACCACGAAACACACCGCGGACGCTTTGCTTTTCATGCCAAAATCACGCTGACCTACCTGGATGTTTTCCCGGATCTTGAATTTACCGCCGATTTTTCGCATTGGTGTGCTGTTTCCGAAAGTTTGCTCCAGGATCAACAGGAAACATTGGACCGTATCATCCCGAATGTACGGTATATTCATGCCCGTGTGGGTTATGAGCATTCACCCCAGGTAAACGACCCGGCAGCCCCTGAATGGAATGGCCACTTACAACGATTTTATGGCTGGTGGGACAGCATTATTGAGCATAACAAAAAATCAGGCCGATCCCAAATACACATTTGTCCTGAATTTGGCCCGATGCCTTATATGCCGTCGCATCCCTACACACACGTACCGATTGCTGATCAAGATGGCGTTAATGCCTGGATGCTGCAGCACTTAAAGTCGCGTTATGCCGGGTAAAAAAGCTATATTTTTGGCACAACAAGTACCGGAACAGTGGAGACAAGCAGCATGCTTTCTTCGGGGTTCCCTTCGATCAGCCGATTGAGCCAGGTATGCCGGTGTGCCCCTATTACGATCATCTTCGCGCCGGATTCAGCGATCAATTGCGGAATAACCGTTTTCGTTTCACCCGTCCGCGTTATAATTTCAGACTGTATTTTACCCCCGTACTCATGCTGCATCTGACGCAGCATGTTTTCGGCTTTCCCTTTTTTCCGCTGCAAAGCTTCATCGGGGAAAATGCCCGCGTCAACATCGCCCATCGCCAGGGCGGCGTCTACAATGTCGACGAGCACTACCTGCGCTCCCAGGCCGGCAGCCAGTTCATACCCCTGCTGCACCGCACTCTTCGAGCAGGGATGCTCATCCACCACGATCATTATTTTATCGAACCTCGTCGCTTTCATATGCTTCGACCTGCCACTGTCCCCAAAAAAGTTGCTGCAAGGCCCAAAAATACGCTGCCCGCGGCGTAAAGAAAAAATACAAATATCCGGTGATCAGTGATAAGCTGACTATTCTCAAGCGAAAAAGATGAAAATGTCGTAAAGCCGCCGCATAGGCCAGTTACCAGGAACAAGCGCCAGGGCTGAGACTGCGCGCCATACCTTTCGGTATAAAAAACGATAAACCCGATAAGAAAACAGCCGATGATATTCACCAGGAAAGTTCCATACGGAAACGCCGAAACCACCAGGCCGCTTATCCAGCGGCTAAGGCCATAACGCAGCAGGCTGCCGATGCCGCCGCCGACAAAGATCAAAAGTATCGCTTGCATGAAAATAATTTGAAATAGTTGTGATATAACATTGCCTATGAAACAGAGAAAAATCGTATTTCGCAGGCGTCATCAGAACTGCGTTTAAATCGCAGGACGGTTCAAATAGGTGGAACACCATCACCTTTGTCAATGCAATGATAACTAAAAGCTGCTTTTAAAACAAGTTTGCCAGAAAAATGCAGTCAACTGTATTATTAGTTCAACAAATATTTCATTAATTTTAGGCGACCTGATTAATTATACCCCTGTTATGGAAAAATATAACTGGTTGTGGCGGTCTATTTATGCTGCCGGCCTTATCGCGTTAGCCATTCAACAACTTTTTTACGGTGATTTCAGACCGGTCATTTTGCCCCCGGGGCACGACTGGCACGGTATACGCCTTATTTTCACCTGGATACTAAGCGTTTTACTGACTGCAGCAGGGGCCGGTATCATTTTGGGCATTAAGGGACGCTCTGTTTCCGCAGTGCTCGGCGCTTTGCTGCTTCTGATCGTAATTATATTTCAAATTCCCTACGCCCTGACAAACACACCGCAGCATTTTTTTATATGGGTAAACCCTTTAAAGGAACTTGCATTCAGTGGGGGTGCATTTGTGGTCGCAGGCACTTTCCGTAGGGAAGGAACGAACAGTGCAATAATTGCTTTCTTTGAGCGACTCATTCCCTACGGCAGGTTTGCGCTGGCAATATTGCTGGTATTGTTTGGCTGGTCGCATTTTCTTTATGCCGATTTTGCGGCGGGCCTGGTTCCTAACTGGATACCGGGGCACCTTTTCTGGACCTATTTTGCCGGCATAGCGCTGATAGCCGGTGGCCTGGGCATCATGATTCGCTCGCGGCTTGCCGCTTTATTAACGGGCATTATGCTGTTTAGCTGGTTCATCGTTCTGCATATACCACGCGCCGTCGCGTCCCTCCCCGCCGACTACGGCAACGAGTGGAGCAGCGTGTACGAAGCGTTTGCATACAGCGGCATAGCGTTTATCCTCGCAGGCCGCAGATTGACCGAAAAACGGGCGTGAATTTTCTTTTATTTTTATATCATGAAACCGATGAAACATTTATTAATAGCCGCAGTAAGTTTAATTTGGCTTAATGCGCCTGCTCAGCAAAACGACCCGGTAGCCGGCACCTGGCGGGGCACATCAAAATGCCAGGTACAAGGGTCGGCGTGCAACGACGAGACCGCTGTATACTATGCGTCCAAAATACCGGGCCACAATAGCTACCGCTTTAAAATGGATAAGGTAGTGAACGGTAAAGAAGAAGCGATGGGCACGCTCGTGTTCGAGATGAACTATGCCACCCGCACGCTCACCGCCGTGAATAAAAGCTCCCGCGGCAAAGGCTATTGGACTTTTAAGGTTTCCGGTAACACCATACACGGGACTTTAACCATCGATAAAAAGAAGCTGTACCGCGTCATCGACCTTACCAGGGGCAAATAACGAACCGCGACGGTCTTGACATTCCGTCAAACAAAGCTATCTTTAGCCAGTCAATCACACTGACCTGAATTTTAGCCGATGAAAAAGATCGTTTTACTTTCTGCTGCACTTGTTTTCTGCATACTATATTCTAAGGCTTCTGCAAACACATTAACCCAGAAAGCGGATACCGATACAGCGAAGATCAGCAAAAAAATAAGAGACCTGCAGTCGGACCTGGCCGATTATCAGTCAGACCTGGCCAAAGTACAAGCCCAGTTGCCTACGGATTCCATCGCATGGGTAAAAGCTGATTCGAAAGCCAGTGACGCGCTGGATGAAAGTAAAAGAGCCGCCAGGCGTGCCGTTCGGGGCGACCTGGACGATGCCAAAAAAGCGGAGAAAAAAGCTAAAGAAGCCGCTGACGCCAAGGACGATGCCAGCGATGCCGAGAAGCAACTTGACGACGACCGGAAACAGATCAAAAAATTGAACAAAAAAATCGAAAAAACGCAGAAAAAGATAGCCGGCCTGCAATCACAGTTATAAAACTGTTACGTTCGTTGTACCGGTACCGCATTATTATTTACTTATTTTTAGCAAATGAAATACTTCCTTTTATTGTTCCTGGCGCCGCTGCTGGCGGGCGCGCAAAGCGTAACCAACCAGCGCCTGTACGACACGATCCCTTTCATTCCCGAGCACACGCCGCAAAGGCTGGCGCAGTTTGCCAAGGAGCCTGTGATAACGGGCAGGATCATTTTCCTGGGCAACAGCATCACTGAAATGGGTAACTGGAAGAAGGCGACAGGCGACACAACCGTAATAAACCGCGGCATTGGCGGCGACATTACCTACGGCGTGCTGAAACGGCTGAAAGATGTCACCGACAGGCAACCATCAAAGCTTTTCATGCTGCTGGGCATTAACGACATAGGGAAGGATATTCCTGACGCTGTAATTGCCGACAATATCCTGAAAATTGTGAACGAGGTGCACAGTAAATGCCCCGGGACAAAAATCTATATTGAAAGTATATTGCCGCTGAACCCTACGATACAGAACTTCCCGCAGCATTACGATAAGGAAGAACACGTTCTGGCTGTAAACAAGCTTTTGAAGGCAAATGCATCCAAAGGTCAATATACTTTTATCGATATTTTTCACCTGTTCGTTGACCCTGACGGCAGGCTCAAAAGCCAATACACCTATGAAGGCCTGCACCTGAAACCGCCAGCTTACGACATCTGGGTAGGCTACCTGAAAAAACAGGGTTACTTGTAACATTCGCGGGCTGGGCTTTATCTAATGTATAAACCCGAGCCATGACAAAGGAATCGTTCAATATACATGGGGAAAACCTGCTCAAAAAGGTAAAGGAACTTATCGCCGAGGGCAACGTACGAAAAATCACCATTAACGATAAAACCGGTAAGGAGCTGGCCAGCTTTCCGCTGACCGTTGGCGTTGTTGGAGCACTGCTATTGCCCACGCTGGCGGCTGTAGGCGCCATAGCCGCATTGGTAACCGAATGCACGATTACCGTTGAACGAGACGACGACACGGAAAACCCGGTCGCCTGAACGCAAACTTTTATTCGCCTGATAAAGATCACGCCAAAGCGTGATAACCGTCATTCCATCGCGACCGGTCCCGGCCTATTTTAGCGCCATAAAACTTTGCAAAAAGTGATATGGTTTTGGGTTCTGTTACCTGTTTTAATTGCGCTGGCTTACCTGCTTCTGGCACCATTTTACGTCGAGATCAACACTGCCTCTGATCTTTACAGGGTCAGGTTCCATCGGCTTGTAAGTTCAGCGCTTTTAATAACAGGGGAAAGCCTTCAAATAGACCTGAGAGTGGCCTGGTGGAAAAAACGCATCGATCTGCTGGCGCCGGAAAAATTACCACGACACGAGAAAAAGCCTGTTAAAAAACCTTCCCGAAGGAAACGGATATCATTCCAAACGATATGGGCGGTAATAAAAACCTTTAATGTTAAACGATTTTCCCTTACCGCCGATACTGGCGATCCGGCGTTTAATGGCAAAATCTTTCCTGTTATTTATACCGTTCGCGTGCTGACAGGGCAAGATGTATCGGTAAATTTTTACGGCAGGAACGAACTTGTCCTCGATATCAGCAACAACCTTGCGCGAATATTAAGAGCTTTTATTTATTCATCATTAAAAACACGAACATGGAAAACTTAGATGAAATGCTCGGTAAACTGACCGAGTTCCTCCGCACAGAAGCAAAGACCGAAACTGTGATTGGGCAGCAGTTCCAGTTGGGATCGTTCACCTGCGTGCCAGTCATATCGGTTGGCCTGGGCCTGGGCAGCGGGGCCGGCGAGGGCAAGGGGAAAAGCAATGCTAAAAACACCGGCGAAGGCGAAGGCTTTGGCGCTATGGGGGCGGCAGGCATAGGCCTGGGACCTGTTGGCTTCCTGGCGGTAAACGGCGACAATATCCAGTTCATACCCACCCGGCCGGCCAAAGGGCTCGGCGCACTGGTTGAAAAAGCGCCCGACATTATGGAGAAGATCTTCGAGAAGGCGAAGGAAAAACAAACCACCCGCAATTGAGTACTTGTAATTATACAGATTGGCTTTAAAAAACTTTGCAAGTCCATATTTCTGAGTACCTTTATCATATAAACCTCTGAAATCCGGCGATTTAAAGCTAATCGACTATGAAAACGCGGCTTATTGTTTACCTGGCATTGGCATGTATTGTTAGTTCAATCTCCGCAGAAGCCCAAAATGCCGATAGCCTTACCCAACGTAAACAATTCCTGGACTCGACCCTCCGTGCAGAACATCTGCAAGTGATCGAAGGAAACCCGCGTGTCTTTTATAGCAACGGCTTTCAACCAAGGTCAAATGCTATACAGAAACTGGTACACGACTGCATTATTTTCTATGAATCAGAATTTGCAGGGAAGCGGTTCGACCAGGATGTGTTCATCCTTGACAGAAACGATTGGGAAAGATTAAAGCTTGAGTTTCCTTACGGCTTACCCTTTTATAGCAGGAACGACCGGATGCTCGTGGTGCCAGCTGAGAAAAATGCTTTGCGCCGGTTAAGCGGCATGCCCGATGATCCGGAAAAATCCGAAGCCGTAATATCCACGTTCGATTACCAGGTATTGCATGAACTTGGCCATTATTTTTTCTTCACATTGAATAATGTTTATACGGAAAAATGGATGAACGAATTTTTGGCTACTTATTTTCTGCTCTGCTACATTCAGCCAAGGGACCTTGCCCCCGATCTGCCAAAAATGCTGCAGGCAAACTTCCCGGTATCACATAGAACATTGGACGATTTTGAGAATATCTATACCGGCGTCGGCCCGGCCAATTATCACTGGTACCAGTCAAAGTTTGCAATGCTTGGCTATTCTTTATATCCTCAACTTAAGGAGAAACTGATTGTCCTCGCGCTACAGAACTATTCGCCCGGAGGAAAACATCTTGACGCTAAAAATTTCCTGCTTAGTCTTTCACCTGGTACGGTTTCGGCATGGCTTAACGAGATGAAATAAAACAGGCAGCCATTGGTAACAAGCGCATTGTTGAACCATCTGTAACAATCTCAATACACCAGACAATCCTCTGCATATTTCCTAATTTAGTTCTATGAAGATCACTACTAAACTCCTCGCATTGGGTTGTCTGCCGGCGTTTGCACTGACTGGCAATGCTGTTTCGGCGCAAGCCAAAGACCCTATAGTCGACAATATCGTCAAAATGGAAACCGACAGCTCACAATTACGGCAGATGGCCCACGAGCTTTTTGACGAAATAGGGCCGCGCTTAGTGGGTACGCCCGATATGCAAAAAGCGGGCGACTGGGCCGTAGCCAAGTACAAAAACTGGGGCATCGACGCCCGGCAGGAAAAATGGGGCGAATGGCGCGGCTGGCAACGCGGTATATCGCACATTGATATGATCTCGCCGCGTGTAAAAACACTGGAAGGCACCCAACTGGCCTGGAGCCCCAGCACCGGTAAAAAAACCGTAACGGCCGAAGTGGTTATCCTGCCTGATGTGGCCGACAGCAATGCCTTTAAGGCCTGGTTACCGTCGGTAAAGGGCAAATTTGTGATGATCAGCATGAATCAGCCTACCGGCCGTTCGGACGAAAACTGGAGGGATTACGGCACCAAGGAAGAGATCGAAAAAAATAAGGAAGAACGTACCAAAGCCGCCGCCGCCTGGCGCGAACGTATCCACAAGACCGGGTATACGATGGGCGTCGTTTCGGGAACATTGCCCCATGCACTTGAAGAGGCTGGCGCGGCCGGCATCATAACCTGCACCTGGTCGGCCGGGTTTGGTGTAGATAAGATATTTGAAGCTAACACCAAAAAAGTGCCCACTGTTGACGTCGGGCTGGAAGATTACACAATGCTTTTCAGGCTGATCGAATCGGGTGAAAAACCGGTATTGGCCATACATTGCGAATCAAAAGAGCTGGGCCCTATGCCGACGTTCAACGTGGTCGGCGAGATCAGGGGAACTGAAAAACCAAACGAATACGTGATACTTTCGGCGCACTTCGATTCATGGGACGGCGGTACGGGCGCCACTGATAACGGCACCGGCACGCTGACAATGATGGAGGCGATGCGGATATTGAAAAAAGTCTATCCAAATCCGAAAAGAACGATCCTGATAGGCGACTGGAGCAGCGAAGAGGAGGGTTTGAACGGGTCGAGGGCTTTTGTTGAAGATCACCCGGATATCGTAAAAAATATACAGGCGGTATTCAACCAGGATAATGGAACCGGCCGGGTGGTTAATATGTCGGGCCAGGGTTTCCTCAATTCGTACGATTACCTAACCCGCTGGCTGTCGCATGTACCGTCATATATCCGCGATTCGATAAAAACCACGTTCCCCGGCGCACCGGGACGCGGGGGATCGGACTTCGCCTCCTTTGTAGCTGCGGGCGCTCCGGCATTCTCATTAGGCTCGCTTAGCTGGGACTACGGTGTTTACACCTGGCATACCAACCGCGATACTTACGACAAGATCGTGTTTGACGAGGTTGAAAAAAATGCGATCCTGACCGCCATCCTGGCTTACGAAGCCAGCGAGGACCCGCAAACCACGTCGCGCGAAAAAAGCGTATTGCTCGACCACAGGACCGGCCAACCCGAAAAATGGCCCGAGCCGGTGAAGCCTAACCGGCACGGCGGTTTTAATTGAGCTGTATACATCGCCCTGGGTGCCTGGAAATTCTAAATAACAAAACTAATTGTCATTCTGAGTGATAGCGAAGAATCTGATCCGTAATGTTGTCGTAGTCCGAGATTCGGTCAAAATCCCAATAGATTCTTCTCTATCGCTCAGAATGACAAATATTATATTCGATGATTCCGGCAAAGTCACTTCACCCGATGCCGGTAAAACCGGTCGTCGTTATAGGATTCGTCCCTGTAAAATTCGTCGTCGTCATAACGCTCTCTGACCCTATCGTCGTCTCTGTGCCTGTCCCTCACCCTGCCTCTTTCTACATCAACTTCTCTGTCTCCCCGGCCGGGCTCAAGTATCTTACGAATAGCTATTTCGACATGCGGCGAAAGGTGGTTCTTCTCGTATAAGGGCAGCTCATCCAATTGTTCGGCGCTTACCCCGGGAAGAAAAACTACGTCGCCGTCCCGCGCCGGATCGTAGCTGTCATACGCCGGATCGACGTCGCGGTTTGGATGCACATGCGAAGACTTGGTATATAACTCGGCCAGGCCTATGGGAATAAGCACTTCCCTATCCTCTTCCATCCCCAATTCGTTATCATCCAGGTCGACCACCAGGTACCTTACCTTGCGACTACCGCGTTCAAAAAGCAAGTCGGCGACCTCGCCTACCTTTTTTCCGCTGCGCGACTTAATGTCCCAGCCAATGATATCCGGCTGTCCGTCCACAACTTCATATCCGCTGCCATGAAGCTCCTCAAGACGATGATGTATTACTCTTTCTTCCGTTGCCATAATGTTAACGTTAATAGTGTTACTGATTATTTTGAATTTGTCGGGCCTGTAACCGATTTGGTGGTATCGGCGCGAGAATTTGGTAATAGTTTACCTTCACCGTATTTCTTCCAGGCGATAAATGCGATCGCAACGATGATGATGATGACGATGATGATCCAGAGCCAGGCGCTGCCACGGCTCCTGGGCTTTACTTCTAAGTGTGCCATGAACTGTTTTCAATAGTGATGTATTTGTAAAACAAGCTGTGCGATATAAGTTTTATTTTTTTGATAAAAGATGTGTTAGTCCGGAAGTCCGCATAAGTCTGAAAGGACTGAACGTAATGCACGATCAATCCGACCTCCGACATCGGACGCCTGACTTATAAACCCCTTGCTTTATTCTTGTAAATTCCGTTACTTGTCTCAGCAATCTTTCTTATCATGCAACGCAGAGATTTTATTAAAATGGGCTCCCTCGCCGGTCTCACCACGCTGGTGGCCGCGTCGTGCCATACCGCGCCCACCGCTTCGAAACAAACCGGCGATGATACCGGGTTCGACGACAATTTTGAACTGAGCGAAGTAACCATCGACACCCTGCAGCAAAAAATGCAGAGCAAGGAATATACCTCGCGCTCGATAACCGAAAAATACCTGAAACGGATTAACGATATCGACAAGGCGGGGCCGAAGCTGAACGCGGTTATCGAACTAAATCCCGACGCATTATCGATAGCCGACGAAATGGATAAGGAGCGCGCCAACGGCAAAGTGCGCGGACCGCTGCATGGCATCCCGGTGCTGATCAAGGATAATATTAATACCGGCGATAAGATGATGACCACCGCAGGCGCGCTGGCACTGGCCGGCAACGTCGTGAAGGAAGATGCGTTCATCATTAAAAAACTACGCGAGGCAGGCGCAGTGCTGCTGGGCAAAACAAACCTGAGCGAATGGGCCAATTTCCGGTCGACGCGCTCCACCAGCGCGTGGAGCAGCCGCGGCGGTCAAACCAAATGCCCCTACATCCTCGACCGCAACCCCAGCGGCTCGAGCGCCGGAACAGGTTCGGCTGTCGCAGCTAACCTGTGCGCCATAGGAATCGGCACCGAAACCGATGGCTCAATTGTTTCACCTTCGTCGGTAAACGGATTAGTCGGCATAAAGCCGACTGTAGGTTTATGGAGCCGCTCGGGTATCATACCGATATCGAAAACCCAGGACACCGCCGGGCCGATGGCGCGAACGGTAAAAGATGCGGTATTGCTGCTGGCAGCCTGTGCCGGCGTCGATCCGAAAGACACTTATACAGCGGCAAGCCAGGGCAAGGCATTAGCCGATTATACCAAACTACTGGATACCGACGGGTTGAAAGGCAAACGTATCGGCGTTGAAAAAGACGGGCTGAAAACGAATTCGTATATGGACGCCTTGTTTCACGACGCTATCGAACTGATGAAAAGTAAAGGGGCGACAATAGTGGAAGTTGAGGTATACAAAAATATTAAACAGGCCGGCAAGGATGAGTTTACCGTGCTGCTTTACGAATTTAAAGACGGGGTGAATAATTACCTGAAGAATGCCAATTGCCAGATGAAAACCCTGGCCGATGTGATCGAATTCAATAAAAAGAATGAAGCGAAGGCCATGCCTTTTTTTAAGCAGGAGACGCTGGAATTAGCCGATAAGAAAGGCGGGTTAAACAGCAAAGAATACCTCGACGCGGTAAAAAACACAACCACCATTACCCGCAGCGTGATCGACAAACTGCTAAAAGACAATAAACTGGATGCCATCGCAGCCCCGACCAACGGCCCGGCCTGCTGCATCGACCTGGTAAACGGCGATTACGATAACGGTTACTCCTTCTCAGGCCCCGCGGCCATGGCCGGTTACCCGCATATTACGGTACCGATGGGATTTGTTCATGGCTTGCCGGTAGGGTTATCGTTCGTCAGCACGGCTTACGATGAGGCGGGGATCATAAAGCTAGGGTATGCTTATGAACAGGCTTCGAAAAAAAGGACGCCGCCGAAGTTTACCCGGGACCTGTTTGCCTGAGTTAACTATCAGTTATAATTTCACCATGCTTACCCTTTCGATGCTGGCCCGGCAACGGTTATGGCGATAATGAACGTCGATCAGGCCGCGAATGGTAACGGACTTATTATTGATCTGTGTAAATTGTCCGTCGGCGTATTCGAACAATCCCTGGCGGGTGCCTTTCAGATATAGCGGGCAGTCCTGGCTGAAATTGACCCAAAGACCGTTGCCGGAGGTGTCGTCCTTGCTGTCGCTGAATAATGCCGAAAGCTCCCTGTCTTCCTTGTATGTACCCGATACCTCGACGTATTGCCGGTCGTACTGCGCAATGCTGTCCATCAACTGTTTAAAAGTAATCTTGACAAAACTCTTACCGATGTTGCAATCGCTTTCGTAAACTTTCACCTTATGCCTGCACGACGAACATGCAATAAGACACAATGCCAGCACGGGGAGAAGGCGAAAACGAACAGTTTGCTGTGGTTGGGGTAAGGCCATAACAATTGCTTTTAGCAGAGGCGACAATTCCCTTGCGGGAAATGTTATTCGTCCGACAGCCGAACGCCTAAAAGGTTTAATGTTCATCACAGTTTTTACATTCGGAAGATTTTATACACCCGCAAGCGCCTAAAAAAGCTATTATTGTATTGTCAACTATTATAGACACGGCCACTATGAGGAAAATATTTGCCATACTAATAATGCTTACTGCTTTTACGGCAGTGGCGCAGCAAAAAGTTATACCGCTTTACAACGGCGCCGCGCCGGGCTCGGAAAACTGGAATTATGAGGAAAAAATTTATCCATCCGCAACGGATCCGCTCGCATACGATGTATCGCATCCCTCGCTTACGGTTTACAGGCCCAATCCGGCGTTTAATACCGGCACGGCAGTCGTCGTTTGCCCGGGCGGAGGTTTCTTTATCCTGGCTGTAAAAAATGAGGGCAGCGATGTGGCTGATTGGCTCACGCAAAAAGGCATCACCGTATTTATGTTAAAGTACCGCACCGGGCATAGCCTGACAGACAATCCGGGTAAGGAAGTATGGGATAATGTGCATAAACCCGATTTCCAGGAAAAGATCAAACCGATCATACCGCTATCTATCGCCGACGGCCGGGCTGCCATAGCCTATGTGCGCGCTCATGCAGCCGAATATGGCATCTCCCCGTCGCGCATAGGCATTATGGGCTTTTCGGCCGGCGGTACGGTCGCCGCATCCGCCGCATATAATTATACTCCTGAGAACAAGCCCGATTTCGTGGCGCCAATATACGCTTACATGCCGCCTGAATTGCAGGGCGCCATTGCGCAGGACGCCCCGCCGATGTTCCTGGTGGCAGCCAGCAATGACGATCTTGGCTTAAATACGCACAGCGTGGACCTGTACAGCAAATGGGTAGCGTCCGGACATTCGGCCGAGCTGCACATGTATGCCAAAGGCGGGCACGGGTTTGGCATGCACAGGCAAAATATCCCGACCGATAGCTGGATCGATCGTTTTGGCGACTGGTTGGACCAGCAGGGTTTTTTAAAAGCTGTGGACCCTAAAATTCAGAAGGCCATAGAAGAAGCCAACAAACCGGATTGGCCGGACTTAAGGAAGTACGATGCCGAAAACAGCAAAGTTCCGCCCGCCACCCCGGGCGAAAAGCGTGTAGTGTTTATGGGCAACTCCATCACCGAATTCTGGTGGATACAAGATTCATCTTTCTTTATCAGCCACCATTATATAGGGCGTGGTATCAGCGGACAGACCACGCCGCAAATGCTGGTGCGCTTTCGCGAGGATGTCATCAAGCTGAAACCCGCCGTAGTAGTGATATTAGCGGGCATTAACGATATTGCCCAGAATACCGGCCCCGAAAAGATGGAAGATATTTTCGGCAATATCCAATCGATGGTCGAACTAGCGCATGCGGCGCATATCAAAGTGGTTATCTCGTCGGTATTGCCCGCTAATCATTTTCCATGGAGGCCATCGATCGACCCGACTGAAAAAGTCATCCGGCTGAACAAAATGCTGAAAGCCTATGCAAACGCAAACAACGTGGTTTACCTGGATTACTATTCGGCCATGGCCGACGATAAAAAGGGCCTGCCTGCTAATTTGTCGCACGATGGCGTTCACCCCACGCTTGAGGGTTATAAAGTGATGGAACCGATGGTGGTAAAGGCCATTAATGACGCTTTGATAAGAAAGAAATAAAACCGTTGTGCGCTCAGTGCCATTATCAGTATTCTGTGGTTAAATAAAAACCACAAAATGGCACAGGGATTTTCACAAAGTGCACAAAGCTTTCTAAATGCTTTATTTATTTAGTCGCCTTAGCACATCGCGGATATACAAGCCATCCGGCGTCAGTTGATCATTTGTCCAGCCGCCGGTAACGGGTGCGCCGGGCAGCAGCAGCGCGGTGGTTTCTTTTTTGTCGGTAATGTTCCAGTTTACCCAGCTCAGGTGATGGGCCTCCGTCCAGTCGAGCCAGGTTTTAGTTTCGTCCCGGTCGAACCGGCCGTTCCCCGTGGATTCACCCACACCCCATTCGGTTACGATCAGCGGCAACCCTTTTTGAAGCGCTTTATCGGCTTTGGCGCGCAGTTTCTCCTGGTGGTTCGGATCGGATGCGTAAAAATGAAATGAATAGGCGATATTTTTAAACCCGGTTATCGGGCTGTTGGCCACGCTGTCCACGTCCTGGTCCCAATGCGGGCTCCCTACTACGACCAGGTTATCCGCGTCATATTTCCTGATTTCGGGGATTACCTGCAGCGCGTAGTTTTTTACCGTATCCCAGGTAGTATGCGCCGGTTCGTTCCATATTTCGTAGATCACATTCGGAACACCGGCGTATCTTTTGGCCATTTCGGCAAAAAAAGCTTTAGCCTGCGGAATATGTTTGTTCCCGTTATGATCGTGCCAGTCGATCAGCACATAAATACCGTCTTTTATAGCCTCATCGACCAGGGCGGTCACCATTTGTTTCTGCGGATCGGGGTGCATTAAATACCCGTGTGCGGGCTGCACAGCCATGGCAAGGCGAATGATACTAACCTTAAAATCCTTTACGATCCAGTCGACCACCGCAGGATTATAGTACTTCCTGCCCTGCCACACGCTCCACGAAAAGCTAAGGCCACGGAGCTGCGGTTCGATACCATTCTGGTTAACGATCTTCCCATGTTCGACGCGCAAAGCGCCATTTTTTGCGACGGGCGTTTGGGCAGACAAGGCAAAAGTAAGTCCGCAACTGAACATCAATACAAGCAACATCCTCTTCATCGAAAGGCAAAATAGCGCATTGGCGGAAAAACTTACCGATAATGTAAAAAATTGATAAAACTATGTTAAAATGTTACCGGAACGCGTACGAACGTAGCGGATGCAATTTTAAAGTCCGGCAGTACAAAACATTTAGCTCATAAAGTGTTATTGAGAAATTAATGCTAAATTGATTATATGAACGAAGTAAAAGAACAATTCAATAATGTTTCAAAGAACTACGATTCGCAGCGAAGACAGCTTATACCCTGCTTTGACGACTTTTACCAGGCCTGTTTGCCGCTGGTTAAAAGTTTGACCCACGCTAAAAGCGTGTTGGATATCGGCGCGGGCACGGGGCTTTTCTCGCAGTTTATCTACGACGTGAACCCCGACCTGCGGTTTACGCTGGTGGATGTGTCTTCGCAGATGCTGGATGTGGCGCGCGAACGTTTCGCCGGAAGCGACAATTTTGAATTTCAAGAGCTTGATTTTTCAAAAGAACCGTTGCCGGGCAAATATGACATCATTATATCCGGCCTGGCTATTCACCACCTGGAAGACGCCGATAAAGCCAAACTGTACCGCCACATTTACCAGGCGTTGACCGACGGCGGCCTGTTCATTAACGCCGACCAGGTCGAGGGTAAAAACCTGCTGTTCGACAGCTTGTACAAATACCTGTGGCGTGAGACTGTTTCGCACTCGGGATTAGATCATGAAGCCCTGGTGCAGGCGTTCGAACGAACCAAACTGGACAAACTGGCGCCGCTGCATACGCAATTGCACATGCTGGAAAAAGCCGGCTTCAACGAGGTAGACTGCATTTATAAGAACCTGAATTTTGCCGTTTTCGGCGGCTATAAGGACGAGAAAGTGGAGACGGCAGTGGTTTGAATTGGCTTATGGCTCATGGTTGATAGTAAAAGTCAATGGTCAACAATGAATGGTCAATGGAGGCTATACGCATATAAAAATTCGCTATTGACTATTCACCATTCACTTTTAGTATCTTTAACTAAACTAACCGCTTAGCCGATGAAAACCATTATTTTAATACTCGCGGCGGGGGTACTGCTTGCCTCGTGCGGTAAAGCCGCCAAGCCCGCGGCAACTCCCGATGCGCGAGCCGCCGACAGCGTAAAAGCTTACCTGAAAACGCATTTGGACGACCCTTCTTCCTATGATCCGGGAAAATTCGACAAGCTGGAAAAGAATTTTTCGAGCTATAAAAATGATGACAATTATTACACCTACTCCAACTGGATAGCGCGCTCCAAAGAGCAAAGTGACAAAAAGGACAGTGCCGCGGTTTACCGGCGGAGAAAAAGTTCAGGCTTTTATGACAGGCTTTTTCAAAGCGGCATGAAGAAAATGGACAGCCTGAAGAAAAATTACAAACCGAGCTTTATGGGTTACCTCATCACACATTGGTACCAGGCGAAAAACAGCGCAGGTTCCGTTGTGCCGCACCAAACTGTATTTACGCTCGACACGGCCTTTAGCGTGCTGAAAGCGGATGAAAGCAAATAGGCCTCACCTAAACGGCGAAGCCCTTATGAGCGCTTTTAAAAATAATACAATCGCGAATAATCCTCTCCTTTGGAGAGGACTTTAAACCACGGAAATTTTTAGTCCTTCTCCTTTCGAGAAAGGTTGGGATGAGGCTTACATGTCCAGCACCAACCCATCGTAAGCCAATGTAATATTTTTGGGCAGCAGCCCTAATATCGATTGGTGGCGGCCTAAGCGGTGGCTGATATGCGTAAAGTAGGTCCTTTCGGCGCCTATTTCCCTGGCGAATGCGACGGCCTCGACAAAAGTAAAATGCGAGATATGCTTTTCGATCTGCAGCGCATTGATAACCAATATCCTGGTGCCTTTGATCTTCTGCTTTTCGTGTTCCGATATGGTTTTTGCATCGGTGATATACGTAAAGTCGTTGATCCGGAATCCTAAAACCGGCAGCTTATAGTGCATCACCTCGATGGGCGTAAAAGGAACATCACCGATGCGGAAAGGCGTCAGGCCAATGGTTTGCAGGTTAACTTCCGGTATGCCGGGGTATCTCATTTCCGCAAAAACATAAGAGAACTCACGTTTCAGCGCCTCCTGCACCCGGGTTGTGGCATATACGTCAATAGCCGACTCCTGCCGGTAGTTGAAGGCGCGGATGTCGTCCATACCGGCGATATGGTCCTTATGCTCGTGGGTAAAAACTATGGCGTCCAGGTGTTTCACTCCGGCCCTCAGCATCTGGTAGCGAAAGTCAGGCCCGGAATCGATGACGATCACCTTCCCTTCAGCCTCAACGAGGATGGACGAACGCAGCCGTTTATCGCGCGGATCGGGCGAGGTGCAAACCTCGCAATTGCAGGCGATAACGGGCACGCCCTGTGATGTTCCGGTTCCTAAAAATGTAATCTTCACAACTGCAGCCGTGTTTGTTTGATCTGGTGCAAGAATGCCGTTTGCTTCTCGTCGAGCAGACTTATATCGATATCGAGTTCACGGATCAGTTCGGTAAGGGCGATGATCTTGCTTTCCAGGTTCGAGAATTTGTTAACCACTACTACCTTGCTGCTCAGCAGCATGCAGGCGCCGGTTTTAAAGTTGCCCTTTTCGTAGCGAACCTTATAGCCCGCCGTTCGGAGCAGCATTTCCAGTTTTTCAAGGGTATGGGCAGTGGCAGTAAGCATCCGTCTCAAAAATAACCAAAATAGACGTGAGATGTGAGATTTGAGATGTGAGATTTTGTAAAATTGTCAATAAATGCTCCGTAGGAGTAAAGCTTTGTAACCGTATAAATAGCACGTGTGCCGTGCCGTAGGTACGCAACACAGGTTGCATACCTACGGCATGCTTTGGCTTATATTATTATTATTTCTACAAAGCGGTTGCTCCTACGGAGCACAGTTGGCTTAGGGTTTCCCGCTCTTAAACAACGACTTACCGTACACCCCGCTCATCTGCCTCATTACAAACTTTCGCGGCAGGAATTTGAGGAATACACTGCCGAAGCGGTTAATAAAGCCTGGGATATGGCTAAGCTTTCGCTTTTGAAAAGCCTGTATAGCTTCGGCGGCGGCCTGCTCTACCGGCATCAGCCAGCTGCGCAGCTCGTTGAACTTTTCGCCCTCGGTCATTTCGGTAGCGATGCCGCCGGGGTTATAAACTGTAATGGAAAATTGCCTGTTTTTCAGTTCGTGCGAAAGTGCGGTCGCAAAGGTCAGCAGGTACGATTTGGTGCCCGAGTAAGCCGCTTGGTACGGCACCGGGAAAATAGCCGCCATGCTGGAAACAATGAGCAGCCCGCCTTCGCGGCCGGCGGCTTCAAAATGATCGACCAGCCGGTTCGTCATACGGGTTACGCCGACCACGTTGGTTTGCAGCATGGTTTGGAAATAGTCCCATTCCAGTTCTTTATGCAAACCGAAGTAAGTGATGCCTGCATTCAGAATGGCGGCGTACAACTGGTCGTTACCTAATGCTTCTTCTGTAGCGCGGTCAACATCCTCGAGTCTGGACAAGTCGGCGATTATGATGCGCACCTTCACGGCTTTTTCCAGCTCGGCCTTTAGATTTTCCAGCTTTTCTTTGCGGCGGGCAAGTAGTATCAGGTTAGCGCCGTGCTTAAAAGCAAGCTGTCGCGCAATCTCCTCGCCCAGCCCGGCCGATGCGCCGGTAACCAATACCCATTTGTCTTTGAACTGCAGTTTTGCCATGCCGGGCGTAAAGCTAAAAAATATTGTCAGAACCTGAATTTGCCGAATGAGATAATGCGCGCTTCATAAATCTTGCCACCTTTATCAAAGAAGGCTCTATTTAGAATAATGACTACGACAGGCCTCGTTTACCAGGCTATTAACGTTTTAGCTTTTTTACCGGAGAATGTGTATCATTAAGCCTAAATTTTTCGTATCGTTTTAAAGGTGATCTAATAAAAACCCCAATTATGAAATACATTCTTATTCTTTTCTCGGTTATCCTTTGTTCGTACCTGTTCAGTTCATGTACAAAAGATAATCCCCCGACTATCGTAAGTCCGAAACTCGATACCAGCACTACGTTGGTAAATAACACCGCGCTGGTAGGCAAGTGGAATATTGTAAGCGACTCGCTTTCGTACCAGGGCGTGAAACTTAAATACCAGGGAACAACCGGCGACCATTATATTTTT
This sequence comes from Mucilaginibacter sp., assembly GCA_035547095.1. Classification (GTDB taxonomy): domain Bacteria; phylum Bacteroidota; class Bacteroidia; order Sphingobacteriales; family Sphingobacteriaceae; genus Mucilaginibacter. The sequence goes on from DASZVE010000098.1 coordinate 49,152, forward strand.
ACCAAATATGGAAACCTTTATATCAAGGAAGCATTTGGCGGCAGTATTATCGATACCGCCATTTATGATATTTCGAACAGTTACGTTCTAAACTGGCTTAATATTTACGTCAACCAAAACGGCAATGTGAGCACCATACCTACCAATTCGCCACCCTTCAATATCCGGACGAATGCTGACTCATTAGTACTGACTTCCAACGTGCCTACCTCGCAGGGACAGCGCTACGAAGAGATAAAATTCATTAAACAATAAGCCGGCCGATTGCAAAACAGACTTATAAGTCTGTTTTTGAAAATATTCAACTACAACATTAGTCGTTTTAGTTACTTTCGTAAAGCCAAACCTTAACCTTATCGTTTTTTCAAGGCCGGGTAATAGGTCTCTCTATCGCAGGTCGACCACTTCCACGCCCGGATGGTCTTTTTTATCATACGTAAAAATGGTTTCGGGGAGTTTTACGTTCGGCGTAAAGCTGTCAATGGTATACGTGTACCGGCTGCCGTTTTTGTCGAATATCGTCGCGCTGTAAATCAGTTTTTTCACCTTGTCGATCTCCAGGCGTATTTTAAAAAAAGGCTTTTTTGCATCCTCAGGCGTCAGGTCGATCTCCTGGCAAACCCTCCCGCCGATATTGTAATCTCCGTTATAAATGTATTTATAGCCGTGCTCGTAAAAGGTAAATATCTGCGCCGGGTTGATGTTGCCCTCGCTTTTGTCGATATCGTTCAGCTCTACCTCATTATCCTTCTTTACATAGGTCCACTGACTTTTGCCGTCACTGATGATCTCCTGCGTCTCGGACGATTTGTTCGCCGGATCGTAAATGATCACTTTAAATTTATTCTCTTTGGGTCGTGCGATCAGGGTGCCGGTCTGCGTATTCCTGATGTTAGCCTGCGGGTCGTCGAGCTTAAAGGTAAACTCTGCTTTTATTAAATTATACGCCTTATATTTCAGGCCGACGGCATTCATTATTTTTCGCGCCTGGGCGTCTTTTTGAGCGAAGGAGATTTGAACGGATGCTGTCAGGATCAGGGATATGGTTAGTAATCTTTTCATTTTATAATATATCGTTTTGTGAATAGTCAATAGTGAATGGTGAATTGCTGTTGACTGCCGACCATTCACTGTTGACTATTGACCATTCACCTATTCAAATTGTTTTTTGTATCGCTTCCAGGTGCTTTTCCAGGCTGTATTCATCGGGAAACAATACCTCACGAGCTTTGCTGCCTTCGAACGGCCCGACGATTCCTGCGGCTTCCAATTGGTCGATGATGCGCCCGGCGCGGTTATAACCCAGTTTGAGCTTGCGCTGTATCAGCGAGGTCGATCCCTGCTGGTGTATCACGATCAGCCTTGCGGCTTCTTCGAACATCGGGTCGCGGTTATCGGGGTCAAAATCTTTAGTGGTGCTGGCTTCGCCCTCTCCTACATACTCGGGCAAAAGGAAAGCCGTCGGGTAGCCGCGCTGTTCGCCGATATAGTTTGATATTTTTTCCACCTCGGGCGTATCCACAAAGGCGCACTGCAGCCGTATCAGATCGCTGCCGGTCGACAACAGCATATCGCCGCGGCCGATGAGCTGGTCGGCGCCGCCGGTATCCAGGATAGTGCGCGAGTCGATCTTCGACAATACCCTGAAAGCCAGCCTCGACGGGAAGTTAGCCTTAATGGTACCGGTGATAATGTTTACCGAAGGTCGCTGCGTAGCGATGACTAAGTGTATGCCCACCGCACGGGCTAATTGCGCCAGGCGGGCAATCGGCATCTCCACTTCCTTACCGGCGGTCATCATCAGGTCGGCGAACTCGTCTACTACCAGCACGATAAACGGCAGGTAACGGTGTTTTTCGGGGTCGCTTATTTTACGGTTAATAAACTTCTGATTGTATTCCTTCAGGTTGCGCACGCCGGCATCTTTCAGCAGGTCGTAGCGCTGGTCCATTTCTATACACAGCGAATTGAGGGTGTTTACTACCTTCTTGGTATCGGTAATAATAGCGTCCTCCTCGTCCGGCAGCTTGGCCAGGAAATGTCTTTCGATCTTGCGGAACAGCGTCAGCTCGACCTTTTTGGGGTCGACCAAAACAAATTTAAGCTCGGCCGGGTGACGTTTGTATAACAACGAAACCAGGATGGCATTAATGCCCACGGATTTACCCTGGCCGGTTGCCCCCGCAACCAGCAGGTGCGGCATTTTGGCCAGGTCGGCTACAAAAACCTCGTTAGATATGGTCTTGCCCAAAGCAATAGGCAGGTCCATGGTCGAGTTCTGGTATTTTTCCGTGGCGAGGATGGAGCGCATCGAAACCATTTCGGGATGCTGGTTGGGCACTTCTATACCGATGGTTCCTTTACCCGGCATCGGCGCAATGATACGAATGCCCAGCGCCGCCAGGCTAAGCGCGATGTCGTCCTCCAGGTTTTTGATCTTGGAGATGCGAACGCCCGGCGCGGGGATGATCTCGTAGAGTGTAACCGTGGGACCGATGGTCGCCTTGATCTTATCGATCTCGATGTTGTAATGGTTCAGCGTTTCGACGATCTTGTTCTTGTTGGCCTCCAGTTCTTCAGAGTTGACGGTTATTTTGTTCGAACCGTAGTTCTCCAGCAGGTCGAGCGTCGGCAATTTATACGACGACAGGTCGAGCTTGGGGTCGTATGTGCCGAACTGTTCCACCAGGCCTTTTGCCTTTTCGTCGTCGTCCTCCTCGATGCTCAAGGTGCTGGTGGGGCGGGCGGTATCGATGGTCAGCGGTATCTCTTCCTCCATTTCCGGCTCATGCGACGCGAGGGGATCGGGCGTCAGCACCATCGGTTCGTGAAAAACCGAGTTCTGCTGCACCGGCTCTTCCTTCATCTTATTGGTGCCTTTGGGCCATTCAATGGGTTTTGAAAGATAGTCCTCCTCGCGGTCATACACTTCGGGCACCACCTGGTCCACTACGTCAGGCGCCAATTCTGTTTTCTTTCGCGCGGGTATCTTAAAGTCGATATTATAGGCAATGATGAGGGCTGCAAGCGCGGCAAACACCAGCAAACCGCCCGTACCCGCCTGCCCTATCTGGGCATCCAGCAAACGATTGCTCCAGAAACCGAAATTACCCTCCAGGAAATGCGGTACGTCGCTGATGAAAGCATGAAAAAAACCAAGCGCTATCGAGATAAATATGAGTAAAAAGAAGGAATAACCGAACGTTTTTCCGGCCGAGTACAATCGTACCTTGAAAAGCAGCCGGTAACCGATAACAAAAAATACAAATACAAACAGGAACGAGGCTATGCCGAACCATTCGAAAATGAATTGGTTGGAGAGCAGCGCACCGAATTTACCCAGCCAGTTCTCGACAACCGGGCTTTTGATGCCGTTGTCAAGTAATTCCTGCTGGGTTTTAAACAAGTTGTGCCAGCCGCCATTGGCTGCCGAAACGTAGCTCTGGTCTTCCTGCCAGGTAAACAGGTAGGACGTAAAGGCAATGAGGAAAAATACGGATAATATCAGCAAAAACAGGCCGGCAATCTTAACCAGGCGGCCATCGCCCGGGTTAAACGACGCTTGCCGCTCCTTTTTTGGTTTCGGCGGTTTCTCCTTTTCGCTTTTCGACGACGGTTTGTCGGGTTTGGCGGTATCCCTTAAAGTATTTGTTTTAAACTGGTTCCCTTTTATCGGCATCCTTGCAGTACACGTTCAATCGCAAGTGTAAAGTTAACAGATTAAAGAGAGATTGAAAATTGCCGCCCGATTTTATTCACATTTTATGAATTTATTAACCACACGAACATCGGTATTAATTTTTTATTAATATTGAACCATGGGCATTGACGAACTGGAAGAATACATCGCAGCGGGCGACCTGGCGGGCTTGAACGACCTGCTGGCGCGTAACCCTGCGCTGGCAAAAACCAAAACATCGCAAAACGTTTCGCCGCTCATGCTGTCGTGCTACTATAAAAAGCCCGAGGTAACCGCCATGCTGCTTAAATATACCGACGAGATCAGCCTTTTCGAAGCGGCTGCGGTGGGTAAGTTCGACGTAGTGGCTCACCTGCTGTATACGCACCCCGACGCGGTGAACGATTACGCGGAAGACGGCTTTACGCCGCTCGGGCTGGCCTGCTATTTCGGGCAGTTCGAGGTAGCGCGTTATTTAGTGCTCAAAGGCGCCGACGTGAACCTGCCGTCGAACAACGGTTTCCACGTTTTCCCTATCCATTCAGCCGCGGCCGGCAATTATACAGATATCGCCCGGATGCTGATCGAGAACGGCGCCAACGTAAACGTGAGGCAGCAAGCTGGCGCCACGCCGCTTCATTCGGCGGCGCAGAATGGCAACCTGGACCTGCTGATCCTGCTGCTGGAGAACGGCGCCGAAACCAACATGCGCATGGAAGGCGGTAAATTGCCTTCCGATATGGCCCGCGAAAAGGGTTATGAAGAAATAGCGGAGATATTGAGTTGATTTCGGATTTCGAATTTCGGATTTCGGATTTGAAGTTTTATAGTCTTCTGCAAGCTCAGACTGACAACGCACTTTTGAAACTATCCTATATCCCCTTATTTTTCATCAGCATATTGAAAATATCAATGTTAATCCATTCAAGAGGCGGCGCTTTGTTATAACTCTTTTCGATTTCAGAAATTACATAGCAGATTCTTGTTAAAGTGTCCGGCGCTATTTTCAAATGATCATCCAGCAGTTCACAATCGGTCAGCGCGAGCGATTTTAATATAAAAAAATCCACTTCGTTGTACCGGATGCCATAGATCAGTTTGGCAGCATGCGGCTTAATAATGTGTTTCACCGAGAAAAAGAACTCGGCATTATCTTCAACGGGCTTCATGTCTTTTAACGGAAGTTTCTGCAAATAATCAGTATTAAGTAATAGTTAAATATTGATTAATGTTTTAATAAATGGTATATTTTCAACGATACCCGGGTTGAAATAACAAGTTAAATCGTCCGAATTCGTATTTTCGCCCTCCGGAATTTATGTATCTTTATTAAGCAAAACATATCCAGATGACCGGTGACGATGTCGTTCTGTTAGGTGATAAACATGTTGGCGAACCTTACCTGCTGGGGGCGCATGTGCCCAAGGACGATGTAAATTATAAAGGCCCCTGGGATTGTACGGAATTCGTGTCGTGGCTGTATTACCAAACCTTCGGGATACTGTACGGCTGCGACAATAACCAGGGCGATCCGCATACTTACGAAACTTATAGCGGCCACTGGGCGCGCGACGCCAAAGTATTAGGCCATATCGTTACCGTCGAGCAGGCCAAAGCCACACCCGGCGCGGCTATTTTACGTTTTGCGGGCAGCGGCGAAGTAGGTCACATCGCCGTGTCGGACGGCAACGGCGGCACAGTGGAAGCGCACGGAAAGATAGACGGCATTACCAATTCGGTTGTCGACGGCCGGCGCTGGGACATGGGCATACTGGTGCCCGGCGTTACTTATAAACCCAATCCAATCATGCCGTTCCGGCCGCCTTCCATAACCATTTACCGGCTGATGTATCCCTATATGGTATCGCCCGACGTGGGCCGTATACAGGCCGCGCTGAAAAAGTATGGCTTTGAGACGGAGGATATGAACAACATCTTTGGCGAAAATACTTTGCGGGCGGTAAAACTTTTCCAGGATTCAGTCGGCCTGAACCCCGATGGCGAAGTCAGCGCGCTAACCGCCGCCGCGCTCGATATCAAAATAACCGGCTGATCCGCGCAAAACCTTTCTCAATCACGCTTCCCGGCTAAAAAAGTTCTGCTGTCGCTTAACATTAAAAACACATCATGACAATATTTTGACCAAAATACTATTTCGGTCAAAAATTAAAATATTGTTAATCAATCGATTGAATGATATGACATTTCTATGAACCGCAATCGCGCTGCAGCCATTCTAAATTGCATCAAACAAACGCAATTGGGGTTATTATGAAAAAGTTTTTATGGTTACTGATACCGTTTATCTTAAGGGTATTACCTGCCGTTGCGCAGGGTGAATGGGAACTAAAAACGGAGAACGACGGTATAAAGGTTTACACCGGCACCATGCCCGACTCGAAAATAAAAGCTATTAAAGTTGAATGCACGTATAATGCGACACCCGCGCAATTGGTTGCGACCATAATGGACGTAAGCACCGCGCCCGACTGGGTTTACCACGTCAAATCGGCCGCGCTGCTCAAACAGGTATCGCCTGCCGAACTTTATTATTACTCGGAGGTAAACTTACCCTGGCCCGCGGCCAACCGCGATTACGTAGCTCACCTTATTGTAAGCCAGGACCCAAATACCAGGGTGGTTACGATCGACGGCCCTGCCGTACCGGGTTGGGTGCCGGTAAAAAAGGGAGTGGTCAGGATCGACCATTCAATAGGTAAATGGACCATTATACCAACCGGCCCTAACCAGATCAGGGTAGTATATACGATCCACCTCGACCCCGGAGGATCGTTGCCGGCCTGGTTAGTAAATATGTTCGCTACGGACGCCCCGGTACAGATATTCAAAAGCCTAAGGACGCAGCTGCAAAAACCGGAATACAGGAATTCGTATATAGCGTTTTTGCAGTAATAGTTATTTAGAACCAAGAGCCAAGATTCAAGAGCCAAGACAGGTTTTGAATCTTGAATCTTGGTTAGCAGGCGGGGATTAAATAATCTCTGTTAGAATTTTTATATTAGAGGTATGAAACCTGTCATACCTTTTCTGTTATTCTTTACCGTTGCTTATTGCACTCATGCCCAATCCACGCTTATTTATCTCGACAAAAATTTTCAGCCGGTAACCGACTCGGCGCAGGCAGCTACCAAAGTGCTCCTAAGCAAATACGCCGAAGACACGACGTTATGGAAGGCATCGCAATATGACATGATCAACAACCAACTGATGGTTGAGGGCGTGTATAAAGATGCGGGTATGACCGTTCCCAACGGGCCGTTCAAATATTATTTCAATGGCGCGGAACAGCACATCCTCATGCATTCAGGATACTTCATAAACGGCGCGAGGTATGGCGAGTGGATAGATTATTTTGCCGACGGCAGCAGGATGAAGCTGCAAACTTTTCGCAATAACGAACTGAACGGGCCTTATCTGGTGTACAATATGCACGATAGTATCCCAACAGTAAAAGGGTTTTACCTGAAGGGTAAAAAGAACGGCGAATGGATAACGGCAAGCGAAATTAGCATATATCAAGACGGTGTTTTGAAGGAAAGCATCCCAAATAAGGAATATGAGAAGCAAAATGCCGAAATCCTGAATGCAGCCGACAAGATCCGGCGCCGGCACCATATCATAAGCGCCATCGAACCCGTGAACTTCAGCAGCTACCTGCAGCAAAAACTTTCCTCCTATTTCAGAAACTATGTGATCCTGAAGGCGGGTACTGCCATAGTACTCACATTTACGGTAACGGAACAGGGCAGACTGATAAATGGCCGATCGGTTACCAATGTAAGCGATGCTGTACAGCAGCAGGTCGCGCGTGCTATTGACAGCGCCCCATACTGGACGCCCGCCGAGGCCAACGGCAAACCCATATCACAAAGGATCAATTACACCTTTACGCTGGACAATATAAGGCTGAACTAAGCCGATCTTCTGATAAATTAAATAATCTGAATACACTGATCAACCGGCGACTGCTCAAAGCAATGAATGCTATCGCCTCCGGCTGGTCTCTCAGCAATAAGACCCCCAAGGAAACAAAACGCCTACACAGCGCTTTTGCAGTAAAGCTATTTAACCGGATTTAGCAACCTGTTCCTGAAGCTGCAATAAATAAAATTCTGAATGGCGTGCCAGGGAGTGATATGTGCTTTCGTTATACACCTGACCTTGTCGAAATAACGGACCAGCATATCCGACAGCTTTTTTTCCGAGTATTGTTCCACCGGTAACCCGCTGCATTTTTCGGGTCCCGAAAGGCTGAACGTACTGAGAACCAAGTAGCCGTCAGGCTTCAAATTTTGATGGGCAGAATCAAGATACCGCTGTTTTTCCTCCGGAGTGGTAAAAAAATGGAATGTGGCGCGGTCGTGCCAGAGATCATACTTTTTAGAGGGATGGTAATCCAGCACGTCGCACACTACCCACTTCACCATCTTCTCTTTGTCTCCCAGCCGGGCTTTGGCCCTTTGTATAGCCTTTTCCGAAATATCCAGCACGGTAATATCGGAATACCCTAACAGAAGCAGGTGATCCACGAGCAGGCTGTCCCCCGCGCCGATATCAATTATTGCCGCGTTCTTTGCCAGCTTAAACCTTTTGATAATCGAAAGAGAAGTGCCGGGAACAGGCTCATACCAGCTTACATCGGTAAGCGGGTGCTTGTCGTAAACATTTTCCCAATGCGTTTTCCTGCCGGTCATAATCCCTGATTTTAATAAAGCAATATAAAAGCTTGCCGGATCACGAAAAAGTCTCCCTGTTCATTCTGTACATCTATGGCAACGGTTTTACCATAATGTTCTTAAAATAAACCAGGCTGTTGGGGTCGTGTCCCTGCAGTGCGAAGGTGCCGCTTGAAAGCATGCGCAGCGAATCATTACCGGTGCGGTGCAGATCAGCAGGCTCGGTGTAATCGTTCACCACTTTACCGTCTATTTTTACGATAATACGCTTGCCCTGTACCGTAATATCCATGGTAAACCACTCCCCTTCCTTCACATATACGTCTTTAATATCCTGAATGCCATATACGCTGCCGGTGCGGCGCCAGTCGGTGTGCGTATTGTTTACCTGTATCTCGTAACCTTTTGCAGGCCAGCCGCCCTGCTGGTAAGCCGTATGGATGTAAATGCCCGAGTTGGCGCCCTGGTGTGTCATTACATCAGCCTTGAATTCGAAGTTCTTAAAATTATGGTCCTGCACCGGTCCGTCGTAAAACAAGTGCGCTGTTTTGCCATGCACCACGATCATGCCGTCCTGCACCGAAAAAGTTTCGGCATTGTCCCCTACCTTCCAGCCATTAAGCGATTTGCCGTCGAAGAGGGAAATCCAGCCGTCTTTCTGGTCTTGCGCTCGTGCGGTGAAAGACAACGTTAAAGCGATAAAGAAACAATAGATGATCGTTTTCATGAATGCGTGTTTTAGTCAAAGCTAAAGTTTCGCGAGGAATTAATAATCAAAAAATTCCGCTGTCCGATCTGCAAACTTCGGACAACGGAATGAGGTGATTGGGTCGGCACAGGAAATTACAGCTATTTTTTTCCGTTGCCCGGGTATCCGCCCCCGGCACCAAAATAACAGTCCATCGACTCCCTCTTTCCCGTCCCCGCGGGGTCTCTCGTAGAGGACCCTGCGGCGTACGAACATCCACAAGTAAATAGGAAATTCTTAGTCCCCGATTCCGCAGGGTCCCTTACAGGAGACCCTGCGGGAACTTAATAATCAAAAAACCGCTGCCCGATTTGCAAACTTCGGGCAACGGAATGAGGTCATTGGGGCAGCACAAGAAATTACGGCTATTTTTTCCCGTTGCCCGGGTATCCGCCCCCGGTACCAAAATAACAGTCCATCGATGCCATCTTTCCGCCTTTGAAAGTATACACATCAACGTTGCGGATGAGTTTGTGGTCGGTAGTGGTCATCTCGACCATCAGAAATAGCTTATCGCCGCCGTCGGCCCATTTGAGAAAGCGGACCGATTTAAAGGACTTATTGGTGGGCCAGCACCGCTCGTGGAATACTTTGATCGGGATATGGTCGTCGCCTGCGGCGCTGCTGAAGGTAAAATCGGGGGCAAACTGGGCGGCAACGGTGTTCCAGTTATGATGTTCAAAGCCCGAATAAAAGGCCATTACCGTCTTTTCGTTTTGAGAGACTTGTGCAAAGCTATAGGTTGCAGCCATACAGATCAGCAGGGTAAACGCAATTCGTTTCATCGTCAGTTTTTTTGGTAAATTAATTTACGGGTTAATGTTGGGATATTATTCGGTCAGGCCTGTTTTGGCACAATAAAATTATCATCATTAACCATATACCGTGAGTGTCATGAACGACATTTTGGGGGGCGATTTGCGACAGGGAGGTAATTTGAGACTATAGGCATCTGGATGGGTTGCAAACTTTGGGCAGAGGTTTTAGTGCTTAGCCTTCTTCTTTTTCGGCCCGTAAAACTTCGTATCACCAGTCTCCATTGTTTCTTCTAACTCTGCGGTTGTAGCTTTCCCCTTTTGCTTTACCTGCGACAGGTACGCCTTTAGAATTCTTTTTTGCTGAGCCGTTCCTTCCTGCAATGTTTTATTGATCTCGGCATGAAATGCATGCACAAACAGTTTATCATTACCAAAAGCACCGAAACAGGCAATTTTTTGCGCTGTAAGTTCTGCCGTGTCCGGGTGCGCGTATACCTCGGGTTTATACGCATGGTTCAGGCTGTCCCACTGGTAATTTATACCTTTATTATCTTTAACCAGCGGGATATCGGCATTGCCATCCCATGGAGCCTGGCCCTTTTTTATGGCTCCGGGGAAGAAATTATAATCGTATGTAAACCAAATTTCGTCCGCATCTCCGCCATTGATGTTAAAATTCATTTTTACTTCCTGGTTCATGTAAAGGCCCCATCCGTAAATGCGGGCTTCGTGCGGCATCTCCAGGCATTTGTAAACCCTGTTGTTGATAAGCTTATAAAAGCTATAGCCATCGGAATACACGTCCGAACCCCTTTCATATAACCGCCTGATGTAAAAAGTTTTGTTTTTTGAGAAATTGTTGGCAACCGAAAGCTCTGGCATGGTATAGAACATATAAAATGGTTCCAGGTAAAGCAGGTACCAATCCCCTCTGATCTCTTTGAACACCGCTATTGAAGGTTCTGTTTCATCCGGGCCCAGCAAACATACGAGCTCATTGGCCGATTCTCCGTCAAGATCGGCAAATACAGGGTTTAGTATGCCTCTCAACGCCCTGTCGGCCTGATCGTCGCCGGGTTTAAATATCGAACCTGGTTTGAGAAAGGTATCAAATTGCCTGAGCAGTGCTGTATTATCTTGTTTGTAGTCGAGATGGCGCAGCTTTCCTATCCATTCCGACGGTATTTTGAGCCTGTAATTATAGCTTTTATGAACGGTTTGCACAGGGCTACCGGTTTTGTGCTGGCTGAAACCAGTAAACAGGACCAACGAAAGCGAAAGGTTTACTAATAGGCGCGGCATGGCGAGCGGTTTATACCCAAATATACATAACAAAATGGCGGAATTTGGTGACATTGTTTTGGCAGTAAGCTTGAAACATGGTTTACACTATTTTTTATCAAATAACTGATAATAAATAACTTAACTCTAAAATACTTGAAATTGTGTAAAGCATGTAAATCCTGCTGTCTATTTTAAAGTCAAGAATCAAGAGCAAAGAGTCAAGACGTTTTAAATCTTGGTTCCTGGTTCTTGATTCTTGGCTCTCCAATACTAACTTTATACCTGCAAACCTTCGTTCATCAACCGGGTTTAATTAAACGATATGGCTTTTATCGACTATTACAAAATATTAGGTCTCGACAAGAACGCAACCGAAAAGGACATCAAGGGGGCGTACCGTAAACTGGCGCGGCAGTATCATCCCGACCTGAATCCCAACGACCCCGAGGCGAACAAGAAATTCCAGCAGATAAACGAGGCCAACGAGGTGCTGAGCGATCCGGAGAAACGCAAAAAGTACGACAAGTACGGCGAGAACTGGCAGCATGGCGAAGAATATGAGAAGTACGCCCAACAGCAGCGTGCGCATGGGAACCAGTACAGCGGTTTCGGCCAGGGGCATACGCAGGGCTTTGAGGATTTCGGGGATTTTAGCGGAGGAGGCGACTTTTCCGACTTCTTCGAGCAGATGTTCGGCGGCCGGGGCGGCCGAACCAGCGGCAGGCAGACCAAATACCGGGGGCAGGATTATAACGCCGAATTGCAGCTATCGCTGAAAGATGTGAGCGAAACGCACAAACAAACGCTAACGGTGAACGGTAAAAATATCCGCATAACCATACCGGCAGGCGTCGAGAACGGGCAGACCATCAAAATTGCAGGGCATGGCGGCCCGGGCGTTAACGGGGGCCCGGCAGGCGACCTGTACATTACTTTTCGCGTAGCGAACGATCCGAACTTTAAACGCGACGGAGCCAATTTACATATCACCGTAAAACTTGACCTTTATACGGCTGTACTGGGCGGCGAAGTAACGATAGATACGCTGACCGGGAAGGTGAAGATCAAAGTAAAGCCCGAAACGCAGAACAATAGCGTGATCAGGCTAAAGGGCAAGGGACTGCCGGTTTACAAAAGTGAAGGCGAAGCGGGCGACCTGCTGGTGACCTATGATATTCAAATACCGACTGGCCTGACCGAAAAGCAAAAGCAGTTGTTTACGCAATTGGCTGAAACGGGTAGATAGTCCGAAAGTATTGAACCAATAGAATTAAGAACATGAGCACCACCACCTTAATAACCGCCTCAGACTTTTGTACGCTGCATCACGTGGAATACACCTTTATTGACTCGCTGAGCGAAGCGGGGTTAATTGAGCTGACCATCGTCGGCCAAACCGTATACGTTCCCGACGAGCAGCTGGCAAAACTGGAGAAAATGATACGCCTGCACCGCGAACTGGAGATCAACGTAGCAGGTATCGGAGCTATTACGCATTTGCTGCAGCAGTTGGACGACATCCGCGAAGAAATGCGTATGCTGCGTAACCGGTTAAGCCGCTACGAGGATAACTTTTGATCTGAAACATGCCCGCTCCCGATCTTAGGCATCAAAGGCTGCAAAATCAGCATCTCGCGGGACAGCAATTTACCCGGCCTGCCGACATTGTCCGATGGCTTGGTGCCGTTCAGGCCCAGGACTATTCCGGCGCAAAATGGGCATTGGGCCAGCGCCTGAAAACCGGCAACGACGCACTCATTGAAAAAGCATTTATCGACGGCGATTTCATCCGCACGCATGTGATGCGGCCCACCTGGCATTTCGTGGCGCCCGAGGATGTACGCTGGATGCTTGACCTTACCGCTAAAAGGATCCGCATGCATACCGCGACAAGGCTGCGCTTTTTTGAATTGGACGATAAGATTTTCGCTAAATGCGCCGATACAATTATCCGCTTGCTGCAAGGCGGCAAACAATTGGTTCGCACCGACGTGGCGGCCGCATTAAAGCAGGTCGGTATCTCTACGGACGAACAGCGTTTCATCCATATTATGATGGAAATGGAATTGCAACAGGTGGTTTGCAGCGGAGGCGTACAGGGTAAACAGCTTACTTACGCCCTGCTGGACGAACGCGTTCCAAAAACACCGGCTATAAGCCGCGACGAAGCGCTCGCAAACCTTGCCGAACGATATTTCACATCGCACGGGCCAGCCTCGCTGCAGGATTACGCCTGGTGGAGCGGCCTGACCATTGCCGACGCTTCAGCCGGGCTGGCAATGGTAAAAAACAAACTGAATTGCAGTGGCGTTTATTGGTTTGCCGGCGATTTACAAAATCGCGTCGATATGCCACCGCGGGTTTTGCTGCTGCCAAATTACGATGAATATATCGTAAGCTATAAGGATCGAAGTTTCGCGATCAACGAAGAACACGTCGATAAGGCCGATCCGCGCGGGACAATCTTTAACAATACCGTCGTCATCAATGGAAGTATTGCCGGCATTTGGAGAAAGGCGCCGGCCAGGAATACACTGAGCGTGCAAATCACGCCGTTCAAACGGTTCAGCAAGGCGGCAAATTCGGCATTGGTTTCGGCGACGAAGCGGTACGCAAAGTTTCTTGGCGTTAACGAACACGCGCTCGTGATCTCATAAGAAAGCGGGATTACATCACATGCCCGGACGCTTCCCGGGCCATTTCGTGGATAATAGCGTCCAGCCGGTTAAGCTCCGCCTGAAAATGCTGCAAAGTTTCGGCATCAGCCGGGTGCAATTTCAGCAGCTCGGCAAGAGCCTTAAGGTTAGCTACCGGGCTGCGTACCAGGTGCGATTGTTTCCAGGCCATATCCTGTATGCTCTCAATATGGTTTTGTATGCGCTGATAGGCGGTCTTAAGGTCCTGCTCGGCATTCTTTCGTTCGGTAATGTCGTACAAAGCCATTAACATACCCAATATCTCTTTGTTGTCGCTCATAATGGGCGACAATCTGACGTCGAACCAGAACACTGAACCGTCGCGCTGAGGATAGTCGATCTCATAGTGGATATGGCTGCCTTTTAAAACGTCTTTCGTAAAATTTACAAACTGCGGGAAACGCTCGGGTGGAAAGTAATCTGTAAGCCTGTCGCCTTGCCGGGGAATATGCCGGTACTGCGACTGTACAAACTCAATAGCTTTCTGGTTAAATTCCAACACCTTAAGATCGGTATCAAAAAGCGCGTACGCGGTGTCAGTCGTTTCAAGAATAGTTTGCAGGTTGGCTTCTGATTGCTGTAGTGACTCCTCGGCGCGCAGTCTTTCCGTAACATCGTTGGTAAAAGAAAGTCGTACCTCCCTGCCTTCAAAAATAATATCATGAGCGATGACATGAACGTACATGGGTGTACCGTCCTTTTTCAAATGCCTGATAATACCGATGTCCTGGCTCTGGTTCAACGGAGCCAAAGGCATACCGGCAAGGTCGCGCGCCTGGTCATCGGCCGGCCGCAGCATACGCACGCTTTTGCCCAGCAGTTCGTCCCGTTCGTAACCGTAAAGCCCGGCGGCGGCTTCATTTACGGCTATGATACTCAGGTCTTCCCTTGCAATCATCCACAATGGCAAAGGGTTACTATCGAACAGGAACTTGTATTTCTGCTCGGAGGCCCGCAATTCTTCCTCAGCTTTGATCCGCCAGGAAATATCTATACCCGTTCCCAGCAGGCAGCGCTGGCCTTCATACAGGATCGGTGTACCAGTGAGGATCATCGGTGTTTTTACGCCATTTTTTGCCCTGACATAAGCTTCAACCATGGCATATCCCTCTACAAATACTTTTTCTATCGCTTCCTTAATCTTTTGGTGATCACCGGCAGCAATGATATCGTAAGGTGTCAAATGTTCTATTTCCTCGCTGCTATAGCCGGTCAGCGCCTCAAAATTGGCGTTCCACCGCATTTGTTTACCCTGGTCGGTGATGAGGTAAAATATGCCGGGCAAACTGTTGATAATGGTATCTGAAAGCATCTTTTCTTTCAGTATCATATTTTCTGCCTCGCGGCGCTCGGTTATATCGAGCATGGTGCCTATAATAGCCGGCTCTCCGCCGATCAGCACCCGGTTGCCATAAAACTCAACCCAGTTGGCAGTCCCATCTTTTTTCTTTCCTTTAACCTCGTAATGCGCAATTTCAATTTCTCCCCGGACGCGGGCCATTATGTTTGCGCGTGCAATATGCAGGTATTCCTCACTGATAATAATTTCGATAGTGCTTTGCTCCGTATCGATCAGTTC
Organism: Mucilaginibacter sp.; assembly: GCA_035547095.1. GTDB lineage: Bacteria > Bacteroidota > Bacteroidia > Sphingobacteriales > Sphingobacteriaceae > Mucilaginibacter. Next base: position 64,593 of record DASZVE010000098.1, read on the forward strand.
CGAAGGTTCATAACCAAATATTTCCGCAAACCTCGGATTGACGTAGCTAAATCTTTCGTTCTGGCTGATATAAACGCCCACCAAAGACTTTTCGGCCAGTGTACGGAATTTCAGCTCGGCTTCCCGGCGTTCCGCCTCGATCCTTTTTCGTTCGGAAACATCGCGGGCCATTACCATTACCATTTTACCCGGGAATAATTTCACGTTGATCTCGGCCGTAAACACCGATCGGTCCTTCCGCATGAAACTCCGTTCACGGAATATATTCAGGTTAGGGTTTTCGGCGGCGTTAACCAAAGGGTCTGTCTTCAGTTCTTCCGGATCGATGATTTCTTCAACATTCATTTCCAGCAACTCGTCACGACTGTAACCCATCATGTTGCACATGCTGTCGTTCACATCCGTAAAATTCAACCGTCTATCGAGCACGTAGATGGCGTCCGAAGCCTGCCCGATCAGCGAGCGATATTTCTCTTCACTTTCATACACTTCCCTGGTACGCTCCTCCACGCGTTTCTCCAGTTCGGCATTCATCAGCTTCACTTCATCTTCGGCCCGGGTACGTTTAAGGTCAATGGCATTCAGCCAAATTGCGGTAGTCCAGATAATGGCTAAGCTTACCAGCAAAAAGCATACGACAAGTAGTGAAACCCCTATTTCGTTGGTAAAAAGGCCATAATGCTGGGTTTGCAGTCTCACCGTTCCAAATACCAGCGCAGTAAGCACGATCAAACCGAAAAGACGCCTCGCCATTTTATTGCCGATCTGCTTACCGGTAAACAAACTGGCCATGCCAAGCTTTGGATTGAGCAGCGACGCGCCGACCGCAAGTATAAAAAACAGGATGGCCGTATGGGTAGCCATCGAACTGACGTAAAGCAGCGTGTTAAACAGCGAAACGCCGTACAAGTAGCCGATCAGGGCGATTGCCGTGAGTATGCTGACGATGAGAAAAAGCCCCTGTGCTACTAAATCGGCCAGTCTTTTACGCATGGCGAGCAGCAGGAAACCTACGCCAAGCAGCGTAAAACAAATGGCCGCGTTATAGGCCATGCGCCCCGAGTAGAGGTGGTCGGCTGAAACCTGCTGGTTATCCCGGATGAAAAGCTGGTCGATACCCACGTTAAAACCAACCAGGAACTCGAGTAGAGTAAGCAGTCCGACAAACGTGCCTGCAATCGACAGGCTCAAATATGCCACCCGGCCAAATCTGGCTTTATCATATTGCGTAACCAGCAGCGCCGTACCAAACAAGATAAAGCATAGCGCGGTATTGAATACCATCGACACAAACCCCGGTACGATCTGCTTTAGTACGGTAACATTACAAATCCACCCCACCATCACGACAAGACTTATCGTAATGGCGAATATGCTTATCGCAACGACCGTTTTATTTTGCTGCTTGCCTGGCATCAACCCACATCATGTAAACGATACGCTTAACGGCGGCAGCCCCGTATAGGTTTCAATCTATTTCGTAAAACTACATCCGCGACTTAAAGTTATAATTAAATAAGGAGATAATTTAACCAGGCGGCCGCTAATAATTCCGAAAAAACCCCTCTGTGAGGCGGCGTCTTAATTTTTTTTAGATCCTGAACATACGGTTTTGTATGGCGTATAACACCAGGCCGGTGCGCGATTTGAGATTGAGCTTTAAAAACAGCGATTCGCGGTAATTATCCACCGTGCGCGGGCTGACGAACATTTTATCGGCAATTTCTTTATAAGTAAGTTCCGAACAACAGTATTTAAGAAATTCAATTTCTTTTTTGGAAAGCTCCGCTCCACCCTCATCGTCAGCTACCGAGCGTATCAGTTTGCCCGACACCAGTTCATTGATATAAACGCCTTTGGCACGAATAGCCTGTATTGCTTCGAGCAGTTCGCGTGGCTTTGACTCTTTAAGCACATAGCCGCTTGCGCCGCACCTGATCATTTTGATCACCGCCTGGTCGTCTTCGAACATGCTGAGCGCAAGTATTTTTACGGGCGGGTAATTTTTCCTGAGCCAGCACGTGGCGTCGTAGCCATCCATTACAGGCATATTGATATCCATCAGCACTACATCGGGCGCGCCGTGTCTGGCCAGTGCCTCCTGCATCTGCAGGCCGTTTTCGGCTTCAAAAAGCACTTGCAATTCACCAAATTCGCTCATCAGGCTAGCTACGCCATTCCTGAAGAGCGTGTGGTCGTCGACTATGGCGATCAGTATCTTTCCGGTTTCCATAATGCTAAGGATAAGGTATAATGATTTCGATGCACGCGCCCTGGCCCGGCTGAGACCGGATAAATACTTCGCCGCCAACTATTTCGGCCCGTTTCTGGATATTTTTCAGCCCCATCCCCTTTTGTTCTTCAGTCAGGGCATCGATATCGAACCCGTCGCCATCGTCGATGACCTGCAGGCTGATACTATCGGCCCGGTAAGTGAGCCGGATATCGATCTGCTTCGCCTGCGAATGCTTGATAATATTGTTGAATATCTCCTGCACAATGCGGAAAAGGATCAGGTCCTTATCCGTATTACTTTCGGCGGGCCTTTCGCCGTCTATATCGTAAATCACTGTAAATTTACCCGATTTCTCTATCCAGGCTATCTCGTTCCGTATGGCCTCCTCCAGCCCGAGTTTAACCAGTTGTTCGCCATGCAGCAGCTTGCCCAGCAGGCGCATCTCTTTGATCGACTTTAAATTAAGCTCTATCGCCGCATCGATCTTTTGCTGGGCCTTATCAACGTTTTCAAGCTCTATCGAATTTAAAGTAAGCGAGGTAAGGCTCAGCAATTGGCCAATATTATCGTGCAGCTCAACACCGATGGTTTGCATGGTTTGCTCCTGGATCTCCATTTGGGTTTTTATAAGTTCGGCTTCGAAGATGAGTTTCATTTGGGCCTTCTCCTCGATATGACGCTTTTTGCGCTGGTTGTAAACTAAAATATAGACCACTATAAAAACCGGTGCGATCAGAAATATAGCGGTAACCACTAAAATCAGGGTTCTAATTTCTTGGCTTCCCACCTTTTACAAATAAATGAATAACTCCAGAAACCATACAAAACCACATCCAGCACAGCAAAAATAAAATAACTCAAATTCAGTGTTGGCGTTATTAATATTTTTTCCAGATGCTTATCAAATATGTTGCAGGCGGTTGTGCCAAAATAAAAAAGCAACGTTCCCGTCGCCCACCAGAATTCGGCAGAATATTTAAGATCGATATAAATATCACTTTTAACCAGCAGATAAAAAAAGTACAGTGCGAAGGTTACGTACAGGACCGACATAATGGTAAACGTATTATTACTATATTTAAAAAAACCATGACTCATCAAATCCGAAATATAGCTACCAGCAAAACAAACGCCACCTAAGGCTGCCAAAAGAGGATTCCCGCCATGTTTTTTAAATAAATTATTAAATATGGCCAGAACGAAAGCTGCTTCAAAAACAATGAAAATATTATATAACCACTGATTGTCATGATACTCTGTTGCGAAAAATATGCCCCCTGTCTCGCAAGCGGTCGTGACGAAAAGAAAAACTATCAAGAGACGCCAAATAAGTTCTTTGTCTTTTAACAAGCAAATCAAAGCCACAGTCAAACAAAAAAATTCGGATACCGTATTGAACGTTAGATAGTTAAGCATCAATAATCAATATTAATAATTATGGGCAATGCGTTGGACATAACTCGCCGTTATCGTCGCCGCCACCGGTTCCGTCAAATGCGTGAAGTTTGTTATACCATCCTAACACCTTTTTTACATACAGAAAGTAGTTACCAGTCCACTTACAGTCAAAATAATCGTCATGGGTTTCTTTTTTTAGCAATTTATTGTAATGATATTTAGTTGTAATAAGCAAAAAAGCTTCTTTGTTAACGTCGGTATCTATTTTGGATTTGTACTTATCGGGGTGCCTTGCAAAGTAAATTCTGACGCCATCATGTATTGTATCTCTATCAATGAGCTCCAACAATTTTAGGTCGAACCATTCACTAAGTGTTGTTATGGTATCCTTTCCAAATCTGTTCGCCATCTTATTAGCGCGACCTCTAGTTATAAAATGAGGATCACTACAAGATATATTTTCACTTTCAAATAGTCTCAAATGAGGATTGTATAAGTTTTCACCATGTAAATTTATAGGGAATTTAGGCCTTGTCGAAATAACTCCCTTAATGGCAGTCATGTCCATAAATAGAGAATCATCTTTTTTATGATCATAATAATCGAGATGATATGCTTTTGAAGGGACGGTATTATCCAGGCCATTATTTTTTGTGGAAACTAGCACGATCGAATTATTTAGTTGGCCTGTCGAACTGGTCGGGTCACTAGCAAAATAAATACGTAACCCATCCGTCATTCCTTTCTGAACGGGTGCATCATAGACCTGCTTACCTCTTTCCTTTTCAAGTATTCTAACGATAAGATGGAATGTCTTTTTGTCAAACCAAACACTTTTTTGCAAAGGTCGTGAATCCTCTTTTTTATAATTCTTGAAGTGTCCCGTCATTGCGAGGGCGTTGGTGGAATCGACACCATTCAGAGTTATTCGCCAAGTGTCACTTTCCACCTTACTTTTTGCTCCATTTGAAACTGTCAGATTAGTACTATCGGACAAACTGCTATTTGACTTTGACTTACATGATGCTATGAACAGCGCAGCTATGCTAGCCATTACTGTAATTAAGAATAACCTAGGTTTCATTTTAGTTAGGGTTTAAGTGAGTTAATAAGTTGATTAGGTTAAAGTTCTTCAAAAAGCATATGGATTTTCAGGGTGTTTTCACTGCTTTTAAATACCGTAAAAACACCTGAAATGCGGGGATATAAAAATAAAACCGATAATCGGACCCGGCGGATGATGCGCATGTAAGCCGCAGGCTGTGCGTGTTAATTTTTTCATAATTGCAAAAGGTTAAGTGTGAAGTATTAAGATAGGCTATTTCACCCAGAATTCACTATCACCCGACACCGTGTTTTCACCCATTTTTATACCGTTAAAACACCTGCCTTGAAGTTTTTCGTTGCGGGCGCCGCAGGCGGCACTTATCTCTTCCCCGTCAAAAATCCCTTCAGTGCCGCCTGCGTAAATTCCGACAGCACCAACTCGCCGCTAATGGCGGCTCGTTCCGCAAGCAATTGATCCCAGTTTTCGGTGTCTTCCCATAGTATCTTTTTTAAACCTGAGAGTGCTTCAGGATGGTAGGACGCCAGTTTCGATACCAGCGCCGCCAGGCCTTCATCCAGCGCTGCAATGTCTGGATAAACTTCGTTGTACAGTCCTTTTTCCTTTGCCCACTGCGCCGTTTGAAAATCGGATGCACGAATGGTAAGCTGCGAAAATGCCGGCAAGCCTATCTTGCGCGTTACTGCCGGTGAAATAACGAACGGTCCGATGCCTATCGCCAGTTCGCTGAGCTTGATGGACGCCGACTCCGTGGCCAGGCAATAATCGGCCGCCGCGGCCAGGCCAACCCCGCCCCCTACCGTCTTGCCCTGCACGCGCGCAATGATAATTTTGGGCGATTTTCGGCAGGCGTTAATCACTTTGGCAAAACCCGAGAAAAATTCGGCGCCTGCCTGTTTGTCTTTGACCTGCAGCAGCTCGTCGAAACTCGCCCCGGCGCAGAAGGTGCGGTCACCTCCACTCTTCAGGACTATGACCCGAACGCTGCTGTCGGCGCCCGCCTTTGTGATCGCGCCCGCCAGGTCGTCAAGTAAGACGGCGGGCAGGGAGTTTTGCGCAGGGTGGTAAAACTGGATCGTCGCAATTCCATCTGCAACAATTATATTCACACTGCCTCCAGATATTTCGGTCATTTTCGCTTAACTTGTACTAAGGCAATATCGGCAGATTTTGCTTGGTGAGCAAAACTAATTCCATGATGCCGGCGCGGCGCGAATTCAAAAAATACAGAAATAATTCAGAATTGTTTTTTTAGTTTATATTAAATATTTGTAATATAATTCAAGTATGCTATTTTTGTACTAATAAAAAATTTTAACTAAAATTTAAACTATTGAAAGTCCTGGTCGTCGAAGATAATCCCGACATTAAAGAATTATTGGATTATATCCTGCAAGACGAAGGGCACGAGGTTGTGGCATGCGCGGATGGGTCGTCGGTAAATGTCATCGACCGCATATTGCCCGACCTGATACTGATGGACGAACTGCTTTCGGGAGTTCGCGGCAGTACACTTATTAAGAAGCTCAAAGCCAACCCGGCTTCGCGGCATGTGCCGGTCATCTTGTTATCGGCTATGCCCAATATCCAGGATATTGCCTCGGAATGCGGCGCCGACGGCTGGCTGGAGAAACCATTCAATATAGACAGCCTTACGGAAGCAGTAAAAAACTTCGCCTGATCTTTCCGCACTAACCGGCGGTTGATTATTTTTATGCCGCAAGCCGCCTGTATGTTCCAGCGTCAAAGTACTTATCCGTTTTTTATCGCCTCGCTGTTGCTCAATGTTGCGCCCGGAAACGGCGTGTTTTATGTCGCCGCACGCGCTGTTATGCAGGATCCAAAAGCGGGCATTTTATCGAAAGCGGCGATCTCTGCTAAAATGTAAGACCCATGAAAATTACTTTATCTCTCGTTTTTCTATTTGTCTTTTCCTGTGCTGCGCAAGCCCAGAACGGCGTATTTAACGTAAAATCATTCGGCGCGAAAGGCAACGGCCAAACATCCGATACCAAAGCGATTAACCGTGCGATCGATTCGGCAGCGGCCAGTGGCGGAGGGCGGGTGTATTTTCCTGCCGGAGATTACTTGTCTGGTTCGATTCACCTGAGGAGTAATATCAGCCTGTACCTGGAGCAGGGTGCGACGCTGATCGCCACAGACCAAAATCCCGCATCGGAATATGATCCCGCCGAGCAAACCGTGAATATGGTTTACCAGGATTATGGTCACAGTCATTTTCACGATGCGTTTATCTGGGGCGAGAATTTGCATGAAGTTTCTATCCTCGGGCCGGGTATGATATGGGGCAAAGGATTATTGAGAGACTACAAAAAGGGCAGCCCGGCTGCTAATAAGAGCCTTGTGCTATACAAATGCCGTAACGCGATCATTAAAGACGTGACCTTTAAACACGCCGGTTGGTTCGCCATACTGGCGACTGGCACCGACAACCTCACTATCGACGGTGTAAAAATGGATACCAATCGTGACGGTATGGATATCGACTGCTGCCATAATGTGCATGTATCCAACTGCAGCGTCAATTCGCCCTGGGACGACGGCATTTGCCTTAAAAGCTCGTTCGCGTTGGGTTATGCCCGCGCGACCGAAAACGTAACGATAACCAATTGTATTGTCAGCGGATTCGACGAAGGTTCGTTCCTCGATGGCACCTACAAAACTGCCGACAGCAATGCGTACCGTACCGGGCGCATCAAATTCGGCACCGAGTCGAACGGCGGTTTTATCAATATCGCCATCAGCAATTGTGTGTTCGACCACTGCCAGGGCCTGGCGCTGGAAACCGAGGACGGCGCTCTGCTGCAGGATGTTACCATTAGCAATATTACCATGCGCAACATTGTTTCGGCGCCGATATTTATGCGACTGGGGGCACGCATGCGCGCGCCGAAAGAAATGTCCGTGGGTGAACTGCGGAGGGTATCAGTCAGCAACGTAAGGGTATATGGTTCCAACTCAAAATTCGGCTGCATTATTTCGGGCATTCCCGGCCACGATATAAAGGACATCGACCTGGACAACATTCGTATTTACTACAATGGCGGCGGCACGGCGGAGCAAGCGAACAAAAACGTTCCCGAACTGGAAAAGAATTATCCCGAACCTACGATGTTCGGCGCTATGCCTTCATATGGGTTTTATATCCGGCATGTCGATGGCGTTAAGCTGCGGGATGTTGAAGTAAGCTACCTGAATACGGACGCGCGCCCGGCATTTGTTTTTGATGATGTGAAGGGCGTGGATATGCACAATGTGAAGGGGCAGGTGGAGAAAGGTGTAGAGCAGTTTAGGTATATTAATTCGAAGCATTAGGCTGTAACCCACCTCGGTTTTTTGTGGTCAGACAAAGCATGACCGCCAAAATTTATTCCGCTTCGCTGATTCTCGCGTCAGTATGCTTTGCTGTTTCCAGTTTCTTCTGGCAAAGCAACGGGCAGTATGTTCAATATTCTGTGACGGCCGGCACACTGCTTATTGCCGGCAGCGTATTCTGGGTATTCGCTTTTATGGGGCTTTTTGATTTGCTGAAAGACAAAGCACCACGCTATGCTTCCTTGGGTTTATTCATAGCCGTTTATGGCTGTCTCTGCGGCGGGGTTGGTTTCGCTTTACGCGATATCATGACGCTGATGCTGCATATCCCGCATAAACAGATGCTGGATGCTTTCGCACACCACCCGGTTTTCGACAACATTGTTTTCTGGATAGGCGGACCGGCCTTTCCGTCCAGTTTGCTGGTGCTGGGAATTGTATTAGCCGCAACGAAAAAGGCGCCTGCGTGGGTCGGCATCATGATTGCGCTAAGCGCCATACTCTTCCCGGTGTCGCGCATAACGCGTATTGAAATGATCGCCCATATCGATGATGTGCTGATGCTGGTGCCGATGGGTTACATAGGAATAAATTCATTTATAACAGAAAATGTCATTTCGACGAATGAGAGAGGGTGAGTCGGGGTATGAGGAGAAATCTTTTCGGACATGCAGAACCGCCTGTCGCTTCAAAAAGATTTCTCTTCGTGCCACCCACTTGCCAGCCCTTCGCTCATCGAAATGACATTTTTTTTCTAATAAACCCGTGCCATGGCGCGTACAGGAAACGTCCCCACTCCCTCAGAATGACAAAAAGTAAAATTAAAACTTTTTGTAAGAGCCAGTTCTACTTCACAATCTGTCCCAGCACTTCTTCCCGCAGGTACTTGCTCATCGGCACCTTATAATCGCCAATGTGCAGGATATTCCCTTCAATGGTGGCGACTTTATCTATAGCGACAATATAGGATTTGTGCGTCTGGATGAATTGTTTTGGAGGCAGTTTTTCTAACAGCGATTTGATGGTCGAATGTGTGATGATCTTTTTGTTCTCCTGGTAAATGGCCACGTAGTTCTCCATCGCCTCAACGAACAGGATATCCGCGAAGGCTATCTTTTCGAGTTTACCATTGGCCTTTACAAAAATATACGGCACCGAACTGGCCGGCTTTTCGCACAGGGCAAAATAATCCTTTGCTTTTAAAGCGGCTTTCAAAAAGCGGTCGTAAGGTATAGGCTTAAGCAGGTAATCCATTACGTCCAATTCGAATCCGTCGATGGCATATTGCGAATACGCGGTCGTAAAGATCACTTTCGGCGGATTGCGCAAGGCCCGCAAAAACTCCACCCCGGTAATGTGCGGCATCTGTATGTCGAGGAAAAGCAGGTCAACATTTTCCTTTTGCAGCATATCGCTTAGTTGCAGTGCATCTTCACAAACGCCTTTCAGGTCGAAGAAACCGATCTTTTCGATATAACCCTGCAAGCCTTTGCGCGCAAAAGGCTCGTCGTCGGTAATCACGCAGCTTATCTTATCGCTCATATTGCACCTTCAGTTCTGCCGTAAAATGGTCGTCCCCTTTCTCCAGGATCAATGAATGCCTTCCCGGGTAAAGCAGGTCGAGGCGACGTTTAAGGTTCTCCAACCCAATGCCGCCGGTCTTATGAGGCACTTGTTTTAATTCAGGCACCGAATTTTCTACCCTGAATTCGATGTTATCGTCTGCAACCTTCGCCGCAATCTGCAGTTTATATTCTCCGCCGACGTATTTAAATGCATTTTCAACCAACGGCAAAAAAAGCAGCGGGTAAACCAATTGCCCGTTCAGCTTTTTATCGAAATCGACGCTTAGCTTTAGTTTATCCGTGCTGCGGATCTTTTGCAGATCGATGAAACTTTGCAGGTATTCTATCTCCTGCATTACCGGGACCTGCTGCTGCTGATCGTACAACTGGTACCGTAACAATTCCGAAAACTTCTCGATACTGCGTTTGGCCCCATCGTGGTCCTCGTCCATCTGGAAATAAATCGTATTCAGCGCATTAAACAAAAAGTGCGGATGATATTGGGCCTTCAAAAATTTCAACTCGGTCTGCAAATGTTCGTTGGTCACCTTTTCTAATTGAACTTTGTTGTCAACATAAGCCTTTAACCATATTCCGCTGCGGGCGATACCGTAGTAAACGATGGCGTATAAGGTTGGGATCATGTTGATGTCGGCCAGATCAGCCGACGATATCCACCAGGGTTCCCAGTCGGGATGCAGGCTCATGTCCATGGGCACAAATACCAGGTTCACCAGTATAAGGTTCAAGCCAACTAATATAAACAGCTCTCTTCCCAGCCCCTGGTAATTGAGCTGAACCGGCCAGCGTTTATCGTAATACCTGAACAGGCTCCTGAATATCCAAATGGCCATGTAGCCGACAAATATGGAGCAGGTAATTTCTACGGCATTAATGTAGAACCTTCTTTCCCAGAAATGCTCGTGGACATCCGTATCATGCAGCAGCCTGACGGTGAAATACACCAGCAGACCGTACAGGGCAGGAAATAGGTATTTTTTGAAGAATTTCATTTTTTAAAGATTGTCATTCTGAGCGAGAGCGAAGAATCTAAAACGATTTATGAATTTAACGAAACGCTCAATTGAATCCGGAGCAGATTGAGACATATTGCGTTATCCGTTGACTATCAATAGATTCTTCGCTGTCGCTCAGAATGACAGGTTAATTAGTTTAACAAATTTACGCAGAAAGCGCCACCAATTCCGTCTTTTCTGCGACAGGCTCCGGCGCTATCTTTTTCACCTTGCTTTTCGGTTTCATGCCGAATAGAAAGCGCATGGCATCATAGGGCTGAATGAACAGGTGATAGATCAGCACGCTGATAAAAAACGTGGCCGCGACGGTGAAAATATATTTCATCAATATACTTTCCTGCGCCTGTACAACATAATAGGTCAGGATCACGATCACGGTCTGGTGCAGGATATAGAACGGGTACACGGCCTGGTTCAAATAGTTAAGAGACCGGTGCTTATAATTAAAATAATGCTTGCCGTACCCGATAAGCGCCAGCACCCAACCCCAGCCGATTATGGCACGGATGCCACGGAAGGCGGCGTAAAAAAACTGATTTTGAAAGTGCCAGTTCCCATAGCCCGGCTCTATTTTGTTCCAGCGCATGTAGTTCATCGCCAGCAGGCTAAGGAAACCGACAGCCAGGGCAAACCGGCGGTTACGCTCCAGGCTGTCCATCAATTTAGGCTGAAGGATACAGATAAATCCTGCCAGTACAAACAACAGCCAATACACAAGGTAGCAGCCATCATGGGCAAAATCGTTCGTTTCCGGGAGTTTCCAGGCAAGCAGCGCATACCATACAATAGCCGGAACGGCCAGCAGGTACACCCATTTACCTTTGGCCAATACGGCCAGGGCATCCCTGAAACGTTCGCTTTTGGGCGACACCAACCAGGCAAACACCGGCGCAAACACGAGGTCGTAAATGAAAAGGTAAAAAATGAACCACAGGTGGTGCCAGCTAAAGCTGCCTTTGGGATAAGGCACGAATTTGAATATGCTCGGATAAAAATCCCAGTAATTGCCTTTAAAGCCCTGTGTCAGCCGTTCCATATATATCTGCGGCGGAACGATGATGAACATTCCCACGATCAATGGGATAAATAACCGCCGGAAGCGCAAGCCGATAAAGCCGAGGCTGCTGCGATTCTGCATCATATAATAACTTACCGTTCCGGAAATGAAGAACAGCAGCGGCATGCGTACCTGGTGCATAAAAAACACAACCTCCATCATTATGCCGCTGGTTTCCTTATTTTTGATATGCCACCAGTCGCCCTGGTCGTATGGCATGGCCGAGTGGAAGAATAATATGGCCAATATCGAAAGTATCCTGAGCCAGTCTAAGTAAGTCTGTCGTTGCGTGGTTTCCATGTTGCTGATTTTTAATTCAAAGAAACCGCTAACAGCAAGGCTGTTGAAACTTTTTTGACCACCGGTCATAATTGTGTGACGAATGGACTTGTTCATTATTATTAAGATAATTAGTTACTGTTGTTTACTTCAGGATTTACCAGGCAAAACATGCCCCTGCGGGAAACATCGGAATCCGTGTAGACTCACCCCGACTTCGCTGCGCTCTTCCCCCCTCTCTTTGCTTCGCAAAAAGAGGGGGGAAGAGACTTTCTGAAACGTATTGTCGTTTTTACAACTGGTTGAAAAGGAATTGGTCCGCTTCGCGGAATATCTGATGAGTCGAATAGGCGTGCTCAAACCGTCGTTAATCAATAATTATTTAGCATTAATCAATAATTAATTTGAACTTTGCATCAGATCCCTGGCAACCTGACCATGATTAAGTCCATCGGCTTTATATGTATGCTACTGGCAGCGGGTAACTTTGCACCGCACAGGGTAGCCCCGTTAAACACGGGCAGGCACGCCAAAACAATCGACGCGGTATCGATAACTATTACGCCTTCGAACCCGCTGATAGAAAAAGACGCGCAAGGACAATACCTCAACTTCGACATCGTCATAAGAAATACCACAAAACATGTGCTGACGCTGGCCACCATTGAATCGTCCGTAATGGATGCTTCGGTAAAACCTATCGTCAGGAAGTCGGTCAGTGTTAACGGCGAAGCGGCGGGCATTAAGGCCATCGGCAGCACGACGTTGAAACCGGGCGAAACGCTGGATATTTTCAACCCGTTTTATTCATTGGCGCCAAACGTCAGGATCACTTTTTTGCAGTATGAGTTCTTCTTTGACTACGCCGACTCGCCGCAGCAAAGAGAAACTAATAAAAAAAGACTGTCAGCCGATTTCGACCTGTCGGTCAAAAAGATCATTACTCCCCGCGACTTTAAACCGCAAATTGCCTTTAACCTGCCGTTAGCCGGAAAATTGATCGTGCTTGACGGGCATAATTTTTATCCCGGTCAAAGCAGCGGCCCCATGGGGACGGCACAGCAGGTTGAAAAGATCGTCACCTCCAAAGCCAACCGTTACGCCTATAACCTGGCCAGCGTTGATGATAACGGGAATATGTATACATCAGACCCTTTCAAAAAAGAAAACTGGCACGTTTTCGGCGAAACGGTGTATGCGCCATCGGGCGGTGTGGTGGCTGATCTGAAAAACAACGTTCCCGATAACAGCTATAACGGTAAAAATGTAAAACTGCCGGCTATGCCGCCTGATACCGATCCGTACGGCATGGGCAATTATGTAGTCATCGACCACGGCGACGGGCAGTTCAGCCTGCTGCAGCACCTGGAACAGGGTAGTATTACGATAAGAATAGGCGAATCGGTTAAGGGCGGGCAACCGGTAGGCAAAGTCGGCTTCTCGGGCAATGCCACCTATCCGCACCTGCATATAGCTATGATGAACGGCGCGAACGAACTAACCGCGACCGGCCTGCCCGCTTACTTCGGAAATTACAAACTGTACCAGGGGAAAATCTTTGTTGATGTATCGCAGGGGCGCCTGGATATCGGCAATATCGTTGAAGCGAGGAAATGAATTCAGAAAAGAAAGAGCATCTGCCAGTGTAACCTTTCGTTGGTCTAAGTAGTCTGATCACTAAGATCATAGCCCTCAAATCCTGCAACCATGAAGCTCAAATATCTCCTGTGGATCGTTTTTGGCTTTTTTGCCCTTAGCATCGGTTTTTATCCAGTAATCTATTACCTGGTTGATATGCATGGCAAAGGGCTTTTTGCCAGCAAAACTCCGGAACTGCTGGCTAACCAGGTATGGCATACGGCGTTTTATATACACATTACCTTCGGCGGCATAGCCATGCTAACGGGCTGGACACAATTCAGTCCCCGGATCAGGAACAACTACACTTCCATACACCGCACGCTGGGCAAGATATACGTCTTTGCAGTAATGCTCAGCAGCCTGGCAGGTTTTTATATCGCTATGTTCGCATCGGGCGGCATTATCTCCGTGCTGGGCTTCGGCATGCTGGCAGCATCCTGGTTTTTCACGGTAACCAAGGCTTATTCACTTATCTTAAAAAAGCAGTTCAAGGAGCATGAGAACTGGATGATACGCAATTATGCGCTGACCTTTGCCGCGTTTACTTTGCGTATTTACCTGCCGCTATCGACCCAACTGATGCATTGGGATTTCACAACCTCGTATCGCATTATATCATGGGCATGCTGGGTACCGAACCTGGTCATCGCACAGATCATCATCAACAAAAGGGCGCTGATACCGGCTTATGTTGTAAAGAAAAAGCAGGTGAAACCGCAGTTGCAGGATTGAGGTTATATAATGAGCACCCATACTCGTTTAAGAGTTAGCGCAGCGGATTCTTAAACGTACGCAGTAAATGGAGCACTCCGTGCGGATAATTATCCGGTATATATCAATAGTTCAATTTCGATCAGCCCGCTTTCCTGTTTATAATAATCGATGGCACTGCTATACTTATAGTCAGCCGGTTCCCAAACCAACCCGGCTTTTACCGGATTTTCATGTAAATAATTCAGCCGCTGACCAATCATTCCGTCGGTTGTTAATTCTATAGGATGATTATCCTGCTGCCAAAACTGGTATTCGTTGTTGTTGCTGTTTTTTGATCCGGCGCTTTTGAATAACCATAACATCCAGTGTTTTCGGCTTTCCTGTACGTTGTCTTCAATGGCCTTGATTATCATCCGGCTTGTAAACTTTTTAATGTCCCTTATAATACCCATTAACTCATGCTCCGGCTTAGCAGAAACTATCATATGTACATGGTTTGGCATAATGACCCAGGCGTGAACGGTCAACCCTTTGTTTGCAATGCTGAACTTGATGCTATCTGTTAGTATTTCCTTATAACATTCCCGGTTGAATACATCTATCCATTCAATAACAGAAAAAGTTATGAAGTGTGGACGTTCGCTATCGCCAAAACGGTACCTGGTTGCCATAGTCGTTGAAAGATAAGGTTTATATTCATGAACAAGGTTCGTTTGCCGCACACAGTGCTCCTTTTAATTCCTGATTTAAGAGCGCTGTGCTAACTCTTAAACCAGTACATGGATTAAAACTTATACGTCAGCCCCGCCCCGAAAATCTGTTTTACCTGCAAAAGCGAATGGCTGGTGGTAACGCCGTTCACCGTTTGCGGTATCTGCGCGTTGGGGTCGTTAATGATCTCGACACCTCCGTTTACAGTAACCACTTTATTAACCTTCATGTAAAGGTTCAGGGCGTAGTCCGCATACACATTGCCCGGGTTCTTCAGGTAATTTTCATACAGCTTCAGGATATTTTCAAGGGCGATGTTTTTGGCGATGTTTATCTTGTAGTAAGCATCTAACGATGCACCGAACTCGAACAGGCTATGCTCGCCCGGCGTCACGCCGAATGCGCCGACGTTAGCCAGTGAATCGTTCTGCACAATGGTAAAACGCGCCGCAAAGGGCGAAATATTGATCCTGAAATTATCCGACCGTTTGTAGGCAAAACCCGGACCGAAGGTGAGGTATGCCGGGGCAAAGGCGCCCGATATCAGCGTGCGGTTATTATTGGCGTCGTAGGCATAGCCATTGGTGAACTGGGTCTGGAAGTTCATGTAGAAGGTGTACAGCCAGTATTTGGCGGCAGCATAGCCGAGCAGGCTGTTCAGGATAATGCGGTCGTCGTTCTTGCGCCAGCCGGTGCCGTTTTGCTTGCTCAGGCCATAGCCAAGTATCGCCTTGTTATCCCAGCTCCACTTATCTTTTTTGTAGTTAAAATCGTAGTCCAAAAGCACGTTCAGCGCAACCGCATCCACGCCGCCCGCTGCCCAGTTGCTAAACGACGCCTGGTTAATGAGCAAGGTATTTTCGCCGTGTATCTTCCAGGCGGTATCTTTTTTTACGGAATCTTTGGTTGCCGGCGCGGTCTGCGAAAAGCCTGCCAGGCTTAAAGTAAAAAACACGAGGGAAAGTAAAACCCGTTTCATAAGCTGCTATTTAATAGGGTGTCGGCTTTGATTAATTATAAGTGAAATTAGCCTTTCTGTGTCTACATACCAAATAAATCTGCCCATCTCTTTTAACAGGATAACGGAGCAGCGCTATCGTGCCGCTTCACGGGGCAACGGATGGTATGACGGTTATGGAGGTTTGTAAAACTGCTTATTTCTGCACCAGCGCAATGTGATACTCCTGTATCAGCCCCGGATTTTCGGGCGTCAGCGTAAAGTTCACTTTTACGTCGGCCTGCTCACCCGTCATGATGAAATAGCCGCGCATTTGATTTTCGGGAACTACCTCACCCACCGATGTTATTTTGCCTGCCTTATTAAAAATCTCCGTCGCCTGCGCCTTCAGCTTATCCGGGAAGTAATCCATAAAAAAATTGACAGCAAAAATGCCGCTTGCAGGGGCGTTGTTCCAGTCGGGCAGCAGCTTTACCAGCTCATTTCTGCGCTGCGTCAGTATGTCCGAAGGCGGTAATTGGCGCATTTTTATCCCCGACAGCCTGATGAGCGTATCGGCGACTTGCAGGTTCACCGTACCGGTGTTAGCATAGGTCAGGTTGGCGAAACAAACCACGCCTACACCATATTCCGGATATATCGTCCATTCGCTGCCAAAACCGGGCAGGCCGCCGGTGTGGCCCACAGCCGTGATCCCGTCACTATACCTGCGCCAGCGTAGACCGTAGCAATAAGCCGAAGCGTAGGGATAACTGCGGCCGGTCGCAGTTTTATAGTTGACGTTAAAACCGTTTATGTCCCATGGATACTGCATTTCGCGCACGGAGCTTCTTTTAACCGGACCGGTTTCGGCATCATCCCTTGGCGGCCAGGCCGATAGATGGAAGGCCATGTATTTGCTGAAATCTTCGATGGAAGTGATCATGCCGCCCATTGCGCCGTACGAGCCATCGTGCAGCATGGGCTGTTCCACCCATTTATCGTCGAGCCAGCGGTAGCCGTGCGCCAGTTGCTGTTTCGGCACTTTGGTATATTCATAGTAGGTATGCGTCATGCCCAGCGGCTTCAGAATATTTTCTTTGATGTATTCCTCGTAGCTTTTGCCGGTCACTTTTTTGATGATGTAGCCCAGTGTTGCAAAACCCAGGTTGCTGTACTCGTACCCGATACCCGGGTCGTTGGAAAAAGAAACACCCTTCCGGTACATATCGATCAATTGCTCATCGGTGTTGGCCAGTTGCCTGTCGCCCCAGGGATTGTCTTCCGGATAGCCCGCGGTATGGGTCAACAGATTGCGTATGGTTACAGACGGCGCATCTTTGGTGAGCGGCTTCATGTTCCCGGCCTCGGGAATGTATTTGTATAAGGGATCGTCGAGACTCAGTTTGCCCTCATCGCGCAATTTTAATATGGCCATGGCCGTAAAGCTTTTACTCATGGAAGCGATGCGAAATTCAGACTGTGCGTTGGCAGGTGTTTTACTGTCCAGTTCGGTATAACCGACGCCGCCTGCATGAACCAGCTTACCGTCCACAACGATACCGTAAACCAGGCCGGGAAAATGATTTTGTGCTGCGTATTCCCGATATATCTTGTCGACAACCGGGTAGGTAGCTTCGATGTTTTTTAATCTTTCGGGATCGTTAAAAACCGGGGGCTTGTAAGTTTGAGCGAGAAGGGTAGTGCACAGTAACAGGCTGATGATAGTTGCGGGCGCTGCTTTTTTAAGAATGGCTGTCATAGGCGCTAAATGTTACAAGCACATATTTAGCAAAAGAAAGCCGGTTTTACAATCCCAGGAAGCTGTTAAGTTTCCGATTAAACGATAAAAGAGTGTGTTATTTACAACACACGCCGAGGATTTGCTGGCATGCGGAGCACTTTGTCCTGAGCAGGCCGCGTATTGTGCGTGCGAAAAACCTTAAGGGGTGATTCAAACCTTCCCGTGTGGCGCATAAGATTTATCTTCGCTCCACCACACATCCTTAACGGCTCATCGAAATGACATTCTTTTGTTATTCCCTGATGCGGAGGTCGAAATGGAAGGTCGAACCTTTCCCGAACTCACTCTCGACGCCGATGGTGCCGCCATGCGTATGGATAATCTGTGCCGAGATATACAGGCCCATGCCCAGGCCGCTTGTCATGTATTTGCGGTCGTCGACCCGGTAAAAGCGGTCGAAAATGCGCAATTGCTGATCTTTCTTCAAGCCAATGCCAAAATCGGTAACCGATACCCGGCCCCAGCCGTCAATCCTGGAAGTTTTGACCGTGATGCGTTTATCGTCCTTTGAATATTTTACGGCGTTATTCAGGAAATTCATGAGCACCTGCTCCAGGCGCTCGGCGTTGCCCATTACTTTTAGCGGCAGATCGTTCTCGACGGTAAATTCAAATGAGCTGTACATATTCACCGCATTTTCCATACAAGAGGCCACAATATCTTTCAGATCAATTGCCTCCAGCGAATAACTCAGCTTTCCCGCATTTATCTTGCTCACGTCGAGCAGGTCTTCAACCAGGTGCTGCAGTTTATGCACCGAGTTGTTCGCGCGGTCGAGATAGTTTTTGGTTTGCGGCGCAAGTGTGTCTTTTGTGTGCGCTATCATCAACTGCAGATACCCTTTAAGGCTGGTAAGCGGCGTTTTCAACTCGTGGCTGGCTACTCCGATAAACTCATCCTTGCGTTCCATCGCGCGTTTCTGATCGTCGATATCAGTCGCCGTGCCAACCCAAAATATGATCTCGCCATTTTCATTCCTTAAGGGCGTGGCCCTGTTCAGGTGCCAGCGGTATATACCATCGGCTTTACACTTATAACGGTTTTCTACTTCAAACGGCTCACCGGATTGCAGGGCCGTCATTAATTTAGCCATCGTATCAGCCTCGTCATCAGGGTGGAGTGCAGTCTTCCAGCCCCACCCAACGCTTTTTTCCAGGCTCAAACCGGTATAGTCGTACCAGCGCTGGTTGAAATAGTTAAAGCTGCCATCGGGCAGGTTCGTCCAGGTCATCGGCGCAATGTGGTCGGCCAATAACTTAAAGTGTTCGCGGCTAATGAGCAGGTCTTTGGTCCGTTCCTTTACCGTCGTCTCGAGCAGGTCGTTCATCGCAGCCGCTTTCCGCCTCGACTCATCCAATTCCTTGTTTTGCCGCTCAAGCCGCTGCTGGTTTTCCTTTTGCGCAGTGAGGTCGGTAATGATAAGGCTCAGCGTAACACCCTCCTCCATTTCGATCACATTGCACGACACGAGGCAGCAGGTTTTACGGCCTTTGGCGTCCTGTATCAGAATCTCTTCTGTGCAGTCGTTGTCCCAGGCCCTCGTTATCATTTCCTGATATTGGGCTTGGCCCTCTTCGGGTATAAACATGCTGAACAACAATCCGATGACCTTCTGCAGGGGCATCTTTACCATCGATGCGAACTTTGTATTGCTATAGACGATGATACCCTCGCGGTTGAGCGTTATGGCGCCCTCGTTCATCTTTTCGATAAAAACGCGGAAAGTTTGGTCGGCGGTTTTCATCGTATAGATACGGTGCCCGGTCTCGCCGTTCACCACAATGGCATCGACCTTGCCGTTACGAATCGCATCGATGGTATCGGTAGCTTCTTCGAGCTGTATTTTAAGCTCCTTGTTTTCGTTCAATAATTTCTCAAACTCTTTGGAAGTCTCCATAAGATACTCTTCTTAGTATACTCCAAGCCCTTTCAAAACCTTTTCTTCATCGGACATGTCGCCTACCAAACGCCTTACCTGTCCCGGCGCTTTCTTCACCAGCAACGGCAAAGCGATCAGCTGATCCTCACCAGCTTTTTCAGTTTGCTGGTAAACATCCACGATCTCGAGGTCGTAGTTATCCTTCAGATGATTTTTGCAGATCTTTTCAATATTCGACACCGCCCTTAGGGAGTTGGGCGACGTACCTGCAACATATAATCTTAAAACGTACAGCTGTTGCTTTTCGTCCCAGTTAAAATCGGTCGCGGCTGATGTCATTCAGTGTGTATAATGCTTTAAGCCGGTATAATGTTTAAACCTACCAGCACTTTTTCCTTGTCCGAAAGATCGCCGATGATCTTGCGTATTGGCTCGGGCACCTTGCGAACCAGCGTTGGCACGGCCAATATCTGGTCGCCTTCAGCCAGTTGCGGCTTTTCCATCAGGTCTATCACCTCTATTTTGTACTGGCCCTTCAGGTGTTCCTCGCAGTATTGTTTGAGGTTGCTAAGGGCGGTAACCGATTTTTCCGTTTTGCCGGCTACGTACAGTCTCAGTTCCCAACGTTCCTTACTGTTCATTGCTTTTTATTTTTAGGTTCAACCGTTGGTTCCTGGCCGGCCTCGCCACTTCTCAGCCGCAACATTTCCTCGCGGGCTTTCTCGGCAACCTGTTTCTTTAATTCTTCCTGCAGGTAAATCTTGTTCAGCTCTTCTTCAGCCGATTCGAACTCGTTTTGCAGGCTCAATACCTTGGCTTCCAAAGTTTTCCTCCTGCGGCTTATCTCCCGGTCTTTGGCATCAATTTCATAATCGTGCAGCGCGACGCCGGTCTTCTCCGTGATCTGCTGCGCCTCGCGCGCCGAGCCGGTCAATATGCCTTGCGGGCCAAGGTAAACGTCCACCAGGTCGAGGCCGCTGTCCTTTATTACAAACTCGCGCACCTGGTTTGAATGCTTCATACCGCGCGATTTGATAATATACAAACCGCGGTTACGCTCGCCGTTGGATTCGATGTCCCTTACCAGCAGCCAGGTATCCACCAGCGACGAAATACCTTCATCCGTCTGGTCGCCGACTACCGTATTCAGGGCCAGCGCGGTAAACATAACCGTAATACCTTCGTTCTGCAGGAAATCGATCAGCCGTATCAGCATCGATTTTACATCCGACAGCATTCCTACCGTAATGAGATTGGTTATCGGGTCGAGCACTACCACTTCCGGCTTGAATTCCCCTATCAGTTTGTGTATGGTAACCAGGTGCATTTCCAGGCCATATAATGTCGGCCTCGAAGCATAAAACCTGAGCAAGCCACTATCGATATGTTTTCCGAGTTCCATGCCGATCGACTTCATATTGCGGATGATCTGCCGGGGCGATTCCTCAAAGGCGAAATACAGGCATCGCTTGCCGTCGTTGCAGACCTGGTTGGCAAAATAAGCCGCGATACTGGTTTTCCCTGTACCCGCCGTGCCCGATACCAGGATGCTGCTGCCTTTATAAAAACCTTTGCCGCCAAGCATAGTATCGAGTGCTTTTATACCCGTAGGTATGCGTTCGGAAGGAGCGCTTTTATCCAGGTTGAGCGATGTTACCGGTAATACCGATATGCCGTACTCATCGATCAGGAACGGGTATTCGTTTGTTCCGTGAATTGAGCCGCGGTATTTTACTATTCGCATGCGGCGGGTGGATACCTGGTCGATGATACGATGGTCGAGCAGTATCACGCAATCGGAAACATATTCTTCAAGGCCGTGGCGTGTCAGCTTGCCATCACCGGTTTCGGCGGTAATGATAGCGGTTACGCCTTTTTCCTTTAACCAATGAAACAAGCGTCGCAGTTCAGCGCGCAGGATTGCTGTGTTTGTCAGGCCGGCGAAAAGGTTCTCAATAGTATCCAGCACCACGCGCTTTGCGCCGATGCTGTCGATGGCGTAATTTAAACGTATAAACAATCCTTCCAGGTCGTAAGCGCCGGTTTCCTCGATCTGGCTGCGTTCAATCTCGACATGGTCGATCCTGAGCTTATTTTCTGCTTGTAACCGCTGCAAGTCGAAACCCAATGAAGCAACGTTGGTCGCCAATTCCGCAGCCGATTCCTCAAAGGCCATAAAAACGCCGGGCTCGTTAAATTCGGTGGCGCCTTTAACAATAAATTCTGTTGACAGCAAAGTCTTGCCACAGCCGGCTCCTCCACATACCAGCGTTGGGCGCCCTTTGGGCAGACCGCCGCCGGTTATTTCATCCAGGCCGCTGATGCCGGTGGATGTTTTTTTCAATACTTTGTTTTGTATGATGTTTTTCTCTTCCTTTTTACTCATAGTGATCTAAGGGTTTAGTCAATAAAAGTGTTCGGCTAATTTTTTCGTATTCAGGCAATTTCAACAACGGGCGTACGATTTTGTTTCGACCGCCATTGTCAATTTTTTGTTATAGGAAAGGATCGGCTTGCTTTACGCGGAGGGATTGCGGTAAATATATCGTTAATCATTTTTATTGCCCATAAAAATGGAAAAACAAGTGCTGTGAATATTTGTTTTTCACAGGTCGAATACCTTTTTGCACTTAAAAAAATTTACCTTGATCACGTTTTACAATCGACTAAATGGCTGCTGTTCCAGATAATATCCTGAGCGGGGAACTTTTCAAGGCGCTCTTTGAGAAATCGCCCGGCTCGTTGCTGGTAAAAGCCGACACACCCTATTTTACTATCGCCGCCGTCAGTGACGCATACCTGCAGATCACCTCGGCAGAGCGCGAAAGCCTGGTCGGCAAGAGTTTTTTCGAGGTCTTCCCGGAAAATAACGACGACCCCGACGATCCTTATACAGCCCGGAAAGTGTTTACCCAGGTACAGCGTACCGGCGAAAAACTCGATGTGCCTGTGTACCGTTACGATGCATTTGACCCGTCAAGCGGCCGGCACGAAGAAAGGTACTGGTCGTGTTCCAATATTCCTATAACCGCGCCGGCCGGCGAAGTGGAATACATCCTTAACACCGTGGTCGATATCACGGGAGAGGTAAAAGCCAAACAAGCCGCCATCGAAGGCGAGCACAGGCTGCTGATGGCCGCGGAAGCCACCGGGCTGGCGATATGGGAGCTAAGCATACCGCAAATAAATTTTAGTTTCTCGCCGCAATTGCCGGCCATTTTCGGCCATCCGCCGGACACTGAAATATCGCTCGATTCCATTCAGAAGCAGGTTAACCGGGATGATATGGAAAACGTGGTCATCAGGTCGTACTATGAAGCGCTGCAGGCCGGCAACTACGCTTACGAGGCGCGAATTACCTGGCCGGATGATTCACAGCACTGGATACGGGTAAAAGGCATAGTGCTTTTTGACGAGAAAAAAAAACCATACCGCATGCTCGGCACCATTGTGGATATAACCGAAAGCAAACGCGACGAAATCCGTAAAAATGATTTTATAGCCATGGCCAGCCACGAGCTGAAAACGCCCCTCACCTCGCTCAAGGCCTACATACAATTGCTCGAAGCCAAATTACCGGGCTCATCGGATCCGTTCATTGCCACGGCTTTATCCAAGGCATCCAACCAGGTGAGTAAAATGGCCAATTTGGTTCATAGCTTTCTTGATCTCTCCAAACTGGAGCCCGGCAAACTGCAACTCAAAAAGCAATTATTCGATATAAACAAGCTGGTCGGCGAAATGATCGCGGAAAGCCTGGCCATATCCAACACTCATGTGCTGCATTTTAAAGCACCCGAACCCATCATGGTGACCGCCGATAGGGAAAAGATCGGCCAGGTGATAAGCAATTTCATCAGCAACGCCATCAAATATTCACCCAAAGGCAGTTCGGTACAAATTACAGCCGTAATAGCCGGCGATGAAGCCGAGGTGTCCGTAACCGACAACGGCGTGGGCATCAGGGCCAGGGACCGGGAAAAAATATTCCAGCGGTTTTACCGTGCAAATGAAGCTGCGGTGAAACATGTAGCGGGTTTCGGCATCGGCCTATACCTCTCAAACGAGATCATTCAACGGCACAAGGGGCGTATCGGCGTGGAAAGCACCGAAGGCAGGGGATCGAGGTTTTATTTCAGCCTGCCGCTTTAAAAAGGCAAAGGGTTAGAGCTGAAAGCGGCTTTTTATTCCAGCGCCATGAAATAACGGGTCAGATCGGTAAAACTGTCAAACTTAACATCATAATTGCCGGTTTTACCGAAACCGTAGCTCATAAACACAAAGGGCAGCCCAGCCAGGCGGCTTTGTTCGGCATCGCCGTCCGTATCTCCTACATATACCGGGTTTTGCAAATCGTGACGTTCCATCAGCAAGCGGATATTGTGATGTTTGGGCATGTAATTGATACCGTAAGCTATCTCATCGACGATATGATCGTTTATACCGGCCCAATCGATAAACAGCCTGATTATGCCTGCTGCGCAGTTGCTTACGATGTACAGCTTATACTTTCCGGCCAGTTGCGCCAGGCCCTCTCTTACGCCCTCATATAACGTACCGCCGTTTTTGGGCAACAGGTCGCGGCGCACTTCATTTACACGGGCATAGATGCGCTGACGTTCGTCGTCGGCAAACTCCGGCATGATTGCGGCCAGTACTTTCCGGCCTTCCCAGCCCACCATAGCCGCAAGCTCATCGCGGGGAACAGCCTTATCGATACCCAACTCCTTAAATACCATATTCCACGACCCTGCGTACGTATCGACCGCGTCCCACAGGGTACCATCCATGTCGAATATCAGGCTGTCGGGCTTTGTTATGATTGTCATTTTCTGATTTGTCTGGTCTAACGTTATCGACTATAAAATTAGTGGTTTTCGGGCGCTACGGCTAAGATATTAAAATATCTCATTTTGTTTAATAAATGTAACTTGCACATTATTATCATTCTTATTAGTAAAAATATTTAACGGAAAATTTCACTGTTATAATATTTAACACTTTTTTAATTTTTTCATAAAAATCTCATAAAAAAACACCAAATTTGTATCGATAAGGTTTAGGTTTGGCCCGAATTAGCGAGTAAGACGGGTCATTATATCCCCTGCCTCCCGGCAGGGGATTATTTTTTTATGCCTGTCCCAACCCGGTATTCACCCAATCGGTAAAAAGTACCATAACTACCACAACTAATGCTATTTTTCGTTGTACTTTACCCTTACTTTTGTGTTGTGGTTAAAAACGCTATACCTGTATACGATATCTGCAAGCTGTCCGATTTCCAGCAGGAAGACATGCTCATCAGCAGGTTTGGCGTGTACCTGAAAAAGCATAACGACCTCCATTTTCCGCATAAACACACTTTTTACCACCTGGTATTATTTACCAAAGGCGCGGGAACGCATGCTATCGATTTCCGGACATTTAACGTTGCGCCTTACCATATTTATTTTATGATACCGGGGCAAGTGCATTCGTGGAATTTCGAAGGCGACACCGATGGTTATGTGATTCATTTCTCGGAGGACTTTTTCAGGTCGTTCCTGCTGGTTAACGACTACCTGGCACAATTTCCTTTCTTCAGCGGCGACCCCGGCCAGGCCGCGATCGATATCCAACCCGGGCTGCAGCCTAAGATCAGATCGCTGTTCGAAGATATTATCGCCGAAAGCGAACACCAGGCCCGCATGGGCGCCGATATGATCAGGGCCCTGCTACTGCAAGTATTTATCCTGCTGGCCAGGTGCGGAAACGATCTGTCGCAGAAGGAGCATTCTGCTTATAACTTTACGCTGCTCCGGAATTTCAGGCAACTGGTCGAGAAAAATTTCACCACACTCCGGTTGCCGAAAGATTACGCGCAACTACTGTACATTACGCCCAATCACCTGAACGCCATCTGTAACGATATACTCGGTATATCTGCCGGAGAGGTGATACGCAACAGGGTATTGCTTGAGGCCAAACGGCTGCTCATTAATCTCGATCTTAATATTTCTGAGATAGCTTACCGGCTGAACTTTAACGACAATTCCTATTTCACGAAATTCTTCAAAAAGTCCGCCGGTCTGTCGCCGGAGGAATTCAGAAAAAACGCTTTAAAAAAATAGCACCATGACAACTCCAGATACAGCAGAAACAACCCCCACTTCGGCCTTTAATGCCGCCCTGCACGCTAAATGCCCCAAGTGCCGCAAAGGCGATATGTTTAAAAAAAGCAGCCTGGGTTTCTTTTTCAGTCAAAAGATGAACACCTATTGCCCATACTGTCATTTCCAGTTCGAGATGGAACCCGGATATTTTTACGTGGCCATGTTCGTGAGTTACGGGATGATCGTAGCTGAAATGGTAACGGTGGCTGTGGGCACATTCATCCTCAGCGGCTCGGAATCTCCATGGCTGTACGTATGCCTGCTGATCGGCATCACGATTATATTGTCGCCGTTCAATTTCCGTTACTCAAGAGTTATTCTCCTCTACTGGCTCACACCCGGCTTACATTACGATCCCGAAAGGGCTAAAAAGCCGTATGATGAAATCTAACTACATTAATATTAATTGATTATATTCGCTTATCCACTGCCGGTTAAGCCTTGTTGATCAATGAATGTAAAATATTACTTTTTAGTAGTCCTGCTTCTGCCCCTGTTGTCTTCGTGCGTTAAAAAGACGGTCCAGCCCGCTTCGACAATAATAACGCCGAAGTATGATGTTTACATCTCGGGTTATGTCGATACGGTCAGCAATACGCAAACACTTCCGGCGTATTGGAAAAACAGTGCGCTGAGCGTAGTCGGCGCTGGATATTACGATGCGAGCGTCAACGATATTACGGTCGGCACGCTTGGAACAGTTTATATGGCCGGAAGCAAGCTGGTCGCCATAGGCAGTAAGCCACCGTATCGCCTGGTTAATGTAGCCACATATTGGATAAACGGCAAGCCCGTGAGGCTGGTTTCGGACACTACGCACGATTCGTCGGCAAGTAAGATTGCCGTTTACAGCAATAATATATACGTCATAGGCAGCACGCATAATGATAGCATTCCTCAGCCCGTATTATGGAAAAATGGGCTCGCCGAACCATTAACATTCAGCAGCCCGGCAGTCGGCGGTCAGGCGACGGCTATTGCCTTATCCGGAAATGACATATACATTGCCGGCAACGCTTATACCAAAGATTACTATGGTATGGCGGTATACTGGAAAAATGGTCAGCAGGTGGCGCTAAGCGAACCCAATAGCACCACAACTGTAAATGCCATTGCGGTAAATGGGAGCGATGTATATGTGGCGGGGCAAATAAGCAACTATGTTACAGCAATTGCTACCTACTGGAAAAATGGCGTTGCGCATAGCCTCAGTACCGATACGATCGATAGCCGTATAAGTTCTCTCATAATAAATAACAACGATGTGTATATAGCGGGAAAGGCGGCGCTGGTAAAAAACCAGCAGACCAATAACCTTACTTATGGTTTTATCTATTGGAAAAATGGCGTTATAGGCAACGCGGATTGGACCAAAAACACTACAACATACAATAGTGTAACCGTCAGTAATATTGGCATAGGTTATCCTGATGTGTATGCTGCGGGAACTTTTAATAACCGGGCAGTTTATTGGCTCAATGGCAAAATGGCGCCGCTTTATAACAGCATCAGCGGCGCGAGCGGTATATTTATTCAGCCGCACTGACCGACCAGACTTCTAAAGCATGTAAATGTTTAACAAAAATAGCGATGGCTTGGCCATCGCTATTTTTGTTGCCCTTTATACCACGGAGGGCCTCCTATAAATATCGTAGAGACGAGGCTATTGCTGTTGTCGCCCTAAAACAGGCGAGAACTTACCTTCGTAATCCTTAAACTCTTTCCCGAATTTGTCAGACATCGCGGCCTGATGGTTCTCCTTGGTCAGGTCTGTCAGCGCGTTCAGCAGCGACAAGCCGAGCTGCACGGTGCGTGTATCGATATTATCGGGACTGCTTTGTATGAGGCTATAGTTATAATCCAGTTGATCTTTAACATAGTTTTCTATGCTCGCGGCATACCTGTTCGCATAATTGATATCTCCCAGCGTATACGCGTTTGCCACAAGGAAATACTTGGTCCTCGCCACGTCGATAAACGGATAAATATCAGGCATCTCCTGGTCGTACTTATGGATAGCCTTCAGGGCGAGATCCTTATGCCCGTCTTGAATTAAACCCTGGCTCAAATCGAGCACAGTCGACAAAATAACCGGGTAAAACATCGTCGTCGATTCAGGGTCCAGGTATTTGGCGGTTTTATAATTGCCCCATTTAAATTTGTTCATCATGTTGTCGTACATCACCAGGCTGTTGGTCTTGCCCAACTGATCGCGGCTGGCCGTATCTACTTTGAACGGTATTAACTGGTAGGTAAAACCTTCCTTATACAGGTATTGCTGCATGCCCATCATATTTTCCTGTCCAACGGTAATGGTAAAGCATATCGGCCGTTTCCAGTTGTTGTGCGCCAGGATGTCGATCATGGCCAGGTTGTCCTTGGTCACAAAGTTCGACGGATATTTCCACTTCATGGTGTCGGCCAGCATGCCTTTTTGAGCTTCTGTGCATACGCCGTTCTTTACCACTTCGTCTTTATTGATCGCTATCTTGAAATTTTTGGTAGGCAAATAGTTTACGCGGTCGCCATTTTGCAGCTCAACTTTTACATCCGGGTTGTCCGACGTAATGAAATCGAACACATCCTTCACGTCGACCGAGCCCGGCAGCTTGCGGTCGAAGAACTGTATCGCGTCGCGCACACCTTCCTTATACTTGTCGTACGGCATGGTAATAGGCAGGGGCGCCGATTCATTCATCTTATGCTGCATCTGGTGAATATACCAGTCGCCACTGAAAAGACTCAGGTTAACGATGCGCACATCGGGGCGGATTCCTTCCACTTCCTGGTCGTACCAAAGCGAATAAGTATCGTTATCGCCGTAGGTGAACAGGATAGCGTTTTGCGGGCACGAGGTAAGGTAGTTGTAAGCCATATCGTGCGGCGTCATTTTGGTCGAACGGTCATGCGCCTGCCATTCCTTGCTTGCCACCAGCACAGGCAGCAGCAGGCACAGCGCCGTAGCGCCGATGGCGGCCGTTTTTGGCGATACCCATTTTTTTATAAAGTCGGCAATGCCGATAGCGCCGAGCCCTATCCATATCGCAAAAGCGTAGAACGAGCCGACATAGGAATAATCCCTTTCGCGCGGCTGTACGCTGGGCTGATTTACGTAAATTACGATTGCCAGGCCGGTAAAGAACCACAACAATCCCACGATCAGCGCATTGCGTTTGTCGCGGTTATAATGGTAAAATAACCCGATAATGCCCAAAATAAGCGGCAGCGCGTATAGTGGCGTGTACGCGTTTGAAGCATAAATCAACCCGTTGGGCCCTTTGTTGGTCAACGATTTGGGTAAATGCCTGCCTCCGTCAAAAATACCTGTAGTCCAGTCACCATCGACATAGCCGTGCAAGCCGCCCATCTGCTGCTGTCCGTCCAGTTGGTTGGTGCGCCCGGCAAAGTTCCACATAAAGTACCTGCCGTACATCTGCCAAACCTGCCAACTGAACATCCATTTCAGGTTGTCGCTGAAATTGGGGGCGTCATTCTCGCCCATGTGCAGCCACTGGCGGTAAAACTGCACGTCCTGCGCGTAGGATGCATCCGAGTTCTCGGTATTGTACATACGCGGCAAAATAGTGGTGTGGTTATATACAATGTCGATTTTCCGGCCCGCATTCTCGTATCTTGTCTGGCCTTTGCGGTAAATGATACTGCCTTCGGTCTGGGAGGTATCCTTCGCGTCGAAATAAGGTCCGAACAACAGCGGCGTTTCACCGTACTGGATACGGTTCAGGTACCCGTACATAACGAAGGCATTGTCGGGGTGCGAGTTATCCAGGTCTGGATCGGCCGCCGCGCGGATAGGAATGTACGCGAACGAGCTGTAGCCGAAATAGATAAAAGCCACACAAAGGAACGCTAGGTTAAGCGCCGGCTTATTGTTTTTAATGCTCCACCAGATACCCAATACGATTAATCCGACCAGCAATAAAAAGAAGAAAAAAGCGCCGCTCCAAAAACCCATTCCCAGGGTATTTACGAAGAACAGGTCGAAATAAGCGGCAAACTTTACGGTATAACCGCGGATGCCATACTGCACAAAACCCAGTATCAGGATGCTGATGAAAAAGGCTATCCAGGCGCTGCGGTTGTTGATATTGTTATACCTGCGGAAATAGTACACCAGCACGATGGCAGGTATGGTCAGCAAGTTCAACAGGTGAATACCGATGGAAAGACCGATGATGTAAGCGATAAAAACGATCCATTTGTCGGCGCCGGGTTCGTCGGCGTGGGCGTCCCATTTGAGTATGGCCCAGAAAACCAGCGCGGTACACAACGACGACCATGCAAAAACGATAGTTTCAACAGCCGAAAACCAAAATGTATCGGTATAAGCAAAGGTAAGCGCGCCCACGAGGCCGCCGCCCATGATCAGGATCAGTTTGGTGCTGTCGGGCTGTTCGTCTTTAGCCAGCAGCATCTTTTTGGCCAATGCCGTAATGCTCCAGAACAGCAGCATAATGGTGCCGCCGCTGGCCAGCGCCGAACCCATATTGGTGTAAAACGGCACCTTGGCATTATTGCCAAACGACAGCAGGGAAAAGAATTTACCCAGCATAGCAAAAAGCGGGTAACCGGGCTGGTGGGCTACCTGTAAACGATAGGCGCAGGAGATAAACTCGCCGCAGTCCCAGAAGCTTACGGAAGGCTCTAATGTCAGAATATACGTGATTGAAGCGATGACAAAACACAGCCATCCTAAAAGGTTATTGATCTTTTTGTACTGCATGGAAGATAATTAGTATACTTTTTTGCGGGGGCTAATATCTGCATTTTTATAAATCTTTCCAGATA
>DASZVE010000099.1:0-33345 GCA_035547095.1 Mucilaginibacter sp.
AGCGCCGGTTGCACCTGTAGCACCTGTAGCACCTGTAGCACCAGTAGCGCCGGTTGCACCTGTAGCACCTGTAGCACCTGTAGCACCTGTAGCGCCGGTTGCACCTGTAGCACCTGTTGCGCCCGTTGCACCAGTAGCGCCTGTTGCACCAGTAGCACCTGTTGCACCAGTTGCACCTGTAGCGCCGGTAGCACCATTTGTACCATTAGTACCGTTGGTACCGCTTGAACCCGTAGCGCCGGTTGCACCTGTCGGGCCGGTAGCACCTGTCGGGCCGGTAGGACCGCCTGCGGGGCCGGTAGGACCCTGAACGCCCTGCGGACCGGTGGCTCCTATGGCACCTGTAGAGCCTGTCGGGCCGGTAGCGCCCGTAGCACCTACAGGACCGGGTGTTTTGTCTTTTTTACAACCGTTTATACTAATAAGGCTTGCGAGCAGTATTAACGGTAATATGTGTCTAATTTGTCTCATATAGGGTACGTTAAATAAATTAAATTATCACCTTGTACGGTAAGCAAATGAATAGGTTACAATTAAATCTAATGGAAATATATTTACTTATTATTTTATTGTAAGATGAGGTAATCGCGCCAGCTGGCTACAGATGAGGACTTAGTTGTAATTAAAAGTTAATGGCAATAAAAACATAATGATAATGATATGGTTACATTAACTAAAGAGACCACATCCTATGAGAAACACCGCAGGCAACCTCTACTCGAAGATCCATTCGTGGACAGACGCTTTTGGATTTCGGCTCAACGCTTCGCAGACCAATCGCAACAAAAGCGTTACTACAAGGCACTATTTTTTTGAAACGTTCAACTTCATCGAACGCTTTTACAACAGGCATCCCGAACGATCGAGGTTTGTATGTTTTGACGCTTATGGCGAAAAAATAAATGTCCATTCGCTGCTCGAACTGCAGGCTGCATTTTTTGAAAATATCAGCCAGTTGAAATAGTATTGCTAACGTTAGGGGGGAGCTCAGATGCGGCGTTTCAGCGTAAGGATCACCCGGTCGTAGCGGTGGTCGTGGTACACTTCGATCAATAAATTTCGCTCGTCTTTGGATTTAAGGATGTCGTCTATCTGCTCCATCGTCATGTCGGCCAAAGGCTTAAAATTTATGGCCGTTATTTCATCGTCTTTTTCAAGCCCCACCTCGTCGGCAGGCGAGCCTGGTTCCACGCGGCTGATGAAAATGTGTTTAAGATCAGGCCCTCCGGCATAATATTCGATCCCGCTCATATCGTGCTCAAACGGATCGTTAAAATAAGCGTTCGGTTTTAGGTATAAAGCATTGTCGGGGTAATCGAATATTACCGTAAATCTTTTTAGTAATCCAACACCTATGCTGCCGTCGCGAGCGACAGACAAACTTTTCATAATGTCCGCGTCATAATCGTTTGGGAACGATGTAATTACTTTCTTCAATTTGTATTTGCCCAGCGATATTTCGTCGATCCTGCTCAGGAAACCGGTGATGGCGCCACCGGTAAGGCCGACGCCCAGGTTGGCGATAATGAACTTTTGCGGCAGGCCGTGCTTTTTGATCATATTCTCCAGCGAAACGGGGTGACCGGCTCCAAGGTCGACAATAAGCTTACTCTGCTGCTCGGTGCCGTTAGGCAGCTTTACGTGCGCCATAACGTACGGTTTATGCGCCTCGACGGTTATAGGTATTTTAGTGCCTTTTCTGAACAGCCGTACATTTTGCGGTCTGTAAGCCGTAAGGGTACTGTCGGCAAAGTTCAGCTTAACCGCAAGATTGCTGAAAAATTCATAACCAAGCAACCCCTGTATCGGCATGCCAACAAAGTTGGACAGGTTAAAACGGTCGGCTTTAAGTATTGCTGCCGCTACATCATAACTGGTAAGCCCGGGTATTTCAATTTTAAGGGGCGGTGTAACGTATGCTTCCAGCGGATCGCCTTCGCCGAGCCCTATCATTTTTATCGTGCGCCTGCTTTGCATTTTGAGTGAATCGACCATTCCTGGGTCGGTTATCAGCATTAAGCCGACGCCGGTATCGAGTATAAAGTTGAAAGGTCCCTTATTGTTAATATTCAACTGGATCACAACCAGGTTGCGAACGAGTTTAAACCGCATACTTGTGGATTTCCGGTTGTTATTCAGGTCGAAATACTGCGCCCGCGCCCTTAACGAGCCGAGACATAATATAAACATCAGTAATGCCGGGACAAGGAGCCTGCTTTTATGGGATATTTTGAATAACAATTTGTTTATAATTGGAAAATTAAATTTACAACAAAAACTTTAGTTATTTAAAACTATGAGGGCTAAAGCTGGCGTGCTCATATCACTGGCTGCCACGGCCGTGCTACACCTGGCCGCTTGTTCGTCAAGGATAACGCGGCATAAAATGAACCACCTTTTCAGGCGTTCGGCTATCGTAAACGATCATTTTACCGGTTTTGCCCTATACGACATGGATAGCAGTAAAATGTTGTATGAGCTTAATTCGGACAAATATTTTACTCCTGCTTCCAATACCAAGCTTTTCACGTTTTATACCTGCCTCAAAATGCTTGGCGATTCGGTGCCGGCGCTGAGATACGTTGTACACGGCGATTCGCTGATATTTTGGGGCACAGGCGATCCTTCATTCCTCCATACCGGTCTAAAAGCGACGAACGGTTATAACTTTCTGAAGAATTCGGGCAAGCGGTTATTCTTTTCGACTGGGCTGTACCAAAACGATTTTTACGGTCCGGGTTGGGCATGGGACGATTATAATGACTATTACCAGGCCGAGATAAACGAGCTGCCGGTAGAAGACAACGTAGCCGTGCTGTCGGCCGGCAAGGACGGGCGGTTACAAATCAGCCCGAGTTACTTAAACATGTACCTTAAATGCGACAGCAATTTTAAACCGGGCAAGTTTAGGGTAAAGCGCGACCTTTTGAACAATTCTTTTATTTACCCCGGCATGCAGGTGCCGCCGGATTTTTACCAGGAAATACCCTGGAAGGTTTCCACCGATGCCAACCTTGGCATAGTGCAGGATACACTGAAGGAGCCGGTAATCGAAGTACATTTACCGTTAACCGCCGACGCCAAAACGATTTATGATGACAACGCCGATACCGTGTACCGGCACATGCTGCAGCCGAGCGACAATTTTATCGCCGAACAATTGCTGCTGGTATGCTCGTCGGTAAAATTTGGTGTGCTCAACGCCGATTCGGTGAGGGAATACTCAAAAGAACATTTTCTCGGCGATCTGCCCGACGCACCGCAATGGGCAGATGGCTCGGGCCTGTCACGATTCAACCTGTTTACCCCGAGAAGCATCGTTAAGTTACTGTGTAAAATATCGGATGCCATGCAAAATGACAGTTTGCTCCATAGCCTGATGCCGGCAGGCGGCGTAGCCGGTACCATAAGACATGCTTACAAAACCGATGACGGGAAACCTTTTGTGTGGGCAAAAACCGGTTCGCTCATGAACGTCCACAACGAAAGCGGCTATTTAGTGACGCGCAAGGGCAAGCGGCTGGCATTCTCATTCATGAACAATAATTTCACCCGGCCGTCCGGCGAGATACGCGATGAGATGGTGAGGATAATGACGTATATTCATTATAATTACTAAGAATGAACTATACATCTTCTTCCAACTATTATAGTTTAAACATCCCTGACGATTGGACGATCGAAGAGGCTGAAGCGACTATCAGTATTTACAATGAAAAGGATGGTTTTGGTGTAATTAACATTACAAGTTATCAAATTCCAGAAAATTATTTTTTTCGGGCGCACGACGAATTACTTGAATTTGTAGGGGGCGACATAAATAATGAAAAGCTAAATTTATGTAAGATAACAGATATGGACGTCGCTTCGTTTGAGCAAATCGTTCAGAATACGTATTGGTTATATTATATATTTTATCGGAAAAACAAGGCCCTATTTGTCACCTACAATTGTAATATCGACGATATGAATAACGAAAAAAGTTTAGTGGATTCAATTATCGGGTCATTGCAAATAAATTAATCACAAGCAGCGATTTACTCCTGCCGAATCGCAAATATTCTTCACAGACGCGATGCGTTCAAGTTGTCGTTAACAATCTCTATTTTTCCTCCGGCTTTTTCAGCTTGCCGGCCAGCTCGGGATTTTGGGGCGGAAGTTCGTCAACCTCGTGTTCCACTTCGGTTTGGATAACATGAACCGCGTATTCCGCCGGCTCGATGGTGCTGCAGGTCGCCTCGGCGTATACTTCGGTAAATTCAGCGCCGATGTATAGTATGGCCGAGGTATAATAGATCCAAACCAGGAGAACGATCAGCGATCCGGCCGCGCCATACGCCGAGCCCTGTGCGGTATACCTGAGATAAAGGCTTATCAGGTACTGGCCCAACAGGAAGAGCAAGGCGGTAAAAATGGCCCCCGAGCGCACATCGCGCCACTTGATTTTAACATCCGGAAGAAATTTAAATATAATACTGAACAGTATCGCAATCACCACAAAGGTGATAAACAGGTTGATCACGTCGAAAAGCGTTACCGTTACCACCGGGAAGAAACGCTGCAGGCGTTCGCTGATGGCGTTGATTGCGATATTTAGGATAAGCGACACGAGTAGAAGAAAGCCGAGCGCTATGATGAGCGAGAATGACAGGAAACGGTTTTGCAGCCATTTTAGCCACCCGCGCTTTGGCTTTGATCTTACGCGCCAGATAATATTAAGCGAATCCTGTATCTCGACAAACATGCTGCTGGCTCCCAGCAACAAAATAACGATGCCTATAATAAGCGCTGTTCCGGTCTTCCCCGATAATTGCAGGTGTGTAACGATCTGCTGTAATTGGTCGACCGCGTCTTTACCCATAAATTTAGCCAGGTCGGCATACAGCGTATCGTTGTAGTTATAATGATGGAGCACCAGGCTGGTAATGGAAATGATAAGGATAATGAGCGGGGCGATGGAAAACACTGTGTAGTATGCAAGCGATGCGCTTAACTTCAGGCCATTATCGTTGATAAATCCCATGAAGGTGGCCAATACTATTTTCCACCATTTTTTCAGCAAATTTCTTCTCCGGAACCTCATCAGGTTAATAAACATTTTTCCCGGGTTTTGTTTGGGATGAGATAGAAACAGGATATGCCTGTAAGAGAATTTTTTATGGAAATTTGCGATTTCCCGCTAAAGATGCTACTTTTAGTTCTTTAAGAGAAACAGCTCCGGAGCCTCAACTTTCACGTAGAATTGACTCACCGGAGATGATATTATTAAACTTTTAATTGTTGAATTTTTTTGGGGAAAGCCGCTCTGTACGTGCAGAGCGGCTTTATTTTTTTAATGAAGGTCGGCAGGAGGTTTGGTTGCGGCACCTTTCTTCCTGAACGGCTGCAGGTACAGCAGCGGGATCGAGAAAAGCATCACCAACCCCGACAGCAGGTAAGCTTCGTCATAAGTTAGCAGTAAGGATTGCCTCGCAACTGCTCCCTCGATGGCGCGGTAAGCCATCTGGACAGCATCGATAAGCGACCGGCCTTTTGCCATAAATCCCTGCTCCATCATATGCATGCGCTGTGTGAAGGCATTGTTGTATGGATTTATGTACCCGATAAGGTTGTTGCGGTGCACAGCCTGGCGAATGTGGATCAGCGTAGTAAGCGCCGCAATACCAAACGAGCCGCCGAGCTGCCGCATCATATTATTTAACCCGGTGCCCTGCCCGATCTCGGGACCCCTGAGGTCGGCAATAGCCAAAACGGTAAGCGGCACAAATAATAATGCCATACCGACACCGCGTATCAGTAACGGAACCAGCACGTTCAGCTCACCGGTTTCAAGCGTCGACTTGCTCAGCATATAGGTGAAAACAAAGAACAGGAACATGCCCAGTGTTGCCATAAATTGCGCATGTATGCCGCGGTTCAGCATTTTGCCTATAAACGGCATCATTACGATGGTGCACAAACCGCCCGGGAACAACAACTCGCCTGTTTGCTGCGCGGTAAAACCAAGCAGGTTCTGGCAAAATATCGGGAAAACAAACACCGAGCCGT
Organism: Mucilaginibacter sp.; assembly: GCA_035547095.1. Classification (GTDB taxonomy): domain Bacteria; phylum Bacteroidota; class Bacteroidia; order Sphingobacteriales; family Sphingobacteriaceae; genus Mucilaginibacter. The sequence continues at coordinate 6,049 of DASZVE010000099.1, forward strand.
ATAAACCAAATCCCAATACGAACGAGGTGAACATACCTACGGCGAAACTTCGGTGCCGCATGATGCTAAAATTAACAATCGGGTGATCGGTGCTCAACTCACGCCAAATAAACAGGAACACTCCTAAAACTGCCGAGATCGTTAAAACAAGTATATAGGTTTTGGCAAACCAGTCTTCTGATTCACCCTTTTCAAGGATCACCTGCAGACTGCCTACGGCGATAGCAAGCAGCAAAATGCCCCACCAATCGATGGGCTTCCCCCTGCCCTCCCGTGGAGTTTCGCGTACAAACGTGTAGGTGAAAAACGAGGCTACGGCGCCTACCGGTATATTCACGTAAAATATCCATTGCCAGGTAAAGTGGTCGGTAATATAACCGCCTATAGTTGGACCGACCGTAGGGCCCACCACAGCGCCAAGACCAAACAAGGCTGTAGCTGTTCCTATTTGTTCGGGTGGCCAGGTGTCCAGCAGGATGGCTTGTGCCGTGGATATCAGGCCGCCGCCGGCAATACCCTGCAATATCCTGAACCCGACTAATTCGCCTAATGAATGGGAATTACCGCAAAGGAATGAAGCTATTGTAAATAATATGATCGAGGCAAGGAAATAATTCTTCCGGCCAAAATAGCCGCCCAGCCACCCCGACATGGGCAATATAATTACGTTTGCTACCGCGTAACCGGTTACCACCCAGGCAACGTCTTCAAGCGTTGCGCCAAGGTTACCCTGTATTTGCGGCAGGGATACGTTCACGATCGTAGTGTCGATCAGCTCAAGCAATGAGGCTGATATCACTGTGATTGTGATGATCCATTTTCTAAAGCCTTTTTCAGCCATTATTGTTAGTCTTTATAGATAACCGAAACACTCACGCTCATACCAGGGCGAAGCAACGCCAGGGTATCTTTCCCGGCGTTTATCTTTATTTTAACCGGCACACGCTGCACAACCTTTACGTAGTTGCCGGTAGCGTTATCCGGGGGCAATAAAGAGAATTTTGCGCCGGTTGCAGGTGAGAAATTGTACACTTCGCCATGCAGCTTCATATCGGGATAGGCATCCACATCGATATTTACTTTCTGGCCGTCTTTTAAATTGGTAAGCTGGGTTTCTTTAAAATTGGCGGTGATATAAACGCTGTGATCATTGACGATGGAGAACAACGTTTGGCCTGGCTGGACCAGCTGGCCTATTTGTATGTTCTTTTTCGAGGTAACGCCGCTCGACGGAGCTGTGATAGTGGTATACGATAGCTGCAGTTTGGCGTAGTCCACATCAGCCTGGCGCTGGGTAACGCCAACGTTGGTTACTTTAAGCTGATTACGGGTTGTACCAACCTGCTCCAAAGCAGCCCTGTACTGGTCCTGCGCGGCACGGTAAGTCGCCTCGGCCACATCGCGATTGGCTTTTACCTGGTCAAATTGCTGTTGTGTAACAGAGCCGTCTTTTACCAGGTTGGCATAACGCTGGTAATCCTTGTTGGCCTGGTCGAGCCTGGCTTGAGCTGATTCCACCTGGGCCCTTGCGCTCGACGAATTTGCCTGCGTGCCGATGATCTGCGACTGGCCCACGCCCACGCCGGCGTTTGCGCTTTGTTTAGCAGCTAAGGCCTGCTCCAGTTTTACTTTATAATCGCGGTCGTCCAGTTTTACCAGTACCTGGCCTTTGTCCACGTGCTGATTTTCCTGGAAGAAAATGCTATCCACATATCCGCCTACACGGGCTACCACGGGGCTTATATCGCCGTCTATCTGCGCGTCGTCCGTGTCGATATGTTTGGAATAGTAGATGTATTCTTTTATCCCGAATATGATACCTGCAACGAGTATCACACCGAGTACGATAGGTAATACCCTGTTTGGCTTCTTTTTTGGGGTTTCGTGTTCGTTTGCCATTGTATTGCGTCGTTTTTTATTTGTTAAGTTTTCCGGTTGATTTTAGTAATGTATAGTATGCAAGGCCCGCGTCAGCCTTGGCGAGCTCTAAATTGATCTCGGCCTGGTACAGCAGCGTTTCCGCATCGGCTCGGTCCGTTGCCGAAGCCACGTTGCTGTTATATTTCGATTGCAGGATGTTATTGTTTTCGGTAGCCTGGTCTATCGAGGTCTTTAGGAGTTTGATCTTATCCAGCGCCTGCGTATAACCCTCGTAATTTTGGTTCACCTCTTTGCGGATATTATCGGCTGTAATGCCTTGGTTGATGCTTACCTGTTCCTTCTGGATCTTCGCTTCGGATATTTTGTTTTTGTTCGTCCATAACGAAGAGAAATTCCAGGCCAGCGTTACACCCGCGGTAATCGGTGTAATATAACTTCCGCTTTGCGGCAGCGGATTGGCCGCTATATCCACATAATAACCTCCCAGCGATGCCGCCAGCGTAGGCGACTGGTTGGCGCGAATACTTTTGATATTGGTTTCGGCGATATCCGATTGCAATAGTAATTGTTTCATTTCCTGACGGTTGGCCAGCGCGCTGTCTATATAGCTGCCCACGGGCGATACCTGGCGGTCGGGCTCGCTGATCTGTTCGATGTTAATATTGGTTGTTTCGGGTAACCCGAGCATAATGTCCAGGTCGTAATTGATCACTTTACGGTTGCTTTCCAGGTCTATCTCGTTCAACTGTACGTTGGCCCGCTGCAGCTCGAAGCGCAATACATCGTTCTTGGTAACTATACCCTGGTCAAAAAAGCGCTGAGCCTGGTGTATCTGCTGATCTATCGAACTTAGGTTTTGCTCGATCACCTTTTTGCTTTGCAGTATCTTATAAAGGTTGTAAAACTCGCTGATCACATCGTAAGTGATCTCGTCTTTGTTCCTGTCCGCATCTAAGCGGGCCACGCGGGTAAGCAGGTCGGTCGATTGCTGCGCATACTTCAGCTTTCCGCCTGCAAAGATCGTTTCATTCAGCGAAACGATGCCGAGCCATGCGTTGGCGCCCGAGGGCAGGTTAAAGCTGGACTTGGGACCGAGCGACAGCATATTGGCCGGTATTTCAGCGCGGTTATACCCAAAACTTGCATTGCCGGTCGGCAGCATCTTATCTTTGGCCTGGTTGTATTGAGCAACCGCCTGATCGACCTTCGACTGCTGGAGCTTCAATACTTTGCTGTTCTGGATGCCCAGCTTAATGGCCTCGTCCAATGTAAGCGTTCGGTCCTGCGCCACGGCAGGCAGGGCAATCATCCCGGCGAGCGCGATCGCTGCGATAAGCCGGAATGCATAATCCACCACTGTTTTCAATGGTACCGGTTTTAGTGATTTATTTAGTTGTGTTATCATGTTCGTTCATTAAGTAAGATCGTAGTAATGTTTTCAGGTAGGCCTGGATTCTCGGTTTGAATTTTTCCTCAAGGAGCTTTTCGTTCTGTATATCATACCCGAGCACTTTAGATGTAAGCTGCGGCGAATTGACGATGAAATTCTTTGTTCCGTAGATCGTCGCTATCACCAGCTCTACATCGATATTTTTGTTAAACTCGCCGCTCTTGATGCCGTCCTGTAATATTTTGGCGACCTCCGAAACGTTTCTCATCAGGATATCCGTAATCTGGTCGGATAATTCGCCCCTGCGCTGCATGGACAGCTCCTGGTATAGCAGCTTCTGGAAACAGTTGTTCGTCACCACGCGCTGGGTATATAGTTCGATGTATTTTTCAATCTTATTCCACGCGGTGGTCGTTCCATCGCTGCCGATATTTTTCAGCAGGTCCTGGAATGAGATGATCTTGCGTTTAAAAACGGCGAGGAATAAACCCTCTTTCGATCCAAAATAGTAATTCAGCATAGCCATATTTACGCCGGCTTCACCCGATATCGTCCGGGTGGAGGCGCCGTCAAATCCGAGTTCCGAAAACACTCTTTCGGCAACATCCAGGATATGATCTTTCTTGTCTATTTTATCCTTGTCCATTTTCTTTTACTGGGGCAAAATTAATCAATCGATTGATTGATGCAATAGGAGTTTTGTTATATTAATGTAATCATTTGATTAACAAACCTTACATATTAATCAAATGATTGGTTTTCAGTATAATTACCGATGTAACAGTTTTGTTTTACATTTGACGCATTAAAATTTCTGCTCTATCTTTCAACTTCTTTTCTTACTATGAAGCGTATTCTTTTGCTCGTTATTGGTGTTGCCGCCGCCTTTTGCGGCTTTGCCCAGACCAATCCTCCGCAGGATTTGATAACCATCGAACAGAACCTGAAAAAACTGGATGTTTTGGGAAGCGTGCTCTATGTTGCGGCCCACCCCGACGATGAAAATACCCGCCTGCTGGCCTACCTGGCGCAGGAAAAGCGCTACCGCACCGGCTATCTATCGATGACGCGCGGTGACGGCGGCCAGAACCTGATCGGCAACGAGCAGGGCGAATTACTGGGACTGATCCGCACGCAGGAGCTGCTTGCGGCCCGCAAGGTTGACGGCGCCGAGCAGTTTTTTACACGCGCCGTGGATTTTGGTTTCTCCAAAGGGCCCAAAGAGACGCTCGATTTCTGGAACGAAGAAAAGATACTGGGCGACGTGGTTTGGGTGATACGCAAATTCAGGCCGGATGTGATCATCTGCCGCTTCCCGACCACAGGCGAGGGCGGGCATGGCAACCATACCGCATCGGCTATACTGGCGCAGGAGGCTTTTACTGCGGCGGCCGACCCGAAACGTTATCCCGAGCAATTGAAATACGTGCAGGTATGGCAGGCCAAACGTTTATTGTGGAACACTTTCAGCTTTGGAAACATCAATACCACCTCTCCCGACCAGTTCAAGATCAACGTGGGCGTTTATAACCCGATACTTGGCCAGGGCTACGGCGAGCTGGCAGCCGAAAGTCGTTCCAACCACAAAACGCAGGGTTTCGGCTCGGCCAAACAGCGCGGCGATGCCTACGAATATTTCAAAACCATTTTGGGCGATGCGCCGAAGGAAGACCTGATGGACGGTGTGAATACTACCTGGGGACGGGTAATGAACGGCAGCGAAATAGGCTTACAGGTGGAAAATATCCAAAAGAACTTTGACCCAAACCATCCTGATAAGTCGGTGCCTGAACTGGTAAAAGTATATGGCCAAGTAGAAAAGCTAAGCGATCCCTATTGGCGTGAGCAGAAAATGAAGGGCCTGGCTGACCTGATCGCTGCTTGTGATGGACTGTGGTTTGAAGCATATTCTCAAGAACCGGTATATGCGTTGCAAGATAGTATCGCGATAGCATCACAAGTCATTAGTCGATATAATAACGATATAAAGATAGATGGTATTGTACCTGAGCCCTTTGAAACCGACCGATTCGGAGACGTTCCAGGCAAAGACAATTTGTTTCATAAAACAACTTATACCTTTTCCAAACCGATTGCTTTGCCTTCAAACCAGTTGCAAACATTTGATATGAAAACTAAGGCTTACAACATTACACAGCCTTATTGGTTGGAAACGGCACATGGTATAAGTTCTTATAATATACCAGATCAAACACTTGTGGGATGTCCTGAAAACCCATATGCTTCTAAAGTTGAGTTTGGATTTATTATAGAAGGCCAGAAATTCCGCTTTGAATGCCAATTGGTTTATAAATATGTTGATCCGGCTAAAGGGGAAGTTTATCAGCCTGTCTCAATAGCCCCACCCGTCACCGCCAATATTCGCAACGCCGATTACATTTTCAATTCGCAGCAGCCGCAAACGGTAGTAGTCAACCTCAAGGCGTTTAAAAACGGCGCTTCGGGAAATATCAGCCTGAACGCCCCTTCGGGATGGAAGGTAAGTCCTGAAAATGTTTCGTTCACTAACAAGTCGAAAAACGACGAATGGGAACAGGAATTTACGCTGACGCCTACCAGTACCAAATCACAAACCGGCGAGCTGGAGGCACAGGTGAGCGTCAGCGGCGACCGGAAGATTTATAATTATGGCATACTAACCATCCGTTATAATCATATTCCAACAATCACCATCTTTCCGCCAGCACAGGCTAAGCTGCTGCAGCTCGATTTGAAGATCGCCGGTAAAAAGATAGGTTATATCGAGGGCGCGGGCGACCTGGTCCCGGCTGCTTTACGGCAGGTTGGATATGACGTGCATCAATTGACCGAGAACGAGATCATGAACGGCGACTTGTCAGTCTATGATGCGATCATCACGGGTGTTCGGGCTTACAATGTCGACAAGCGGCTGGTATATGAACAGCCGAAATTGCTGGAATATGTAAAGAATGGCGGCGATTTGGTCGTACAGTACAACAACAGCAACGGCCTGGTGACCAAAGAAATCGGCCCATACCCTTTCAAAGTGGTGAACGAGCGCATAACGGACGAAACGGCCAAAATAGCGGTTCTGGATCCGAGCAACCCGGTTTTGAATTACCCGAACAAGATCAACCAGGCCGATTTTGACGGCTGGGTGCAGGAACGGGGCCTGTATTTTACAAAAGATTCCGACCCGCAGTATCAAAAAGTACTGCAGATGCATGATCCCGGCGAAGGGCCGAAGGACGGCGCCCTGATCACCACGCAATATGGCAAAGGTCGTTTTATTTATACTTCGCTGGCATTCTTCAGGCAACTGCCGGCCGGTGTTCCGGGAGCATACAGGCTGTTTATTAATATGCTGAGCAAGCCAAAGGTGAACCCATGACACGATTACGGGATTTTAATGATATCCAAGATGCATTATCAATTTCAATCATTAAAATCCTGTAATCGTGTCTTCAGAATAATTCCCCCACATTCACAAACAAACCCCGCGACCCTTCGCGGCCGAAACCGTAGTCGACATCGATATTGGTTTTGCTCACCTTGTTCAGCTTGATACGCAGGCCGGCGCCATAGCCGGGCTGTATTGATTCGAGCTTTGTTCCCGGCGCGGCCGAAAAGCTTGCGGCGTTCGCAAACACCACTCCGCCGAATAAGCCGTTCGCACTGAGTTTGAAGCGGTATTCGGTCTCCCCATAGATCTCCTGCGCCCCGCGGAAGCGGCCCTGGATGTAGCCGCGGCCCGTGCTGGCGTACGGGTCCCACCCGGTGGCCGGCAGATCGAGGTACGGAGGTTTGCCGCTGATGGTAAGCCAATCATAATTCCAGAAGGCGATAACATTGCTTGAACTTGCCGGGAACCGGAAATATTTGCGCAGGTCGATGATCACAGAGCGCCAGTTGTCGGTACTGCCCAGGAACGTAAAATTATCGCGGTATTGAAGCGAGGTATAGGTCCCGTCTGAAGGATAGATCGAATTGTCCCGGCTGTCGTATAGGATCTGCGCCGTGAGGCCGGACGATATGGTGTGCCCGTCAGGGCCATAAGCAGCATAATCGGAAGGGGCGCCATTGATCGGCCCTTTGTGCGAGATATTGCCATGATAATCGATGATATAGCCCGCCCCGATAAACAGGTTGCCGACAATATTTTTTAGCGCGACCTCATGGAAACGGGCGTAAATGTAATCCATCGGGTCTTCATTCCTGATGTTGGAATTTGATCCCAGGCCAAAGGTGCTTTGCGGGTATTTGTAAAACCGGTAGTCGCCCACCAGGTCGAAGGCATTGTTTTTCGTCCATATCTCAGATTCAATGGGGAAAGTAAATTGTTTGTTCTGGCTATAGCCGATATTGGAAGTAATGGTCGATACCCTGGCTTGCGAATCAGTACGAAAGGCTACATTTCCGGTTAGCGACACGACAAACTCGGTTTCGAGCGTGTAACCAATTGCCGGTATGTACGAAAAAGTTGGTTTGGTAGTGAGCGTATCCTTTTTGATCACCCGGGGATGATGTTTGTGAAAAATACTATTAAAAACATCGAACAGGTCTCTTGCAGGAACTGCGGTATCGCGACGAGCCTTAAAAACCATGTATTCGGTATCGGGCCTGGGCAAAATGCGTTTTAGCCGCCGGTCCTGGGCGCGCGAAGCCACACCGGCAAAAATAAACAAAGCGGCCAGCCAGGGGGCGATATGGGGGATTCTGGTCACCGGGAAAAAAGTGTCATTTGCTTAACGGTTACGCCTTTTTAAAGTTTTTTAATCCTATTTAAAGATCGGAACCGTTTACCGTTCCTAAACAGGACGGCCGTCAAAAAAATTATTGCTATACATCATATAAACAATTACTTTTGCAGGGTTGTAAATAAGCATGCTATGGAACATCACGCCAAAGAAGAAGAAAAAAGCTACGATTACCTGTATTACGTTGTTGGATTGGTTTGCGGCCTGTTTACAGGCGCTGTCATCGGCCAAGGTTATACCTGGATATTTGTATGCGGTGTCCTGGGCTTGTTAATGGCTGCTATGTTCCTGAAGGTATTTGTTAAGGGCCGTGAAGAACGCTGATCCCGATCTGCCCTCCTTTATAAAAAGCTGGAACCAGTTTTATGGTATCGTTATCATATGGCTGGTTTTTTTAATTTTCGTCTTTTGGCTCATCACTTTGTCATTTAACTAGGTTTTTCCGTTAAATTGCCAAAAAACTGCTGATATTCACAAAGCGCTTTTTGCTCCCGGTAGGGACCGCTTTCAGCCTTCTGCTTTCACATGAGCTTAATCGACTGGTTCGTACTTGGAGTTACTTTGCTTAGCATCGTCGCTTACGGCATTTGGAAAAGCGGCCGCCACCAAAGCATGGACCAGTTTCTCGTCGCCGGGCGCTCCATGCCATGGTATACGGTAGGTCTTTCGGTAATGGCTACGCAGGCCAGCGCAATCACTTTTCTGTCAGCCCCCGGCCAGGCCTTTTCGGACGGGATGCGGTTTGTGCAATTTTACTTCGGCCTGCCATTAGCTACCATTGTGCTGTGTAACACTTTCGTGCCGATGTTCAGCAAGCTGAAGGTATACACGGCTTATGAATTTCTGGAGCAGCGGTTCGACCTGAAGACGCGCTCATTAACGGCAATGCTTTTCCTGGTTCAGCGCGGATTGTCCACAGGCATTACCATTTATGCGCCGTCCATTATTTTATCAACCATACTCGATATCAATACGGTTTATACCACACTCTTCATAGGCGGACTGGTGATCTTTTACACCGTTTACGGCGGTACCAAGGCCGTGTCTTATACCCAACTGCTGCAAATGAGCATCATCTTCGCCGGTATGTTCCTCGCAGGCGTGCTTGTGGTTTACCTGCTGCCGAAGGGTGTTGGTTTTACCAAAGCGCTGCACCTGGCGGGCAGGCTCGGCCGGATGAATGTGATCGACTGGAAATTTGATATTAACAACCGCTACACCGTATGGAGCGGCCTGCTCGGCGGATTTTTCCTGCAGCTATCCTATTTTGGCACCGATCAAAGCCAGGTTGGCCGTTACCTGACGGGAAGCTCGGTCGGCCAAAGCCGGTTAGGACTGATCATGAATGGCTTGATCAAGGTTCCCATGCAGTTCCTGATATTGCTGATCGGCATATTGGTATTTGCCTTTTACCAGTTCAACCAGCCGCCGTTGTTCTTCAACCGGTATGAAGTGCAGCAGGTAAAAACCAGCCGGTACGGCGCACAATACAAAGCGCTTGAACAGAGCTATGCCGATGCCTTCCGGCAGAAAAAAGCGTCGGCCGAAAGGTACGCTGCGGCAACCGATGGCGGCGATGAAAGCGCCGTGAACAAGGCCGCAGCCGAACTTAAACTCGCAAATGCGCGGCAGGGATCCATCAGGAAGAATGCTGTCGCGCTCATTAAAAAGAATGATAATAAAGCCGATGCCGCTAATGATACCAATTACATTTTCCTGGATTTTGTAACGCACTTTTTGCCGAGGGGTTTGATCGGCCTGCTTATCGCTATCGTCTTCCTGGCTTCGATGGGTTCAACCGCAAGCGCGCTTAATTCGCTGGCTTCGACCACGGTTGTCGACATTTACAAGCGTAGTGTCAATCCACACGGTACGGACCAGACCTACCTTAAAGCATCCCGCCTGGCAACGGTGTTTTGGGGCGTGGTTTGTGTCATCATGGCCCTGTATGCGGGTAAAATGGGCAATTTACTGGAAGCGGTAAACGAATTGGGATCCTACATCTATGGCACCATATTGGGTGTTTTTGTGGTGGCTTTCTTCCTGAAGCGGATCAACGGCACCTCCGTTTTCATCGCAGCGGTGATCAGCGAGGGCATCATTTGCCTGATGGGCTTTTTCAATGTAATCGCCTACCTGTGGCTTAACGCTATCGGATGTTTTTTAGTGATCATCATCGCGTCGATAGCGAATACATTCCTTTCAAACAATAAGGCTTACGAAGTCACCAAGACCACGTAAGCCCATAAATTCGAATTTGAACATTTGAAATCCGACTCAGCTTTTCGCCTGGTCGGCTACAGCCTGGTTCAGTGATTCGTATTCCTTATCATTCTGGTCATGAGCCAGTTTTACGCCCTCGCGGGCCGTGGCGAGCGCACCTGCCTTATCGCCCATCTTCAATTGTATGCGGGCCTTCCAAACCTTGTAGAACGCCGATTTCGGATTAGCTTTCTCGGCTGTACTGATCCATTCCAGCGCCTGTTTTAGGTCTTTGCCGTTCTGGTAATAGTAGAGCGCGGCGGTGAAGTATGGCTTGGTATCCTTGTTCATTACCTGGTCGATGTTGGCCATCACTTTGGCATCCACGTCGGTACTGATGTGCAACAAGAAGCCTGAGTTTTCCCAGCGCATTTCCAGTTCGCCTTTGGTCTGGTCGACATTGCCAAACCACATCGTCATCGTCTCCAGCGGCGAATCATGATGCACGTTCTTTACTTTGAGCCGCAGTATATCATCGGCCTCCTTATAAGTATAAGCGCCCCATTGGTGCGCATTTTTGTTCAGGATAATGGTCCATTCGTCCTGGCCGGGAATCGCAAAGAGCCCGTATTCGCCGGCAGGCACTTTGTTGCCCTCAAGCGTTATCTCATCGCTGAACTTGATGATGGTGGCCGAATTGGCGCCGAGGCGCCAAACTTCGCCGTAAGGAACAAGGCCGCCGAATATTTTGCGCCCGCGGATATTTGGCCGCGAGTAGGTTAATGTGATTTGCCCGAGACCCAGCTCCTGTTCGATGGTTTGGGTAGTGCTTAACGCGGGTACTTTAATGGATTGGGCATAACCGTTGCCGAACGTGCAGGCCAGCAACACCGCAGCGGCACAAATAAGTATTTTTTTCATAATGTTAAGAATTGATTTCCAGGTTTTATTGCCCGAAATTATCATTATACCTTCACCAAATAAAATCCGCTTGGTAATGCCAATGTAAAACAACTAAATTTGTTCAGATGCTAAAAAGGCCGGCCATACTACTGTTGCTCGTGTTGTATTTCGTTACAACATCAGGCTTTTCGCTTAACCTGCACTACTGTTTCAATCAGCTTAGCTCGGTTGAAATCGATGCGCCGCCAAAGCCCTGCGCGAAGAATTTGGCGACCGCAAAAATGAAATGCTGCCGCAATAAGCACGTCGAGGTAAAAGTTAAGGATTCGCATCAGCCGGCAGCTAAATCGTCTGTATCGAAAATATTCAATGAAGAACTGCTTTTTATACTGACGCAAACAGTAAATTTCGGCATACCGGGTCATTATATAGCCGTCATTCCTTACCAGGCCCCGCCGGATGTTTTATCTAAAGGGCCAATCTATCTCGCAAACCGCAATTTCCGTATCTGATCATTTAGCGGCTACCTGTCACTGATTCGCGCTCCAGGCGGGAATAATCAAACTATTTAATTTTTCTTGATATGAAGACCCTTAAGATAACTACGATACTATTTCTATTAAGCGGAACGATTTTCGCACAAGCTAAAAAAGACACCTCCATGAAGGGCATGGATATGGGCGGTATGCAAATGGATACTGCTAAACCCATGATGATGAGCAGCCAGTACTCGCTCGATTTGCCCATGAACCGCGACGGATCGGGCACATCGTGGGTGCCCGACCAATCGCCGATGTACGGCTATATGTTCCACGGCAAAAAGTGGATGACCATGATTCATGGCAGCTTTTTTATCCGTTATACCAACCAGGATGTTTTTAAGCAAGGCAGCCGGGGCGGAAGTCAGTTCGACGTGCCTGATTGGTTTATGGCTATGACGCAACGGCAGGTCGGCAAGAATGGACTGTTTTCGGTCAATACTATGTTTTCGTTCGATCCGTTCCTGGTTGGCCCGGGTGGATACCCGCTTCTGTTCCAAACAGGCGAATCGTACAGGGGCAAACCGCTGGTCGATATTCAGCATCCGCACGACCTGTTTGCCGATATCAGCCCCAATTATACGCAACGGATCGCTAAAGATGCCGACATTTCTTTATCAGTAGGATACCCGGGCGAACCGGCACTTGGCCCGCCTGTATTTATGCACCGGCTATCGGCGATGAATATTCCGGACGCTCCCTTATCTCATCATTATGAAGATGCGACACATATCACCTTTGGCGTAGCTACAATGGGTTTCCGTTATAAAGATGTAAAGCTGGAAGGCTCCATATTTACCGGCCGCGAACCGGACGAATACCGGTACAATTTCGATAAACCGAGGTTCGACTCCTACTCCGTACGGTTGTCCTACAATCCGTCGGACGAGTGGGCTTTGCAGGCTTCAAACGGCTGGATTCACAGCCCTGAAGCCCTGTCGCCGCTGCAGAACGTCGACCGGTTTACAACTTCGGCCATTTACACCAAGACTTTAGACGGCGACAGCTATATCGCAACGACGCTGGTTTATGGACAGAACCACTTTTCGGATAACGGAAAAACCCTGCCGTCGATTTTGCTCGAAAGCAGTTGGCAGATACATAAAACAGCCGTCTACGGCCGTTATGAATACGTGCAGAAGGACGCCGAAGAATTGGCTTTGACGGGGAGCGATCCGCTAAACCCGAACTTCAATATCGACGCGCTTACATTGGGTGTGAACCGGGTATTGACGAGCTTCGGTCAAACCAACCTGACAGGCGGCGTGCAAGCTACCCTGAATGTTTCGCCAACACCATTACAATCGCTATACGGAACTGCTCCGATGGGCTTCGAGGTTTACCTGCGCATCAACCCATCGCTTATGATGATGGGGCATAGCCATAGTAAAGCCATGAATATGGATATGTAGGTATATCAATCGCCTAATAAGGCGCGGAGCGTTTCAATGGTGTCGGCTTCTTCTTTAGGTTTGTCATGCCGCCAGCGGAGAATTCGCGGGAACCGTAGCGCCACGCCTGATTTGTGACGATTAGAGCGGTTGATGCCTTCAAAACCGATCTCAAAAACCAGTTCGGGCTTTACGGTGCGCACCGGCCCGAACTTTTCCAATGTATTGCGCTTGACGAAGTAATCGACCTTGCTGATCTCCTGGTCGGTCAGCCCGGAATAGGCTTTGGCAAATGGCACCAGCTTATCACCATCCCAAACCGCAAAGGTATAATCGGTATAAAGGTCGGCGCGGCGTCCGTGACCTTTCTGTGCATACACCATCACGGCGTCGACCGAAAGCGGGTCGATCTTCCATTTCCACCAGTCTCCCCGCCGTCGGCCCACCTGGTAATGCGCGCTTTTGCGCTTCAGCATAACGCCTTCAGCGATCATAGCCCGTGATTGTTCGCGTACAGCGGCCAATTCATCCCAACTGTTGAATGGAATAAGCGGCGACAAACGAAAATATTCAGGAAATGTAGTGGCAGCCTGCAGGCTTTCCAATACCTGGCGGCGCTCCTGCTGGCTTTTATAGCGGATGTCTTCGGCGTGGTATTCCAGGCAATCGTAAGCAATAACGGCAACCGGACTTTCCTCCAGTATCTTTTTGCTTAGATTTTTGCGGCCGATCCGGGTTTGCAGCACGTTAAATGGCAACGGTTTCCCCTGGCTGAAACTCAGTATCTCGCCATCAAGCACAGTACCGTCAGGCAAGGCATTAAGAAAGGGGTGTAGTTCAGGGAATTTATCTGTAGCCAAATCTTCACCCCGGCTCCAGATAAATATCCGGCCGTCGCGTTTGATCAGTTGCGCACGGATGCCGTCCCATTTCCATTCGGCCTGCCATTCGGATGCATCGCCAAGCGTATTTTGCAGTTCTTCAACCGACCGCTGTTTTTCGGAGGTTTCTTGTATAGGATACGCCAGGAAGAACGGGTAAGGCCGCGAAATATCATCCGAAGCCTGCTGCGCTTCGATTAATTGCTTATAATGATAAGTTTCAGGCTGCCAGTTACCCATAATGCGATGGGTAAGGGTAGCGGCATCTAAGCCTGTCACCGCCGAAAGCGCCTTGACAACAAGGTTTTGCGATACGCCAACACGAAACCCGCCGGTAAGTATTTTATTAAATACAAACCGTTCTTGCTTGTCCAGCATTGCCCACGAATCCATCAGCCACAGCTTTTTTTCTTCTTCCGTTTTCGCGCCGGCGGTGTTAATCTCCATTATCCATTCGGCCAGCGTTTTGTCATTGGTGCTATAGTCTCCAGGCATCAGCAGCGACATAGTCTCCGCAAGGTCGCCTACAACTAAGTAGCTTTCTTCGAAGAGCCAGCCTGGAATTTTTGAGGCTTCGACGGCCCAGTTTCGTATCAGGGTCGAATTGATCGGCCTTTTAGGTTTTCGTCCCGTAAACAGGGCCAGCATATGCATTTTGTCCGGGTCGGGCACCGTTTCGAAATATTCCTTCAGCACCCTGATCTTATCGTTGGTCTTGTTGCTTTCATCAAGCGAGAGAAATAGTTGTGCAAAGGCTCTCATACGCCGGCGCCCTCTAAATCTCCTCCGCCGGTTGCCGGAGAGGCATTATTAATTCCTGTATTTGACTGCTCCTCATCGGTAGGAGCCTGGGTGAGCGATTCCGCTTCTTCGTCACCATAAAGTGTATGTACCTCGTGTGCATCATAACCGATCTCATTCAAATAGCGGGCAAAAGTTACGGTGTAGCCGTGCGTCAGGTAAACTTTCTCACATTCCGTCGCATCAATAGCGCTGATCAACCCCTCCCAGTCGGCGTGGTCCGACAGGACAAAACCACGGTCGGCAGCGCGACGCCTTTTTGCGCCCCTGATCGCCATCCAACCCGAGCAATAGCCAAAGCTATATGGACCAAAGCGGCGCATCCAGGTCGTTCCGACTGCCGACGGCGGCGCAAGCACAATACCTTTCCTGATCTCCTCGCGCGGTGTCTCGGGCGTGATCCTGGATGTTGGGTTCAGCTCGACACCATTATTGCGCAGGGCCTGGTTCGTATTCTCGATCACGCCATGGGTGTAAACCGTGCCGAGGCTTAAATCGAGGTTTTGCAGAATACGCTGTGACTTTCCGAGCGCATATCCAACCAGTACGGTCGCCAATCCATTTGCAAGATTGTAACGCCACCAGCTGTTGATCTCGGCAAAAACCTGCCCCTGGGGTTTCCACTGGTAAACGGGCATCCCAAAAGTGCATTCAGATATAAAGTGGTGACATTTTACGGGTTCAAATGGCGTACATACACCGTCATGCTGAACTTTATAGTCTCCTGAAATTACCCAAACCTCGCCCTTGAATTCAACCCTTATCTGCGCTGAGCCGATTACATGCCCCGCAGGGTAAAGCGTTATTTCAACGCCGTTGCGATATATGCGTTCACCGTATTCCACCGTTTGAAGGTCGATGGGCCCAAGCCGGTACAATAAAACCTGCCTGGATAAATGATGGGCCAGGTAGTGCTTGTGCCCCGTGTAAGCATGATCGGAGTGTGCATGCGTTATAACGGCATAGTCGACGGGCTTCCAGGGGTCGATATAAAAATCGCCGGCGCTGCAATAAATACCTTTATCGGTAAACTCGATCAACGGCTTTTTAGGCATACCCTATACAACCCTAAAATTAACGCATGGTTTTTAAACAAAAAATCCCGGTCGATGCCGGGATTTATATTTCGGATGTGGCCGATTATTGTTGATTTACCGGCACAGTGCTGTATTTACCGCCAAGGTTGATGTAGTCGGTTAGTATCTGTCCGGCTTCGATCTTCAGGAAGTCCAGATCTTCATTTTTGGGAACTTTCTCGCCTTTCTTCAACGGTTTAAAGCCCAGGGCCACTCTCTTTGCATTGTCACGTTCAAGGTTTTGCGCTTCTTCCGCATCACGCTGCTTTTTTAACACCTGTTCGTTCATGTCAACGCTCTTTTCATTCTCGCGCTTGTTCATGTCAGAAATGTCTTCCATCAGGTATTTATAGCTCGCGCTTGCACTCATACGCTGCTCGTGCAGTTTGGTCAGCTGTGGAATAACGCCGCTGAAGTCGCCGACCTTGGTATAATCGCTTTTAGCAATAATGTCAAATGGCAATGCCGAGGGTTCTGTGTCTTCGCCATACTTGTTCATCGGTATCATCGAAGGGAATTTGATATCCGGAGTTACACCTTTATGCTGAGTCGAATTACCCGTGATACGATAGAATTTGGCTATCGTCAGGTTTAGCTGCCCGAATTTATTCTGGCTGCCCGTCGCGGTTTCCTTCTTTGCTCCGGCCGACTGATTGATCAGGTCGCGAATAGAAGGTTTGATAACTTTATCCAGGTCGATAGCATTCTGCACAGTGCCTTTGCCATATGTTTGGGTGCCGATAACCAGTGCGCGGCCGTAATCCTGCATGGCGCCGGTAAATATTTCTGATGCTGATGCGCTGAAGCGGTCGACCAAAATAGCCAGCGGTCCGGAGTAAGCGATCGACGGGTCGTCATCGTCGTCAACCTCTATCTTATTGTTGGCATCGCGAACCTGTACGACAGGACCCGACTTAATAAATAAGCCGCTCAGGTCGATAGCCTCCATCAACGATCCGCCGCCATTCTCGCGAAGGTCCATTACAACACCGTCGACATTCTTGCTCTTAAGTGAATCCAGTATCAATTTAACATCCCGGGTGGTACTCTTATAATTAGGGTTGCCCGATTTGTAATCGTTATAGTCAATATAAAATGCCGGCACGGAGATAACGCCGATCTTGACGGTTCGTCCGTTTGAATTATAAGTTTTAATCTCGCTTTTTGCCGATTGATCTTTCAGGATGATCTTTTCGCGCGTCATTTCGACTACCGTTGGCTTGCTTGAAACACTCGCGCCCTTCGCCAATATCTGCAAGCGCACAATAGTTCCTTTTTTACCCCTGATCAGGGCGATGGCGTTGTCGATACGCCAGCCCACTACATTCTGGAATTCGCCGGTGGCACCCTGCGCAACCCCAACGATCCTGTCGCCGGGGGCAAGCTGGTGGCTTTTATCGGCCGGCCCGCCGGGAACTATCGAATTGATCGTCACAAAGTCGTTCACGACGCCCAGCGTCGCGCCAATGCCTTCCAGTGAGCGCGACATGTCGATATTGAAGTTGGCGGCATTGGAAGGATCGAAATAATTAGTATGCGGATCGATTGCATTGGTAAAGGCATCCATGAAAATCTGGAACACATCCTGGCTGTTCAATTTGTTGGATTGATCGAGCAGATCCTGGTATCGCTTATGCAATATATCCCTGTTCTTTGCCATGTTGCCGCTATCGGCAAGCTTCAAGTTCAACAGGTCGTATTTCACGCGCTCCGTCCAGGTATTATTGCTTTCAGCCGGTGATGCAAAAAAAGGCAGGCTATCGCGGTCGAAAACAAATTTTTCATTGGTATTGTAATCGAAATTCTTATCCAACTGCGATAAGGAATATTTGATGCAGTCGTTGTATCGTTTCTGGTAGACGTTGAAAATGTAAAACACATCATTCAGGTTGCCGTTCTTCAGATCGTCGTCCAGCACATCCTTAAACTTATCGAAATCTTTAATGTCCGAAGCCAGTAAATAATTATGGTTTTCGTCCAGCTCTTTCAGGTAGCGGTTGTAAATAACTTCGGATATCGAATCATTCAGCTCAACTTTTTTATAGTTATAGTCGGTAATGAACTTAGCGACCGTTTGGCAGACAATGCTCTCCTGCGGATCAGGCTGCAAGTCATTTGAGCCCGGTACGTTAACAGGGTGTTTGGGTGATGCTTTGCAGGCCAGCGCGGCGCAAAGCACCAATAAAAAATATAATTTCTTAAACATATTCTTGGCTGTTTTTAGATCAGGGCAGTGATTAACCATCAACACTTTGTCGTATAATAAGTTTGCTAATGTAAACAAAAGCATGAAGCGAATATAGTGTAGACGCTTCACAGATAATAATATTACAAATTACGTACTATTTGGATTTATATTTATGGGATTAGTTTAAACCGCGGCCGGTTAAAATGATTGCTTCGCCGGGTCGGGCGCCTCGGCATACTTAATCTCGTACCTTGGGGCATTTGCTTTTTCCTGCGCCAACGCCGACAGGTTTTTCTCTACCTCGGCAACTTCGGACTGCATTCCCCTGGCTTTGGCGAGGTCGAGCGCTTCGCAAAGGTCGGCATGCGCCGATACTTTATCGCCTATCCAGGTTTTTACACGGGCCAGGCTGATGAGGTTGGCAATGGTATGTTTATCATCGTTTTCTTCGCGCGACAACGCGTTGCTTTGCAGCAGGTACCATTTAGCTTCCGATAGGCGGTGCATTTTAATGTAAACGTGCGCCAGGTCGCTGAAATTATAACTCGCTGCATGGTATATCCTCCAGCTCATGTTATGCTTGACCAATTTCATGATCACCTTTTCCTGGGCTTCAAGGTCGAAAAGGGTAGGCCCGAACACTACCGGTTGTACCTGTACCGGGTTGACTTGCTGCTTTATGCTGATGCGGTAATCGGCAACCGAGCGCGGCGCCTTTAGCTCCGGAAAAACAGGATGCTTTTTAAAATTAAGGCGCCACCACTGTGCAGACGCCGACATACTGATGATGCAAAAGAAAATAATTAACCTGTAACGCATTAGCTTGTTTAACGGATTTGGATAGCAATAAATTATCCGCTGGCTAAGATAGGGATATAATTAGATTTTAGACGTGAGATAAAAGATTTTAGAACGTATGATTCAAGAGGTTATGCAAATAAATATTGCGTCTTAAATCTTATATCTAAATTTCATGTCTCATGCAAAAACCTCGACCTGCCCGTCATGCGATGCCCAAACCATATAAGGGTGGGTATCGGCATGATAAGTTTCACCGGCCGCTGTGATGCCTATCACTCCCGCGAAGCCATTAAACGGTTTTAGTTCGGCTAAGGTTTTAATGGTTGCGTTTTGCAGGCTCATGCCATCGCTTACGCGGGTTACAATTTTCGGCGCAACCGCGCCGCTTACAATATCTTCTCCGATGCCGGTACATGATATACCGGCTACGCCGTTCACATAATTTCCGGCTGCCGTAGCCGAATCGCTTACCCTGCCGGGCATTTCGAAACCTTTGCCCCCGGTCGACGTTCCCGCAGCAAGGTAGCCAAAGCGGTCGAGCACAACGCAGCCTACCGTGCCAAGGCGTATTGAATCAGCAAGTTTTTTTTCATACTCCTGCTTACGCTGTGGTATTTCGGGGTTGTAATAGCCAAAACCGTTTTCCCGTGCAAATTCCCGCGCACCCTTGCCGCTTAGCACTTTATCGGGCATATTTTGCAGCTTTTCCGCTATGCAGATAGGGTTTTTTACATCTTCGATATTGATCACACCCGAAAACTGCATGGTTTTTCCATCCATCAGCGAGGCGCTCATGCGAATCTTGCCATCGCTTTGTATCTGCGACCCGGTACCCGCGTTGAACAAGTCGCAATCTTCCAGCAGACAGACGGTGTAAACCACAGTTTCAAGGGCGGAATGACTATGAAGATGCTTATAGCCAAGCTTCACAATTTCCCTTAATGCTTCCTGCTTAGCGTGTTTAACCTCCTGGTTAGTTTTCGACTCGCTAAAAAAGCCGCCATGAATGATCAGTTTCATGTCCTTTTATTTAGTCCGAAAGTCCGCATAAGTCCGGAAGTCCGAAAGAATATAACGTAAAATGTTACCAATTATGCTTGCGGACTATACCGCTAAAGGCCGCCATGAATATCTTTTTTTAGTCCAAAAGTCCGCCAAAGCCAGGAAGTCCGAAAGAATGTAAACGTAAAAAATCATTAATTATGCATTCGGACTTACGCGGACTTTTCTACTTCCAAACTATCCTTTGTCCTGCCCGCGGATAAAAACGCCCTCTTCAACCTTAACAACCTTTTTAATGTACAGTTTGTGCTGGTGCAGGTCGTACTTGTCGAAGATAGACATCACATGCAGCTTCAGGTTCTCTATAGAAACCGGCGAACCCAGCTCCACATCGTAAATGTTGGTTTCGACCATGGTTTTGCCATCGACAAGAATAATCAGCCCTGACCCTATTGCTTCCATCGTGGTACCTTCGGTGATCAGTAGCCCTGCATCTTCACCCAGTCCTATGCCCAAAATACCCGGGTTACTGGCTACGGCATACAACAGCCGTCCTATGCGTCCCCGTTGCACAAAATGGGTGTCGATAATTACCGAGTCGATGAAGCCAAGTCCCGCTGTGATCTGCACTTCGCCTTTTATCAGCGCTTCATTACTCTGGCCCTTGTATATCATATTGGTCGAGGCGGCGGCAGCGCCGGCAGAGGTTCCGGCTATGACGAAGTTTTCGTGTTGGTACCGTTGCTTCAAAACTTGCAGCAGTTCGGTCCCGCCGAAGATCGAGCTTAAGCGCAATTGGTCACCGCCTGTGAATACAACAACATCGGCTTTGCGAATACGTTCAAGGTAACTCTTGTGGTGCGTATCCTCACGTGTTTTAATGTGCAGGGTATCCACCCGGGGAACATTAAGCTGGTTAAAAGCTTTGATGTACTCGTTACCAACCAGTTCGGGTATTTGTGAAGCCGTTGTTATCACTTCAACGACAGAGCCTTCATGGTTTGCCGACTCATTGATGATCCTTTTCAATATCCCGCGGTCGAAGAATTTAAGATGGTCGGGCTGGATGATCTGTTCCTGTGTACCTATATTGCTGCCCAGGTCGACAGCGCCTCCAATTATTACCAGCTTTCCTTTGGGACTTATCATTTCGGCTATTTATATATTATCAACAAGTGTACAAGGTCGTCCGGTACACTCATACAAATTAAACAAAAACCAAAGTAAAGGAGTGTTAGAAATTTTAAACAAACCAGGCGTTTTTAACCGAAAACTTTTATTAGCATACGAAGTTTTATAGCTTTAATGAAAATTGAGGCAATCCCGTCATCCCCATCACGCTACATTATGAAGATCGAAAATATACAGGTACTGCGCGGCCCGAATATCTGGAGCGCCAATAGAAAGAAACTGATCCAAATGCGGCTGAACCTGCTGGAAATGGAGCATAAGCCGACCAACAAAATCGATGGGTTCCTGGAAAGACTGCAGCACATGATACCCACCTTGTACGAACACCGCTGTTCGCCAGGCGTACCCGGGGGATTTTTTGAACGCGTTAAAGCAGGTACCTGGATGGGCCATGTGGTTGAGCATGTGGCTCTGGAAATACAAACGCTTGCCGGCATGGACACCGGTTTTGGACGCACAAGAGAAACAAAAACACCCGGCGTATACAACGTAGTATTTAATTATGTCGAGGAGAAAGTCGGTGTTTACGCGGCCGAGTCGGCGGTGCGCATAGTGGAAGCTATTATAAAGGGAGAGGACTATGACCTGCAGGCCGATATACAGGAAATGCGCGAGATACGCGAGAATACGCGTCTTGGTCCAAGTACGGGCTCTATAGTCGACGAAGCCATTGCGCGCGATATTCCCTGGATCAGACTGAATAACCAGTCGCTGGTACAATTGGGCTACGGCAAAAACCAGGTGCGTTTCCGTGCCACCATGACGGAAAGGACCAGTTCCATCGCCGTCGACATTGCCAGCAATAAGGACGAGACCAAGCGCATGCTGCAGGAACAGGCCATACCGGTGGCGCATGGGATGACGATCTCATCGGTTGCGCAGGTTGACGAAGCGATACGTAAGATCGGCTTTCCGCTGGTGTTCAAGCCGCTGGACGGCAACCATGGGCGCGGCATTTCCATTAATATAAAAACCAAAGACGATGCGCTTGCCGCCTATGAGCATGCCGCTAAAATATCGCGAAGGGTTATCGTAGAGCGGTTTATCACCGGTTATGATTTTCGCGTGCTGGTGATCGACAACAAAATGGTAGCGGCAGCGCTGCGCGACCCCGCGCATGTGAAAGGCGACGGGCATTCAACTATACGCGAGCTGATCGATCTTGAAAACCAGGACCCGCGCCGCGGTTACGGACATGAAAAAGTGCTGACGCTGATCACTATCGACCGGGATACGCTCGACCTGCTCGAGAAAAAAGGATATACGCTCGACACCGTGCCCAAAAAAGGCGAGAAGGTATTTGTAAAATCGACAGCCAACCTGAGCACGGGCGGAACCTCGGTGGACGTGACCGACCACGTGCATCCTCAAAACGTATTTATCTGTGAGCGGATATCCAAGATCATCGGCCTGGACATTTGCGGTATCGACATTATGGCGCAAAACCTGACCGAACCGCTTACAGACACCGGCGGCGTGGTACTGGAAGTTAACGCTGCGCCGGGTTTTCGGATGCATATAGCACCCAGCGAGGGTTTGCCGCGTAACGTCGCCGGGCATGTGATCGATATGTTATATCCGCCGGGCAAATCGGCGCGTATACCCATCATTGCTGTTACCGGTACCAACGGTAAAACGACGACTACCCGTTTGATAGCGCATATCGTGAAGAACAACGGTTTCCGGGTTGGTTTTACAACTTCGGACGGCGTTTATGTGCAGAATAATATGCTGCTGAAAGGCGACACCACCGGGCCCGTAAGTGCCGAATTTATATTAAAGGACCCAACCGTTGAATTTGCCGTGCTGGAGACAGCCCGTGGCGGCATTCTGCGCGCCGGGCTGGGTTTTGGGCAATGCGACATAGGTGTTATAACCAATATACAGGAAGATCACCTGGGCCTGGCCGATATTCATTCGCTGGAAGACCTGGCGCGGGTAAAGAGCGTAGTAACCAATTCGATCAAAAAGGATGGCTGGGCGGTACTTAATGCGGATAACGATCATTGCGTGCGAATCGGTCGCCGGGCTGAATGTAATGTGGCCTATTTCAGCATGGACGAGAATAACCCGGTCATTAAAGCGCATTGCAAAAAAGGCGGCATAGCCTGTATCAGCGAGAACGGTTATGTGACTATCCAAAAAGGCGACTGGAAAATACGCGTTCAGCGGACCATACTAATACCGCTTACTTTTGGCGGGACGGTACCTTTTATGATCCAGAATGTACTGGCCGCGACGCTGGCCAGCTTCCTGTGGGGCTTTAAAACCGAGGACATTCAAACGTCATTGCAAACCTTCATTCCTTCGGCGGCACAGACACCGGGCCGTATGAATATTTTCGAATTCAAGGATTTCAGGTTCATGATCGACTTTGCGCATAACCCGGATGGTTACCGCGGAGTGAAGGAATTCCTGAGACATATTGATTCCCCCCTGAAGATTGGCATCATTGCCGGCACAGGCGACCGGCGCGACGAAGATATACGCGAACTGGGCAAGATATCGGCCGAAATGTTCGACTATGTCATTCTCCGCCAGGAAAAACACCTGCGTGGGCGTACCGAGGAAAATATTCTTGGCTTATTGATAGAAGGTATCAAATCAGTCGACCCGGATAAACAATACGAGATCGTGGCCAAAGAAGTAGAAGCTATTAAATATGCCATGAGCCTGGCAAGGCCGGGCGCGTTTATTACAGCGCTGAGCGACGTGGTAGACAATGCCATCGAAACCGTGCAGGATTACCAGGAGCAGGAGCGCAACGGTACGTTCAACGTGCAGGTATGACGCTTAGAATCATTTGCCCTTCGTGACCTCTGTGAAAATTCTCTGTGATCTTTGTGGTTAAAAATATTTAACCACGGAGAGCACAAAGGTGGCACAAAGAGCACAGAGATCGTGTTCTTCAGCTCAAATAAACAAATTCAAAATAGCTTCCAGCAGTTCATCGCTTTCGGTGTCTGCCAGTTCGATATCGGCTATTTCAAACTGCTCGTCGATCATTTCGGTTATTTCTGTTAATTCCCGGCTCATGGCTAAAATGCTTTTATTTTGCTAATATAAGAATATTTTATACCAAAAACCAAATCGGTATTATGAAATTATTCAAAAATATGCCCCTTTTTTAAAGCGCTTATGCTATAAGTGCAGCTTTCGAATGTTTTAGGGTCACTCCAATAAGTATCGACGGATTCGGAACTTGTTTTCTTAACGGTTACAGAGTCTCCTTTACATGTTACATTTATGCGTTCATATCCCTCATCATAAGTTCCAAGATATAGTCTGAAATTTAAAGAGTCTGTCAGACAATCGGAATATACGTCGCTGCCCGTTGCTCCCATTCCAAATACGCAATTATGCCTCACGATATAGTTTTAAGGGGCAACCATTAGGTTTATATGAACCAAGGTCGACCGTAAACCTATGGTTGGCCCTGCTTCTATTGTGCGATGGCTTCACGCAAACCACCAAAACAGGGAGTAATTGTATCAGTAATGGCAGCCATGCAAAACTGATTTCACCCCTTTTGTTGGCCCAGAAAAGTATATTTCTGATCGCGGCTATTAAGAAATAAAGGGCCACAATGAATCCAATGGGTATTACGAATATCCAAAGAGTAGTAAAGAGTTGATCGCTATAAATAATGAAAAGGATCATTATTACTGAGCTTACGATCGATCGCCTAAAGGCGTTACTTTTTGTTATCATGATATGTGAAACTGAAAAGGGTTGCCTGCTGATTTAATCGGTTTTTTTTAAAATGAGTATGGTGTTAATAGCGAACAGCCCGATCAACGCGATGTATGAGGCTATTTGTGCGGGCGTCCCGTGAAACCTTTCATTAACCGCATTATAGGTTACCCATAAAGCGAAAAGGATGTTGCCGCTTACTGCAGCGAAGCGCATGATAGCAATCAGGCGATGATATTTCATGATTTTTAAATTTTATCGTGTTTAAGCGAATTGAATAGATTCAGGGTAGGTTATTTTTCTAACAGTTTTTAAATATTTCTGCCTTATTTGCATCAAATAAGACTTAAAAGTGTTTCCGCCTTTTTTAAATACCCGTCTATGACCAAGCCAAACCAATAGTGCGGTAGCATAAAAGAAATACTTGTAAGCCTCTTTTCGCCAGAACTTTGAAAAGTTGCTTTTCCCGTCATAGATCATGGCCAGCCTTTCATTTTGAAAAATGATGTGCCAGGCTTCATCAATCAATATATCATCACAAATACTTTTTAATAAATTACATGCGCTCGCCTCTTTTAACGACTGATAAAATATTTGTGCGGTGCTTTCGACAATAATTACTGCTATTGTCCAAAGCTCCATACTGGTGTTGAAATATCTTACCTTTCTGAATAGGGTATCACCCCAGTCTTGTTTAACACGCGGTTTACCAATAGCGTCAAGGTAAAGGCCCAGGTTGTTCCCATGTTTCTGTTCTTCTTTAATGAACAGCTTTACGGCGTCCACGTAGTTCGGGTCCCCAATTTTGTCAGCATATTTCTCAGAAGCGGCTATAAGATGCGCCCCTTCCGATGTTTCTCCTAATTGCCAAGCCTGCAAGGAGGTCAGTAAGCATTTCAGTTCTCCAGGACTGATTTGAGGTTTTGTAGTCCAGTCGACTCTTTTTTCTAGGGCATTTGCCTTGAAATGCCTGATCCAATAATTACTCGTGTGCATAAATTTTATTTAAAAGTACTTTGTATTTAAAAGTTTATGGGCAAAAAAATTATACCCGTTTTTGTTGTTTGATCAGTTGCTCTAATGTGTCCAGATGGTCCTTGAACGCCTTTTTGCCTTTCTCGGTCGCTTCGTAATTAGTATTGGGTTTGCGGCCCAGGAAGCTTTTGTGCACGATAATATAATTCTCCTTTTCCAGCGCTTTGAGGTGCGAGGCCAGGTTGCCGTCGGTAATGTTAAGCAGATCCTTCAGCGAGTTGAAATCGTACCGCTCGTTGGCGGCCAGTACGCTCATGATCTGCAGCCTTACCCGGTTCTCGAAGGCTTTATCGAGTTTTTCGAAAGCTATCTTCACTTATCGTATTTAAAGTAAATGCGTGCGCCGTAAATAATATGCAGCACCCCAAAACCAAGCGCCCAAAATAACAAACCATACCCGGGTAAACAAGCGGCGACCAAGCCCAAAATGATCTCGCAAAGTCCGAGATATTTGACTTCGCCGAAAGTGAAACTGGCTGCACCAACTAAAGCAAGGCCGTAGAAAATAAGGCAACTTGGCGAAACGATCCCGTAATAGCCGCGGAACAAAAATATCAGCGTTAAAATACCACCTGTAAAGAGCGGCACCGCAATATGAAATAGCAAAGACCGGCTGGCAGATCCCCATATCGGTTGATCTTTACGTTTTGCCTGCCTGCTGCTCAAAAGATAAGCCGTAATAAGCGAACCTATTAAGACCAACAAGGCAATTATCACTAAATGACCAATATCCGAGTCCGTAAAGTATTTCAAGGAATAATATTTAGGATTGTAATGATCACGCCGCTCGCCGTTGTATAAAACATAATAGGCTGCACCTGCCCCTATCAGCGCATACACACCCGCCAGAATACCCGACAAGCCGCTAAGCGAAATAAATTTGGAGGAGCGTTCCATAATACTGCGGATGGACGCCAACTCGTTTTGCAATTCTGTTTCTTCCATTGGAAAGCACTTTGTGTTTCAAAGTAAATAATTATATATTTGATTTCCAAATCTTACAATGACGAAGTGATGAATCAAAAACTTCCTTTCCTAATAGCGGCCATTGTGCTGGGCGTCCTGTCCAGTCGTTTCGTAGTAGGGTGGTATACCACCATTCCGTGGGTGATTGCCACGCCCATCGTCGGGTATCTCAGTAAAACAAGGCGGGACAGCCTTATCAACGGCGGCTTGTTCGGCTATGTGTTGTTCCTGGCTTATACCTCATCCGTTTACCGCGGAAAAACGGATACTAAAAGCATTCTCACTTTTATCGGTTTCACACTGCTATTTAGCCTCGTCGGGGCCATTGCGGGTGTTGCAGGCGGATTTATCGGGAATTGGATGAAGCAGTTATTTGGCAGGACGTCCTGATCAAGGCAATCCCTCGATCATATAAATCGCGGCTCAGACCGTTGGCCCACGTGCCCCAAAACCATGCAGTTAAAACTCAGAAACCGGCACCGGCGACGATCTCTTTTTATTGGCGAGCGCGGCGTTGCCTTTCCTGATCTTGGCGGCTTGCAGGAAAGCTTCGGTAAACATCAATGGCACGGCCCAGCAGGCCCAGGCCATTACCGCTCCGGCAACGCGAAAATCGAC
>DASZVE010000100.1:0-8770 GCA_035547095.1 Mucilaginibacter sp.
GTTACAACTTGAGCTACTACGAAGATCGTAGCCGGTACGCAAAACCTGACTGTCCAGAATGTTGCTCATATCAAGACGACATCGGTCGCATTTGATCCCGCCGGCAATGATTATATCGTAACATTGAACTTCACGTGGCAAGGCGGACTGGCCGCCCCGTTAACGGAATCTATTACCGGAAAATTAGTCTATGTACCACAGGCGGTTGTTCCGGCCGGCACCTATAGTGATTTCGGGCTGCAACTGTCGTTCCAGATCAACAAGGCCGACTTTGGCATAATAAGCACTGAAACCGCCGACAAAATAGACATAGTAGTTAGCGCAAACTTTAATAACAAATAGTTTAAAAACGGAACGCGATGAAAGCACTAGTAATAATATTTGCGACCCTCTTTGTTATAGTTGGAGCAGGTTTGACCGGGTGTTATAAGGATGTGGTACTGCCAGTAGCAGGCGCCGACCCCAACGCACCCCCAAAACAATATAGTTTCAGCAAGGATATAGCACCTCTTCTGAACACCAATTGCGCGAAATCAGGCTGTCACGTTGCGGGCGCACAATCGCCCGACATGGAAACGGCCGTATCCTATAATAGTCTTGTAAACGGCGGATTTGTAAATACCGATTTTCCCAGCCAAAGCATACTGTACCAGCAGCTTACGGGAAATATGGAAGAACATATGCCTAACGCTGCCGACAGGCAGAAAGTTTACGACTGGATCAGGACGGGCGCCCAAAATAATTGATAAACCTTAAACAGCAATAAAGTGAAATTAAAAATAAATCTTGGAAACTGCCTGCGTGTATTACCGATATACTTGGTTAGTTGTCTCTTCTTACATTCGACAACGGTATACGCCCAGGACAGCACGGCTGCAGCCAAAGAAAACGCTGCACCTGTTAAAGCCAGACCGGTAAAAAATACTTTCCAAAGTGTTTGGCTGATTGACGACCAAACCTCGATGGTACCGATAAAAGGTACGTTTGAATTTGATATACAGCACAGGTTTGGTACAGTGAACAACGGTTACAGTGACTTATGGGGATTGTTTGCATCTTCCAATATCCGGTTGGGTATGGCTTACGCACCTATCAACAACCTGTACATCGGAGTCGGTCTTAACAAATTTGATGAACTGGCCGACGGAAGCGCCAAATACGCTATCCTGAAGCAAACACCCGGGCTATATCCTGTAAGCATTACTTATTACGGAGACTTGTCCTACGATACCCGTAGCGACAAGACCAATAGCCTGTTTAAACATCAAACAGATCGCATAATGTCCTTTAATTCGATCATCATTTCGAGGAAGTTCGGTGACAAACTATCATTGCAGGTATCGCCCAATATTTCGCACCAGAATTCTGTGCAGGGTTATATAACAAAAAATGATAGCACCGGGGTAACCATATTTGAAGAAATGAAACACGACCAATTTGGAGTTTCCGTGGGCGGAAGGTACAAGATCTCGGAATCAACCGCTTTTATAATCGATTATGCTCAGCCCATTACGCGGGAGCCAACTCATAACCCCAGTCCAAATTTGTCTTTCGGATTTGAGTTTGCCACAAGCGGCCACACGTTCCAGATATTCATGGGTAACTATTCCATGCTGAACCCTGCAAAAAACAGCTTCTTCAATACCAACAGCCCTTTTGGATATACGCAAACCGATGGCACCAGTTATAAAGGAGGCATGTTCGTGATCGGCTTTAATATAACCAGGTTATGGAATTTTTAAACAATTAATGATCAAAGTATTAATAATTTTTATTTAATTTTAATTCAAACTAAAATCTTACGTCCATGAAAAGAAATCTAATATTAGCCGCTTCTGGATTAGCTGTGAGCATAATGAGTTTCGCATTTACCAGCATTCAGCAATCGAAGCCATGGCCTGTACCCGAAAAAAACGCAAAAATGGCGAACCCGGTAAAGGCTGATAAAGAATCGATATCCGCCGGAAAGGCATTGTGGAATATGCACTGCTCATCATGCCATGGGAAAACCGGCCTGGGCGATGGTTCCAAGGCGGCGCAATTGAAAACACAGCCGCAGGATCTGACCACGTCAGCATTGCAATCTCAATCCGACGGTTCTCTTTTTTATAAAATATCGGAAGGCCGCGATGATATGCCCAGCTTTAAAAAGAAGATCGCCGATCCGGAGGATATCTGGAACCTGGTAAACTATATGCGCACCCTGAAAAAAGGGCATTAATAAAAGTTTATACGCTTTAAAAAAAAGGCCTGGACATTGTTCAGGCCTTTGGTTTACCAGCAAAACCTATATGAAGACGTTTTTCTGCATACTTCTGCCGATTGTTTTATGGAGCTGTAATTCGAAGCCCGGGTTAAACAGGTCCGAAACCGACCTGAATTATATCCCGGTAAGCAAAAACTCCGGCTTTCTTTCAGCTAACCCGGGCCTGTCGGCCAATATTAAAAGCCAACGGCTAACCGCCGAAATAAAACTGATCAATTCCGGCCCTGAAACGATTACTATAACAGCCATTACGTTGCTGCCCCCGGGAGGAATGGCAGCTTTTCCGAATGAAGACAATTTCAAACCGATTTTTATTAATGCGGGTAAAGACACGCTTACAAATGTCATATTTAACCCGGTAAACGATATCAAAGTATACCAGGTGACCGGCAGGCAGGGCCACCTGAAACCTGAATACAAGATCTCGATTGCGTACAAGGCCGGCAATTCGGCGACCACGCATACCCTGGATGTAACCGCACATGTTCAGCCCGATGATTACAATATTTACTTAAGCCGGTACGTGAAACCATACACGGGGTACTCATTTAATACGGCCACAAATTTCAACGACCTCCAAAGTCGATACATGGATTCGTTACATTTAAGCCTGAACAACTTTGCATTTGTCGCCCAGCAGGAGCTCGCGCTTACCGGCGTAAATATCTGGATGAAAACCATTTGCGAAAACGATAGCATTACGGCCGAATTCCTGGTCGTTAACCATGACGAGTACAGGATCAAGATCAATCCCGACTCCCTGGACTTCGTTTCCGGACGAGGCGCCTCAACTGCCGGGCATAATAATATTGAAATAAAAAAAATGCCAGGTTCAACAACCGATAAGACTGTATTGGAAAAAAACGATCGCGTTTTAATAACCGTCAAAAAATATTTTAACCCGGTGGGAAACAGGGCCACTCTTCGTCTTAAGCACGCATTTATGTGGAATGGAAAGCGCCCATTGTTCTACGATAATGTCGAGTTGGTAAAAGTTTCTTTACCCTGAACGGGTCATGCAGCCTTAGCAGCTAAGTCACTTGCCTTACGTCACAAGCCTGTTACGTAATTATCTTATAATCAACAATTTATAAAATTTCATCTGTGATTTAAATCATTTTTTTGTCTGTCGCAGGTCACGCGCTATGCGCCGTAACCGCCCTACCTTCATACCCGATTTCAAGACAAATATTATGGATAACGAAAAACTTACAACTCCCGAAAGTTCGCGCTCGCGAAGAAAATTCGTCTGGGGAGCGGGAATATTAACCGCACTCGCTGTGATCGGAAAGGTTACCGGCCTGCCGCTTTTTAGCAAAAAAAACACGCCGAACAAAAGCCGGACGGTGAAAATGCTGACGCAGGACGGTAGGCTGGTAGAAATCGACGAGTCGTTGATCACGGCCAGCAGAAAAAAAGTAACCAATACAGAACTGCAAAACTGGATCAGGAAATAGTATCACAATTTTTTAAATAAAAGAAATGGAACCAGAAAATAATTCGAGAAGAGATTTCCTTTTGGCCGGCCTGGCGGCTGCGGGTCTTGTCTCAGGATGCACATCAAAAAATGACCCTTTTGCGGCAAACGCCGAAGGCGCCGTGGCATCG
The DNA here is from genome assembly GCA_035547095.1 of Mucilaginibacter sp. Taxonomy (GTDB): domain Bacteria; phylum Bacteroidota; class Bacteroidia; order Sphingobacteriales; family Sphingobacteriaceae; genus Mucilaginibacter. The sequence continues at coordinate 3,875 of DASZVE010000100.1, forward strand.
GGTAAAAAAGTGAAGCTGCTGTCGGTGGACGGCGAAGTAATAGAGGTAGACGAGGCCTTTCTGAAGCCTGTCCCGCATATGCCGCCAGTTTCCAATGAGGAGGCCAGGGTGGGCATACCGGGCAAAAAGTTTGTTATGGTGATTGACCTTTCGAGGTGCAAGAACTTAAAAAAATGCCAGGAGGCCTGTAACCACGCGCATGAGCTGAATCCCGGCCATAACTGGATAAAGGTTTACCCCATGCAGGGAGCCGACCACACCGCGCCCTACTGGGAGCCGACCACGTGCATGCATTGCGACGAGCCCCCTTGCGTAAAAGTTTGCCCGGTTGAAGCCACATTTAAAAGACAGGATGGCATTGTTCTGATAGACAGCGACCGTTGTATAGGCTGCCGTTTTTGTATGGCCGCCTGCCCCTACTCGACCAGGGTATTTAATTGGGGCGAACCGGAGCTTCCTGCCGAAGTTGCGGCTCAGCCATATTCGTGCGAAACCAGTATCCCGCAAAAGAAAGGTACCGTTGGTAAGTGCGACTTCTGCGCAGATATGACCAGGATGGGAATGCTGCCGCATTGCGTTTCAGCCTGCCCCAACGGCACGTTCTTTTTCGGTGACATGAATGAAGATTCCGTTACCAACGGCGCCGAAACCTTCAGGTTCAGCGACTTGATAAGGGATAAAGGAGGCTACCGGTTGATGGAAGACCTGGGCACCAAGCCGAGCGTCTATTACCTGCCGCCGGTGAACAGGAACTTCCCGTTTGAATCGGGCCTCGAAAATGACAAAACAGAGAATTCATAATTTAAATAACTTAACCGTGGAAAATTCATTAAAAGGTGAGCAAATAATACAAGATCTGCTGCCCAGGAAATTTAAAACCGGCGGAAAAATATGGGTAGGTATTTTATCGGCCTTTTGTTTGGTAGGCGTCTACGCCTATTACCGCCAGTTACGATACGGGCTGGTGGTAACCAATATGCGGGACTATGTATCATGGGGTATTTATATCTCAAACTTCGTATTCTTCGTGGCCATCAGCCTGGTTGGTTCGCTTATAACGGCCGTGTTCAGGCTGCTCGGTGTTAAATGGGGCGCCCCGCTAACCAGAATCGCCGAGATGATAGCGGTAGCCGCAATCATCTTCGCTTCCATAATAATCATTGTCGACATGGGTAGCCCCGAACGGTTTTATAACCTGTTTTTATATGGCCGTATCCAATCGCCCATTATTTGGGACGTAATCGTTATCACCACCTACTTTTTTATCAGTCTGCTGCTGCTGTATTATCCGCTGCTGCCCGATCTTAAGATACTGCTTCGTTTCAAAGAAAAATACAACCCGGCCCTGTACAAGTTCTACAGCTTCCTGGGCTCGTTTTGGAAAGGCGACCATAAACAGTACCTGCTTAGTAAAAAAGCAATTCATGCACTTTGTGTTGCCATCATACCTGTCGCATTTACCATCCACACGGTAACTTCATGGTTGTTTGCCACCACTTATCGCCCGGGTTGGGATAGCACCAATTTCGGCGCTTATTTTATCGCCGGGGCATTTTTGGTGGGGGCGGGCGCCGTGGTGGTTGCCATGTATATTTTCAAGACCTGGTACCACATGGATAAATACATTACGGCAGACCATTTCGACAAAATGGGCCGTTTGCTGGTGCTGCTAAGCCTGTTGTACCTTTATTTTAACGTGAACGAGTTTTTAACCCCCTTCTTCAAAATGAAGGAGTCGGAAGCCAGTTACCTGAACGACCTGTTTACCGGCTCGTTTGCGCCCATGTTCTGGTTCGCGATATTCACCGGCATTATTCTGCCGGTAATTATCCTGTTATTCAAACAGGGTCGCAGGCCGTTGCCTATGTTCATTGTCGGCATTATGGTGGTAGTTGGAGCCTGGTTCAAACGATACCTGATCGTTACGCCAACTTTGCTGCACCCCTTTATGCCCATGCACGATGTTCCGGCCGCCTACCGCCACTATTTCCCAAGCTGGGAAGAATGGGCAATCGCTATGGCATCGCTGGCAGGCACCATGCTGATCATAACCCTGCTGTGCCGGGTCTTCCCGGTAATTCCAATTCAAGAAACATTAGACGAAAACCATGAAATCGTTAGATAAAATACTTACCGTATCCTTAATTTTTATGCTCGTAATGAGCGCCTACAAGGGTGTTGCGCAAAACGCGGCTAAAGCAAGCGTAGCTATAGCAATCAATTATTTCGAAGCAAATAATTCGATACCCCACCTGCTGGTAACTGCAAAGTCAAGGGTAAACGGCCGGTTCCAGCCGGTTGGCGGAATAAGGCTGAGATTGTGTTTAGACAAAGATTCGGCGGGCACCGCCATAGCGACGGTAGTTACCAGTAAAAAAGGCGAAGCTACGGCATACATTCCGCCCTCGGTAAAGAATGAGTGGGAACGCTCAAAAACGCATACCTTCCTCGCAATTTTCGACGGCGACAAGAAATATGAGCCCGCTAACGCCGACCTGACCGTGGCACGGGCAAAGATGCTGATCAGTACCAGCGGAAAATCGATAACAGCCACCGTACTGCAATTGAAAGATACTTCGTGGATACCGGTTAAAGGCGTCGACGTGAAGATCGGGGTCCGCCGTTTAGGCGGCGACTTGCCGGTAAACGAAACGCCGACATTTACCACCGATTCAACCGGGCAGGCCTCGGCTGATTTCAAAAGGGACAATATCCCCGGCGATTCTAAAGGGAATATTGTACTCGTGGCCAGGGTCGATGACAACGACCAGTTCGGGAATCTGTCCATCGAAACAACCGTTCCCTGGGGGGCCAAAACAAGGTTTATCAGCGACTTTGATAAACGGGCATTATTCGCAACCCGGGCCAAAGCACCGGTATGGCTGATATTTATGTCAGGCGGTATTATCGTTGCGGTTTGGGCTACGCTGATCCTGCTTGTCCGGAACATCTTCCGGATCAAAAAGATAGGCCGGGAAGCGGAACCGGCTGTTGTGCAGTCAAACCATAGAATTTAACACCAGGTCCTGAAAAAATAACATTTTTTAACATCCGGATGGCTTATATTAGCTGTAGCGAAATTCACAGCTATGAAAAAGACCTTATTCGTTCTGCTGATCGTTATTGGCGCGGCAAAGCTGCAGGCACAGCAACTGACATTTAAACCGCTTGATTCGGCCTTGCTTAAAAATGCTTTGCCGCACCTGGAACTGGGCGACAGTTCAGTCTCCGGGAATTATTTTCCGGCGCTGAAACCAGGAGAAACTCTTGCATTAAACATACCTAAACAGGGGAATAATAGCGACATTGTTTACAGCACCATGCCGGTAGTAAAAACCCGCAGCAATGACAGAATGCCCGTTGTTAAACCCGGCGATTCAAATATGAAGTATACGATGCTGGTTAAGAAGGTGACGGTGGCTACCCCGCTTGAAAAGCAGTTTGTGCTGAATCCCTAAGATCAATATTTATCTAAATATTCTTTCGGATAGTGCTTATAATATTCTTTAGGAATGGAAGTTCTCCAATAATCCATTCCATTCTTTTTAAGGAATTCAGCAAGCTGCATTTTCTTTTTGTACCCTTCTGAGCCTATATCAAAACGCCACTCGCGCATTTCATCAGTTATGTATTTATTCTCGCCATCAATAGTTTTATATAGCGGCTTCTTGTAATCAGCCCCTTTTTGTATCAAATAGATCACAAGGTCGGGTTCTTTAGTTGTCATAGGCGCCAGGCAGGCGTTATATAATGGCGAAATAAAATTATTTCCACTATTAACATTCGCTCCAGCGTTTACTAATATCTTTACATATTCAATATCGCCTATTCCGCATGCCTCGGTTAGTGGTGTATTACCACGCTTTCCCGAAGTATTAGGGTTTCCTTTATGCTCAAGTAATAATTTTAAATATTTGGGGTTGCTCCCGTAATCATAGTTATCAGCCAAAATGATCTTTGCCGCTGCAATTACTGGAGTTGTACCATCATATGTATCCTTGCTGTTGGGATCAGCGCCTAAGAAAATAAGAGTTTTTGCGGACTCGAATTTTAGAGTTTGCACAGCCATTAATAACAATGTTTGACCAAATTTTGGCTCCCTGTATTCAAGCAGGCCTTTGCTCCCGGAAATAATTGCTGCTATTTTTACTGTGTCCTGGTTTTGGACCGCTTTGGCCAATTCCCACGCCGGCGTTCCTTTGAATAAGGCATAGTCATACCCAAGCATGTGGCTCTTGTCAACGGTAGGGTCTTCATTATCAAGGCCTAACTCGTCCTTAAAGTCGCTGTAATAAGTATCTATCGTTTTTTTCTTTATAGCAGGCCATTGGCTTTTATCGGCGCTCAGTGCTTTATTGGTCGGTTTCTCTCCTAAGCTTGCTCCCATTGCATCCATACCGGTTAGGTTTATCCATCGCTGATCGTATAATTCTTCGTTTGTCCCGACAAAATCAACCACTTTTTTAATTATCGTTTTTAAGGTATCTAAATGACGAGCAGCATATCCTTTAATATTCGGACCAAAACCTTCATTATATTCGTCGGCGTTGGCTGTTTTGTCAGTACAACGGTTGACATCGTATCGCGCTCTTAATTGTGCCACGTAGAACCAAAAGCAAGCCTCGTTATATCTCTTTTGATTAAAAAGCACACCTGACAAGACATAAAGAACCGGCGGCGCGTATTGATTTGCATTCTTTTCCACTGAATCGATCAACGATGCGGTCGGGTTACTGTCGCTTGTGTCCGCCAGCAGTTGAATAACCCTTCTTTCCTTTGAAATATTTATTTCCTGGTATACGCCTTTAGGTTCGACTTGAACGTTGGTAACCTGCGCATAGGCTGTTAATCCGGTAAATAACAAGAATAAAAGTAAAATTCGTCTCATGATAAGGT
>DASZVE010000101.1:0-101672 GCA_035547095.1 Mucilaginibacter sp.
AGAGGGATTCGAACCCTCGATACACTTTTGATGTATACACACTTTCCAGGCGTGCTCTTTCGACCACTCAGACATCTCTCCGGAATTTGGACTGCAAATGTAAGCTATTTGCCTGAATACCGAAGCGCTATATACTGCCTATTGCTTTATAAACTTGGCATTGCCTATAAGCGTATTATTCCGGCTGTCTGAAACCCTTACCAGGTAAGTACCCGGCACCAGTCCGCCAACATTCCATTGCCATACATTTTGGCTGGTGGTAACTTGTTTGACTACCAGGCCGAGGCTATTGGTAACCCTGATACCATAAGACGGCGTGCCATTTTGGTCCGGCGGATGGATCGAGAGGTTCACCGTGCTGCCGACGGGATTGGGATATACATCGACGTTACTTTTCATCATGCCGCCCGCCTGCGGACTGAACTCGACCGGGATAATGGCCGAGTACGTAATATTGTTGACGATGTCCTGCTGCCTCAGCCGGTAACGGTCGACTCCCTGCACGGGGTTTTCGTCCGTAAAAGTATAGGTCCCATCGCCGCTGCTGTGCAACGACCCTAAAACATCAAAAGTTTTGCCGCCATCGGTGCTTCGTTCGATGGTAAAATTAGTATAGTTCTGCTCATTCTCAGTTACCCAGGTCAGCCGGGCTTGCAGCATATCGGAAATTTTGGCGGCGCTGAAACTAAGCAGGCGGTACGCGTAAGCGGGGTTTCGACGAAGGAGCAGGGAAAAACGTTTTGAGCCGAACGATGAAGGATCGTTCTTCGCTATGTTAAAGCTGTAGGTACCATTATGGCGCATATCGACGGAGTCCTTCTTATAAGCGTCCATCAGCCAGATATCGTACAACTGCGGTATTCCCACAATATTTTTCATGTTAAGCGAGTAAACGCCATCGGAATTAACGTCGACATTCAGCGGTATCGTTTCGCCCGGTCCGGGCAGGGGGCGCATGTTGATCGCAAGCGCCACGCTGTCGCTCGAAAAGCTTGCCAGGCTTACAATGCCATAGCCGGTTTTGTAAGCCGCGTCGTAAGCCGGGTTGAACGCCGTTGCAGCCGAACTGTTGAAGCGTAATAAAATTTCATCGGTATTAACAGAATCTTTTGCCAGTTGCAAACGCAAATACCGGCTGTTGGCTGTCTGATCGAGCAGCTTACCCATTAAAAGCTTTGCGCCGGTAGGCTGCGAATTGGTTTTTGCCGACTCGTTGAAGATCAGTTTGGCCGTAGCGCTTGTCGCTACCACGAAAAACCCTTGCCCGCTGGCTATAATATTGGTTGCATTATTGGTTCCCGTACCGCCCCCGCCTTTTACATATACCCCGTAATTGTGGCTGGACGGGTCGATAACATAAATAGCGCTGCCCACAGCGCTGCCATAAATCCCTGTGCTTGTCGAAGAAGTTTGAAAAGTTTCCCAATCGATGGAACTGGCATAGGGGTTTCCTACCAGGTTATACCCTTTAACGGGCGAACTGCTTGTATAGCTTAAAGTAGCTAACGAAGGCGCAAACCAATTATGAACCGTCACCTGGCCCTGGTTCAGTGTCCCCGCGGTGCTTAAGGTAGCACTTTGCGGAACGTAAGACGTGGTGGTTTCCGCGGTATAAGAGGCGGATGCGCGGTTTCCCCTGAACCAGCATAAAAAGCCATTGGCCACCGGGATGTAGTAGCCCGCACCGTCGACGTCGAGGGTATATTTGTAAGACGGCGAGTTGTTGATGGTATTGATCCCCCGGTAGTTGCTGTTCAAAAAGGTACTGTAGCCGGGCGTCATATTTTCGCGGTACAGGTATATCGTCGGGTTTGCCGCGCTGGCGTTGTCAAAACCCCCGCTTGTTGTGGTAGCAGTTAAATATATCGAGTTTTTAAGGTAGTTAATGCTGTAAACGTTATTAGCATACGTATCGGCGCCGCCATACACCGGCGAGGAAAGCAGGCGGTACCCGCGATAGACAAGGCTTCCGCCTTTCAGATACCGCTGCACGTTAACATTGCCCGTTATAGACGCCGCAGCCGGTATTGCAGCCACAGTCGCCGATCCGGATGCGTCCGAATTTAAGGTTAAAAAACCGCCGGCAGCCAGTTTGGCGGTGCCGCCCATGGTCAATATCCCGATATCCGAAACAAAAAACCCGCCCGAACCGGCCAGGGTTTTGGTCCCGGAGTTTTCAACGGTAACATTATTGAACGTAGTGCCCGACGAACTATTATCGGTCAAGGTTTGCGCTCCGGCCTTATTAAAATAAACCGAACCCGTGCTTGCGGTAAAAGTCGAGCTATTGGTATAATCGCCGTTAAAATATACGCTTCCCGTGCTGCAGGTAAACGTGCCTGCATTGCTAAACGCGCCGTTGAAAGTCGCCGTTCCTGATCCGCATGTGTAGACGAAATTATTGGTCACCGTCCCCGTATAGGTCATATCCTCGGCATTTTCGAGAATGCTGCCGCTATTGCTGGTTGTGCCGGTTATAGCTGTAATTGCGGTACCTGTGTTGCCGTTGATCGTGGCGCCTCCGTTTACAGTCAGGTTGCCGCTTACCGCTATTTGCCCGGTACCCTCGTTCACCGTGCTTGAGTTATTCCAGTTTCCCGAAACGGTAATGGCCGGGTTGTTGGTCTGTAGGTCGGCTGTACCGCCGCCCGTTGTCCAGTCGCCGCCAACCGTTAAAGTTCCTGCATCTATCGTCTTGGTGCTCGCCCCGCTAAAAGTCAGGTTTGGATATAACGTTGGAGTGGTCCCTAATATGCCGTCCACGGTATTATAGACAAACTGCGTGCCCGATGTAGCCGCGTAATTTACTGTGCTGGCGCTCGCAGTACCGCCGCTGGACGAGAAATCAAAAATACCGCCGGTAGCAGCAGTGAGCGGCGCCGCGCCAAGCAAATTCAGCGTATTAGTCGAGCTGCCCAGGTCCATCTCGTAGGTGCAACTGTTTGAAACGCTAAAAAATCCATCGTTCCGGCTTACATAAGCAGAATTTGTCGTCACTATATTGTTTACGGTAAGCGTGCCTGAACTAAGCTGAACCACCGGGTTGTTTACGCAGTAATTCTGGAAGAAAAAGTCCCAGGTTCCGAGGCTGCTGCTGGTACTGTTCAGGGTCATTGTGCCATTTACTGTAAGGAATGGAATAGCAATGACCATGGTTGTAAGGTTAACGGTAGGCGCCGTGCCCCCAAAACCAACGATACCGCTCGGCTGCGGCGGAGCAGTATTGTCGCCTACGGTGAATGAAGTACAGGTTAAAGCGGCAGTGCCGCTGCCTGTAAGCGTAGTGGTAATACCGCCGTTACTGTTATTATGATCCTGTATTACACTGCCGGCAACGGTAAGTGTAACGCCGCTATTGACCGTCAGCGTAATCGAACTACCGCTGTTATCACCGAACTCGAGCGACGCTATGGTTACCGACGCGGAAAGAGTAGGCTTATTGCTGCTGAAGGCAGTAACGCCGATCCTTACTATATCCGAGGACCCGCTTTGCCCGGGATAGGTGCTCGACCCGCCCGAACCCGACCTGTTCCAATTGTTTGAGTTGTTCCAGGCAGTAGAAGTGGTACCCTTCCAATCGAATGTATATGCTGATGCGGTAAATGATAAAGCTGATAAAATAAAAATAATGCCGGTAGCAAATAAATTTTTTAGAAATGTGAACATGGTTTTGTGTTGAAAAGGCTATTCACCTTAAAAACATGTTTCAATTCTACGGTTTTTGCTTTAAAAGAGTTTCACAATGTGCTGTAAAACAGTTATTTAATTATTGATGCCTGCGATTAATTAATAGGTACTAATTATTTACTTATAATTATTTTTTAACCAATTAAATATTATAATATTTCTCACAAATTAAAATCACTCACTTTTTTGCGTGTTCAGTTGGAAATTAATTTAATTAATCCGATTGGTTTAACGGCATTTTTACAATTTTTTTTCCTTCCGGGTACTTTTTTCAGGCTCGCGGCAATCATTTTTTGTTGCCATAAACTAAGTAACCGGAAGCCTCCAGGCCGTAGTCAGGATTAGGATTGAGCACTTTCACCCTGACGGTATGTTTGCCCCGGGGCAAATAATACCGCCAGAACAGCTCTTGCCGGCGGGCGGTAAAACTGGTGGGCAATTTGCCGGTCTCCGCCTTCTTCCCATCGATATAAAGTTCGGCCTCAAATATATAATCGGGCGCATCCTGTTTCTTTTTATCGGCTTCACCCCTAAGAACGAAGCCCGTACCGGTAAAATCAAACGTCAGCTCGTCCCGGTCGATCTCCTTTTGCAGCTCGATCTTTTGCAAGGGTACCAAATTTGTAAATCCCTGCTCCAGCCGCACTGCCTTTGGCGCCTGCATAAGTATCGTCACCTTATCGCCATCGATAGCGCCGCCATTTCGTTTAATATTTTCCAGGGCGTGTTTAAACCCGATCTCATAAACCTTGTCGAGCGACATGGTGGTATATTTAAAATCTATCGGCTCCGCATCCTTCAGCCCCATCTTCCAGTAAGCGGGTATTTTATTATAGCCCAGCATGGCCCCTAACACGCCGCCGACAGTCGACGGATTACAGTCAGCATCCTGGCCGCAGCGGGCAGCTATTCGTAGTGTTTTGGTGTAATCGCCGTTGCCATATAACAACGCAAGCACGACATAGGCCGAGTTAAGCTTGGAGTCGATGTCAAAGGCCTCGAAAACACCATCCGGGCAGCCTATATCCGAGGACCATTTTTTTTGCAGCTCGAACCAGGTTTGGCGCCAGTCGTTAGGATATTGCCTGTGCCATTTAATAACGTCGCTGATGCATTGATAATAGGTGCTTTTGGAAGGAATGGTTTTTAAAGCTTCATTGACAATATGCTGAATATCATTCGAGGTGAAAGTAAGCGTATACATCGCTCCAATAAAGACGCCTCCGTACCAGCCATCGCCGTAATTCATGATATGACCTATTTTGTCGCTAATCTTTGACGCGGTATTAGGCATTGCCGGACTCATCAAACCCGCAAAATCCGACTCGATCTGGTAATCGATATCGTCCGAATGCGGATTGTTCATCCAGTAACCCGACTGGGGCGCCTTAATGCCATTGAGCAAATTATAGCGAGCTGCCTGGTTGGCATGCCACAACATATAACCGGCATGGGCAAACGCATTGGCAAAAGAATCGACCGGGGCATCGAGGCCATATTTTTCGAAAACATCCACAAACGTCAGGTCCATGTACAGGTCGTCGTACAGGCCCGGGTTTTCGATCATTGTTTTTTTCAGGTAACCGTCGTACCAAACCAGTGGTTGGTAATCCTGGATGAAGGTACCGTTGAAACGGAACTCGTACGGCCCGCCAAATGTAACCGCTATGGTTTGGCCGGCCCAGCCGCCCATAATCTTGTCTTTCAATTGCTCTTTCGTGAGCACAATTTTTTTCGGGACTGAGGGCTTTTGTGCCGATGATTGCAAAGCGAAAAAGGCCAGCAAAGTGATGAATAAATACCGGATCATATGCTAATTTACTTTATTTAATCAACAATGCGCTTAATCCCTGGGCAGGAAATAAAGATCAATAACAAGAAGAAGACACGCATTTAACAATAAAACGATTAATAATATATCAGTCCAAACCCCTTATAACCACTCTGCCCCGGGCAGCCTTCAGCGGCAGCCATAGGTAATCGGATTTCGGCAGGTCGCGTTTATCCCAGCGGTCGGCCATAAAGATGAAATGCCCGGGCTTGTCCTGTATAGCAAAAACAAAGGTGCTTTGCGCATTGAAAGTTGTGGCCGCTCCGGGCCCCTGGCAGGGATTGCCATGCTCCGTATAAGGGCCGAAGATATTATCGGATACGGCATACATCGCGGCGTTTGGCGACCACCCTGTACAGGCTGAGGTGATAAGGTAGTACATCCCGTTCTTTTTAAACAACGCCGGCGCTTCACGCTTGCGGCCGACCAGTACGCGGCTATATTTTTGAGTCGGACTGAGATAGTCCTTGCTCAATTGGCAAACATGCATCGTTTTATTGTTTTCCGATGCATATATAATATAGGCCTTCCCGTCTTCATCCTGGAATAAGGTAATGTCCCTGGCCATGTGGCCGTTCGGTCGTACGCTGCCCACGTACAGGTATGGCCCGGCAGGGTTATCGCTTATCGCCACGCCGGCGCGGGAATAAGAATAATCCTTTTTGTCAACATGCATCCACATCACAAATTCTTTGGTTTTAGCATTATAGACCACCTTTGGCCGCTCGATAACCCGGCTTGTATCCAAGTCCCTGGTCGTGTCGCCTACAACCGGGGCAAGCGCAACACCTTCGTATTTCCAGTGCTTCAGGTCGGTAGATGAATAGCACGATACCCCGCCCGCCGGCACACGGTAATCCTCCCATTGCTGATGAGGTACCAGCCATGTTTTCCCGCCTTTTATCTCGCCGAACAGGTAATAGGTGCCACTATAATATAATATACCCGCTCCGTGCGCATTTATCGTGTAGCCCTCATCATCGCGCATCATCCCTTTTACAAGCTGCGCGCGCGAACCGACGGACACGAATAAAACAAGCACCGCGATGGCTAAAAACCGTCTGCCACATATTTTGATGAACCTGCGGCGTTCCATATCACAATTTAATATTTACAATACCAAACTTATAATTCATACTGTTTTTAAACGCCGAGTTCATACTCAGCTGATAACCGTCGAAGCTCTTCAATTCATCCGCTGAGGTTATGGTTGTATGCCCCGCGTCCTTAAAGTCAGGTTGTATGTTTGCCTCAAGAATTGTCACATTCGTATGTCCCCATTCACTAACGCATTTCCGCTGCCATTCACCGAGGTCTTTCATTCCGTTTATTTTAAATCCTTTATCAATACTCCACCAGTCATTCCCATAGTATTTCGCATCCCCGATCTTATCCTTGCCTTTTATTAACGAGTCCTTCCCGACAAAAACATTATATCGAAATGCGATACCCTTGCTTTCACTTTTTTCGGAATAGCAAAGCGCCGCCACCTTGTCGTTATAAATGATGTTGCCATAAACCTGGCAGTCGTGAAACTGCTTTTCATCATCCGAGCTGTTCCATATGTACAGTCCTGCCTGAGAATCCGAAACAGTCCCGTCGTTTTCGCTGATGTTATACCTGAAAATATTATCGTGCCATGGGCTTGCTCCCCAGTACTGGAAGATGCAGTAGCCGCTGCCCCAGTTGTCGTAGGAGACGTTATATTGAACAATGGAATTCGTTACGCCCCCGTCCAGGTCGAAACCACCGCCATCCGCGCCGCCTTTAGACGTCTTGTTTTTATACGACAGGCAATGCTGGATGATCACGCTGTCGGCCTCGTAGGCCCAGATGCCCACCGGGCCATTGCCGATCCGCGGCATATCCCAGCCATTGTTGGTGGCCGTGCAATGATCGATCAGCACCTGCCGGCAATCGCCTACGACAATACCGTTGCCGCTGTGGTTGGTGAGGTTGGTCGGGTCGCCGGGATTATTTTCGGCGCGGCAATTTAATATTTTGATGTCCCGGCTTTGCCTCGTTTGGTACGGCGCCTCGACAGTGATGCCTGCGGAGCCGTTATCATGCGCGAATACATTTTTCGCTATTATATTTTGCGAGGAATAGATCAATAAACCTGATTTCTGGAAACCGGAAATATCTATGTTGGTTACGTTGATATCTTTACAGTTAATGATGGCCAATCCATCTTTTACATTACCGTTTTTGCCCCCCGAACCACGTAAAGACAACTGCTCGAATTTGATATAATTGTTCTTATATATCCTGATGGCAGAACTGTCCTTTGAATCGATCATGGCATTCCCCCGGCCGTAAGCTGTGATCACAATCGGTCTCCCTTTGCTTCCGCTTAAACCTGCCGGCAATTCCAGGCTGCCTTCAAATGTTTCACCGCCCTTGAAAAACACAGTATCTCCCGCTTCAAGCGCGAGACTGTTTATTTTTTCGATGCTTTTGAAGGGCTTGGCCCGGGTGCCGCTATTATTGTCGTTCCCCGAAAGGCTGGCATACCAGTTGTGATGGCTTTTATAACCCGGGCGTATACTACCCTGGCTTATTCCATGCAGGACAAAGCACGCCATATTGCACAGCAAGAAAACAGACCTTGCACTGGTCATTATATTGTTTAGTTAGTCGCGGACTCGCAGAGGGGCGTTTACAATCGGTTCTGAACGCTAATATTACAATATTAATTGACTAATTGAATAGTTTTTTGAAGCCTGATATCGGCCGACGAGCTGCCGAACATCAGTTGATAATCGCCGGGGCGTGCCACGTAATCCAAATTGTTGTCATAGCCCGCCAGCAAGGCGCGGTTAATGGTAAATACGATGCGGCGTTTCTCACCGGGCAGCAACCTGATCTTGCGGAAATCGCGCAATTCCTTTACCGGCCGCAGCGGCTGCGATACAAGTTCCCTGATGTACAATTGCACGATCTCCTCGCCCGCGTATTTTCCGGTGTTCTCGACCAGGAACGAGAACGAGATCGTCTCGTTGTTTTTGATGGTCGAGGTCAGTTTATCTGATTCCAAATCGCTGTACTGGAAAGTGGTATAGCTAAGGCCGTAACCAAAAGGGTAACGCGGAGAGTTCGGCAGGTCGATGTAAGCCGACTTATAAAAGAGGTCATTATCATTCAACGCCGGGCGGCCTGTGTTATAGTGGTTATAATAAATAGGTATCTGGCCCTCGGACCGCGGAAAGGTCATCGTAAGCTTACCCGAAGGGTTATAGGCGCCGAATAATACGTCAGCCATAGCATCACCTCCCTCGCTGCCCAGCCACCAGGCGTACAAAATGCCCGGTACGTTATCGGCTGTCCAGTTGAATACCATCGGCCGGCCGGCCATCAGAATTACGATCACCGGCTTACCCGTAGCCGCAACCGCTTTTATCAGCTCTTCCTGTACACCGGGTAAGTGAATATTGGATTTACTTTTCGCTTCGCCGGTCATATCAGGCTTTTCGCCCATAGCCATTACCACGACATCGGCCTGTTTTGCCGCGGCTACCGCATCCGCAAATCCGATCCTGGAATTATCCGTAATATCGCAGCCCTGTGCATAGATCAGCTTGGTCAGCGGTCCTGCCTGTTTTTGCATCCCTTCCATTAACGACACTACATTTTCTTTCGGGTCAACGTCAAGCGACCAAAACCCTTTCAGCTCTTTTTTAGCCTTTACCAACGGGCCGATCAGGGCAATGGTTTTCAGGTCTTTGGAAAGCGGCAGCACCTGGTGATCGTTCTTTAGCAGCACAATACTTTTCCGTGCCATATCGCGGGCAAACTCTACATTCTCCGGGCGGTTAAGCGAAGTTCTCTCGCGCTGCGCGTTAATAAACTTATACGGGTCGTCAAAAAGGCCCAATTCAAATTTCTTTCTCAAAATACGGGTCACCGATTCGTCGATCATGCTGACCGGCACTTTCCCATCGGCTACTAATTGTTTCAGGTTGTTAATATAGCTGCGGCTTTCCATATCCATATCGTTGCCGGCCGTAATAGCTACCTGTGCAGCCTCATAGTTGTCCTTCACATAGCCATGATTGATCATTTCGCCGATCGAACCCCAGTCGCTCACAACAAAACCTTTAAAATTCCATTTGCCTTTCAGCACGTCGCGCTGCAAATAGCTATTGCCCGTAGCAGGTATGCCGTTAAGATCGTTGAAAGAGTTCATGAACGTGGCAACTCCGGCATCCAGCGCAGCCTTGAACGGCGGCAGGTAGATGCTCCACAGGGTATAATTGCTCATATCCACGCTGTTGTAATCACGCCCGCCGATGGCCGCTCCATAGGCTGCAAAGTGCTTGGCGCAGGCCATAACAGCATCGGTAGCGCCAAGACTATCGCCCTGGAAGCCCATTACCCGTGCCGATGCAATACGTGAGCCAAGAAACGGATCTTCGCCGGCGCCTTCCATAACGCGGCCCCAGCGCGGGTCGCGGGCAATATCCACCATGGGTGAGAATGTCCAGTTAATGCCCGATGCTGACGCTTCCGTAGCGGCAATACGTTCAGCTTTTTCGATCATATCCATGTCCCAGCTGCATGCCTCGGCCAGGGGGATCGGGAAAGTGATCCGATAACCATGAATAACATCCTGGCCAAACAAAAGCGGAATCTTTAACCGCGACTGCATCGCAGCATCCTGGAAAGTTTTTACATGCGCGGTGCCCATGATATTCAGCACAGCGCCCACGCGGCCTTCCTTTATTTCGTCCAGCTTGTTGCCGACATCTTTGGTTACGGGACCGGTAGCGTCCCAGTCGCCATTGTACTGGTTCATCTGGCCGATCTTTTCGTCGAGCGTCATTTTAGACAGAAGCGCCGCTACCCGCCTGTCGATTGCGCTGTCGCTTTGTGCAAAAACGTGGTTGCCGGCGGTAATAAGGCAGATAAACAGGAATATAAAAGTCGCTTGGGTATAGGCTTTTATCATGGTTATTTAATTTTAACGGATTGAATTTAATTAAAAATTTAAAACTACCCCTATAAATTGCCTTTTTTCATTTCGGAAACAGCATAATTCGCTGCCCGGGCTGTCAGCGCCATATAGAGGATCGACGGGCTTTGGTTACCGGTGCTCGTCATACATGCGCCGTCGGTTACGAAAACGTTCTGGCATAAATGTAACTGGTTCCATTTGTTCAGCAGCGATGTCTTAGGGTCTTTACCCATACGGCAGCCGCCCATTTCGTGTATGTCGAGACCGGGAGCCTGTTTGTTCTCATAAGTAGTTACGTTTTTGCATCCGGCTTTTTCAAGCATTTCTTTGGTTTGCTTCAAAAAGTCCTGTATCATGCGTTCGTCGTTGTCGTCGTATTCAACCGAGGTGATCAGCAGCGGAATACCCCACTGGTCCTTCTGATCTTTACTTAGCCGAACGTGATTGGTTATTTTGGGAACAGTCTCGCCCTGCATGTACATATACACCTGCCAGCCGCCCGGTTCGGTCAACGAGTCCTTGTAGTCGCCACCTACCTGTCCCTGGCCGGTATCCGCAGGATGTTTATCCCGGTAAGCGCCCATGAAAGTGGTAAAGCCGCCAAAATAGTCGGTTTCCTGTTTTTGCAGGTTGCGGTAATTAGCCAGTATCAGTTCCGTTGGATTCCGGCCGTAATAGTATTTATCCAAAAAGCCATCCATTTCGGCATTGACCGAGGCACGGTAGTTCTGGAAGGCGACATACTTGCCCAGTAAGCCGTTATCATTACCTAAACCATTGGGGAAACGACCGGAAGTAGAGTTCAGCAAAACCAGGTTGCTGTTTAGCGCAGATGCGTTCAGGAAAATGATACGCGCCTTATAGACAAATTCTTCTTTAGTGTTTGTATCGATCACTTTTACGCCCGATGCCTTGCCCAGCTTTTCGTCATAAATAATGGAATGAACTACTGAGAAGGGCCTGATGGTAAGATTACCGGTTTTTTTTGCCCAGGGAAGCGTACTTGCATTGGAACTGAAATATCCGCCAAAAGGACAGCCGCGCATACACATATTGCGGGCTTGGCATTTTACGCGACCCTGCTCAAAATGTATCGGCTCAGGCTTAGTAAGATGCGCCCAGCGGGCATGCACCAGGTGGCGGTCAGGATAACTTCCATTTATTTTTTTGCTGATCGCTTCCTGCACGCAATTCATTTCAAACGGCGGCAAAAATTCACCATCAGGCATGGCTTCTAAGCCGTCCTTAGTCCCGCAAACCCCTATAAATTTCTCGACGTGCGAATACCAGGGCGCCACATCTTCATAGCCTATGGGCCACGCTATTCCATACCCGAACTTTTCGGGATTGGTAAACTCGTGCTGGCTCCAGCGCTGGCAGGCGCGGCCCCAGGTAAGCGATTTTCCGCCAACCTGATATCCGCGTATCCACTCGAAAGGTTTTTCCTGTATGTAGGGATGGTCCTTGTCCTTAATAAAAAAATGAGCGTCATCCTCGCTGTAACCTGCCGCTTTGCTGATATAAGGGTTCTCTTTCAGCCATTCGGTGGTCATACGCCCACGGTGCTTAAAATCCCAGGGCGGCGTGGTGGCAGTTGGATAATCCTTTATATGTTCCACATTACGGCCGCGTTCCAGCACGAGCGTTTTTAAACCAAGTTCACACAGTTCCTTCGCCGCCCAGCCTCCGCTGATACCAGAGCCGATAACGATGGCGTCGTAGGTGTTTTGCTCATTCATCTATTTCCGGGATTGTTTTAATTTAGACGGCGAAAGGTAGCGTTTTTGTATAAAACACGGCAACAAAAAAGCCCTGCGTTCGCAAGGCTTTGATTCGTATAAAAATGCTGCGCTTACCTTCTCCCCCCTCCGAAGAAAAAGCCAATATTAAAGGCGGCATAATTAAGACTGTTGCCATTTCCATCGCTGCCAACGACATTGTATTCGGCCGATAGCCTGAAGTGCCCGGCTTCAAAACCAACACGCGGAAATAAACCGAATTTGGAACCAAGACTAACATATCCCGAATTGTTTACGCCGCTGCTGTTCCCGTTAACGTTGACGGTCCCCTGGTAGAAGAGGCCGGCGCCACCGCCGATAAAAGGTCTGAAACCACCGTTCATAAGGTAAAAATCCAAAGAAGGGCACCAGGAGTAAATTACATTCGCGGTACCGCTGCCACTGGTGCCTGTACCGCTGCCGCCCGTATTGCCATATACCAGCGCTGCGCCTGCCATTCGAAAGCCGACCGCTACAGCATCGGATACACGGTAATGCGGTTCGACCACAAATTCGGCGCCCGCTTTGATATTGGCATTAGTAACGTTACTGTTTGATGGCGGGATCGCATAACCCAAAGTAAGATCGACCTTAAATTTATGGAACTTTGAAGAAGATGCTGGTGTTGAGGACGATTGGGCGCGCACTGTCAATGAAAACACTGCCAGCGCGGCAATGAGTAATAATTTTTTCATGATAATCTGGGTTTAAATTGATAATGAAAGATAAGTAAAATAAATTAAAATTCCTATATTTCAGCCATTTACAAAATACTATGAGAAAAATAAGGACGCTTTTATACGCATTGGTTTTCCCGATTGTTGCCTATGGTCAGCAGGTCAAATACGGAAACAACCCCGCGGCAGGAAAATATTACGATGTGCGCGGAATAAAAATGTACACCGAGGTTTACGGCAAAGGCAAACCGCTGTTATTGATCCATGGCAACGGCGGCAGCATCAGCGCATTCTCGAAGACCATTCCGTACTTCTCAAAAAAATATAAGGTGATAGCGGTCGACAGCCGTGCGCATGGCAAAACAGTCGACCCTAAAGATTCACTGAGCTTTGAGCAGATGGCCGACGATTTTGCGGCCTTACTGGATAAAATGCATATCGATTCGGCGTATGTGATCGGCTGGAGCGACGGCGGCATCAATGCTATCCTGATGGCGATGCGCCACCCGGATAAGGTGATCAGATTCGCGGCTACCGGCGCCAACCTGACGCCCGATTCAACCGCCCTGCAGCCTTATTTGTGGAAGGATATGGTTAACCAGTACAACAGGGACAAGGACAAGCCGCGTACCACCGCTAAAGAAAAAAACGACTGGAAGATATTCATGCTTGATTACGATCAGCCGAATATTCCTTTTTCTGCTTTAAAAGTGATCAAATGCCCCGCGCTGATCATTTGCGGCGATCACGACCTTATACCGATCGAGCACACGGTTAAGATTTACCAGGCCATCCCGAGGGCATATTTATGGGTGGTTCCCAATTCGGGGCATCCGACCTTAATAGAGCATGCCGATGATTTTAATAAACTGGTAGATGAGTTTTTCCGGAAGCCGTATCATAAATTTTAAGAAGCGGTTCTGAAATAACAGTGCTATCTCGCCTTGCCGAAGCGGGGAAATTTCTGTTCGAACCTGCAAAGTGGCTACGCAGGGCGTATAAGGTTTCTCCTCATTTCATTCGTCGAAATGATATTTTTATTTTTATTATGCCAGCCGCATTTTCTTCAAATAATCAATATTAATCTTTGCGCTTTGCAGCGGTGTTTCGTGGAAAAAGCGGCTCTGTTCAACAAAAAAATATTTCATGCCATTATCTAGGCCTGTAGATAAAAGGTGCGGGTAGTTTATGATTCCCTGCCCCAGGTCGCAGGCCGATTCTTCATCGCTGCCGGGCGGCAGGCGGTGTTTCAGCACATCGCGCATGTGGCATAGCTTAAACCGGTGGCTGTATTTCTTGATGTAAGCCTCGGGATCCTGTCCTTCCGTTACCGTGTAATAGAAATCCATTTCAAAGTCGACGAGGTCCTTGTCGGTATTGTCGAGTAAGACATCGATCGGCAGTTGGCCGTCGACCTTTTTATAAGGATAATCGTGCGGATGGTAACCGAAGCGCATGCCGTATTTTTTGCAGATCTCGCCGTTGCGGTTAAATTCGTCGGCGAACTCTTTGAACTTATCAATGGTTTTTTGCGGACCCTTCCAGGGACAGATCAGATATTTCATGCCAATCTCCGCAGCTTTTTCAACCTGCTTTTCAAAGCCTCCGGGCTCGTCGTTGTAGTGACTTGATACTAATGTGAGGTCGTTATCTTTGGCAAGTTTTTGGAAGTCTTTGTTGCTCATCCCCCAGAATATGCCTTTGTCGCCGCCAAAACTTTCCAATTGCTTGTAGCCCATCTCTCCGAGTCGTTTCAGCGTCCCGGGCGCGTCTTTGGCCATTTCATCACGCACCATGTACAACTGTATGCCAAATGCGGATATTTTATGCGCCGATGCAGCAAACAGGTGCGTTTTCGTCAACGGCACACTCAGGGCCAAAAGGCCGGTATTTTTAATAAATGTTCTCCTGGTAGTCATTTTCTTAATTAAAAACGATGTCATGCTAAGCTCCGTCGAAGCATGCGGGTAAGGCCTGCGCTCCATCCTTCGAGAGCCTCAGGATGACACCTGCGCTCAAACATTCCCCTTCTTCATTTCTTCGGCAGCGTGGTTAGCCGCACGTGCCGCGAAAGCCATATAAAGTATCGAAGGGCTTTGATTACCGGTACTGGTCATACAGGCGCCATCGGTTACGTAGACGTTGTTGGCCAGGTGCATCTGGTTCCATTTGTTCAGCAGCGAGGTTTTGGGGTCGTGGCCCATGCGGCAGCCGCCCATTTCGTGTATATCCAAACCGGGCGCCTGGTGCGTATCGTGCGTTTCGATGTCTTTTAGCCCCGCTACCTCCAGCATTTCCGCGCATTGCTCCAGGAAATCCTTTACCATTTTATCGTCGTTATCATCGTAGCCGACCGAGGTGATCAATTGCGGTATGTCCCAGGGGTCTTTCTGATCTTTGCTCAGCCGCACATGATTAACTTCCTTCGGGATGGTTTCGCCCTGCATATACATACCGGCGCGCCATGGTCCGGGGTGGCTCAGCGATTCTTTCAGGTCGGCGCCAACGCCGTCATCCCAATTTTGACGGCCGCGGCTTGACCAAACGAATGTCAGGAAGCCGCCGATATAATCCGTATCCTGTTTATGCAGGTTCCGGTAATTGGCGATAATCGGGTTTGTCGGGTTACGGCCGTAATAATACCGGTCCTCAAACCCTTCAACACGACCGTGCACGCTGCCCCGGTAATTCTGAAAAGCCATAAACTTACCCAGCAGGCCGTTGTCGTTACCCAAACCGTTCGGAAAGCGGCTTGAAGTTGAATTCAACAAAATCAAATTGGTATTCAAACAGGCCGCATTCAGGAAGATCACTTTGGCATAATATTCATATTCCTGTTTGGTATTGGCGTCGATGACACGCACGCCCGTCACTTTTCCCTTCTTGTCATCATAGATTACTGAATGCACTACCGAAAACGGCCTGATAGTAAGGTTGCCGGTCTTCTTAGCCCAGGGAAGGGTCGATGATACCGAACTAAAATATCCGCCGAACGGACAACCGCGCGTACACAGGTCGCGGGCCTGGCATTGGCCGCGGCCCTGCTCCAAATGGATGGGCTGTGGCTTCGTAAGGTGCGCCCAGCGCGTCTTTACCATGTGCCGGTCGTGGTAATGCGCTTTTAGCTTGCGCTGGATATCTTCCTCCACGCAGCTCAGCTCAAAAGGCGGCAGGTAATCGCCGTCGGGCAGGGCCTCTAAACCATCTTTGTCGCCGCAAATGCCAGAGAATTTCTCCACGTGCGAATACCAGGGCGCTATATCGGCATAGCGTATGGGCCAGTCGACGGCAAATCCGTAGCGCTGCGGCGCCGAAAACTCAAAGTCGCTCCAGCGTTGGCAGGCGCGCCCCCACATGATCGATTTGCCGCCTACCTGGTAGCCGCGTATCCAATCGAAAGGCTTTTCCTGTATGTACGGGTGTTCCTTATCCTTTACAAAAAAGTGCTGGGTATCCTCGCCAAAAGCATAACATTTGCTGATGACAGGATTGTCCTTCAACACCTGCAAAGGCTCTTCCATCCGGTGCGGGAATTCCCACGGTCCTTTAGTTGCTGTGGGATAATCCTTAATATGTTCGATATTTCTGCCGCGTTCCAAAACCAGGGTTTTCACACCCAGGTCGCAGAGTTCCTTGGCGGCCCAGCCGCCGCTGATGCCCGACCCTATGACGATGGCGTCATAAGTATGCTGATCGGTTCCTTTACTCATAATATGTAGCCTTTATTTAAGTTCGAACAAAACCAAGTCGATCTTTTTATCGCTGGTCGGCGACAGGTAGAAAGAAATGCCGGGTTCTATATAAGTTTCTTTACCAGGTTTGATATCGATCGTCTTGTGGTGCGAAGTATCGTGCAGGATAATATCGTCACCCGATACCAAACCCGCTATCATCGGTCCGCGGTTACTGATGCTTTGTTTATTAACCTCCGTCAGTCTATAGGCGAAAGCCCTTTCCGTATCGAACAATAAAGTAAACGGCAAAGGCTTCCTCGTATTGCCAGGATCGTAGACTGAAAGCAGCTCGATATCTGTCACATGATAAAGCGCCGTATCCCAATTGCTCACCCGGTGTATCGTTGTATCCTTCGAAAAATCCCGGTACAGCGCCGTACCGGCCACGCTTGTCGACTTCACCCAACCCTGCCCTTTGAGCTGCGTGGCAGTGACTGTGTTGCTAAAAAACAATATCACCGACGGCGTTGAGTGAATGTGCTGCAAAGTGGTGTCGCCGGGCGGTATTCGTACATCCAGCACCCTGAAGTATTTGTTTTCAATCACATTGTGATGCCTCGGTTCATTACGCACCTGTACCTGGGCGTTCGCAACGAAAGCAGGTATCATTAGCACTATCAGAAAAACAGCCGCAGAACATTTCATTCTATGCAATTTTTAGGCCCCTCTCCCCTGGAGAGGGGTTTGGGGTGAGGCTAGCTATCATTTTCGCAATAAAAGCATTCCACGTCAGGGTGCAGCCACAGAAACGAAGCCGGTAATTGCGTGCTGATCTTTCCCTCTAAGAAACGCGCCCAGATGTCCCGTTTATTTTTACCAAACACGGGTAATAGGATCTTCCGTGATTTCAAAATATCGGCCATACCCAGTGTATAGCCATATCTGAGCGTATAGCCTGATCCTTTGATCATCGAATGGTTCAGCGAGGTTTCGGTCAGCGGCGATAGATGCACATTGGGTTCCAACTGGCCGGCGGGCTCGTTAAAAGCGATATGCCCGTTCTGCCCGAGACCGAGCACACAAAGATCGATAGGCTGATGTTCATCCAAAAAATCCTGTATGCGCTGGCATTCGGCTCCGGGATCGGCGGCACTGCTGTCGAACCCGGTAAAGGATGTTATACCCAGCGGCTTTATAAGGCTCCTTTGTAAATATTGCTCGCAGGTAGCGGGAAAATCCATCGGCAGGCCGCACCATTCATCCAGCTTAAGCAGCGTGATGGCGCCGGCATTAAACTCAGACTTCCTTTGGACCATCAACTGGTAAATGCCTGTCGGCGAATTGCCGGTAGCAGCACAAAACAGGGAGGCGGGTTTGCTGTTCAGGTCTTTAATGATAGCGTTTGCGGCAAGCTCATTCAGTTCGGCGACGGTGGCGCAATTTGTAATATGCATGAGAAGTAAATTTTATAATTGGCGGCTACCAAATATAAAACTTCCTCATTAAAATGAAATATGATAAATCTGTTACTTAAACCGCACGACCAGGTCGGGCGCTTCGTTTTCGGGTTTTGGAAATATACCAGGTACTGGTTCAGGCCGGGTTTCAGCACCGAAGTGTTCAGGCGTTTATCCTGCAAACAGATGGGTATCCACCTGGGCGAAAATGCTTAGGCTGACCAGGCAGATTATTACTAAGAGCAAATATCTTCTCATGGTTTATACGACATAAATTTGTGTTTCAGGCTCTTTGGGCGTGAGCTTTTCGAAGTAATAAATAAGCAAAATGAGCACGAGGCTGATGAGCTCGGATATAGCGGCGTACGAATCTGAAAACGGGTCGCGGTTGTGCAGGTGGGTATAAATGGCGCCGAACATAACCAGCATAAGGCCCAGGGATGCATAAATACCCGTCCTGAGCTTGAAATGCAGCAATATGCCCAGCGCGCAAAGCGATTCGGCCGCCATGACGAAATACAGGAACCATACGCTATAGCCCGATTGCCTGAAAAAACCGACCATATAAGTCATATTCTGCGACTTGCCGACGGTGGCTACCAGGAACGAATTGGCTATGGTGACGGATACCGCCCAAAGCGTAGTCCGCACGATCGATTTTAGCCTGCTGCAATCTTTAAAGGTGTCCTTTAACCAAACTTTAAACAGGATATTACCGGTTAAAAAGCCCAGCAAAAGGCGCGAAAGATATCCGCCATACTGCAGCGACACGCCAAGCGATTTTAGCACGGCCGCATTTTTTATGCCTGCGAAATAGAACAGCCAAACCATGGCGGCCAGCACAATCGAAAGCCCCATGTAACCCCTTGCTACCCTGTTAGCCGGACCGAATCCCGGCTCCCATGCCAGGTTGAGCAGGCAACCTAAGATGAGCAGTCCAAGTATGATCAGGATATCCATTTGCATCAGTTCTGAAAATTTACAGCTTACGTTTTAGGGATGCTAACCGGCACCATCAGGATACCGGGCGCCTTATCCTGCGAATAATAAAGCGTTTTGCCGTCGGGCGAGACATAGGGGTCGAAATTCCCTTTGCCGTTATTCACGTTAGCCGGCAGTTTCCGGCCCTGCGTCCAATTATCTCCCTGGCGGTAGCTTATGTAGAGCTCGTTGTTGCTTACAAAGATGATATAACGCTCATCGGGCGCGATGAAGGGGTCGTATATTTCGCTGTCGCCGTTCAGTGCCAGCATCCTGGGTTTGTCGTAATGATCGCCCAGCCACTTGACATAATACCCCCGCATTCCCTTATTGCCGTCGCGGTTGCGCGAACAGAAACATATCGTGCCCGAGCCGCTTACCGATGGGCCAAAATCATTAAAACCTTCTTCGTTAACGGGCGCGTCAAAATGCTTTGGCGACGACCAGCTATTACCCGAAATCTTATCGACATACCAGAGATGGGCGCTCTTTTGCGCCTTGTCCTGCGGCATTCCTTCCAGCGGGCGGGTCGATACGAAGATCAGCCGTTTACCATCCGGGCTCATGGTTGGGTCCCAGTCTTTCCATTGGCCCGAGAACGGCGCTGTAACCGGTTTGGTCCATTTTCCTTTGATTTTTTTTGAAACGACGATGGTTTGACCGTCCGCTATATAAACCGTTTTTTCATCCGGTGCAAAGGCTGCCACCGATTCGTCAGCCGTGGAAGCAACGCCCTCCTGTGAAAATACTTTCGGCTGGGCCGATGGGTCGACAATATCCTGGCCGGAGGCAGAAAGGGTTGTACAGAGTACCACGACACCCGGTACAACCCATTTGAATAATGATCTCATAAAATAGAAGTATAGAGATTTAGTTGATTTAATTGATGTCCTCGCCGGCCTGCAGCTTTTTCACGAAATTATCCACGATGTTCTTATTGGCGGGATCCGGCGCTATTGCCTGCGCTTTCAGGGCATAAGTCAGCGCCTTTTTGTAATCACCCACAGCCGAGTAGCCGCGCGCCATCCCGGCGGTGGGCAAAAACTGGTTGGGATATTTATCGTACGAATATTTGAAGACCTCCAGCGCCTGCTGGCCTTTTTTCATCCGTGTCAGTCCTCTTGCATAAAAGTATAATTCGTTCATGCTGGCAAACGGGTAAGCTTTTTTCATTGCGTCGGCCGATTCCTGCGTTTTGCCCAATGCGTCAAGCACCGATGCTCTGGTGCTCCATGCGGTAAAGCTCTTATCGCCGCCAAAATTTACGCTGGTCGCGGTATCGGTCCACAGCAGTGCCTCGTCCAGGTTGGTTTTGTTCTGAACACAATATTGCGCGGCCTGGTCCCAGGCTTCCCATGCAAAACCTTTTTCGCTGCGAAGTTCGCGGCGGAATGATGCCAGTTGTGTGCCGGCTACGTCCACGTCGATCTTAAATGGAATAACCATTTTTTCCCATTGCAGCGCTACAACGGCGCTCGACGGGGTTTCGTCGGTAAACTCGTATTTCAGCCATTCCACGCTGTTGTCGACGTGTACCGGCTTCACTTTTACACGCAATACATCTTCATCAGGTTTGTAGAAGAAGCTGCCCCAAGAAGTGGAGTTTTTAGAGAATATCAGCGTGCACTGGTTAGGATCGTAAGCGATAAAAAAGCCGTACTTGCCTGCCGCCAACGGCTGGCCTTCGATCTTAACGTCGGTCGAAAATTCGATCGTCGTGTTTTCATTGGCCCCGGCGCGCCACGGCGCTTGTTTTGACGGACCGAAGCCCTGGTCGACGTATCCTACCGGGATCAGCTCGCCCCAAATGTGGCCGTCGCGTTTTTTAACAGCCGGGCGGCTGTAGGTGATAGTTACATTGGTGACGCCGATGCCTTCGCTTACCGAGGCCCTTTTATTGCCTCCGCTTGGCAGCGAGGTTAGCTGCGCTTCGGATAAATTGCCGAAAGCTGTTACAAGAATTGCCAGTGCGATACCGGCTGTCAGTGCTTTTCTCATGTGAATGTTGATGATTAATTAATGGTGCTTGATTTTTCAAATATTACCGGTAATGAACCGCACCCGTTAAGTTGATCATGTGCTATTTTTATCACATTACCGGAGTGCGACAATAGGAGTAGTAGTGCTGCTACAAGCGGCGCAATCTTTTCTGTGATCGGGTGCAGGGTCATACCGGCAAAAGGAGTTTTTCAACTAAATTGTTGGTCTAAGCTCATCTTAATACAGTCGTACAGCAAATCATTTCAACCCGGGCAATGTTCTTTTTAACCGTTTACAGAGGGATTTCAACGGTCATAGCCATTGAGTTTTTAGGCGTGGTTATTGAATAAAGCGGACGGGCTGTTGAAAGCCGGCTTTGCAGAATGGAAAACCTTTGTACTTTTAAAGGATGAATTCTTTAAAGAGAACGAAAGCGATAGTGCGTTTGCAATGGCTGATCTGGATCGCCGTATTTCTCATCATTTTCTTTTCGATCCTGCCGGAAGAGGGGTTAGCGCATGCGCTCATCTTCAGTACAACCAGCGTCGCTTTTTATACGCTCGTCATTTACGGTAATATACTGCTGCTGTTCCCCAGGCTTTGGGAGCGGGGGCACAAGGTCGAATATGTGGTCTGCGTCATCGTGCTGCTTGTCGGAGGGGGCCTGGGTCGCGGTTATTTGCTTATTTACTTAGTCAATCACTTTGTAGAAACCAAGCCCGAGAGCATGGACCTGGGCATGGCGCTGAACTTTATCATCGCCGGGATACTTAATTACATGCTCAGCTTTGTGTTCCGCATCGCCATAGCTTACTTTACGTTGAAACAGCAGGCCGAAGAAATATTACTGCAAAAGAGCCAGGCGGAGCTGAACCTTTTGAAATCGCAGGTGCAGCCGCACTTCTTGTTCAACACGCTGAACAATATCTATTACGAAGCCTACCGCGAGGCGCCGCGAACGGCCGGACTGATCGAGCGGCTGTCGGACATCATGCGTTACTTTGTGGACGAAAGCCCGAAAGACGAGGTCTCCATGCAAACCGAAGTGAGCTTTATAGAGAATTACATCGCGCTGGAGAAAATACGCATCCGCCATAAGATCGAAATGAATTTTGTAAAGGACTATAACGCTGAAGCGCGCATACCGCCCATGCTGCTGATGACTTTCGTAGAGAATATCTTCAAGCATGGTATCGATAAGTCGAGCAAGGAGAACAAGGTGGATATTTCGCTTATACAGCAGGAGGGCTACCTGCTTTTCCAAACCTGTAACAGCCTGCCCGACCAGGCGTCAAAGGATGAAACGCATGGCTTTGGTATCGAGAATTTACGCAGGCGATTGGCCATGCTTTACGGCTCGAAGTTTGAGTTGAACATTGAAAAAAACGGCAAAACTTTTACAGCATTCCTGAAAGTACCCATCGCATCATGAACCTGAGCTGCATCATCATCGACGACGAGCCCAACGCGGTTAATTTGCTCGAGATACTTATCCGGCAAACCACCGATTGGGAACTGATGGCCAAGTGCTATGACGCGCTGGAAGCGATGGCTTTTTTGAAGAAGAACAAGGTCGACTTTATTTTTCTCGACATCAATATGCCGCAACTGACGGGCATGGAGCTGGCCGGACTTTTACCCACCGAAACGAAGATCGTTTTTACCACCGCTTACTCGGAATATGCGGCCGAAAGCTATAATTTTCAGACCATCGACTACCTGCTAAAACCGATCACGCTGAAACGCTTTCTTACGTCGACCCAAAAGATAGAGTCGCATTTTGGGAAGAAGGAAGTTGTCCATGCGCCCGAACCTGCACATGAAAAGGAGTATTTCTTCGTAAAATCGGGCAAGACTTTAAGCAGGATACGCCTTGAAGAGATACTATACTTTGAAGGCGAAAAAGAATACGCACGCTTGGTAACCAGCACCGGGCAACTGCTTATTTACAGGCGTTTAAAGGACATACAGGAGCAATTGCCGCTACCCTTTATCCGGGTGCATAACTCGTACATCGTCAATACACGGCAGCTCGAAAAAATACAGGATAACCATATTTTCATCGCAGGGAAACTGATACCGGTAAGCGAAAAATTCCGCCCTGAACTGATGGCGGTTATACAGCAGCGGATATTTTAGGTACCTAAACTGGTCTTTTTCAAAGGCCGGGGAGTGCGACTACAAATAAATCCGAAATTGAAAATCCGAAATCCGAAATCCTTTTACTTTCCCATCATCCCGCAATTGCAGCCTTTTTGCATGGCTTTGTACACCACGTCCTGTATTCTAGGCCTGATCTCGAGGGTCGAAAGCTTATCGCTCACCGCCGGGTTAACGCGGTTCGACAGGAAGATATAGACCATGTTATATTTCGGGTCGACCCATACGCAGGTGCCGGTGTACCCGGTATGCCCGTAGGTTTGATCCGACGCCAGTTTAGACGGATAATGTTTTGCGGTGTTCGGATCCCATCGGTCGAAGCCCAGCCCTCTCCGGCTAACAGCCGATTGCCTTGAAGTAAAAAGGTCCACCGTCGACGGCTTAAAATACCGCACTCCGCCGTAGCTGCCTTTATTCAGCATCATCTGGTACAGGATAGCCAGGTCGTTGGCGCCAGCGAAAAGGCCGGCATTGCCCGACACGCCCGCCAGCATAGCGGCCGTCGGATCGTGCACATAGCCGATGAGCAACCGGCGCCGAAAAACCTGTTCGTCCTCTGTCGGTATAATTCGGTCGGGCGGAAACCTGTTGAGAGGTAAAAATCCGGCATTCTGCATCCCAAGCGGGTTATAAAAGTTTTGCTGCACGTATACGTTCAGCGGTGTAGCGGTTATTCGCTCCAATATTTCCTTCATAAAGCACATGCTCAGGTCGCTGTATACATACTGGCCGCGGGTATTTACCGGCGAGTTGAGCATATCGGCCCACATTACATCTTTAAAATAATCCTTTCTCAGGTAAAAATGATCGGCGATTTTATGGGGAAAAGCCGCAGACGAATCGACGCTGATATCGGATGGCGTCAGCTTCTCATAAGTTTTGATATCGGGGACCAGGCCGGCCTGGTGCAAAAGCAACTCCCTTACCTGCAGATCGTCCTTATTGGTGTGCCGGGCCATTGGTATGTAGGAACCGATCGTCGAGTCGAGGTTCAGGCGCCCCTCCTCGTACAGGCGCATGGTCTCCATGGTGGTCGCCGATACCTTCGTCACCGATGCCAGGTCGAAAATATCGGTCAGTTTATCCGGTTCTGTTTTGTCGTAGGTGTGATAACCATAAGCTTTATTAAAGATCACCTTGCCATCGCGCGCCACCAGCACCACGCAGCCGGGCGTAGCCTGGTTGCGGATAGCGATATCGGCTATATTGTCGATCTCCTTCAGGTCGGACGAGTTGATGTCGACCTCTTCCGGAACCGTATATTGTAGCCGTATCTTCGTTGTGAGGAACCCGGTATTGGCCCTGTACTTTGCGGAGTAAGTAAACCGGAGCTTTTGCGTGACCGGGACACCGCCAAATATGGCCTGCGCCGCATAAAATGCCGAGACCGGCGACGGCCTGTCGCAAAAGACAATGGGCGCCGTCACCGCATCCAATTTCGCCAGGCTGGTTGGCCTGCCGAAAAAAGCGACCACGACGTTTTTAATACGGACGTTATCATGGATAAAGCCGATGATCTGCGGATTGCCCAGGTCCTGTTCGTCCAACTGGACAATGAGCGTATTATAATGCTTGGTATCGAAGTCAAGATCGCCCAAAGTTTTGACGGTAACATAGTCGGTACCTTTAAAAGTATCGACTTTGGCGTATTTATTCAGCAGGCTGTCGAACCCGGCGGCATAAGCGTAAGTAAAATGGATACTGGCGATCTTCAGTTCGGCAAGGTCGGAAAGCGGCACCAGTTGCTGTTGGTTATTAAATAAGGACGTCGATTTTTCAACCTGTTGTTCCTCGTTGACATAAGCCTGCCCTGTAGGTATAGGAAGCTGGGCACAGGCAGAATGGACTAAGATAAAACAGGATAAGACGAAGGTATAAACCAGCCGGTCACTTTTTCTCATATACTTTCTCTCCATTAACATAGGTCTGCAATACGTTTACCCCCGGCAGTTCCGATCCTTTTATTTTCATAATGTCTTTATCCAGTATCACAAAGTCGGCATACTTACCCGGCTCAATGCTCCCCTTTTCCTTTTCCTCAAATTGTGCTTTCGCGGCCCAAATGGTCATCCCCCGCAATGCTTCCTGCCGGCTGATGGCATTTTCAGGCTGAAAGCCTCCTTCGGGGTAGCCTTTGAGGTCTTTTCGCTCCACAGCAGCATAAAACGTATAAATCGGGCTGATGTTTTCCACCGGGAAATCGGTCCCCAGCGGCAACCAGCCGTTTTGTTCCAGCAATTGTTTGTTGGCATAGGCCGTTTTCAGCCTTTTTTCACCCAGCCGCGTAACAGCCCAGCGCATATCTGACGTAGCATGCGTCGGCTGCACAGAAGGGATAATACTATAATCGCCGAAATAATGCATGTCTTCGGGCGCTATCACCTGTGCATGCTCCACGCGCCAGCGGCGGTCGTTTTTCCCCTTCAGCACAGAAGCGTATATTTTTAATATAACCCTGTTCGCCGAATCGCCGATGGCGTGCGTGCAAAGCTGGAAACCTTTGTCATACACTTTTTTGGCTATCTCGGCAAAATGCTGCTGGCTGCTCAATAAAAAACCGCGCCAGTTTTTCTGGTCGCTGTAAGGCTGCAGCAGGCAGGCGCCGCGCGAGCCCAGGGCACCGTCGGCGTACATTTTAAAGCCGCGCACATCGAGCCCGGGCGTTTTGTAAACGCCGCGTTTGAACAGGTATTCATAACTTTCGGGCCTGTCCGATAACAGCACGTAAAGCCGCATTTTGAGCGCTCCCTTGTGCTGCAACTCAGCAATGGTATTGATCATGGTATAAGGCAGGCCGCAGTCGGACACGGTGGTCAGTCCATCGGCAAAACAATTGCGTTGGGCATCGATGAAAGCATTTTGCGTAACTTCGTCCGTCGGGGCGGGGATCTTGCGTGTAACGATACCTACGGCGTTATCTACGAGAACGCCTGTTAGTTTGCCTTTTACCGTTTCAATCTCGCCGCCGATAATTGTCTGTCCCGGCTTAATACCTGCCAGGTTCAACGCTGCCTGGTTGGCAATAGCAGCGTGGCCGTCGATGCGTGTCAGTATCACCGGCCTCACCGGGAATAAGGCGTCAAGCTTGGCCTTATTAGGGAACTGTTTTATTTTCCATGCATTCTGGTCCCATCCGCGACCCACGATCCAGCCGTCGGTATTTCGTTTTGAATAGGCCAATACGGAGTCGATAATATCGTCCCAGCTATGCGTGCCCACGAGATCGACTTCCTGGAGGCTCAAACCATAGCCGTAAAAATGTGAATGCGCGTCGATAAAGCCCGGGCAAACCGCCTTGCCTTCCGCATCGACCACATGGCGCGCCTTATATATCTTTTCAAGCGAGTCATCCTTGCCCACGGCGATAATTTTGCCGGAATTGACCACAAACGCGTCGGCGGTTGAAAAGGTACTGTCGACGGTGTAAACAACTGCGTTTTTAACAAGCAGATCGGCATTATAATCCTTCTGCTTACAGCCGAGAGCCGGTAAGAGCAGTACCAGCGGCCAAAATTTCCTCATAAGGCGGATAGCTAAAGTAGAATACAATTATCCTAATATTAAATTACAGGAACAACATGAATATTGATACGGTGCAATAATTATCTATATACAAAATATCTCCAATAAAGTTATGCCCTCAATTATTTAATTTAGCGGGCTATATCGCCGGGCGCTACTCTGTGTACTCCGTGAAAATACTTCGTGCTCTCTGTGGTTTCAAAAAATTAACCACCGAGAGTACAGAGAAAATGGCACAGAGGGTGATGTGCTCCAGGGAAGGGATTTTTTACATGCCGGATATCATACAGCTTTTACCCGATTCAGTTGCCAACCAGATCGCCGCGGGCGAGGTGGTGCAGCGCCCTGCGTCGGCGGTGAAGGAGCTTATCGAAAATTCCATCGATGCCGGTGCGGATAAGATACAGCTCATATTGAAAGATGCGGGCAAGTCGCTGATACAGGTGATCGACAACGGCGGCGGCATGAGCCTGACCGACGCGCGCATGTGCTTCGAGCGGCATGCGACTTCCAAAATACGCAAGGCGGAGGACCTGTTCGCTATTCGTACCATGGGCTTCCGCGGCGAGGCGATGGCGTCGATCGCGGCCATTTCGCATGTCGAGCTGAAAACGCGCAGGCATGAAGACGAACTCGGCACCTGCATCATTATCGAAGGTTCGGAAGTGATCAGCCAGCAGCCCTGTTCGGTTCCGGCAGGCACATCTATCTGTGTAAAGAATCTTTTCTATAATACACCTGCCCGCCGCAATTTTCTGAAGAGCAACCCGGTTGAGATGCGGCATATCATCGACGAGTTTCAGCGGGTGGCGTTATCGCATCCGGATATACAATTCGTTCTGCGTCACGACAGTCAGCAGGTTTACGAGCTGCCTCCTACGTCGCTCAAACAAAGGATCATCCACCTGTTCGGAAATAATTACAACCAGCGTTTGGTGCCTGTCGAAGAAGACACGTCGATCATCAAACTGCGGGGCTATGTCGGCAAGCCCGAATTTGCGCGTAAAACCAGGGGCGAGCAGTTTTTTTTCGTAAATAACCGTTTCATCCGGGACGCTTACCTGAACCACGCCGTGTTAACGGCTTTTGAAGAGCTGCTGCCCGAGGAAAGCTTCCCGCTGTACGTGCTTTTTATCGATATAGACCCGTCCAAGATTGATATTAACGTGCATCCCACAAAAACGGAGATCAAATACCAGGACGAAAAATCGATCTATGCCATTATCCGTTCGGCGGTAAAACGAGCGCTGGGTAAGTATAATATTACGCCGACCATCGATTTCGACCAGGAGAATAGCATCGGCCACCTCATCACGCCGCAACCGGTCGGGGAGATCGTTCAGCCGACGATAGCGTTCAACCCGGATTTCAACCCGTTCGCCAACGAAAAGACGACCGAACGCGAGATCCCTTTTTTACGCAATGCCGGCGAGCACCGCAAAACGCCTATCCCGCAAAACTGGGATATGCTGTACGAGATCAGCAAACGCGAGACGATTATTCAGCCTGAAATACACGAGGAAAAAACCATAGCTGTCGAAGAACAGGAGGTCAATAAATCAAGCGAAAGACAGTTGTTCCAGGTGCATAACCGCTATATCCTGTCGCAAATCAAGTCGGGCTTTATGCTGATCAACCAGCAGGCGGCGCACGAACGTATTTTGTACGAACGCTTTTTACAGCAATTGGAGAATCATTCGGGCACCAGCCAGCAAAGCTTGTTCCCCCAATCGGTAACGTTAAACGGCGCCGATTACGAATTGCTGCGCGAACTTTTGCCGGATATCCGGGCGCTGGGTTTCGATATCCGCGAGTTCGGCAAAAACACGGTGGTGGTAGACGGCATACCTGCCGACCTGGGCAATGTTGCAGAACATACGCTGCTGGAACACCTGCTCGAGGGCTTTAAAAACAACCAATCCATATTGAAGTTAGACAAACGCGATAACCTGGCACGATCGTTGGCGCGTAACGCTTCGACCAAATCGGGCGTCAGGTTATCATTAGAAGAAATGAACTTGTTGATCGACCAGCTTTTTGCCTGCAGCATGCCTAATATCGCACTAAATGGTAAACCCGTAATTACTACCTTTACCCTGGCCGAGCTGGCCGAACGATTTGAAAGATAACAGAACCTATATTAAACTATGAGTACCTACAGGCAATCGCCATTTTCCAATATAAGCCCGGTTGTAAAAAACCTGCTGATCGTTAACATCATTTTTTTTGTCGCCACTTACCTGTTAAAAAACCAATTCGATATGGTAAGATGGCTATCGGTGTTTTATTTTAATTCTCCCTTTTTCAGGCCATGGCAAATCGTATCGTACATGTTTATGCATGGCGGCATTGCGCATATCTTTTTCAATATGTTCGCACTTTTTATGTTCGGGCCTATCGTTGAATATAATATCGGTTCAAAACGGTTTTTTAACCTGTATTTTATTTGCGGCATCGGCGCTATCCTATTGCAGTGGATGGTGCAGGCAATCGAAGTGCATAACCTTGTTGGCGCGTTTACCATAAGCGAAAATCAAGTGGCTACCCCCGACGTTATAGAAAAGATAAAAGACATTTATACGACGCCTATCCTGGGCGCATCGGGCGCTATCTTTGGGCTGCTGGTGGTGTTCGGGATGCTTTACCCGAATATGGAGTTGTTTCTTTTCTTTATCCCTATACCGATCAAGGCAAAATACATTGTACCGGGCTATATTGTATTGGAGCTATGGCTCGGCATTGGCCAGTACGGCGGTGATAACGTGGCCCATTTTGCGCACCTCGGTGGGGCATTGTTCGGCTTTATTATGGTGAAGATCTGGCGATTGAAGAGGCCGAACAACTTTTATTAACCCTCATGCGTTATCGGTATTAAAAACATATGAGCACGCGCTGGCAAGACATTCAATATAAACTGCTGAAATCGCACAGCAGGATCATGCTGCTGATATGGATCAACATTGCCGTTTTTTTGCTGGTCAACGTTCCCGGCACTATTGGCAAAGTATTCTTCAATTCGGATATAATCAACGCTTATTCTGACGAGTACCTGCGCCTGCCATCGTCGCTTGCCCGGCTTTCCCATCGGTTCTGGACACCGCTGACCTACATGTTCATGCATGCCGGTGTATTCCACATACTGTTCAATATGCTTTGGCTTTATTGGATAGGGCAGATATTTGAAGAATACTTAAGCAATAAGCGCACCATCGGCCTGTACATTTTAGGCGGGTTAACCGGCGCCTTCTTCTTCGTATTCTTTTACAACGTATTGCCGTTGTTCGCCAACGATCCCGGCCTGGTGGCGGCCAGTACCGTAGTGGGCGCCTCGGCAGCCGTGATGGCCATTATCGTGGCGACGGCTACATTATTGCCCAATTACACCATCTTCCTGATGTTCCTTGGCCCGGTAAAGCTCAAATGGATAGTCCTGTTTATCATAGTGATCGATTTTATCGGGATATCGGGTTTCAACGCCGGGGGCGAGCTTTCGCACCTTGGCGGCGCCTTGTTCGGCTTTATTTATATCAAGCAATTGCAGCGCGGCAACGACTGGGTGGGCTTTTTTACCAACATCTTCAGTAAGAAATCGAAATTAAAGGTAGCCGCGAAAAATAATTCCAAAAATTCGGTTAACAAACCGCGGCAGGAAGAAATAGACCGTATCTTAGACAAGATTTCGCAAACAGGCTATGAAAGCCTGAGCAAACAGGAAAAGGAGATACTATTTCGCGCCAGCAAGGATAATGAAGGCTAAAAAAAAGCTGAACTTTATTGACAGGTTATTTCTCTGGATCAACATCCTCCTTTGCATCGGGCTGCTCATCAGTTACCTTGCCCCGGTAACCGACCCTGCAAAATTCTGGCCGGTGGCTTTCTTCGGCCTGGCTTATCCCTACCTGCTTTTGGCAAACATCATCATGATCGTTTACTGGCTGTTCAGGAAAGCAACATTTGCCCTGGTCTCCATCGCATGTGTAGCGTTAGGCTGGAATGTGCTGAACAGAACTATCGGGCTGCGTATGCCGACCGACACAACTTACCTGGCAGGGTCGGACATGTTAAGGATCATGACCTACAATGTGCATAATTTCAAGCGCTACGGCTCGAAAAACGATATTCCAACCAAACAGGAGATCTTGCAGATCATCCGCGAGGAGCAGCCGGATGTGATAGGCTTCCAGGAGTTTTATACACGGAAACAAGGCCAGTACGATATGCTCGATTCGATACTGAAGATCATGAACACCACGTATTATTACCTCGAAGCTGCGCGGCGAAACTCTGACGAGGATATTGGCCTGGCGCTATTTTCAAAATTTCCTATCACCGCGCACGGCTATGTCCAGCTATCGGACAGGTCGAGCGAAAATCAATGTATCTACGCCGATGTGCAGAAAGGCAAAAAGCAATTCAGGGTTTACAGCGTGCATTTACAGTCGATCCATTTCGACCCGGAGGACTACCGTTACCTGAACAGCGTATCACAGCAGGGTAAGCCCGACGGCTCGGCCAAACGCCTGGGCGCCAAGCTTAAAAACGCTTTTATCAAACGCAGCGAACAAGTTGTAAAGATCAGGGAGAATGCCGGTTCGTGCCCTACTCCCTATATTATCTCAGGCGATTTTAACGATACGCCTGCCTCATACGCCACCAACCAGATGGCCAAAGGGCTCAAAAACGCCTTCGTGGAAAAAGGCTCGGGCCTTGGCCGCACCTACAACGGCAGCTTCCCCAATTACCAGATCGATTACATCATGGCCAGCCCGCAGTTCGAGGTAAAGGATTATCATGTGATCGAAAAGCGGCTATCGGATCATTACCCTGTGAGGAGCGATTTGGTGCTCAAATGATCTAAATACTAATATCGAATGCCGAAGTGTTATTGCGCAGAAGCACTTTGTTATTCGTTAATAGATATTCGATATTCAAAAAAAGATATAACAAATCCTTGCAAACCGATGATAAAAAAAGCGTCTGCACATCCGGCGCTGTCATAGCACGGGCGGTAAAAAATCGTAAGTTTGCCGCTATGGAGCAAAATCTGTTTGTTTACAATACTTTAACACGCAGGAAAGAGCAGTTTGTCCCGATAAACCCGCCATTTGTAGGTATGTACGTTTGCGGACCTACGGTTTACAGCAATGCGCACCTGGGCAAC
Organism: Mucilaginibacter sp.; assembly: GCA_035547095.1. Lineage (GTDB taxonomy): Bacteria > Bacteroidota > Bacteroidia > Sphingobacteriales > Sphingobacteriaceae > Mucilaginibacter. Next base: position 31,863 of record DASZVE010000101.1, read on the forward strand.
GCACGCACCTATATTTCATTCGACCTGGTATTCCGTTATCTCACCCACCTGGGCTATAAAGTGCGTTATGTACGCAATATAACCGATGCCGGCCACCTGGAAGGCGACGCAGGCGACCAGGGTGAAGATAAAATAGAAAAGAAGGCCAAACTGGCGCACCTGGAACCGATGGAGATCGCGCAAAAATACACGCTCGATTTCCATGATGTGATGCACGCGCTGAACATCCTGCCGCCGAGCATCGAGCCCAGGGCGACCGGCCATATCATCGAACAGATCGAGCTCGTAAAGCTGATCCTGGAAAACGGCTTTGCCTACGAGGTAAACGGTACGGTTTATTTTGACGTAGAAAAATATAACCAAACGCAGGATTACGGTGTCCTGAGCAGGCGCAACCTGGAGGAACTGATCAACAACACGCGTGACCTTGGCGGGCAGGATGAGAAACGCGGCAAGCTGGATTTTGCCCTGTGGATAAAGGCCAAGCCCGAACATTTGATGAAATGGCCTTCACCCTGGGGACTGGGATTTCCCGGGTGGCACCTGGAGTGCTCGGCTATGAGCGAAAAATATTTGGGCAAGCACTTCGACATACACGGCGGCGGCATCGACCTGGTACCGACGCACCATACCAACGAAATAGCCCAGGGCGTCGCCGCCTGCCACATAAACCCAGCTAAATACTGGATACATACCAATATGCTGACGATGAACGGCCAAAAGATGTCGAAGTCGCTGGGTAACAGCATTTTGCCTTACGAGCTTTTTACGGGCAATAATTCGATACTCGGCAAAGGGTACAGCCCCATGACCCTGCGCTTCTTTATTTTGCAGGCGCACTACCGCAGCACGCTGGACATCAGTAACGACGCCATGGAAGCATCCGAAAAAGGTTTTAAGCGACTGATCAATTCGTTCACCCTGCTCAGCGACCTTACAGCGTCGGCAAACGGCGAGGCGGACATAGCCCCTTTGCAGCAACGCTGCTACGATGCCATAAACGACGATTTTAACAGCCCGGTGCTGATCGCTGAACTGTTCGAAGCTTCGCGTATTATCAATTCGGTGCACGATGGGAAACTCAAAATCGATCAGCCGAACCTCGACCTGCTGAAACAGCTCATGCAAACATTTGTGCTGGATATTTTAGGCCTGAAAAATGAACAGGCCGCCAATGACGACCTGCCTAAGGTTATGAATATGATCGTCGGGCTGCGCGGCGAGGCTAAGGCCAACCGCGATTATGCCACCTCGGATAAGATAAGAGATGGCTTGCAAAAGATCGGCTTTCAGTTGAAAGACAGCAAGGAAGGCACCACCTGGAACAAGATTTAATTTTCACAAAAATTTCATATTTGTACTTTAATCAAGATAAAGCCGTTAATTAGTCGTTGCTTAAGGGCTTATGCCCCTCACCGGCTTATCAAAAATCTGTAGAAACGAATGAGAAGATCACTTATAGTTATTACGCTGCTGCTCACTTGCGCCGGGGCAGCCGTGGCGCAAAAAACCGTTGTAACCGTAAGCAAAGTATTAGAAGCTGAACATAATTTTAACAGGCTGGTGGAGAGAAAAGGCATTAAAGACGCCTTTTTGGATGTAGCCGACCCGGAAGGTATCGTATTCAGGCCCGAGGTTGTTAAAATAACCGATTTCTACGGTTCCATAGATAAACAACCCGGCGTATTATCCTGGAAGCCCAAGTTTGCCCGCATCTCCGCCAACGGCGATCTGGCATTTACAGCCGGACCGTATACTTACCAGAACAGCAAGAACGATGATGACAAAGTTTACGGCGATTACGTTTCCGTATGGCGGGCCGACGAAACGGGTAAACTAAAATTATTAATCGACCTGGGCATACAGCACCCGGAACCCGAGCAGGAAGAACTGACCGATTTTAAGGATCCAGATACTTCAAAACAAACAGCCCCGAGCAAAGATCCTTTCAGCGGCAAGAGCATCATCTTAAGTACCGACAAGGTATTTAACCACGAACTGACCTTATCCGTGCTGGCATCATACAAGGAATTCCTGAGCCCCGAAGGACGTTACTATTTCCCCGGCTTCGAACCGATCACCGGTACCGATAAGATCATGAAATTTATCGACAACGAGGGCATCAGCATCGAGGCCGAAACCCTCGATGCCGGCCGTTCTACCAGCAACGACCTGGCTTACAGTTACGGCCGGGCAAGGATCAAAAAAGGCGATATCGTGAGCAGCTACAATTACGTGCGCATTTGGGAGTTAGACGCTGAACATAAGTGGGATATCCTGCTGGAGGTGTTCTCGGCGGTGGAGCAGTGAGTTTGAAGTCGGAAGTCAGAAGTCGGAAGTTAACTTTACAACATTTCAACCTTACAACAATTCAACCAATCAGAACAACCGCTCGATAATATCGTCTGCCGATAAGCCTTCCGCTTCGGCGTGATAACTGCGGATGATGCGATGCCGCAATACGGGTTTAGCTATGGCGCGGACGTCTTCAATGTCGGGAGAGTACTTTCCGTTGATGACCGCGTGGCATTTGGCGCCCAATACCAGGAATTGCGATGCGCGCGGGCCGGCACCCCAGCTAAGCAGCCGCTTAATATCAGCCGAAGCGGTGTCGCTGCCGGGCCGCGTCCTCGATACCAGCTTTACCGCATATTCCAGTACGTTATCCGTAACGGGTATGTTCCTAACTAGTTGCTGATAGTTGATGATCTGCCTTGCGTTAAGCACTTTGCCGACTTCAATATGTTCGCCGCTCGTCGTATGCTTTACAATGTCCAGTTCCTGTTTCAGCGTAGGGTAATCGAGGGCGATATTAAACATAAAGCGGTCGAGCTGCGCCTCGGGCAGCGGATAGGTACCCTCCTGTTCAATTGGGTTTTGAGTTGCCAGTACAAAAAAAGGCTGTGAAAGATTATGTGTAACGCCGGCTACTGTAACGGCTTTTTCCTGCATGGCTTCGAGCAAGGCGGCCTGTGTTTTAGGCGGGGTACGATTGATCTCGTCGGCCAGGATAATGTTCGCGAAAACAGGGCCTTTGATGAATTTGAAGTTCCTGTCCTCACTCAGTATTTCGGATCCGATAATATCGGAAGGCATCAGGTCGGGTGTGAATTGTATCCGGCTGAAATCAAGGTCGAGCACCCGCGCAACGGTTTGTACAAGCAGGGTCTTGGCAAGGCCGGGCACACCCACAAGCAGGCAATGTCCATTGCTGAAGATCGACACCAGCACAGATTTGACCACCTCGTCCTGCCCGACAATGATTTTACCTATTTCGGAAGTAATGCGCCTGTAATCGTCCCTTAGCGCATCAGCGGCTTCAACATCAGATCTGTGTTCCATTAGGGTTAAGGTTTAGCCTGCGCCGACAGCGGCACATTGTTCCAGCCCTTCAGCTGCGGGCACGACTGGTACTCCGGGTCGATCCTGATAAAGGTCTCCTTGCGGCGTTTCTCGAACCATTCGCTTATAGTACGGTTAAGCTTATCATTTAACGCATATTCCTTTAATTTCGGAAAATCCTGCTTCAAATTTGCCTTATGTGCGTCGGTAACCGATTTCAGGTAATAGATGTTATATGACTTTTTGCCACGCTGGTCGGTAAAAAGCTGGGGTTTAGATATTTCGCCTACTTTCATCGTGTCGATGGTCAATGCCACCTGCGGGTCGAGCTTATCGGTTGGGATAAAGGTCGATCGCGTTTCAACGTTTTCAGCGTTCAGCATCATACCGCCGTTGTACTTGGTTTCTTTATCGTCAGAATAATACGACGCCGCAGCAGAGAAGGCGATCTTTTGGTTCTTCTGAAGCATATCGTATACACTATCAGCTTTGGCCTTGGCCCGGTCGATACTTGCCTGCGTAATAGCGGGTACGATCAGGATATGCCGTACATGTACCTGCTCGCCGCGCCTTTCGATCACCTGCAGGAAATGAAAACCGAATTCGGTTTCAAAAACCGGGGATATTTCACCTGCTTTGAGCCTGAATGCCCATGATGCAAATTCTTTTACAAAAGTGTTCCGGTCGGCAAAGCCCAGGTCGCCGCCTTCGGGAGCCGACCCTGTGTCCTCCGAATATAACCTGGCGAGGGTTCCAAAATCTTCGCCCTTTTTAACACGCTGATATAGCTCTTCGGCCTTTGCTTTCGCATCGGCTTTTTCTTTTTCGCTGAGTTTCGGCTGAAAAACGATCTCGCCTACTTCAACCTCCTTGTTAAACGTCGGCAGACTGTCTTTGGCTATCTTTTTAAAATATTCCTCAACCTCCATCGGCGTTACGTTTACCTTCTCGGTTATTTTGCCGCGCATCTTGCTGGCGATCATACTTTCCTTGATATCGGGCCTGATCTCGTCTTTATATTGCAAAACCGAACGGCCGAGGAATTGCTCCAGCTTGTCCTGGCCGCCTGCTCTTTGTATCGATGTACGCATCCTGCGGTCGACCTCGTTGTCGACATCGTCGTCACTAACGGTCACACTGTCGATCACCGCCTGCTGGGCAAGCAGTTTTTGTGTTAACAGGTTCTGCGCGATATAACATTTAATCCCTTCATCGGGCCGGCCTCCCTGCGCCAGGTAGTTGGCATATCCCAATTCTATATCCGACTGCAGGATAATACTGCTTCCCACCACCGCAACAATCTTATCCAGTGTGCGCTTCGGCCCGGCAGGAACGGTGTCCCGCTTTCCATGCGTTTTGGCCTCGGCGACAGATATGGTTAAAAGTAAACTTAAAATGGCTAACCCGATCTTTCTCATGTGTGCTCTGTAATGCAAAATATGCAAAGGTGCGAAAATACGCGCATATATGCCTATTTATAAATTTTGCGCTAATATGCTGATAATGGGGCTAACAATTAACTATTTTTGGTTAAAATTTGTTAAAAGTGAAAGCTGAAGAGAGTACCGCGCTGCGTTTTTTATTCCGTGATGATCTTTACCTGTTAAATGAAGACAAGGTGACTTATACCGGCCTCCAACCGTCCCAACCTGAGATAGAAACGCCCGCGCCGGGGTTTAATTATCTCGGGTCGAACAAAAAGGGCTTTCTTATCGTTGTCCACTATCCGGAACATGAGTATATGGCTGCTGAACATCTTTCGGCTTTAGAAAGCACGCTTGGCCGCATCGGCTATACGCGGGATGACGTGGCGATCCTGAATATCAACCGTCATGCTGCGACGAGTTATAGTGAACTGATCGGATACTTCAAACCTAAAACCTGCGTGTTACTTGGGGAAAGCACGATCTCCGAAGGCATGGTCGTTGACCTCAATAAGGCGGAAATGCATAACGGCGTCAAACTGCTGCGCACTTTCAGTTTTGACGAAATGATCCCCGACGTAGCAAAGAAAAAAGCCTTTTGGGACCAAATGAAAACTCTCTGATACACATGCCTGAAAAATTAGTATTTGCTACCAACAATCGCCACAAGCTGGAGGAAGTGTCGGCCAAGCTCGATGGGCAAATAGCATTGCTGACGCTTGAAGACATCGGCTGCCGCGACGATATCGAGGAAACCGGCAGTACCTTCAGGGAAAATGCATCCATCAAAAGCCACTACGTTTATGAAAAATACGGCCTGGATTGCTTCGGCGACGACAGCGGGCTGGAGGTTGAGGCGCTGGACGGCAAACCGGGCGTATATTCAGCGCGGTACGCCGGCAAACATGGCGGCCACCATGCCAATAACGACAAGCTATTGGCCGAACTGGAAGGCGCCGAAAACCGGAAAGCGCGCTTTAAGACCGTCATATCACTGATGTGGAAAGGCCGGGAGTACTTCTTTGAGGGAAGCGTTGAAGGTACTATCCGCCACCAAAAAGCGGGCAAAGAAGGTTTTGGTTACGATCCGTTGTTTCAGCCTGACGGCTATGACATCACCTTCGCCGAAATGAGCCTGGCGGAAAAGAACAAGCTAAGCCACCGGGCAAGAGCGGTTGAGAAACTGGTGGAATTTTTAACCGGCATACATGAATAATCTTTAACTTTACTAAAAGACAAAATTTATGACGACAGCAGCAATTCGGGAAAAATTGTGCGATTATATCAAGGGGGCTGACGATAAGAAAGTTAAAGCTATCTATACCATATTAGAAGATCAGATCGAAACAGAGCCTTACGATTGGTCGAAAGATGAAGAGTTTGTTGCCGAGCTGGACGAACGTGTAAGAAGGTATGAGGCCGGGATTGACCGGGGTTACAGCCTTGACGAGATGGAAGAAACGTTTGATCAACTAAGGAAGAAACGTGCCGGGAATGCACAAAAATAATGTTTAAAGTCGATCTGTCCCCTAAGGCACGCGGCGAATTATCCGAAGCGTGGGAATGGTATGAAGAACAACAGAGCGGCTTGGGCCTGCGTTTCGAGAATGAGTTTTTCAAAAAAGCATACCTGATAGAAAGTAATCCTTTACATTACCCTTCAAAAGGGAAATACCGCGAAACTAAAATCGACGACTTCCCTTACCTGATTGTTTTCAAGGTCGACAGACACAGGGAATTGATTTTAATTGTATCTGTTTTTCATACGAGCAGGCATCCCAAAAGAAAACATAAAGGATAACGCCTAGTTATCTTTTGACCGCTGATGCTTTGCCGTACTATCCTTTTTTACCGCCGGCGCTTTAGCCGTGCTATCTTTCGCAGTCTTCACTTCCGGCGATTTTGACACAGTATCCTTAGTGGCCGCTTTTACCGGCATCGGCGCAGTAGCAGGTTTTGCGGTACTTGTGTCTTTACCGGCTTTTATTTCGGCGCCTTTCTTAGGCGGAGCCTTTTTATTTCCGGACGGTTTATTTTTATTGGTGGGCGGAGGTATATCTTTCTTCGGATGAATGATCTCTTCTTTCGAGCGCGGCCTTTCCTTTGGCTTCCAGATAAAGCCTTTCAATATTTTATCATCATCCGTAAACTTGCTTAGCGGACCGTACCTGTGCTCGGGTTTACCGCTGAACGCGAGGCTGGTTACCTTGCCTTCCTTAAAGCCGATGGTAATGCGCCGGCTAAGCGAGCGCTGCATGCCGCTGATCTTCCCGACGCTGTCCTTCCCTTTCGTACTGTCGCGCGAATAGTAAATGGTTTCGGCGTTACCGTCCACGAACATGCGGATCAGTTTGCCGTCCTTGAAAAACCCGCGCATTTTCTTCCCGGCCGACTGGTTAAAGTGCGTCGAATCGCCCTTCTCTACATTGACGACAAACGCGTTGGGGAACATCTCCATGTTATCCAGCTTTTTGTTTTTCATCTGCAGGTTTATCGTATCGGCCGAAAGCTGCGATCCCTGCGTCCATACGATAGGCTTGACATACAGCCGGATGGTTGAGTCACTGGCGCTGTAAAAAGCCGAGTCGGACTTGGCCTGCAGGTCGGATTTGAACATTTTTACACGATGGTAAGCGCTCAGTACCCTGATGCGCGACGTATCTTTCAGGTTTACCATCCGCGTCATGTAAACCGAATCGGGTCCGCTGCTTTTCTGCAATTTCCGGCTGTCGGCATGCGTCATCTTTTTGGTCACCACCAACTTATCCGGCTTTTCCGTTTTCTCAACCTTTTTCTGCGCCACCGCTTTGGGCTTAGGGCTGCCGAACATATTAAAATGGTTGTGGCCGGTATCGGGCAATATCTTCGGCGGCGAAAGCTCGATGTATTTTACCGGCACCTTGTATACAATGGACGGCGGTTTGATATTAGTATCTATCGTATGCGCCAGCCTGATCTTTTCCTGCAGGTCCTTTAACTCCTTGTAGGTCATTATTCGCGTATCCAGCGTATCGGCCGTCATAAATATAGAGTCCTGCTTAACGCGCGACGTATCTTTCTTTGTTATAGCAGTATCCACCGGCAGCTTTTCCTGCTTCGCCTCCGCTTTGTTCTTTTTCTGCTTCTTTTCAGCGGCCTTTTTAGCCTTTTCATCGCGCTTGCTGTCCGTCTGCTTGCCCTGCCGCACGGTTTTAGCGATGATCTTCTGGAAAGTGTCCAGCTTCGGCGGCTGTACCGTGTCGCCCTTAAGCTTTTGCGTTCGGTGCAGCGAGTCGCTTTTGGTTGTATCCTTTTCTTCGGTTATAAATACGCCGTAGGCATTTTTGGTCACGATGGTGCGCTCGTCCGATTTGGTGTAAATGCCCAGGTCGCCCTTCAGCGTCATTTTTTGTTCCGAGTCGTTAAAAGTAATGTGGTTAATGGCCCTGCCGTAGCCTTTTTTACGGTCGTAAAACATGCTGTCGCCCTTCAGCGTCTTGGTGCCCTGCTGGTACAGGTTGTTCTTGCCAAAAAACGACTGCTCGGTATTGGTCTCGTAACGGCCGTTCTCGGTGTACAGCGTGTCGTTATCCTTGCCCTTCTTCTTGCCATAAATGTGTGTCGGCCCATAAAAATACGCTATGCGCGTACCCGAATTATAGCGCATCGTATCGGTTTTTACCAGCGCATCCTCGGTAAGCAGCACCACGTCGTACCTGAAGTACGAGTCGCGGGTTTGGGCGAAATAATAGCCGTTTTTGCTGGTAAGCGTGTTGGCTTTGTTCACCAGCTTGCCGCCCCCGGTATAGGTGCCGTAGCGCGTGGCAGTATTGTAAGTAAGGTAATTGGTGGTCAGCGTGGCGTCCTTATCCACCATGCGCACGTTATCGGTCAGTATGGCTATTTTGGTATTGCCGTTATAGTTCAGCTTATCCGAGTAAATGTGCATGGTATCGCCCTGGGTGATCACCACATGGCCGAACGCGTCGAACGTGTTTTCCTTCTGGTGGAAATAGGCGCTGTCGGCGCTCAGCGTCGAATAATCCTGCTGAAAAGTGCCTTTGTATACCTTAAGCACGTCCACGCCGTTCACTTTGGCGCCCTGCATGCTTTCGGATTTTATCAAATGAATGACCGATTTTTGCTGCGCCGTTACTGCCGTTGCGGCAATAAGCAGTAAAAAGGTTAACACGTGTTTGATCACGGGGCAAAATTAGTTTTTTGGATGGGGTTATTAAATTAATAATTTATGGCTCAATTTGTTCGGCACAGCCCGAATTTTAACGGGGCGATCGGCGGGTAATTTAAAATTGATAATTTTGACCATGCTGCCTGTTAAGCGTTTCACCGGATTTATTGAACAGCACGGCCTTTTCGATCACGACACCAAAATCCTGGCCGCCGTAAGCGGCGGTATGGATTCGGTGCTGATGGCGCACCTGCTGCACCGGGCCGAATTTACCTTCGGCATAGCGCATTGCAACTTTAAGCTGCGCGGCGAAGAAGCCGACGCCGACCAGCTATTCGTTAAAAACCTGGCCGCTTCGCTGGGCGCGCCTTTCCATACCATCGATTTTGATACCGCCGGTTATGCCGCGTCGAAAAAAATATCGATCCAGATGGCCGCCCGCGACCTGCGTTACCAGTGGTTCGGCGAGATCAGTCAGCGCTGGGGCTATGGCGTTACAGCCCTTGCACATCACCAAAACGACGCCATCGAAACAATATTGCTCAATCTTACCCGCGGCACCGGCATTGCCGGCATGCACGGCATACTGCCTAAGAACGGTTCGCTGGTACGACCCCTGCTGTTTTTAGGACGGGATGAAATACAGGACATTGCACAGAAAAACGGCCTGGAATATGTTGAAGACAGTTCCAATTCGTCAACCAAATACGCCCGCAACAAGATCAGGCTGGAGGTGATACCCAAGCTTAAAGAGCTGAACCCGGCGCTGGAAGAAACTTTTGAACATAACCTGCAGCACTTCCGCAACCTGGAAGCAGTACTGCAAAACAAGCTGGACGAATTAAGCCGCAGCCTGCTCGTTCGGCGGGAGCACGAGATACACATCGGCATCGAAGACGTAAAAAAATTACAGCCGCAGGCCTTTTTGCTGTCCGGCCTGCTCAGGGAATACGGTTTTAACGAATCGACCGTCAACGACATCATTTCGGCGCTTGATAAGCACCCGGGCCGGGTATTTGAATCCGCCGGCTTCAGCCTGGTGCTCGATCGCGAAAAGCTGGTTTTGTCGCCAAAGCGCAACGAGGAAATTCAACCGGCGACGATCAACCCGGACAACCGGGAGATATATTACGGCAATTACATCCTGACCGTTTTGCACGACGATTCGCCGCTGATCGTCCGCGATAACCCGATGGCGGTTTCGGTGGACGCCGCGCTGCTTGTTTACCCGCTGACGATACGCGCCTGGCAGCAAAGCGATTATTTTTACCCGCTGGGCATGCAAACGCGTAAAAAGCTGAGCGATTTTTTTGTGGGACAGAAAGTACCTTTGCACGAAAAAAAACAAATACCCTTACTGGTAAACGGCAACGGCGACATCATCTGGATCGGCGGCTACCGGCAGGACGACCGTTACAAGGTAAGCGCGAAGACTAAAAAAGTTACTATCTTCGAACTGAATAAAATTTGAGACTCACCCCTGCCCCTCTCTCCTTTGGAAAGAGGGGTTTGAAAACCGGTAAAACAAAAAACCCTTCTTCCCGCACAGCGAAGAGAGGGTGCGTGCATAGCGATGACCGGGTGAGTCAATAAGGATAATGCATTTAAAAATGAGCGAGAAACCGGTATTTATCGAAAAGCAGTACCTAGGCAGGGAGTGGGTGCCCGTTACCATACGCCTTGTGCTGGCCATGTTCTGTTTTTCGGCCTATGCCTTTAACTTTTTTACCGACGTAAATGAAAAGGCCGACATCCTGGCCATTGCGGGCCTGGGTATCATCTTCATTTCCATCGTTATGGGCTTTTTCCTGCATTTCCGCATACGCGTAATGAACCAAAGCGTGCTCATCGACGGGCTGTGGACCACGCGGCTGGTAAAGATCGACCTGAACAGCATCGTTAAGGTGGAGAAAGGCGAATACAGCCGCTATTTTCTGAACAACCCGGTTTATAACCTGCACAAAAAAGGCACCATCCGTTTCTATACCTCCGGCAAGGACGCCCTACACCTTACCGACCGCGACGGGCTGATCTACATCATCGGCACCCGGCATATCGACGAGTTTTACCGGGCGGTGATGGAGGAAATGAAGAAGTGAATTGGTGTAAAATTTATACTCCATAAAATACCAGATCAGATTTTATAAAACTTCTTTTATAATTTTAGGGTTCTTAAACAAATCACAATGTCGTTTGATCAAATGATGGCTCAGTTAGCGAATCTGATGAAATCAGGTTCAAAGACAAATGCCTATGCTCCACTTATTTGGCAGTGCAGCATTGTTTGTGTATTGAGTATTGGGGGAATGTATTATTTTAAAGAACCTGTAATTAGATATGTTTTTCTTGGTCTAATAGTTTTAGTAGTTATTTTTGCATTAGTAATGTATGTGGTACTTTTAATAAAGGATCCCAAACTACTTCAATCAGAAAAATACAGGATAGAAGACAAAAAATTAGATATAATAGCTTCTAAAGGCGAGGGAATACAATTCAACCCTATAGATTTAACCGTTCCAACAAAAGAGATAGGAGAAAATACAAATGAATAATATACTCTTAATCTTGTTGTCAACTCAATATGATAGGGATAAGATTATCAGTGCCTTAGATGCCGATGGCAAAATAGACACCTGGTTTTACTCTTTTCCGAATACGCTTTTTGTAAAGACATATCTCAACTCAAAAGAGATGTCAAATTACATTGAAGAAAAGTTTGGCGCTCATATAAATTTTGTCACACAGGTTGATGACGATTATTTTGGTAGAATGAGCGTCGAACAATGGAAGCACTTCAAAAAAGTAAAGTATTCCTGATAAATTAAAATTTACAATTTATCTTATTCGTTTTATCCGTTCGCAATCGTTGTTCTGACGATATTCTTGCAAGCTTTTTGTCTGTACCGTATATTTCCTTCTCCTTTTAATGCCTATATTTATGTAATTTTAGTTATGAGCAGGCAAATAATTAAAGCGGTCAACTTTGTCAAAATGGAGGACGAAGACTATTCAGACGTTCTTTTCTGTCGATCAAAAGTGTGTCCGAGCGATTGCAGGAGGTTGCCCGGTTAACGAAAAATTATTATACCAGCCCCGATGGTTCCTTTCCTGAAAAAATGGCCAGGGTAATTACATTTAGACCAAAAGATTTAGGCGATATTGATGCACTTCAAAAATCTGGTCCGTAATACGCAAGGACCAGCTTGACCGTAACTGCGGCAATGGCAATCTTCCTTTAAAAGTGAGTTAAGTTATCCTTTCGCAAAAAAAGGCCCCAGCCGTAACGACCGGGGCCCGGCTTTAGAAATATAGCTGAGATTGCTACAAGAGCTCGTTAAGCGTATGCAGGCGAAAAATTTCCTTAGCGAGGTGTTTGCAGTTGCCGGTAAATTGGTCGAGCGTACAGCAAATGGTTTTAACGGTAACCGGTAATCCCTCGGCCTCTTCCACCAGGTCCATATGCAGCCTGGGATGTTCGGTAATCGTGCCGCTGCCCCTTAACTGCGAAAATATCCCCTCGGCAAACACCTTATCGCTGCCGAGCTGGTATTGCCCGAAACACTGGTAACCGCCCGGCGCCTTAAGGCTGAGCATGATGTAATAACTGCGTTTCATAAGGACAAACAATTACAGGTAAAGACCCACCGAGGGGCCCTTACCTGGTTAATAAAGGAACTGTCGCTTATTTTATTTCGATTTGCCTGCGAACCGATTTGGCCCCTTCTTTTTTGGCGATATTGATCACCAGCACGCCATCGGTATATTGGGCCTCGATGTTGTTCTCGTCGGCGCTTTCGGGCAGGGTAAACGAGCGAACGAACGAAGTATAATTGTACTCGCGTTTGCTGTAATTCTTTTGCTCGCTTTTGCTCTCCATCTCCTGCTCAACCGAAATGTTCAGCACATTCTGTTCAAGCTGCAGTTTAAAGTCGTCTTTTTTCAGACCCGGCGCAGCCAGTTCGATATGGTAATGGTCGGTGGTTTCGCTGATGTTAGCGGCCGGCACGCGGCTCACCAGACGGCTTGAAAAAACCGGTTCGTTGAAAAATGATTCGAAAATGTCGCTAAAGCCCGGCAGTACGTTGTTCGTCTTCTTCTCGGGACTAAATTTAACCAATGTCATAGGTTTTCCTCCTTAAATTAATTAACGATTTAACTTATTGATCAATTAAACTTTACAAACTATAACGTTCAAACAAAATGCCAAAGGCCGGCGACAGGCCGAACGTGAAAAATTTGCACCGCCGCCCTGAAAAATTTTCATAAAAAACTGTCATTTTTTCAAGTGCCGGCAGGCTCACAAGCCCACCACTCTTTTTATCCCGCTCTCGATACCGGCGTGGATCATTGCCGTTTTATAAACCATTATTTAATGCAACCATTGCTTCTGTGGGGGTTAGCACCGGTAAGGCGCTTTTTTTGAAGTCTTTTGTATTGCGAGTTACAATAAAATCTATTCTCGGTATGCTGATGGCGCAGTAATATTGAATCGCATCTTCATAATCCTTAAAATCTGTTTTTAGCGATTGTTTAATAATAGTCCCGGTCGCGTCAACTACTTCCGTCATTTCGGCCAGTTGTTCCAATAATTTTATTGCAGCGCTATTACTTACCGATTGCCTGAGAATATAATACACATTGTTGTAGGAAACAGCCGAAATATAAATCGTGATGTTACCAGCGACACTAAGATCAAAAAGCCGGGCAGCATGTGATGAAAAAGGTTGTCGGTCTGCTAAGAAATCAATGACGACATTCGTATCCATGAAAATGTGCGTCATCACTTTCGATATTTTTTAGTTAGAATATTCCCTATTTCCTTTTTATAGTCGAAATCTTCAGGCAGTTTGATAACGCCTTTTAACCGGGCTACTTTAGGCGACAACTGTTCCACGGTTATTTCCGGCGTGGCTATTGATTTTAAATAGTTCTCTACAATATCGGATAAACTTTTCCCTTTTTGGCGGGCGTATTTTTTAGCCGAGTCGATTACCTTGTCTTCTATCGTCAGTGTAAGCTTGGTTGTCATCGCACGTGTGATTTACTATCCAAATATACGTGTAATAATTGAATATTAAAAACAATCGCCTTGCCACTTAAAAATCGTCCCAGGCGCAAGACGGGCCGGCTTCTGCCCTCCATGGCTATTCATTTCACAACCCCACTACCCTTTTTATCCCGTTTTCGATACCCGCCCTGATCATGTTGCCGTAGCCGTCCTGCGGCAGAAACTGCGCGTATTCCAGCGCCAGCTCGTAGTTTTTCATGGCGTTGCCGGCATCGTGCAGGTCCTCGTGGCATTTGCCGATGTTGAGGTAAAGCGAGGGCAGCGTTTCTTTAACGCTTTCGTCCTTTATCCGCAGCGCGAAATATAAGGCGGTTTCATCCCATGTTAATTTGTCGGCCACACTGTTTTGGTGCCGCGCCACGTAATGCGCCGCGGTAAACTTTTCCAGGTCGTTGGACGCTTCCGCCCAGGCCTTGTGGAACAGCTTTGCCGCCTCGCTGTGCCTGCCTTCGCCTTCCAGTTGCATGCCCCCGGCGCAGAGCTTCATGATGGGGTTGTCGGGGTCGAATAGCATAGGGTGAAGATAGGAAATGTTGGGGGGTGGATAAGTTACGGAAAGCATTCGAGCACTGTTTTATCATCATGCTCGCGCCAAGTCGGAGGTATATAAATTTGATTATTCCACCAATTCAAACCCGTCTTTCATGATAAAGTCCTTCAATAACTGATCTATTTTAATGCTGATCCTAAAATCTGGCAATGTCTTGCCTTCGCCTTTTTCAAAATAAGCTTTTGCTTTATCTCTATCCACTGTTGCCTTTAACTCCTCGAAACGACCATATTCATTGATGTTTTGCTCTGTGATATTGGCCCGCATTAAATTTTGAAGCTTATCTTTATTTACGCCTAAGAGGGTGGAAAGCTTTAAAATTTGTCCGTATTTAGCCTGGTATAAATACTCGGTTATATAATCTCTGAATGTTTTATCCGGTGTTAATTTCACACTGCCGCTCATCACATCATTCAAGAAAATATTGGCAAATTTTTGTTCCTCCTGGGTTAGTGTGGCAAAGGATTTATGCAGTTCGTCCAGAATTACTTTACGCTGGTCTTCCGTAACGTCTGTTTGATCTAAGGATTTGATGTACTTTACAAAACGGGAGTTCATGTAATCGGCATCAATCTTACCTGTATCAATCTCTACAATATAAGGTTCTATTTCAAAAGGCACATCGGGTAAGCCACCGCCACCGCCTGTAGTGAACATTTCTTTGTACCGTGCCAGCATACTATTATAATCATTTTCATCAAACAGCATTTCTATAATAGGATCCGGCTTTCGGTCTTTAAACTCATACCTCGATTTGTGCCATTGAAAGCCCTGTATTTTTGCCGCTTCAAGATATTGGTTAAACGCCCTGAAAAGCCTGGCGAACTGCCCCCTTACAGCTAAATTATCAGGCAATTTCTCAAAGTTTTCAATTCCTTCGCTGGTAAATAAATTCGCTATGCTTTGATAGGTAGCGTTCATATTTTCCAGTTGCCTATCTAAACGTTCAACAAACAAACCGTAAGGCCTGTCGCCCGAATAGAGTCTTACAGCCCTATCTACATTTTGATGCATAGTGTGCGGGAACCGGTAATATTTTATTACACCGAAAGGCTTATCCGGCCCAAACAAACGGTTGGTGCGTGAAAATGCCTGTATGATATTTTCATAGCGCAATACCTTATCGAGATATAAAGTATTTACCCATTTAGAATCGAAGCCGGTAAGCATCTGGTCAACCACAATCAGCAGATCAATTTGCTTTTCAGGTGATTTTTCTAATCTTTCATAAGGCTTTTTATGGGCCAAGCGGTTGGATATATCTTTCTTGAACCTGGCATGTGATGCAAATGCAAATTCTTGCTGGTAGCGCTGATTATAGTCTTGTATTAATTCCAACAAACCCTCCTCTTTAAATACGAAACCTCCATTATTATCAATAGTCGGATCAAACAACGCGGTGGTTTTTAATGCGGGGAATTCCGTTTTCAGCAGCCGATAATATTCTATGGCTTCAGTAATACTACTGGTAGCGAGGATGGCATGAAATTTTCCGTCATGGCTTAAACGCAGCCAGTTATCTTTAATATCATTAACTACCGTCCGCTGATGCTCTGCACGTTCGTACTGCGAGGCGTTCAAGTAATCTTCTATTCCTTTTATGTATTGACCGGCGTTATTGCGCCTACCAGCCATAGCTACCTTAGCCGAATCCATAAAATGATAATAGATCTTACTTTTATCCGGATCGGCTATAGCTTCGGCCTCTGTTGCAGCTATAGCTTCTCGCAGAGCCACGGCCTTCCTGATGTCTTTATCAGTATAAGTAAGAATTTTGTACGGGTCAAAGCCTAATACGTTTTTATCACGAATGCCATCTGCTAAACTGTAGCGGTGCAGTTCATCGCCAAAGATGGTTGATGTTGTGGCTTCTTTGCGTTGATTTTCTTCCTGTATAGGTGTGCCGGTAAATCCAAAAAATACGGCGCGGGGAAATGCTTTCCGAATGGCGGGCAGCATGTTTTCTCCAAAAACGGTGCGGTGCGCTTCGTCTACAATGACGACTATTCTTTTGCTGCGCATCTGCTCCAGGTCTTTGGCATTAAAACCGTCCTCCTCGCCTTCTATGTTGCTCATTTTCTGGATAGAAGTTACGATCAGGGTGTCGGCAGGATCACTGCTTTTAAGCCGGCTGACCAATACATAGGTATCTTCTGTAGCCTGTACCGATTGGTTATCGTCGGCAAAACCACGGTATTCGTTTAATGATTGGGTACCCAATTCAATCCTATCCAGCAGGAAAATTACCTTATCGGCATCTTTCGAGTTGGCGATCAATTGGGCCGATTTAAAGCTGGTCATGGTTTTGCCCGAACCTGTGGTATGCCATATATAACCACCTCGAACATCAGGGTTTTTCCAATCGGTTTTGGCTACACGATCCGATAGGGCGTTGGCCGCATAATATTGGTAACTGCGCATTACCTTCAGCACACCATCCGAGTTGTCGGCTACGGTATAAAAACCAATCAACTGGTGAGCCATAGGGATGGATATGAGCGAGCCGGCAATCTGGCGCCAATCGTTAACAGGTTCATTGTTGAAATCGGCCCAATGGAAAAAGTAGTCTTTATTGAATTTCCCTTCGGGGCCGGGGTTGGCAAAGTACAGGGTTTCTTCGGGCGTTATAGCCACGAAGATTTGTATCAAAGAAAAGATACCTGAGAAAATGCCTTCGTAGGCGTATTTTTCAATTTGGGTACTTGCCTGGCTGACGTGTACGCCTGATCTTTTGAGTTCAAGATGAATAACAGGCATCCCGTTGATAAGTAGTATCAGATCGCCACGCCGATCATTCAGGATTTTCGATTTGCTTTTGTATTTGGGTTGCTGTACAATTTGATAGCGGCTTTGCCCGGCAGCAATCTCTAACCTGTCGTATATTTTTAAGCTTACTTCTTTACCAAAATGCAGGGTATCGTAGGGGTTATCGCGCGTGATGGCTACACTTTTGCCATTAATAAAACCATTTAATTTAAGCGGTGTGCGCAAGGCCGTGATTTGCTCTAATACCTGCTGCATCTCGCCGGGGGTGAGCGTGGTATCATTAAGGCGGTCTATCTCACGATTATTCTGAAAAAGAATATCGGCCCAATTGCTTAGTAAATCTTCCTCCGTTGGGTTTTTAAGCACCTCAGCTTCCCATCCTTTGGCAGCCAGCAGCTGTATCAATGCGTTTTCAAAAGCTGCTTCACCGGTAAAAGTTGTCATAGGTAAGGTTTTTTAGATGAACATTTTTTGGAGCAAGGCCTGTTTGAGGTGTTTTAACTGCTCTATTTTTTGTTGGGATTGGCTGATTAGCTTATCCAGATTTTGAAAGTAGACACCAATTTTTTTTTGTTCTTTTTTTGAAAATGGATAGAAAAATAATCCATTTTGTAAAACATTCCAATCTGCTCGCGGCATTTTAGAACCACTTGACTGATTCGCTAAAGCAATAAACAAGTTCGTTTGAATCAGATAGTACAAGAATATATTTATTATTTTCTTGCCATTCAACACCCAAATTTCAGAAGAGCAAACACCCGCAAAATCGGGATAACAATATTTTTTTAAGTAAGGTCTTAGTTTTCCAAACAATACATCATTCTCCCGGAATACATTTTTAATACTTCCTAACTGACTTCCATTCACAAACCCTAATATACGCCCCGTTTCGCTTTGTATATATTCCAACTCGACACACTTGACAAAAGATACTTGATTTTTAGGATTATATTTTCCCGATTTATTTGTGGCAATTTCGCCTAATGCTTCTTTTTCCCATTTCCCGTCAAACCCTTCAAAACGAATTTCGGGCACATCTGCCCCTGCATTAGGAAACATTTTTTCAAGCATTGCCTTTTTCAGGATTTTTACCTTTTCCAGCTTTTGCTCTTGTAGCAGTATTAAGCCGTCCAATTCTTTGAAATAATTTCCTATTTGGGTTTGTTCACTTTGTTGGGGTGTTGCGACATTAAAATTAGAAATCTGCAACAATGACAAATTAGGCTGTGCCCCAACCGTTGGATTTTTCCTTACAAAGTCGGTAATAGCTCTACCTTTTAAGAAAGTACTCACAAAATTGTGAGAGGCATCTTTTAATCTAATAATTGCCAGAGCTTGGTTTGTGTTCGCTGGTAAAATTTCCGCATTTACTATTGCAACCCTACCCAACGTTCCAGCTATGGAAAATAAAATGTCATTTTCCTTTAATTGGGATCTTTTTAAATATCCTGAATGTTCCTCTTCTGTTATTTTCGATGTTGGTTCGATCAGACCAGTGGAAGTGTTGATATTTTCGATTTTTATGAAATTAATGGTACCAGCGCCTGACTTGTTTAAGGGTGTTGTACCTTTGGTTATCAGTGACGTTATATTCATTAAGGGCTTTTCCTCCCACTCCTGTTCAAACTCCTTAAAACGAATAGCAGGTAGCTTTTTAATTTCCATTATTAACGCCTTTTAAAAGTTTTTGCCATTCATTAAGCCCCTGCCTATCGTGCTCGCTGCCGGTTAGCTCGCCCATCATTTTTGCCAGTGCCTGCTCGGTATCTTGTAGCTGGTTGCTTACCTCCTGTAAAGTTGTGCAGTACTTCCCGGCCAGGTAATTCACCTTTTGTATAAGGGCAGCAATATTGTTGCCCGGCAAGCCGTGCAAGGCATCTACCAGCGGGCTTATCCACTTGCGTTCCAATAATTCATTTACCTGTTCGTCTGTCAGTGTTTCAATGGTTTGCTTGGTAAGCAGGTGCAAGGCATAGGCTTCTTCACTAATCTCCTTTTTAAGGGTTTTCTCCTCGGCTATCAGCAGGTTTACCCGCCAAATTTTTGTTTCATCGTCCTCTTCCGTATACTTTCCTTTTTTTATATCGGCGGCAATTTCTTTGGCGGCTTTAACAATTTCCGCGCTCACAAAAGCATCTTTGGCTTCGTTGGTAATATCGCTGTCTTTGGCCTCTTCAGATAAGCCGTCTAACAGTTCTTCATATTCGGCGTTAATCTCGGCCAGGCGATTTTCTTTGTCCAACAGGCTTTTTAGCTCATCGGCCAAATGCACCTGCTGTACCAGCTCAAAAGGCAAAATATGCCCTTTCCAACCATCCTGCACCTCGGTATCTTTTCCTTTTACTTTTTTGGTTACCAGGTTGGCATCTACCTGTTTGGCGGCTTCAAAACCTTCGGTCTGCAGCATCTCCAAATCCGTCGAAATGCCTTGCCAGTCGTCATCCAGCAATTGGTAAGCTTCATATTTATCAACCAGGGCTATAGACTGTAAGCGAGCGAATATATTGTCGCTTAACATGCTTTTTTCTTTGGCAATACTCAAGTTCATCATGCCATCGATCAGCCTCTTTTTCAAGGTCGCATCAAAATCGGCAAAGGCATGGGTAAAGCTTTCTACAAATGCCTTTACAGCAGCATGCGTTTCAATACCGGTCGTTACGTCTTCCATTTTTAAGGCGGCCATTTCGCCGGAAGTGGAAGTAAACAGGCTCTCTTTCAGCCCGGGAAAGGCATCCCAATACAAGGAAAGTTCGTCAATTTCTTTAATAGGGATACCACCAAACATGGTAGCATAAATATCCCAGCTTTCGGCAGCCTCGCCCGAGTCTACATACCGCGAAATGTTGAGGTTGTACTCATTGTCTCTTAGATCCTTGCGGCTTACCAGGGTGGCATATTTGGGTATGGTCTGGCGTTCTGTCACCGCATCCGTTATCCGCTTGATATCCGATGCGCGGAGCTTGTTGTTTTTTCCTTCTTTGATGAAACCCTTAGAGGCATCAACGATCAATACATCAGTTTCCGCACGTTTTTGCCGCAACACCATAACAATTGTGGGGATACCCGTACCAAAAAATATGTTAGCAGGCAATCCGATAATAGCATCGATATGATTTTGTTCTACCAGTTTTTTTCGAATGGCTCCTTCTTCTCCGCCTCTGAACAATACACCATGCGGTAATACGATAGTCATAATGCCGTCGGGCTTTAAATGGTATAGATCATGCAATAAAAAGGCAAAATCGGCCTTTGATTTGGGCGCGACGCCGAAGCGGGCATAACGCGGATCGCTTTCCTTATCAGTAGGGTCCCATTTTTGAGAATAGGGCGGATTGGAAACCACCGCATCCAAATACAATGGTTTGTAAGAGTTTAGCGGATCGTTTTCATCAAAATACGGCCAGTCTTGTTCTAAAGTATCGCCATTCCTGGTTTCAATATTACCGATGCTGATACCGCGCATAATAAGGTTCATACGGGTAAGGTTGTAGGTATTCTGCTTAAGCTCCTGTGCGTAATATTTAATTTTATTTTGGCCATCCAGGTGTTTGGCTACACTCTTACCAATATTAATCAATAAAGATCCGGAACCGCTTGTAGGGTCGTAAATTTGGATTTCGGAACGATCTTTAAGGTGATGCGCTATAATCTCCGACATTAAAACTGAAACTTCGTGCGGAGTGTAAAATTCGCCGGCTTTCTTGCCGGCATTGGCCGCAAACTTTTCGATAAGATATTCGTAGATAAACCCGAGCACATCGTAATCCTGCCTGCCATCCATCGGAATAGCTTTGATCAGTTGTATGAGCTCGCTGATAGCCTTGGTTTGTAGTGCAGCCGTTTCCCCCAACTTACTCAGCCCTGTTTGCAAAGTATCGAAAACACCATTGAATAATTTCTTATGAGCCGGGTTTATCAAACGGCTAAATGCCGACAAGGCATCGCGCACATTGGATACTTCAAAGTCGCTTCCTTTTTCTATCCAGTTAGAAAACAGGTCTTTATAAGCAATAAAGTATCCGATGTTTTTTTTGATGTAGTTTGCCGTTTCGGTATCCTCTTCTGAAAGTCGCTTAATGTCTTCGTCCGTAAACCTTTCCTTTTTAGCAAACTTTATTTCATATTCCGAAAGGTATTTATAGAAAATGAAACCCAGTATGTAATCTTTATATTCATTCGCTTCAATCTTGGAACGCATTTGATTGGCTGATTCCCATATTTTAGCGGCCAGTTGTTGTTTGTTCATTCGATAATAAGATTTGCTGATTCAATAATATGATTTTATTGTGTACAATTTTATTCTAAAGGCCGATCTTTTTAGATCAGCCTTTTATTAGGTCGTTAGTGCCTGTCTTACGGACTTTCGGGCTCTAAAGAACAAACAGAGAATATTTAGCTTTATACAGTAATGGCAAGGATATTGATCACCGGGTCGGCGGACGGACTGGGGCGCCTGGCGGCAAAAGCGCTGTCAGCACAGGGGCACCGGGTGGTATTGCATGCCCGCAACGCCGCACGCGGCCGCGAGGCGATGAAAAACGTTCCGCAGGCTGAGGCGGTTTTAACGGCAGACCTGTCGGACATCGCGGAAACCAAAAAACTTGCCGATGAAGCGAACAGGCTGGGAACCTTTGACGCCATGATCCATAATGCCGGGGTGTACCAGGCTGCGGCAAGTGATATACTGGCCGTGAATGTACTGGCGCCGTATATCCTCACCTGCCGGATGGCAAAGCCGAAGCGGCTGGTGTACCTAAGTTCGGGCATGCATCTGCACGGGCATTGGAACATGAGCGGCCCGAAAGCCGGTACCGCTGCGGTAAGCTACTCCGATTCCAAGCTGTATGTATTGATGCTGGCCATGGCCGCGGCGCGCAAATGGCCGGATGTTCTGAGCAATGCGGTCGACCCGGGCTGGGTCCCGACAAAAATGGGCGGTCGCGGCGCACCGGACGATCTGCAAAAAGGTTATGAGACACAGGTTTGGCTCGCCGTAAGCGATGATGAAAAAGCTAAAGTGAGCGGCCGGTATTTCTTCCACCAGAAAGAAAGCCGCCACAACCCCCAGGCCGACGATGCAGCGCTGCAGGAGAGACTGCTGCGTTTTTGTGAGGAAAGGACGGGGATAAAGTTTCCGGGGGGGAATGGTGAATAGTGAATGGTGAATGGTGAATAGTGAATGGTGATTGGTGAACGGGTGTGAATAGTGAACGGGTGTGAATAGTGAATTTTTGGATTGGCTATCGGCCATGGACTATCGGCTATGGACTATCAACTATGGACTGCAAGCGATTCCTGCAGCATCAGCAAAAACGGCTGCACAGTTTCATTATATGGAAACTTTTGATTATATTTATAATACGCTAAAGCGATAAAGAAGACCTTTTCGAAGTATTATTTCTTGAAGACGCGTATGAGTTTTTAAATAGTCTTGATAGTAAACATTCGGCCAAAATACTTTACAATATCCGTAAGTCGCAAGCCGTGCACGATCCTGAGCTTTTCAAAAAACTGAACGAAGAAATTTGGGAGTTCAGAACCCTTTACCAGGGCCTACAATACCGGCTGCTGGCGTTTTGGGATAAAACAGCTATCACAGAAACATTAGTGATAGCGACGCACGGTTTTGTGAAAAAGCGCAGTAAGGTACCGGACAACGAAATTCTGAAAGCCAAACAAATGCGCACACAGTATTTTGACGACAAGAAAAAAGTTGACGATAAAAGAAAATGAAAACATACACTTTGAACGAAGTTCAGGATAAGCTTATCGGCAAGCCGGGAACGCCCGGCAGAGATATGTTTGAATACGAACTGCAAATGGATTTGATAGGGAAAGCTATAAAACAAACCCGGCAGGAACGCCATTTGACACAGGAGGAATTGGGTAAGCTTATCGGCGTACAAAAATCACAGATCTCCAAACTTGAAAACAACGCAAGCAACGCTACAGTGGATACCCTGATGCGTGTATTTAAAGCACTGCAGGCTAACGTAAAGCTGCGGGTTGAACTGCCGGATACCGTTATAAACATAGGATAAGTTAACGGAGTGCTGAACCCGACGCGGGTTTTGGGCGCAGGTGGATAGTGGATGGTGAATTTTTTGATAGTCTGTGAACTATGGACTATGGACTATCAACCATTGACCATTGACCACAAAAACCCCTTCCAAATCCGCCGGATTTTTCGTATATTTATAGTTAAACCTGTTCATTGAATAACCCTGCCGGCCTGCCAAGCAGACACTCAAAAATTCCGGAAAAATTTAGATGAATTTAAATTAACTAATTGACTGATAGGAGTTTAAATCGACATAACTGCTCCAGAAATGCGAGAAAGTGCTCCGAATGTGCTCAAAAGTGCTCCGAATGTGTAGTAAAACGGTCCAAAAGTGAGCACGCCAGGCCATCACTTTTTCAAGCCTATCTCGCGCAGGCGTTCGTCGAGGTACTCGCCGGCGGTCATGTCGGAATACAACTTGGGGTGCAGCGCATCGACGCACGATCCGAGGCAGGTTAAATCCATATCCGACTTGGGGTGCAGGAAAAACGGCACCGAATAGCGCGACCGGTTCATCTGCTCGCGCGGCGGGTTGACCACCCGGTGCGTAGTGGATTTGAGCTTGTTATTGGTGAGGCGCTGCAGCATGTCGCCCACGTTCACCACCACGTCCTCGCCGTGCGCCTTCACGGGGAACCATTGGCCCTCGCGGGTGAGCACCTCCAGTCCATCGGCGCTGGCGCCTATCAGCAGGGTGATCAGGTTGATATCCTCGTGCGCCCCTGCCCTGACGGCGTCGGGTGGCAGGGCATCCGGGTCGGCTATCGGGAAATAGTGCAGGGTACGCAGGATGGAGTTGCCGTTGTGCACCTTGTCGTCAAAATAGCCTTCAGGCAGGCCCAGGTAAACCGCTATGGCGCTCAGCAGGTGCTTACCATCGGCTTCCAGCCTTTGGTAAACTTCGCGGGTAACGGAATTGAAACCGGGTAGCTCCTCTACAACCACGTTGTCGGGATATTCGTTCTTTATGGGGTCGCCGTCGGTAACCGTCTGGCCGATCTGCCAGAACTCCTTCAGGTCGGGCACTTTAAAACCTTTGGCGGTTTCGCGGCCCTTGCTGGTATAACCGCGCTGCCCGGCCAGTTCGGCCTTTTCGTATTTCAGCTTGATATCTTCCGGCAGATTGAATAAGGCCTTTACCTGGGTGTACAAGTTATCAATAAGCTCCTTGCTTAAACTATGGTTGGTAATGGTTACAAAGCCTGTGTCGTTAAAAGCGCTGCCTATATCATCGGAAAATTGCTTGCGTTGTTCGGGTGTGCCGTTTACATAGGTGTTGAGGTCGAGACGTGGAATATGCACTGCGTCCATAAGTAGTAAGATTTGGAAGTAAAATTACCAAGTTAGCGCAGAAGGTAGACGTTTTTTGACACGAAAATTTTACTCCGTGAAATATCCTTAAAGAATATTTGTAAAAATTGAAAATTTAACAAAATTTTAATCTTAACGCTTTAATTTTAATAAATGATATTTTTTACCGCCCCCAACGCATAGCTTTTATTTTATCGTCAATATTTGACCTGTAAAGTATCCGGGGGAATGCGGTTACGACAGCAATGAAGTGCGAATAAGTTGCTAATTATCAATTAGGTTTATATACATTTGCGCGATTTTTTGATACCCCAAATGAGTACGCCCCATCTTAGAAAACTCTCAGCAGCCGGAATGCTGATCACCCTCGGGATCATTTTCGGCGACATCGGAACCTCGCCATTATACGTTTTTCAAACCCTGATGACCGAGGGCAAGGAGGCCACCGAACCGTTCGTATTCGGTTGCCTTTCGTGCATCTTCTGGACGCTAACGCTGCAAACCACTTTCAAATATATCGTCATCACCCTGCAGGCCGATAACCACGGCGAGGGCGGCATTTTCTCGTTGTACGCGCTGGTACGGCGATACGGCAAATGGCTGGCCATTCCGGCTATTATAGGCGCTGGCACGCTTTTAGCCGACGGTATCATTACGCCGCCCATCTCGGTGGCCTCGGCTATCGAGGGCCTGGGACAGGTACCCAGTCTTGCGGACACGATGGTACCCGGCAGCAGGCTGATCCTGATCATTGTTATCGGCATTATCCTGCTTCTGTTCCTGTTCCAGCAGTTCGGCACCAAAGTGGTTGGCGGCGCATTCGGGCCGGTAATGCTGGTGTGGTTCCTGATGATCGGCATCATCGGCGGCATGCAGATCGTACATTACCCAACGGTTTTAAAGGCATTAAACCCATATTATGCCATTCACATGCTGGTTACGCATCATGAAGGTTTCTGGCTTTTAGGCGCCGTTTTCCTGTGTACAACAGGTGCCGAAGCGCTATATTCCGACCTTGGCCATTGCGGCCGGAAGAATATACAGGTAGCCTGGATATTTGTAAAAACCGCGCTACTGCTCAGTTATATGGGACAAGGCGCCTGGGTGCTTACCCATGCTTCGACGATAAAGTTTGATAGTGTTAATCCCTTTTACTCCATCGTCCCGCATGCTTTCCTGATACCGAGTGTTATCATAGCTACGTTCGCCACTATCATTGCCAGCCAGGCGCTCATCAGCGGATCGTTCACGCTCATCAGCGAAGCCATCAGCATGAACCTTTGGCCTCGAATTACAGTTAAATATCCATCCAATATCCGGGGCCAGATCTATATCCCGGCCATCAACTGGGTGTTGTGTTTCGGTTGCATCGCTGTTGTTTTATATTTCGAAACATCCAATGCCATGACCGCGGCTTACGGCTTCTCCATCACGATCGCCATGTTGATGACCACGCTGCTGATGGCGTATTATATGCGTTTCAAACGCCACTGGCCAACCTGGATCGTCATACTGATACTCTGCATTTTTGTTACGGTCGAGTTTTCGTTCTTCCTGGCCAATTCGGTTAAGATCGTTAAGAGATTGTTTTTCCTGGTATTTGAATTCGGCCTGATATTTACGATGTATACCTGGTTCAAAGCACGCAAGATCACCAACCGATTCCTGCACTTCGTCGACCTGAAAGATCGTGTGCCGCTGCTTTTAGCGCTGAGCGCCGATCAAACCGTATCCAAATTTGCTACGCACCTGGTTTACCTGACCAAGGC
Organism: Mucilaginibacter sp.; assembly: GCA_035547095.1. Taxonomy (GTDB): domain Bacteria; phylum Bacteroidota; class Bacteroidia; order Sphingobacteriales; family Sphingobacteriaceae; genus Mucilaginibacter. The sequence goes on from DASZVE010000101.1 coordinate 58,322, forward strand.
CAATAACAGCAAACAGATTGAAGAGAAAATATTGTACTCCATCCTTAGCCGCAAGCCTAAAAGGGCCGATACCTACTGGTTCCTGCACATCGAACGCATGGACGATCCATACACTATGGAATACAGCGTGGAGGAAATCGTACCGGGTAAAATTATCCGTGTAGAGTTCAGGCTTGGTTTCAGGATACAACCGCGCATCAACGTCTTGTTCAGAAAAGTCGTGGAAGATATGGTAAGCCGCAAGGAGGTGGATATCCTGAGCCATTATGAGTCGCTGCGCAAGTTTAACCAGACGGCGGACTTCCAGTTTGTGATCATCGAGAAATTTCTGTCGTATAATAACGAGTTCAGCATAAAGGACAGCTTTATTCTGAACAGCTATTTCGCTATCAGGAAGGTCGCACAGACGGAAGCCAAAGCTTTCGGCCTGGATACCAGCGAAACACGGGTAGAAAAGATACCGCTGGTGGTAAAACCGGTAACAAATATCGTTTTGAAGCGGGTCGATCCTTACAGTCAGTACCATAGCGAAACCCATTGATCACAGGGCGATGAAAAAACCGGTCAAGGCCGGCATCGACCGGCATGAAAGTGTGCCTGTGTTACCGCAACTTTCCGAAAAGTAATGCTATTTTTAGCATCTTATCCAAAACTAATACAGGCTACCTTTGTTGTAACAACTATGCTTCAAAACGTCTACCTGCTCACTACAGACAGCCATATTCCGCGCCGGGACATTATACATTCCAGGGATACTGCACTTAAGCTCAGGGTGATTTGTCTTGGCAGCGAAAAGTTCGAACGCGACCCCGATGAGATCCAACTCTACGGCACAGCCAACGGCGTAAACTACGCGTTCGAAACTATGGGCGTTACCTCAAATAATGGTTTGGACGTTGTTGAGGCCATACAATGGTATGCCGGTTACATTAATTGCCCTGAATTAAAAATTTTGACAGAAGATCCCCGGCCCGGTAAAAGAATCGCTTTGTAACGCCGCCCGATAATTTTATGAACGAGCTTAAAGAAAAACTGTACAAGGCCTGTATCGATTGCGTTGTAAAACGTATAAATGAAGCTAAACAGGCCATCAACGATGCCAATGAAGCGGCCACCGAAGAAAGCAAAAGCAGCGCCGGCGATAAATACGAGACCGGCCGGGAAATGATGCAGCAGGAAACGGCCCGGAATTTATTGCAGCTAAACGAAGCTAACAAGCTGATGGTGTCACTCAACCAGCTCAATCATAACACAGTTTCATCCACTGCCGATTCGGGCAGCCTGGTACTTACCGATAACGGCAAATTTTACATCGCCGTAAGCGCCGGTTCCATCAGCATAGACAACGAAACGTACTTCGCAGTTTCGCCGGCATCGCCGATCGGACAAAAATTGATGGGCAAAAAACCTGGCGAGGACTTTAGCCTGAACGGCAAAAACTACAAAGTGGAAAAAGTCTACTGATCGGCCCCGGCAAGCCTTTTAAGCTGCGCCTCCGTGTCCCTGGCCCTCGCCAGTAAGTTTTTATCCGTAAAAAAGCTGCTAAGATCGGGGAGGCTGCTGATGAGGTTTTCCTTGTATACGTCGAGGAAAGGGATATACCTTAGGTTAAACTTCCACCTCTCCGTCAGGAACAGGAAAGGCTTTTTGTCATTTTTTTCGAGCGCCGCGTAACTGACCACAAGGTATTGTTCAGGCGCAAGCTCTTTCAAAAAATTAATGATCCGTTCATTATAGTCTATCCAGACTTTTAAATAATATTCGGCCTTAAGGCGGTAAAACTCCTTCCGGCGGACATCTCGCTTAAAGGATCTCCATATAAGTCTCTGAAGGAAATTACGCGACAGGTATTGTTCTTCGATCGTCCGAAAATCACGCTTTAGCAGTGAATTAACCACCGGGCGGTAATCGCGCACGATAACCAGGTAGTGCGCCTGCGGAATTAAGCTCTTATAGGTGTCCAAAAACAAGCAGGTGCGGGGCTCTTTCCAGCCCCACTCTTCAAAAAGCTCATTTTTAACGTCGATAACCGCGCGGATCTTGGCTTTCTGATAGGCAGAGATTTCGATATTCTTATCCGCAAACAGGCCTGTATCGGGCAGATTATTAGCTGCTAATATCTCCTCGTGCAGTTTCAGGAACTCAGTATCTTCAAAATGACCTTCCTCGTTACCCGCGTTCTTTCCAAGCAGGTTTTCGCCAACCCGCAAACCACAATGGTACAGCCAGTTTGTGACCAGCGACGTACCCGATCGGTGCATCCCCAATATAATTAAAACCCTTTGTTGCATGCAAAGTATGTTGTTACTGCCTGACTATATCAGGAAACATGCGCATAAGTGTTATACAAATACTTTTCCTTGGTGATGTTGCGTATAATAAAAGAATATATTTCGTCGATACTTTCTTTCAAACTCTGCTTATCCGTATGAATGTGTAAGTCGGGATTTTCGGGGACTTCGAAAGGATCGTTCACACCGGTCAGGTTTGTCAGTTTATCCGGATGGTTTTCGGGCAATAATGCCCTTTTATACAGGCCCTTGGTATCGCGTTTTATCAATTCGTTCAGATCGCAATCGATATAAACCACTTTTACCTTCTTATAGGTTCTTGCAAGCTCCTTGCGAATGGAATCATAGGGATTGATAGCGCTTATAATGGTAATGATGTTGTGCGCCGAGAATTTATTGGCAATATAACCCAGGCGCCGAATGTTCTCAAAGCGATCCTCCATGGCATAACCAAGGTCCTTAAAAAGTTTTTGGCGATACTCATCCGCATCGATCAATTCAACACAAATGTCTTCGGCAGCTAATTTGGCGCTGACCTTTTCAGCTAAAGTAGATTTCCCGGCTCCGGATAATCCGCAAAATAATAATATCATAGTTTAGCGCAGTAAATATTCTTCAATAGGCGCGTTATAATTTTCGGGGTATTAAGCATTTACTTATAAAGGACTTTAAACCAAATAAGTTTTCAAATATTGCACGAGTATTGGTAGAAAAAATATTTGTATCGATTAATTTACAAAATGGGTGTCGCATAAAAGCGTAATACTACGTAGCAAATACCGTGCAATCACTCCCTTTGAATTGTAGCTACGTGCCTATTTTTGACCGGGTAGCCTTCAGGCATGAAAAAACTAATATTTATCGGCGATAACCAGCTCGATCATTTTATTCTGAAGAGGATATTGCGAGGATATAACCTGGCCTATGAAGTCAGTTACACATCTGACGGACAGGAAGTTATCAGGCTGCTTCAACAGAAAGGGGCGGACAAGGACGGATTGCCGGATATTATCATATTAGATATCTCTATGCCCGGTATCGACGGATGGGCTTTTCTTGAACAGGTGCAGGCGCTTTATACCAGCCTCGCCAAACCTGTTGGCGTGTATATCCTGTCTTCGTCGATTGATCCGCGCGATATACAACGATCCAAACTGTTTCCCTGCGTAAAATCGTTCCTATTCAAGCCGATAACCAAAGAAGTACTGGAAAGACTGGTAAGTGAAGAGGCCCGGTACCGGCTTTGACCGTACAAAGCAAAAAGGAACTGAAAATAGTGCTGGTCTTATAGACCAATATGAGCCCTCATTGCGCGGCTATAGTCTGCCAGTGCAAGCTCGGGTGCGGGCAATTCAGGGTGCCATAACTTTTCCCATTCAAAACTGTAATAACCGTTGTAGTTATTTTTTACCAGCAGGTCTATCGCCTCAAATATTGGCACATTCCCCTTTCCTAACAGAACATAGTTTACGTTCTTGCCTGCCACTATGGCATCTTTGATATGTGTATGACGAATATATTTTTTTAGCCGCTCAAAAACCTCGGCCACAGGTTCCTGGGTGATCGACCACATATTGACTACGTCCCATATCATCCCCGCTTGTTTGTGTTCGGCCGATTCCAATACCTGTTCAAGGTCTTCCGAACGGATCAGGTCGCCATGAGATTCGATAAGCACCGACACCCCGCTGCCTTCCGAATATTTTGCCAGCGTAAGTAAGCCGGCCGACATCAGGTCCAGGGTCGCCTCCTTTTCCTGCCCCTTCGGAAATTCGTTGGGGAACACACGGATAAAAGGGCATTCAATTTCATGCGCCAGGTCTATAAAGCGCCTGGTCTCATCCAGGTTTTTTGTTCTTTCAGCGCCATCAGGAAAATGCAAACTTGCGGATGAGCCGAGATCGGAAAACTTAAGTCCCTTGTCGTTCATTGCCCGCAACGTTATTTTTCTGGCGGCCGCGTCTTTAAATTCAGCACATTGAAAAAGGTCCAGTTGCCGTTTGATACCACGCAGCTCGATACCCTGGTAATCATGCGTGGCTGCAAAATCCACAATCTGCCCGAAATCCCAGTCCGGGCAGCCCAGGGTTGAAAACGATAATAAAGCCTTACTGCCTGCGCTTCGCATATTGAAAGGAAGCATTGCAGACGAGGCCAGGATTAGCGACGATTTTACAAATTGCCTGCGGTCGATCTGTTTCATAAATCAACAGTTTCTTCGTGGTGTTTGTCAAAGATATAAGGATTTTAATTGAAATGTTGCGCTGCCGATTTCATGCCTTTAGCAAAAATGTAAATTATTTTTTGGCTAATTGCGCAGACATCCTATATTTGCAGTCCCCAAAGGGGAGCATAGCTCAGCTGGTTCAGAGCATCTGCCTTACAAGCAGAGGGTCATAGGTTCGAATCCTATTGCTCCCACAAAATGAAAATCAAACACTTACTGCGTAAAAAGCGGTAAGTGTTTTTTGTTTTATAAAGGTTTTTGTAAAACATACGAAAAACGGGTTAAGCCCAAAACCGCGGGGCACGAATAACTCCGTAAAACAGGTTATTAACAAAAGTTTAATACTCCGGGTTTATTAAGATAGCACCGGCGCTTTATTTTCGCATTAATTTATCTTTATGCGGAAATATCGCAAGGCAATCGCTGCCCTTGTTTGGACAAAGCCGGTCAAATTCCTTAGGGCCTTATTTTCTAAAAAAACGCTTAACTCCGTTATCGAACAACTTTACGATCCCAACCAATCCGACGAGTTGAAAGCCTTTTCGGCAGCATTCGGAATTTTTATAGGCATCATACCGGTGTGGGGCCTGCAAACCATTATGGCTATATTTTTTTCGATACTTTTAAAACTGAATAAATCGCTGGTCGTGATATTTTCGCAGGTTAGCTTTCCGCCGGTGTTCCCGGTTATAATATTTTTGAGTTACAAAACCGGGAAATTATTGACCGATGGCCACGGGGCAATGGGCGGCCGGGTGGCGCAATATCTTTTCGGCAGCATTACACTGGCTATTGCAGCAGGTTTAGCTACAGGTGTGCTTACCTATGCCTGGCTTAAGCTGGCGAAAGCAATAAGACAATACCGGGTAACCGCGAGGTTAAAGAACCGTGCAAATAAATTAACGCCCGCATAAGGGCTAAGTCCGCAAAGAAACCCAAATTTGGCCTATATTCTCTCCAGCTACTATGCAAAGACGATCGGCACTTAAAAATATCGGCGGCCTGCTTTTGGCGCCTGCTTTATCGCGCGTTAATATTTCCAAAGAAGACAAGCCAGTTCTGCGCATTGCACACCTGACAGATGTACACCTGAAGGATAAATTTGATGCGCCGGCTCGGTTTACGCGTTGCCTGCAGCATGTGCAAAGGCAATCACCGAAAGTTGATCTCGTCCTGAACGGCGGGGATATCGTATTCGACATGAACAAGGAGAATATCGGCACCATCGATAAGCAATGGAAACTTTGGCATGACGTATTCCAATCGGAATGCAGCCTGCCGGTCAACTATTGTTTAGGAAATCACGACATCTGGTGGAACGAGAATGATAAGGGCCAGGCGGTATACGGCAAGGCCTATGCAATGGATAAAATAGGCCTGCAAAAAGCTTATTACAGCTTTATAAAGAACGGATGGAAATTTATTATCCTCGACAGCGTTCACTTGGACATCGATAACACCTGGTACATCGGAAAGCTTGGCGACGAGCAGTTTGCCTGGCTTGAGAATGAACTTAATACGACCGATGCTAATATGCCGGTGTTGGTGATGTCGCACATCCCCATTCTGACAGCTACCAACCTGGTCGATGACAACATTGTCAACAAATGGGTAATGCTGGGCGGCGACATGCATACCGATACGGCTAAGATCATCGCGCTGTTTTACAAACATCCTAACGTGAAACTGTGCCTGAGCGGACACATCCACCTGCGCGAGAAGCTGATCTACGACCATATTACCTTTATCTGCAATGGCGCGGTTAGCGGCGCCTGGTGGGAAGGCAACAAGCGCGAAACGGCTCCCGGTTATGGCTTGATCGACCTTTACGCCGATGGCAGCTTTACGGAAAGTTATGTGAATTATTGACAGGCAGCAAACTTGTCACTTCTTAATAGTCACCAGTTCATCATAGCTGCAGGAATTGCAGATAACACTGTCATCGAGCATTATCTTACTGATCTTGAATACAGGGCAGCATTTGGGTGAATCCTGTTTTGTTACCACAGCAATATTATTTGCAGACAGGTTGCCCAATTTAAGCGTCAGGGTTTGGGAGGCATTAACAATTATCCGGACAGAACGATTATTTTTTTGCGTGCTGTCAACCGTGGCGTAAACGTCCTGGCCCGGCAAGGATGTGGTAATTTTCAGATCCGAATATTTGTAAGGTGAATTAGGCGACAAGAACAAATCACCCCCGGTTGTCCTATCAACTATTCTTATGTTTATAATGGGAGCAACTTGCGCATACAGCGGGCATGGGCCGCATTTGCTGGAAGGCGTGCTTTTACACATGGCCAGAAATACACATCCCGTTGCAAGTAATGACAAAATTGATCTTTTCATGGCCCTGTGACTTTAATAGCATTACGATTCGCAGGGGCAATATGTAACAGCAGGGTATAGCGTTACGACATTCCTATTACGGAGCCCATTTCTTTGCCTGTCATATAAACGAACGCCTCGGCAGCTTTAACGCCCAGCTCGCGCCCGCGGAAATCTTCCATGGCCGCGTGGCCGCAGCCATAGATGCCAGGCGGGTCCTGGCTTACATGGCAGTAAACCGATTTGCGTTTTTGTTCCTGGGTTTCGGTTATGTCCACGTAGTCGGTTGGCCGGAAGCCCATGGTTTGCTCACCAGTGCACACTTCGAAGAAGTATAGCGGGAATTTTTTTGAAGACCGCACCCAGGTTTGTATCATCAGCAGCGAAGCGGACTGATGGTCCTTATGCGAATCGACGGGCCAGTGCGTAAAAACCAGATCGGGCTTTTCGTTGGCTATGATCTTCTGGATCTTTGCCAGCCAGGTATTGTCGACTATGGTATCGCCATCAATTTGTCCCGCAAAAATGGGTTTCGCTTTCAATACTGCAGACGCATTTATGGCTTCCTGCTTACGGATAGCAGCCGCTTCGGCGTGGCTTTTGCCTTCGATACCCGCCTCACCTGTTGTCAGGTAAACGATCGTAACGTCATGACCCATGTTGGCCAGCCGGGCCAATGTTCCGCCGCAACCGCTTTCGGGATCATCAGGGTGGCCGCCAAAACAAACGATTTTTTTCTTTTCGGCGGGCGAGGCCGGTTGTGCCTGTAAAATGCCGGGCAGCGTAAGTAAGCCCAGGCCCGCGGCGCCGGCCTTTACAAAATCGCGACGTGTGGCTGATGAAATTCCCATTTGCTTAAAACGTAGTGTTATTTTTGACCGAGTTTTTCAGAGATCACATCCACACAACTGCCCACATTGATCATTTTATCAGCCGAATCATAATCGATCTCGATATTATATTTTGCTTCGGCGTCAATAATAATGTCAACTAAATTGGCCGAATTTATTTTCAGATCTCTTATCAGGTCTGTTTCCTCGTTAATGCTATTCAACATTTCCTTGTTCGAAGTATAAGGGGTCAGAACCTTTTTAAGTTCAGCTAATATTTCTTCTCTCGTCATCAGTTATCAAATTTTGAAAAAATTATGCACGCATTCACGTCGCCAAAACCAAAATTCGCCTTGGCAACAACGTTTATCTCCTTCTTTACCATGCTTGTCGGCAATCTTTCAGGGTCTACTATTGTGAGTATATCCTGGTTTGGGTCCTCTAAGTTAATATTTGGATGAACAAATCCATGAACAATTTGTAACACGGATGCTACAGACTCTATGGAACCGGCTGCGCTGAGACAATGGCCGATCATCGATTTGACCGAATTGATCATCGGGAAATCCTTACCTTTCCGGCCTAGCACCTGGCTCCAGTTTTGAATTTCCTGCTTGTCGGCCATGGTTGCTGTCAGGTGCCCGCTTATCAGATCGATGTCGCCCGCGTGTATACCTGCATTTCTTATCGACTCATCGATACATCGCATCACACCGGCCGGGTTTGGTGCCGTCATAGTTCCGCCCCCTCTTTGTCCGCCGGAATTCGCCGATCCGCCCAGAACCTCCGCATATATCCTTGCGCCCCTTTCAAGCGCCAGGTCCAGGTCTTCCAGTATAAAAGCTGCCGCACCCGACCCAGGCACAAAACCACCGGCGGAAGCGCTCATCGGCCGCGAGGCCCGCTCGGGCTGATCGTTAAACTTACGTGAAAGAACGCGCATGGAATCGAACGTGCCGAAAATATACGTATCTATATATTCGCTGCTGCCAACAACCATCCGCCTGGCCAATCCGCTTTTAATGTACTCATACCCCATCAATATGGCCTGGGTACCGGTGGCACAGGCCGTCGAGTTGGTCACTACCCGATTACCGAGCCCCAACCTCCCTGATATAAACGACGTAACGCCGCTATTCATGGTTTGCTCGACCACGCGCGAACCCAGTTTTTTTACTTCCTTGTTATCAACCCGCGTTATTACATTCTTGGTGGCCTCCGAATCCGGGGCGCTATTGCCGAACACACATCCCGTATCCCAGCGGGGTTCATCTGTATCGTAGGGCAAACCCGCATCGGCCCATGCGTCGAGGGCTACGGTAATGCCGTAGCCTATATTGGTGCCCTTTAACCCGTAAAAAGTCACCTCGGATATATAGTTCCTCAGGCTTTCCCATACGAATGGCGGCACACCGGCTACCTGGCAGCTCATGTGAAGCTCCTCGTACAAGGGCATAAATTTTATCCCGGACGTTCCATGCTGTATCGCATTTAAAAAAGCCGGCACACCTATGCCATTGGGCGCAACAACCCCCATACCCGTTATCACAACACGCTTAGCCATGGATATCCAATCTTTTTACTATTCCCGAAAACATGCCTTTTGCTACTATATCGCCTTTTTCGTCGGTCATTTCGACATAACATTTCAGTTTGCCAAAACGAAAGTATTGCTTTTTTGAAACAACGGTGACCCGCTGACCGGGCAAAACCATTTTGTGGAATGATACTTCGGTCGAGGTGAGCAATGGGAACATCGTATCGCCCGAAGAGAAATCCAGCTCCGATTCCTTCAATATCAAAAATATCCCCAGCACTACCAGCCCTATCTGCGCCATGATCTCGGTAATAATTACACCGGGCGTAACAGGGTTGCCTTCAAAATGGTCCTCGTAAAAAAAGGCGTCTTCCTTAAGGGTAAATTCGCCGGCAACCCCCTCCTCGCTCAGTTCGGAAATATGATCCACGAAACGGAAAGACGATTTATAAGGCAAATGGTTTAGTATGGAATTTTTCATCATCTAATCAGTCATTAGGCCATCGGGTCATTAAGCCATTTTTAACCCATCGCCTCATCTGCACATTCACACATCCGCATATTTGCACATCCGCATATTTGCACATCTGCACATCCACGCATCTGCACATCAATTTACCTGCAATGCTCACCGCCGTCTACATGGATCAACGCCCCGTTAACCCAAAAAGCTTCATCCGTGCAAAGCAGGTAAATCACATTGGCCACATCCTGCGGCCGTGTGATCCGGCCCATCGGATTGCGCTTTTTGCCAATATCTATCAGTTGCTCACTTCCCGGTATCATTTTCAAAGATTGCGTCTCCGTAATACCCGCCTGGATCAAATTTGTTTTCAATCCGAAGGGGGCAAACTCCACAGCCATGTATTTTGCGAGGCTTTCCAACGAAGCTTTGGCGATAGAGACGGCCGCATAACCTTCCCAATGTTTATGTGCACCTTCACTGGTCAGACCTATAACACGGGCATCGGTATGAAAAAGTTCGGCCTCTAAAATATCGCGCGCCCAGTCGAGCAGGCTATTCGACATGGCATAACCCGTAAATTGGATATCTTCCGCAGTCAGCACATCATCGCCCGCCAGCGGCTTCAGATTGCCACGCGCTATGGAATGCAGCAGCAGTTTAACGCTGTGTTTGGCAACGCCTTTTTGGTTCATGAAAGTTTGCAGGAATGATTCGCGGCCCTCAGTCGTCAGCGCATTGGTGTTAAATGGCAGGATAGCTATGCCCTTGTCAGATGCGATTTTGGAGAATTTCACCAGCAGGGCTTTTTCACTTACTGAGGTCTCCCGGTAAAGCACGGCCACGTTCATGCCGTGTGCAGCCAGTTTTTCAACCGATGCGAACCCAAATCCACCCGATCCGCCCAAAATTATCGCCCATAAACCGTCAAACGGCCTGCTTTTACTCACGTCTGAACTCATTTAAACTTTTATAGCATCAGTCTGTCTTAAAAGGGGCATTGTTAGGGGCAATAAAAAAATTGCGGCTTCAAAGTAACTAAAAGTAAATCAGTTTTAAAGCATTACGATGGATAATATATGGCTGACCAGTAGTTGCCTTAAAGATTCAATGGTTGCCTGTTATTGTGCCAACCTGTATATTTTACTATGTTTGGTATCGCTTATATTACATTTATGAGATGGAAAATATTTTTTGTGTGCAGTCTTTTGTTCTTCGCGTTTAGTGCGAAAGCAACACTGCTGCAACAAAAGTTTGAGCAGTCCGTATTCTACTCAGTAATGAAAGATGGCGATATAACCGCTATCAATAATGAAATAGAAGTGCTGAAAGATCTGCCAAACCAGGAGAGACAAGGTTATGAAGGAGCGTTGCTGATGAAAAAGGCCGATCTGCTGAAAAAGCCCAAAGACAGGCTAAAATATTTTAAGCAAGGCCGCATTGAACTTGAAACGGCCCTCATGAATGATGGCAACAATATTGAATTTCATTTTCTTCGCCTGGCCGTTCAGGAACGGGCGCCAAAAATTGTAAAGTATCGTTCGGATATACCAAAGGATAAAGCGCTGGTCGTTAAAAATTTCAAAAACCTACCCCCGGCCGTTCAGCACGCTATCCTGGATTATTGTTCAACTTCAAAAGTGTTGCACAAGGAGGATTTTTCGCCAGGCGAAAGAGACTAGTTTTTAATTTTGCCGGAAAATGGATAAAAAGGTATTGGCCGTCTACTATACCCAAACGGGGCAAATGCGCGATATTATCTACGCATTGACGGCTCCGCTGGAAGCGGCCGGCGCTTCGGTTGAAAAGATACAAGTAAAGCTTGTATCAGACTATAGCTTTCCGTGGACCGGCAGCCGCTTTTATTCCGTTATGCCCGATTGTGTGCTCGAGGTACCCGCGAAGCTGGAGCCTGTCCATTTAAAAGAACAACAATACGACTTAGTCATCCTCGGTTATCAGCCCTGGTTCCTGTGGCCGAGCATACCCACAAATTCGATATTGAACGATCCGGAGTTTCAGGCTATACTTAAAAATACACCTGTAGTAACCATTAGCGAGGCACGCAATATGTGGTTAAACGCCTACGCACGGGTTCGAACGAAACTCAGGGAAATCGGTGCAAACCTCGTCGGTAATATTGCGCTGGTAGATAAACATCCCAATGCTATCAGCTTTTTCACCATTTTTCACTGGATGCTCGGCGGAAAAAAAGATCGCTATCTGAATATTTTCCCAAAACCCGGCGTCTCTGACGAAGACATCGTCAATACTAAGATATACGGTGAGATCGTTTCTAAACATTTAGAAGCTCGCGACTGGGAGACATTGCACGAAGAACTGCTGGAACAAAAAGCCGTTAGAATAAAATATCCGCTTCTTTTACTGGAAACTACAGCTATCCCAACCTATGTCAAATGGGCGAAGATGATTGCCGGCAAAAAGAACCGCAAGCCATGGCTGCGCGCGTTTAAATACTATCTTTATATTGCGCTCTTTTTAGGCGCACCCATTCTTCTTACCTTAGATGCGATTTTTATAAAACCATTTTCATCTAAACGAATTAAAGCTAAAACACAAAACTATTTACAAGTTATCTAATATTATGTCTGTAAACCAGGTTTATATAAATGCCACATCCGCCTTTTTTCCGAATGATCCCGTTTCGAACGATGAAATGGAAGAGTATTTGGGCTATATAGACGGACGGCCCTCTAAATCAAAAAAAATAGTGCTGCGCAATAACGGTATCATAAACCGCTATTATGCGCTGGATAAAAATGGCAAATCGACACATACCAATGCCCAGATGACCGCGCTGGCCGTTCGGGAATTGTTTAAAGATAATCCCGAAGGGCTAAAGGAAATAGAATTGCTCTCGTGCGGTACCTCGTCACCCGACCAGGTGATGCCAAGCCATGGCGTAATGGCCCACGGCTGGCTGCCCGAAGCGGAGGGCATCGAGGTGGTATCACCGTCCGGTGTTTGCTGTGCCGGTATGCATGCCATCAAGTTTGCTTACCTGGCCATTAAATCGGGCGAAGTAAAGAAGGCGGTAGCGACGGGCTCGGAAAGATTTTCCGGTCTGCTGGTTTCTGACGTATTCGAAGAAGAAGCCCAAAAGCTGAAAGAAATGGAAGAAAATCCTTTCATCGCTTTTCAAAAGGATTTTTTACGCTGGATGCTTTCGGATGGCGCTTCGGCATTTTTAATGACCGACCAACCCAACCCTGACGGCTTAAGTCTCCGCATCGACTGGATAGAGGGTGTGTCGTACGCCAACGAGATGGAAACCTGCATGTATATGGGCGGCGAAAAGCAGGAGAACGGTACGCTGAAGGGTTTTATGGATTACACGCCTGAAGAGATCATGAATAAATCCATCTTCAGTATCAAACAAGACATTACGCTGTTAAGTAATAATATTGTTCATCTTGGCGGAAAGAAGATCAAGGAGATCATGGACAAAAAGGGCCTGACTGCCGACGATGTGGATTATTTTCTACCTCACATATCAAGCGATTTTTTCAAAAGCAAGATATACGACCTGGTAGAGTACTATGGCGGCGGTATTCCCTACGAAAAATGGTTTATTAACCTGTATACCGTAGGCAATGTGGGTGCAGCGTCGGTTTACCTGATGATCAACGAGCTGTTCCACAGTAGCAAGCTGAAAAAAGGCGAGCGTTTGTTGCTGCTGGTTCCGGAAAGTGCGCGTTTCTCGTACATGTATGCGATGCTGACGGTGGTTTAGTGAGTTGTGAATGGGATCGGGTAAATTTTGCAAATCAGTTTAACTTATATGATCTCGTTAATCTCTCAAATCGTTTAATCGTGTTCAAATGAAGAAGGAAAATGTGCCGCAGGATATGGGGGCTTTGGGCAAGATCACCAAAGAGGTTTGCTACGCGACCGATAGTTCGGGCAAATATGTGAAGGAGCTAAGCAATGGCTGGAAGGTAAAGACCGATGCGCTGAATGTGGCCTGGAAGGATGTGGACGAGCGCATTGCCCAAGCCAAACAAAAAGTATTGAACGGCGAGGCAAGTCCTTTGCTGTTCTTTATGGAATACCGGTTAATGGATTTAAGTATCCTTTCGGATTACACTGGTTTTTGGAAATGGCAGATCAAGAGACATTTGAAGCCGGAAGTTTTTAAAAGATTATCAGAAAAAAAGCTGCAAAAATATGCCGAAGCCTTCAACGTAAAGGTTGAAGACATTAAAACCATGACCGTGAATGAAGCTTGATTTTGAACACCGCCAGTCGGCACATTGCGAGTCGGGGGTTACCAGCAGCTTATTAAGTAAAATTTCGAACAATAAGATCACCGAGCCGCTTGCTTTTGGTATCGGGGCTGGTTTGTTTTTTTGCTATATCCCGCTGATCAAAATTAACAATGGTCCCGCCATTGCTTTCCGGACGTTTCCCGGTTTGATATTCAAAAGAACCTGCAATGCTTTAGGTATTCCCGTTAGACGTAAAAAATTCGGCTCCAAAGAAAAAGCTGAAGAATTTTTAAATGATGTGCTTCAATCGGGTCAGCCGGCCGGCTGCCAGGTCGGGGTTTATTACCTGTCGTACTTCCCGCGCGAATACCGTTTTCACTTCAATGCGCATAACCTGATTGTTTTCGGCAAGGAAGACGACCGGTACCTCATCAGCGACCCGGTGATGGAAACCGTTACCTCGCTCAGCAGCTATGAGCTGGAGCGGGTGCGTTTTGCCAAAGGCGCGCTTGCCCCCAGGGGACAGATCTATTATCCCGAAAGTAATGCGGAGATTACTGACGACCGCATAGCCAAAGCCACTGTCAAGGGTATCAAAAACAATGTAAACCAAATGCTACGCATACCCGGTAATTTTGCCGGGGTAAAGGGCATTCGCTATACGGGACTGAAGATCAAAAAATGGCGCGATAAAATGGGCTTGCAAAGGGCCGGCTCGTACCTGGCGCAATTGGTGCGGATGCAGGAAGAAATCGGCACCGGCGGCGGGGGATTTCGTTATATTTATGCAGCCTTTTTGCAGGAAGCCTATGCCTACGTGCCGAAAGACGAACTGCTGGAAATATCTAAACTGTTCACCCAGGCTGGCGACCTTTGGAGGGATGCCGCCGTACAGGCTTCGGGTATCTACAAAGGACGGTTGGGCAGCCAGGAGGATTTTGACCGGATGGGCGATTACCTGCTTGAAATTGCTGAACTGGAAAAGACTGCTTTTAAAGCGTTAAAGAACATCAAATGGTAGCGCGGGAGTCCTTAGCGGTAAATATTGCCAACCTTGGCTTTCATTACAAGGATAACGAGGGCGTTGTATTTTCGGGCCTGAATCTGCAAATTCAAAAAGGCGAGCGCTTTGGTTTATTCGGTCCTAACGGAGCTGGCAAGACCACTTTGCTGAGTTTGACAACCGGCTTGCTGAGACCTGCAGAAGGTAGCATTCAACTATTGGGTCATGATGTAAGCAAAGAGCATAGCCTGGTAAATAAGCTGCTAGGTTTCGTCCCGCAGGACTTTTCCTTTTACCAGGAGCTGAGCCCGGTGGAGAACCTTGAATTTTTTGGCGCATGGGCAGGACTTACAAAACACCAAATCAAAACCAGAACGGACGAGTTACTGCAGATACTTGGCCTGCAGGACGTTCGAAACAAGCATGTGGATAAATTTTCAGGCGGGATGAAGCGCCGGGTGAATCTTGCCATCGGCGTGATCCACGAACCGGCTATACTGATCCTTGATGAACCTACGGTCGGCGTCGATGTGCAAACCAGGCATGCTATTGTCGATTACCTGGTGCAGCTAAACAAAAAGGGAACGACGCTGATCTACACCTCACACCAGTTGAGCGAAGCGGAAGATTTGTGCAAAGTTGCTGCACTGATCGACGACGGGAAGATCGTTGCACACGGGTCTATCGAAAGTCTTTTAGAAGAGCATAAGCAGAAAAACCTGGAGCAACTGTTCCTGGAGCTGACCGGAAAGGAGTTTCGGAACGATGTTTAAGCTTTGGTCGGCCATAGTAAAAGACTCGCGTGTGCTTTGGCGCGATGGCGTTGGCCTGGCCCTGATGTTCATCATGCCGATCGTGCTCGTTATCGTCATTACCGACATACAGAACAGCACCTTCAACCTCATCAATAAAAATAAGCTGCCGGTTTTGATCTGCAACCGCGATACTGGTGTTTCGGGCAAACAGTTAGTTGAAGCCATCAACAAGGTAGGCATGTTCAGCATAACGCAGTTGCCGAAAAACCAGGATGAAAAAGTTTTGTCGGATTCGATGAAAAAAACCGATGCCCTGCTGAGCATCGTCATTCCGGACGATTTTACGCGCAAGGTAATGGCCAAATCCAAGACCACCGCGGGCAAGGCGCTCACGAGCTTTGGCTTGCAGGCCGATTCGGCCCAAAAGGACCTGGGTGATGTCTCACCATTAAAGATGTACTATAATCCGGTTTTGCAGGAGTCACTCAGGCTGTCGGTCAAAGGCGCTTTGCAAAGTGCACTGCAATTAGTCGAGAGCCGGCAGACCTTACGAACACTTTATTTCGACATCAACGAAAAACCATTGCCGGAAAAGTTAGAAGGCGAAATGCTGAACAACAAGGCCGTGATCCATGATGCTCCGGTTTCTTCCAATGGTTCGGTAAAACCACCGAATGCAGCGCAGCACAACGTGCCGTCGTGGACTATCTTCGCCATGTTTTTTGTGGTCGTGTCGCTGGGCGGCAGTGTGGTAAGGGAAAAGACCAGCGGCAGCTATGTCCGCCTTAAAACGTTACCCACCAATTACCTGGTAGGCATGTTCTCCAAACAGATCGCTTACCTGGCTGTTACCATCGTGCAGGCCATCGTCATATTTTCGCTCGGAATTTGGTTGTTCCCGGTGATCGGTTTACCCGGCCTCAATTTGCCACGGGATGTATTGGGACTCTTTGTGGTAACAGTATTGAGCGGATGGTGTGCGGTTAGCTTTGCGATATGCGTGGGTGTTTTTGCCGAAACTCACCAGCAAAATAATGCTTTCGGCGCAATATCCATTGTGATCCTGTCGGCCGTTGGCGGCTTAATGGTGCCGACGTTTAATATGGACACCTCTCTGAAGACCATAGCCAATTTTTCGCCGATGCACTGGTGCCTGCAATCGTATTATGGCCTGTTCCTGGAAGACGGCCGGCTGAGCACCGTAATTGGTTATTTGATACCTTTGATCCTCATGGCGATTGTATTCCAGCTGATAGCGATTTGGGGCCTGAAAAGAAAAAATTTAATATAATTACCGCATGGAAACTACCGAACTGAAAGAGAAGCTGAAAAGCCAGATCATATTATTTTTAAACCTGACCGACCTGACACCTGCCGATATTAAGGATGACGAACCATTATTTGGCGACGGATTAGGTCTTGACTCGATAGATTCTCTTGAATTGATCGTACTGCTTAAACGCGAATACGGCATCGATATTAGAGACCCCAAAGTTGGCCGCAAGGTATTGGTGAATGTAAATACGATGGCGGAGTATATTCAGGAGCATGGGAAAGCGAAGTGATTGGTGATTAGTTAACCGGTGATTAGTGCCTGATCGCATCCTGGCCACTTAGAACCGCTGTCGGGCTTCCCGCTTTGTAGAAGACATGAAAAATAAATTTCCGTGCCGTTCGGTACGCTGCATTAAGTTAGCTAAGGTTTTAAAGCAAAAAAAAGTATGTGATGAAGAAACAGTTAAGTTTTTATAAACGTCCCCTGGAACTTAAAACAAACGGTGTCGCCATCAGTTAATTTTCCCGCTACATACATACTATCGCCTTCCTGGTTACGATATTCTATTTCCAACTGAACTGCTTCAGCGCGCGATGGCTCTACAAGGCTCATAAATTTCAGTTGGTCGGCTTTTTTTAGACGAAGGGAGCCTTGCAACGCATTTTCCAAAACCTCTTTAACGATCTGCAGCATGGACGCTCCCGGCACCACCGGGTGACCCGGGAAATGTCCTTTCAGAATATCGCTGTCCGCATTGATCCGTAAAACAGCGCTGATCGAATTATTTTGATGTTTTAAAGACGCAACGGTAAACAAGCCGGATGACATGGTGCAAATTTAAACAGCGGAAACCAGCATCAAAGCATGATACTTGTTTTGATAGTGATTATAGATGAGAATCTTCCTGATCAGCTTGGTTCCGGCGCTACGTTCGATCATAATCCCGGGTATTTCCTGTCTTTTGATGATGTTCGCGGCCATCCATAAAGCGAATGAGGATGAAACCGGGTAGTCGCCGCAAAGGTGTTTGTAATTAGCTAAGGCGTTGCTTTTGAACAACGTCTTGCCAAACTGATCATAAATTGCGTCATTCCTGATGTCTCCGTTGCGGCCGGTTATGACGAGATCCATATCCCCGGGTTTCAATGAATGCTCGCCCAGGAAATCAAGAATGCTTTTTTCGATGTTGTCGGGCTGATAGTAGGTCCTGACGCCGGATAGTTCTGCAAGATTTTCGGGCGAAGCCTTGTCTGACAGCAGGAAAAAAACCGATCCAGCGCCGCCCATGGTTCCTTTGGCTTCAGTCTTTAAAAGCTCAAGGTTTGAGACCGGCTGCCGGCGGTAAAGGCCCAATCTTGTCAGCACCTTAAAGCTGGCGTCCACCATCTCCTCCGTTCCGCCGACGATGATGTTGTGTGCCTCATGCTCGTTCAGCAGCATCAGGGCATCGAACAAAGCGCTCTCAAATGAAATACCTTTATGTACAAACGTGTTGTTATAGCCGTGGCACTGCAACATCAGGGCAATTTGTGCTGCCACGGTGTTGTGTGTTGATTGGATAAAAGCCGTTGGCGGCAGCATTTCTTCGTTCATTTCCACCATGCGTGTCAGGAAGGTGATGGTATCTTCCATACAGCCGAGTGCCGTACCTGCAATAATCGCGTCAGGCACTTCCATCCCCGTGCCTTCCAGGCATTTCTTTCCCGCTGCCACACCGCGTTTTATGATGCTGCTCATGCGCCGCGCAAGCTTCGGGTCTATATAATCTTTGTAGTCCGGTTCGATTACGGTTAGCCTCGTACCGACGTATTCAATAATATCATCCAGGAAACCTTCGGCATCGAAAGTTTTTTGCGGCGAAATGCAGGCTGACGAACGGATATATGCCTTCATACCGCCGAGAAAATTAAGGACGTACAATTGCCGCCAAAACCGAAGGAATTGGACATGACGTGCCGGATATGCTGCCCGGATCTGAAATGTTTTACAGGCTCGAAAGGCACTTCTTCCATCCGCGTTTCAAAGCGCAGATTAGGATAAATCAGCCCATGCTTAATAGCCAGTACCGAAAACACTGCTTCAACACCGCCGCTTGCGCCAAGCGTATGCCCGGTGAAGGACTTGGTCGAGCTTACCGGAGGATAGTTCGGATCGAATAATCTTTTCACCGCAATTCCTTCCGAACTGTCATTATTAGGCGTTCCGGTACCATGCAGGTTGATGTAATCGATGTCGGATGGTTGAAGTCCGGCCTTTTTCAATGCTCCGGTCATGGCCAGGAACGAACCTGTTCCATCGGGCGATGACGCCGTCTGATGATAAGCATCATTGCTGTTGTGATAACCGCTAATGCGGCAGTAAGGCTGCTTATTCAGCGTCTTTAAAACTTTCTCTGAAACCATCACGACGTAACCAGCGCCTTCACCGAGGTTAAGTCCTTCGCGGTTTTGGTCAAATGGCCTGCAAAGCTCCTTATCAGTGATCATCAGGGTGTTGAAGCCGTTCAGCGTAAACTTGGTTAGCGAGTCCGCTCCGCCGGCCAGGGCAATGTCTATCACGCCATTCCTGATCAATCGCGCTGCATAGAATATGGAGTTGGCCGATGACGAGCAGGCCGTACTGATGGTCGTTATGAAATCTTTGATACCCAATTGATCGGCCACAATCTCGGTCATGCTGCCGCATTCATGGTCGAATATATTGCGTAATTTGCCTTTGTTGCTATCTGCGTGGAATTCGACAAAAAAATCCTCGCTCTTGTCCATTCCCCCGACCGTGTTGGCGGAAATAAATCCTGTACGGAACGCTTTGGTATCGGCAATGCCCGCATCATTCCACGCCTCTTTCGCGGCGACAGAGCTCAATAAGGTTGTCCTGCTGCTGCGCGCCGGCAGCCCGGTTATTTCTATCAGTTCTGAATTGCTTAACTTAATTTCGGCTACGGGCAATTCATGCTGATGGATAGACTTAAACAGTGTAATATCGCCCATGCCAGCCTCTTCGCGCTCAAAAGCTGCCAAATGCTCAGCCACATTATTCCCGATGCCGGAAATAACCCCTACGCCTGCGATATATACCGATGTGCTCATACAGATGTATTCCCGAATATCTTTCTCATGTTTCCTGATGAAAACAATAGGTTACCCTCGTTTTGTTTCTCAACCAAAAATAAAACGGCCTTATAATTATCGCCTAAAATATCCACCCAGCCGCAAATACAAGTCTGCAAAATATCATTATCCAGCAGATAATTTACCTGTCCAGCTATGAATTCAGCGTTAAATTCGTCCTGGATATAAAAGGTGTGTTCGCCCTTAAAATTATTCCGGATACATATCTCGCCGATCACAATATTCGGCAACGTATAAACAAACAAGGACGGGCTTGCGCCATTTTGTATCGTTTCAAAATATTTAATATCATCATCCAGGCTCGAATTGCGGTTGGCCAAAACCAAACCCACTTCCTCCGGCCGATATTTTTGGCTGTCAAAACTATCTTTCAATAAAACTTCTGATGCCAGCCACCCCAGCTTGCAGAGGTTATCCATCTTGTAAAATTTCGGGTAATTGAGTCCAAAATGCTGGTAAACTGCCAGCAGGAAGGCAGAAACGTCAGTGGCCGTATCTCCAAATAACTGCTGACCGCTTTTTGAAACTTTACCCTCGAAAATGCTGCAACTGGCCGTGATATAATTCAAATCGCTGTCTCCCTTGTTGCTCAAAAATAACCGATTATTTGCCAAAAACTATCGCTGCATTACAACCGCCAAAGCCGGAGGCCGTTTTCAGAAAATTCTTTGCTTCCATCTGCAATAACGAAGAACAAATATTCACGGGTTTGGTAGTACCTTTTTCTTCGAACCCCATCGTCGGCAATACCAGACCCTCTTTCAGCGACTGGACTGAAATAATACTCTCGATCAGCCCGGCAGCGCCAAGCGTATGCCCATAATTGGCTTTCAGGCTATTCAAAGGCCCGTTCTCCAGACCCGACAGGGAAATGGCATTGGCTTCCATTTCGTCATTATAAGGCGTTGCGGTGCCATGCGCCGAGATAAAATCAATGTCATTAGCCGAAATACCGGCATCTTTTAAAGCCTGGCCGATAGCGAAGCTCAACTCCTTTCCTGTACGCGACGGGCCCGATATATGGTTGGCGTCATTACTAATACCACCGCCGAGAGCTTTGATATTGCCGGAATATTGAGGGTTCGATGAAAGGATGACCGTGCCTGCGCCTTCGCCCAGGTTTAACCCATCCCGGTTTTTATCAAAGGGCTTGCAAATGCCGGCGGTTAACGCCTGGAAAGATTGAAATCCCGATAAAATAAATTCTGAGATAATATCGGCACCTGTAATCACAGCATTTTCATATTGGCCTTTCCGCAGTAGGCGCATCCCGGTTATGATCGCAACCACACCCGAAACACAGGCATTGGAAATTACAACAGGTTTGTTGATAAAGCCGAAATGTTCAGCTATTAGTTTAGCAGACGCAGAAAGCGAAATACGCTCCTGTAATCCAGGAGTGTCCTTTTCTGTTTCGAGCAAGCTAATATTACCCTTGGTGGACGAAAGAATGAAAACAGTTTTCTCATCCGATGCATTTAGCCCGCTTTGCCTCAGAGCGTCGGCTATTGAAGCAATAAGCAGTTGTTCAAATTTGGTATGCTGATTGTCTGTTGAAAAAGCATCTTTATCAAAAAGTGCAGCGAAAAACGGATTGGGTGAAATAGCCCCGTCTATATGTTCTGTAACGGCCGAGATGCCCTGTTTTAGGTTAGAAAAGTTTTCGGTCGTGGTTTTGCCCAGTGGTGTGAATAAATTATCGGCGACCACAAAAACATCTTTTCCGTGCATACTACTCATTCCTGCTGAAGACCTTCATTTCGCACTGGGCTATCAGCCTGTCATCAAGCCAAACCCTGCCGGAAAGTACGGTAATATCAAATATCTGGTTTTGCGTCGCTATCATCGTGCTGATCTCGTCGCCTACCGCCGGCAGATCAAATATTTCAAAATGACTTACCGCGCCGATATAGCCTACCGCTACGGGCTTATTTTCTTTTTTGGCTATATACCCGGCGCGCAGGGCAGCGGTCTGGGCGATATTTTCCATCAAGCCGGCTTCCTGAAACAGCCCGTTTCTCACAAAAATATTATCATCGCCTATAATAAAACTGCTCAGGGTCGTATTCTCGTTCGTGCTGACCAACTTGCTTACCATCACAAAGGGCGGCTTTTGAGGGATCAGCGGGACAATGTCTTCAAGAGGTAACGTCATGTGTACAATCCTCCGTTGATGGACAATACCTGCCCGGTGATGTAAGATGCTTCCGGCGAAGCGAAGAATGCCGCAGCGGCAGCTACCTCTTCCGGCGTACCAAAGCGTTTGGCAGGTATCAGCGCTTTTAATTCCTTTTCGTCCAATCCTTCTGTCATGTCGGTTTTAATAAAGCCAGGCGCCAGGGCATTGACAGTTATCCCTTGCCGGGCCACTTCCTGTGCAAGCGCCTTTGTTGCGCCGATAACACCGGCCTTGGCCGCGGAATAATTAGTTTGCCCCGCGACTCCTTTCAAACCCGAAAGCGAAACCACATTGATAATACGCCCATATTTTTGGCCGATCATACCGTTCAAAACCAACCGCGTAACATAAAAGAAACTATCCAAGTTGGTTTTAAGCACATTATCCCATTGCGTTTCATCCATCCACGCCATCAGGCTGTCATCGCGGATACCCGCATTGTTTACCAGCACTTCAATAGGCTTGTCTTCATTTTTTTCTATCCAGCCGCCCAAAGCCCGTTGTATCTGCGCGCTGTCAGCCACATCAAACTGCAACAGCTCACCCGTACCGCCGATCAGCTCAAGTGTTTTTTCAGCCTCGGTTCGGTTGCTTTTGTAGTTCACCAGCACATAATAGCCCATGCCGGCCAACTTTTGGCAAATGGCCCTGCCGATGCCCCTCGATCCGCCGGTGATTAACGCGCATTTCATTTGGATGAAATAACGAAACCATCGGAGTTCTCCAGGAAATCTTTAACCAGCTCCATTTCCTTGTAACGCGCCTTGTCTTCCACAAATTTCGGGAAGATCGGCCTTACGCGGTCATATAAACTTCTGGAAGCTGAAGAAAGCTGGTCGTGGCAGTCGAGATAATCGATAGCCTGTAATATAGTTACTAAATGAATGGCCAGCACTTCGAACGAATTGTCGATCACACGTTTTGCCATTAGCGCTGCATTGCAGCCCATGCTCACAATATCCTGGTTGTCGTTATTATTCGGGATACTGTGTACATACATCGGGAATGAAAGGCTTTGGTTTTCTGCCACCGTCGAAGTAGCCGTAAACTGCATACCCTGCATGCCAAAGTTAAAACCCAGCACACCCATATTCACAAATGGAGGAAATTTCTGGTTCAGCTTGTTGTTCAGCAGGTAATTCAGCTGGCGTTCGCAAAGCATCGACAATTTGGTTATCGCGATTTTCAGCTTATCCATTTCGAGCGAAACGTAATCGCCGTGAAAATTACCGCCGTGGAAAATGTTATGATTTTCGTGATCGATAACCGGGTTATCGTTTACCGAGTTCAGCTCATTCACCAGGACAGTTTCTGCCCCTGCGATAGTGTCAAATACTGGCCCCAAAACCTGGGTTACGCAGCGCAATGAGTAATATTCCTGCACCTTATCTTCAAAAACCTCCTGGTCCAGGTTATCGGGGTTATACAAATGCTCCGAACGATCGCGAATCATTTTACTGTCTTTCAGGATATCGCGCATCATCGCAGCGATGGCGTTCTGGCCCCTATGATGCTTTACAATATTCAATTCGTGCGAATAATGGTCGCCAAAAGCCTGAACTACCTCATTGATCATCGCCGAAAACAACACCGCCCAGTTGAGCAGCTTGCGTGACTGGAAAATATTGATCAGGCCTATGCCCGTCATAGCTGAGGTGCCATTAATGATGGCTAATCCCTCGCGGACGCGTATAGAAAGCGGCTTGATATTGAAACGGTTAAATATCTCAATAGCCGGGTATACTTTGCCTTCAAACCAAACTTCACCTTCGCCTATAAGCGCTAATCCAAGATGTGCCAGTTGCACCAGGTCGCCGCTTGCGCCAACGCCGCCGTGCTCATAGATACAAGGACTGATATCGTGGTTGACCATCTCCTTTAGCAGCTCAACTGTATCCGGATGTACGCCCGAATAGCCTTGCATGAAGCTGTTGAGGCGTGCAACCGTTAAAGCTCTACACAGCCTCGCCGGAATTAACTTCCCGCTGCCCGACGAGTGGCTGCGGATAAGATTATATTGCAGCTGAAGGATGTTTTCCTCGCTTACTTTGTATTGGGCCATCGGCCCGAAACCTGTATTGATGCCATAGATCAGCTTATTGGACGAAAATTTTTTCAGGAACTCAAAATTGGTGTTCACCCTTTTCAGTGCCACCTCATCCAAAGCCGCTTCCTTATGTTCAAATACCAAGCCGGCAAAATCGTTTAAGGAAAGCGCACCTTGACCAATTTGTATCATGGGCAAAAAGTATTATTTGTCAGCTTTTAAATTACCTGGGCTAAAGTAGGAAATAAGTCGGAAAGTCCGCGTAAGTCGGGAAGTCAGAAAGACAATCCTGCTTAAAATTAAAATGAATGCGTTTTTGAACTTTAGTTGAAATTATCTTTCGGACTTATGCGGACTTTCCGACTTCCGGACTCCTTCTATCAATGAATTTGATAACCTTGCGGCCGGTTTCGTTGAACTGTATCTTTTGTATCTCTTCGGACGTAACATATTTGATTTGCGGACTGACGCGTAGTCGGGCTTGCAAATAAGCCCGTATACTGTGATCGCATTCTTCGCTATCATCGGCGGGAACAATATAGAGCTGCACCTGGTCAAGGCCGATCTCATCGGAATATACCTCGACCACAAAATCCAGTATTTCCTCGCGTTCGTTAAGCAAATCGAACAAAGCCGGCGGGTATAGTGTCGTGCCTTTAAACTTGATCATTTGTTTTTTACGGCCCATTAATGGCGACAGGCGCAGGGTGGTACGACCACAGGCACAGGGCTCGTCATAATACATGCACATGTCGCCGGTTTTGTAGCGAAGCAAGGGCATACCTTCGACACCGAGGGTAGTAATGGTCACCTCACCGGGCGTATTCGGGCCTACCTGCTCATTATTTTCATCCAAAAGTTCCACGATAACCAATTCTGGTTGGTAGTGTCCGCCTTTGCCCTGGCCACATTCGGTAAAAGCGGTTTGCATTTCGGTAGAAGCATAAGTCGAATAAAGCTTTATATTCCATGCTTCGGTAATCTTTCTGCCCAAAATATTCAGGCTGAAATCCGTGTTGCGTATATTCTCGCCAATGCAAATGGCTTTCTTAACCGACGTGCTGTTGATGTCTATCCCATTTTGCTTCGCAAAAGCGATCAGCTTTAAAATGAACGACGGTACGGCAACAATAGAAGTCGGCTTTAACCTTTTGATCGTTTCCCATTGCAGCGCCGGCACGCCCGGACCAAGCCGTATAATGCCCGCTCCGATTTTCCTGATGCCCGAGTAATAGGCTATGCCTGCCATAAACTGCCTGTCGAGCGTCAGCATCAATTGATAAATGTCATCCTTCGAGCCATCGGCACAGGTAAACGAGCTGTACTCGTTATAAGCCAGGCGGTCCAGGTCGTTTGCCGTTAAGGCGATAGTTACGGGGCTGCCCAGCGTACCCGACGTGGAAGTATACTCGGCAATTTGGCTAACAGGTATACACAGAAAATCGTGTTCGCGTTTTTGCAGGTCGTCCTTTTCAGTGGTCGGGATCTTTTTCAGATCTTCAAGTGTCCTGATACCAGCCGGATCGATGTTATTTTTAGCAAATAGTTCCTTATAGAAGGGGGAATTCTCAGCAACATAATATACCAGGTCTCTCAGTTTTGCTTCCTGCATAGCAGTAACAGTATCCGTTTGCTTGTTCGATAAAACCGTCATATTTCCTGTGAGCTCCAAAAGTAACAAAACACACCCAGACGCCCGCACACGAAACAAAGTGTTACCTTTGCTGTTCTACCAAATTATTCAGAACCTGATTTTTTACTATGAAGATCAACAAAGTTTTTATTTTGACCGGCCTGATAATAGCTTTGACGGGGGTACTGGCCGCCGATGCGCAGCAGTTGCCACCGCCACCGCCAAGACCGCCTCATGCTCCGCCGCCACCAAGGCATCTGCATTTGCACAGGATACATCTGCATAAAATACATATCCATCGTCCGCCGCGCCCGAAATTGCCACCGCCACCACCTGCGCCACCACGTCCGTAAAACGGAAAATATATTATGTAACAATTTAGAAACGCCGATTGCGTTGTTAACCTATAGTAGTAGCTTTAACTAATAAAATTAAAACCCCCATGAAATTCGTCAAAATTTTCGTAGCCGCTTTGGCTGTTGTATGCCTGCAGGTTGCCACAGTGTCGGCCCAGACCAAGCACCATCACTGGAAACATCACAAAATGCATCACCGGATACACCGTCAAAAATAAATTGGCACGTACCGTGGCATAATTTAAAAAGCTCCTCATAAAGGAGCTTTTTAAATTTCATGCGTTGTACATAATTTTATAATATTCGTCGGCCATCCGGCCCGAATCGAACATAGGAACAACGTCCGTTGCCGCCTTTCTGATCATTCCCACCCATTTCTTTTGATCATTGTAGTACATCGGCCTTATTACATGATCGATAATATCCAGCAGGCCCTGGCATTCCAGGTGATCCTTTTCCTGAGGCTGCAATTGATCATCAGCCGGGGGTATTACAAAGCAGTTCTCTTTATCCCTGGCAAACTCAGGCACCCAGCCGTCAGGCAGCGAAAGGTTGATGCTGCCATTCATAGCAGCAGTCATGCCGCTGGTACCCGACGCTTCGCGGTACATGCGCGGATTATTCAGCCATACATCCGACCCCTTTTTCAACATAGCCGATAAGCCCAACTCGTATCCGGTCAGAACCGCGCAATTGGCGAAGGGCCACATTTTTCGAATGATCTGGTTAAATTGGTTTATTGCGCCGTAGTCTTCCGGATAGGGCTTCCCGGCCCAGATCAATTGTACGGGCATTTCTGTGCTGTATACCAGTTTAATAAACCGGTCCCAATCGTAGGTCATCAGGTCGGCGCGCTTATAGCCGGCAAAACGTCGCGCCCAAACAATCGTCAGCACATTCTCATCAAATAATTTGCCGCATTGGTTAGCGATTAGTTTGAACAGTTCGCGCTTTAATTCTTTTTTCCGGGTGACGATCGCACCATCATCTTTGCCGGCCAGCGCCTGTTCCAGCTTTTCATCCTTCCAGTAGGTTTTATTTTGTGCATTAGTAATGGAAGTGATCTCGCAAATCCCCGGATTACTGTTCCACATTTCGCGGGCCACTTCACCATGCAGTTTTGATACACCGTTGGCCTTTTTGGCAAATTTCAAAGCAGCAAGCGTATAGTTCAGGTTATAGCCGTCGATAGCTAAAAGGCTTTTCACCTCGTTAACTTCCATCCCGTAATAGAATGACATTTTTTTGAGCAGGTCGTAATTGTGCTCTTCGTTTCCCGCAGCTTCGGGAGTGTGGGTGGTGAAAACTACGCGTTTTCTTATCTCATCAAGATTTTTGTATTTTTTATAAAGGTAAAAGTTGAGGGGCAGCGAATGGCCTTCATTCATGTGATAAATATCCACGTCCAGCCCAAGCTTATCGATCAGCATCGCGCCGCCAATACCTAAAATAATAGACTGTGCTATGCGCGTCGATTCCGTTGAATCATACAATTTGTAGCTGATCGAACGCGATTGCTCGTCATTTTCATTCAGATTAGTCGTCAGCAAAAATATCGGCGCCGAATTAAACGTTTGCGGGCGGAGCAAAAATGCCCTTACGTGAACCGGCGAATCGTGCACCGGCACGGTGAACATAATGCCCGTATCCTCGATAAACGAATAACCCTTTTCAACATAAGTCACCTTCATATCGGCGTTGATCTCGCGCCACTGGTCGTAATAGCCGTATTTCCATAACATGCCGATACCGATAACACTCTGCTTTAATTCGTATGCACTGCGCATGTGCGAGCCGGCAAGGAAACCCAGGCCGCCGCTGTAAGTTTTCAGCGCCTGATCGATGGCGAACTCCATGCTGAAGTAGGCCACGGTCTTTTTATATTTTGGATCGGGCTTATAGCCGAATATTTCTTCTTTGGTCATTTTTTTGAATCAATAGTAATTTAACGGTGCGCAATTTAGTAAAAGAAGATTTGCAGATTAAAACCTGTTGTCCACAAACGCCAAACTATTTGCCTGCCGCCCAGAATATAGCGTTGGTAAATATTTTTTTATAGGCTTCGTTGTCGAACAAATTGGGCGAGTGGCCCATGAAAATATAGACATTCCTGGCTTTTACATTGTCGTTGGTCCATATCACCGGGTGATCGCCCATTTTGATGTCCGAATTAGGAACATAGGTATTTTCGTCGACTGAGGCAATAACATGCACGTTCGTCCGCGGACTTTTGTCATAGGTATAAAACTCTTCTTTTTTTATGATGAACGAAGCGGGCACGTTTTTCATCACCAGGTGCTGTTTGTCCTCCACATTTACCTGTCCCTGCACAAATGTGGCTATATAGTTTTTCCATCGGATGCCGCCCATGAATTGGTGGAACCATTCCCACATCGGATAACCGTCAAACTCGCCCAGCAGTGAGGCATGGTGAAAGCCGATCCAGCCGCCCTTGCCATCTTCAATATATTTTTGGAAGGCTTCGACCGCAGCCGGTTTCCATCCATAAGGCGGATAATCCAGTTGAATAAAAAGCTGGTACTTGTGCAAAAATTCGTCATTGATCTGGTCCGTGTTCTGGATGTAATCGATACTGAAATTACTGTCGACGGCCAGCTTATCAAGCCATATACGCGCAGCTTTTGAATATTCTACGTGGTGACCACCATTTTCATAAAGGGCGATAACATGAAAGCGTGGCGTCGATTGTTGCGCGAATGCCTGCAAGAAAACAAACTGGAAAAATATCAGGAGCAAAAATGCTTTTTTCATGTATAGGCGGATTCATCCAAATATAAACCGTAAAAACTATATTTTTACCGGGATGCCCGCCTCACCAGCCATAAAAAAGATGCGCATACTGCCGCTTATCGCGGTAATATTTTTTACGGTATCCGGGGGGCCTTACGGGCTTGAGCCGTTACTGCGCTACGCGGGCAGCCACGGCGTTTTTCTTTTGCTCCTGGTCACTCCCCTGCTTTGGGATGTTCCCGCAATTTTCACCGTTCTCGAGCTGAACAGCATGATGCCTGTTGAAGGCGGCTACTACAAATGGGTAAAACATGCCCTGGGTACGCGCTGGGGGTTCTTCGAAGGCTGGTGGACCTGGTTGTATACTTTTTGCGACCTGGCCATTTACCCGGTTTACATCGTCACCTATGCGACCTTCTTTTTCCCCGGTATCGAAACTTACAAAATTGAAATATGCCTGGTTATCATCTGGGTGTCTGCCGGGCTCAATATACTGGGCATTAATCCCGTGGGCAGGATATCGTTACTGCTTAGCGTGGTTGTATTGTTGCCTTTACTGGCGCTTCTAATCCTGTTTTTTTATCATCATGCAGGTCATATCGGCTTACCGTCGCCATCGCTGAAAGGCATTGCTTTTCCCTCTTTAGGCATGGCCATGTACATAGTTATGTGGAATTGCCTTGGATGGGACAACGTGACGACCTACGCCGGTGAAGTAAATAAGCCTGTCCGTTCCTACATCATTTCGATATTTACGGCTTTCGCGCTGGTTATCATTATATATTTCCTGATGATGCTGGCGGCCCAGCAATCGCACATCGACTTTAAGGTTTTAGAAGACGATGGTTTTCCGGCGCTTGGATCACTTATCGGCGGCAGGTGGCTGGGTGTGATCGTCGCCATCGGCGGTATGGCCAGTTACCTGGGCATCTACGCCACCGTACTGCTATCCGTATCACGGGTACCCAAAGTCATGTCAGACGACAAATTGCTGCCGCAATGGTTCAGCAAATTACACCCCACGTTCAATACCCCTTACATTTCGATTATCACTTGTTCCCTCGTCGTCAGCGCGATGGTGCTCTGGAAATTTGAGGAACTGATCATTATCGATGTGATCGTCTACGGGGCAGGCTTGTTCCTGGAATATATTTCGCTGATCGCGCTGCGCATTAAAGAACCCGAAAAGTTCAGGCCATTTAAGATCCGGCTAAATATCAAAACCCTTAGTCTGCTGACGCTGTTACCCCTTGGCGTTTATGCGATCGCTTTATCGGGCGCATTGATGTCGGACGATGGAGGCGCAAAACCAGCGATTTTTGCGATCGGCTTGCTCGTCACCGCGGAGATCGCCTGGCAATTGATCCGGTGGCGTAAAAAAAAGTTAAAAAAAGCCGATCAATCGATCCACTCGAATTTGGTGTAAGGCACCAGCACTTCGGGAATTTTTATACCTTTTTCGCTTTGATTGTTTTCCAGCAACGTGGCTACAATACGCGGTAGCGCCAGGGCACTTCCATTCAGCGTATGCGCTAACTGAGTTTTGCCTTCGGCGTTACGGAAACGCAGCTTAAGCCTGTTGCTCTGAAAAGTTTCAAAGTTAGATACCGAAGATACTTCGAGCCAGCGCTGCTGGGCCGCGCTCCAGGTTTCCATGTCATAGGTTAAAGCCGATGAGAAACTCATATCGCCGCCGCAAAGGCGCAATACGCGATACGGCAGGCCAAGTTTTTGCAGCAGGCCCTGTACATGCTGGCTCATTTGCTCCAGCACCTCATACGATTTATCCGGATGCGCTACCTGGACGATCTCCACTTTATCAAATTGGTGCAAACGGTTAAGACCGCGAACGTGCGCGCCATAGGAACCTGCTTCGCGGCGAAAGCAAGGTGTATAGCCGCAATTCTTTACGGGAAGCTCATCGGCCTTTAGTATCACGTCGCGATACAGGTTGGTGATAGGCACTTCAGCCGTGGGGATAAGATATAATTTATCCTCGTTGATGTAATACATCTGGCCTTCCTTATCAGGCAGCTGCGTGGTGCCAAAACCCGACGCCTCATTCACTACCAATGGCGGTATCACTTCGGCATAACCCGCTTTTTCGGCTTCGTCCAGAAAATAGGCTATCAGCGCTCTTTGTAGCTTTGCGCCTTTCCCGATATAAACCGGGAAGCCCGCGCCGGTAATTTTCACACCCAGCTCAAAATCGATCAGTTTGTATTTGGCGGCAAGTTCCCAGTGCGGCAGGGCATTTTCGGGCAGGTTGGGTTTGGCGCCATGTTCCAATATTACATCATTATCCTCCGGTGTAACACCTTTGGGAACAGAAGTATGCGGTAAGTTGGGTAGCAGCAGTACTTTTTGCTGCAATTCGCTTTCAATGCCGGTCAAAGCGTCCCCAAGCGTTTTGATCTCTTCTTTCCAGACACCGGTTTTAGCTTTGATGCTCTCGGCTTCTTCTTTTTTGCCGTTGCGCATCAGCTCGCCGATTTGTTTCGCTGCTGAGTTAGCCTCGGCCGATACGTTATCCAACCGGTTTTGGGTTTGCCGGCGATCGTTGTCCAACTGGATCACTTCATCTACCAAGCCGGTCTGTTTAAAATTTTTTACAGCCAAACGCTCCAAAACATGTTCACGGTTATCGCGGATATAACTAACTTGCAGCATCTATTTTTAATTTTTGGCAAAGATATAAATAAGTCCATAGTCAATAGACCATAGTCCATAGTATTTAGCAGGATAGCCATGGTCTATGGATCATCGACTATGGACAAAAAAACATGCATAACACTGGTAAATTATACCTCGTCCCAACTCCCATCGGCAACCTGGAGGATATGACTTTCAGGGCGATACGCGTTTTGAAGGAGGCTGACGTGATATTAGCCGAAGACACAAGGACGTCGGCCCCGCTGCTTAAACATTTCGGGATCGAAAAAAAGGTTTACGCTCATCATCAGCATAACGAGCACCAGTCTTCCAACGAGGTCATCCGGTTTTTGAAAGAAGGAAAAAATGTCGCCCTGATATCTGATGCAGGTACTCCGGCCATATCCGATCCGGGTTTTTACCTGGTCCGCGAAGCGTTGAGAAACAATATTGAAGTAGAATGTTTGCCCGGCGCTACAGCGTTTGTACCGGCGCTGGTCAATTCAGGTTTTCCTACCGACCGCTTTTGTTTTGAAGGGTTTCTACCTTTAAAAAAAGGCCGGCAAACGCGTTATAAAGAACTGGCGCAGGAAGAGAGGACAATCATCTTGTATGAATCGCCGCACCGCCTGCTGAAAACCCTGGAGGAAATGATAACTTATTTTGGCGCCGGCCGGCAAATATCTGTTTCGCGCGAGTTGACCAAGGTTTTTGAAGAAACTGTTCGCGGAACAATAAGCGAGGTAAAACAATATTTTGAAACGCATCCGTTAAAAGGAGAGTTTGTGCTGTGCATAGGCCCTCTCTAAACAGCGGAGCCATCATGAGCAAGCTTCAAAAATAAACCACATGGCGAATAATCTTTCCCGTAGGGGGGAGACTTAAAAAGTTTTAAATGATAATGATCGTTGTTAGTTTAGAAAAAAAATTAAAAGTCCTCCCTGCCGGGGAGGATTTAGGAGGGGCTTAATGAAAAAAAACATATTCCTTTCCATCTTATCAGGTTTATTGCTCTGGATAGCCTGGCCGCCTACACATTATACTACGTTTTTCCTATTTATCGGCTTGGTGCCGATGCTGGTCGCCATGGAAAACATCATCGTTTCCGGTTCCAGAAAAAAAGGCAAACAAATATTTTGGACAACTTTCCCGGGTTTCTTTATTTGGAACGTCTTGTCCATATACTGGGTTTATAACGCGCTTAAGCAAGCCGGCCCGGCTGCTGTGCCGGTTACCATAGTACCTTATGCGCTTGCGCCATTATTAATGTCGACCGTGTGCTGGCTGTACTATCGTTTCAGGCGTATAACCAAACGAAATATTGCATTGGCTGCGCTGGTTTGTTTTTGGGTGGCTTATGAGTACCTGAACCAAAATTGGGACCTTAATTTCCCGTGGATGACCCTCGGCAATGGTTTGGCCGTGAGCCACCAATGGGTGCAATGGTATGAATATACCGGCGTATACGGCGGCACGTTATGGATATGGGTAGTCAATATCCTGGCATTCCTGATCTACATCGGCCTTGGCAGGGCGCAGCGACGATCAAAAAAGCTTAAACTAATTCTCGCTTTTGGTTTAATTCTTATCTTACCCATCGCCTGGTCCCTTTACCGGTATCACAATTACCACGAGCAGGTGAACCCGTCGAACATTGTAGTTGCCCAGCCGAATATAGACCCCTATGAAAAAGGAGGAACAATACCCGTTTCCACCCAGATCGGTATCCTGACTCACTTGTCCGACTCGCTTGGCCAGCGCAATACGGAATTTTTTATCTGGCCCGAAACAGCCATCGCCGACCCCCAGGGCGTCAATGAGGACCTGATACGCTCGAATCCTTATTTCTTACAAGTCGAACGTTTCCTGAATAAATACAAGAACGGTAATGTGCTGACCGGCGCGGAAGATATCAAAATATACAATTCACGAAAAACACCTACCGCTAGTCCATTCGATCCGCAAGGCAACCAATATTATGATGTTTTTAACGCCGCGATCAATATCGAGAATTCGCCCGAAGTGCAGTTTTATCATAAATCCAAGCTGGTGCCTGGCGTGGAGGCTATGCCATTCGGCAGCGCGCTTTCGTTCCTGAAACCGGTTTTTGAACATCTTGGCGGCGCCACGGGCGGCTATGGAATACAGAAAGAGCCGGGAGTATTCTACTCCCAAAGCGGCATAGGCGTAACGCCGGTCATTTGTTTTGAATCCATATGGGGCGAATGGATAGCGACAAGCGTTCATAAAGGCGCACAGTTCATCGCGATTATAACTAACGACGGATGGTGGGGGAATACGTCGGGTAAGGACGAGCACCTGGATTATGCCAAGTTACGCGCCATCGAAACGCGGCGCTGGGTTTGCCGCTCGGCCAATACAGGCATATCAGCTTTTATTAACCAGCGGGGAGATATTGTGCAGCAAACCAAGTGGTGGGTACCGACTGCGATTAAGCAAAATATCAACCTTAATTCCGACATGACCTTTTATGTGCTACACGGCGATTATTTAGCACGATTAGGTACCTTCCTGGCCGTAGGAGGCATACTTTTTATTTTGATCGCCGGGCTTTACGAAAAACGCAGGAAGAAAAAAAAGGCAATGCCGCCAACCGCAGGCTAAATCAGGCGTCCCTCCCGACAATAAATTGGAGCAGGTCATAGATCGGCTGGCGGAGGATCTTTCCGACCTTAACCTCATGGCTTTCGCAATGCCGTTTCAGCTCATCGGCGAAAACGTAGGCGATCGAGCCTACAAAGTGGCATTTATAGCGGTGGTACTGCGGGTACGACTTGATGTTAGTTTCGATAAACTCGTTAAAGCCGTTTTCCAGCAGCATTTGTCCGTATTCAGTTTCCCTGATCTTGTTCATAAACCCGGCAAATGAAGCCAGGTACGAGTTTGCACCCTGCTGCTGGTAAACATTTTGGATAACGATTTCCTTGGTTACCGTGTAATCTTCGCTGAATAGTTGATGAATATCCTCTGGCATGTTGCCGTAGAGATACTCGGTTATCAGCGCTTTGCCGAACCACGTACCCGAGCCTTCGTCGCCCAAAATATAACCGAGGCCGTGCTTACCGGAATAGACTTCCTCGCCGTCAAAAAACGAAATATTTGATCCGGTTCCCAATACGCAGCAAAGTCCTTTCTCGTGCCCGCAGGTGGCATAAGCACAGCCCAGCAAATCGCTGTCGACGCTGATATAGGCTTTTGGGAACAATTGCGACAGTGCATTGGAAACGATCTCGTGTCTGTCGGGACTTGAGCAACCCGCACCAAAAAAATAGATTTCGTGTATCTCGTGCGCACGGGCGACCAGGTCGGCACCCTGCTCCTGCAATATTTTTACCATTTCCTTTTCGGTGCGGAAATAGGGGTTTAAACCGTCCGTCCTGAATTCTAAGGGAGTTTGTTGCGGCACGGCGAGTAACCAGTCGGTTTTAGATGAGCCGCTGTCAGCAACTAATATCATGTATCGATATCTTCGAGCGCCTTTTGGGTAAGCGGTTTGTGGATAAAATGAGTGATATATTTGTTGTTGGCCGATTTTCTCATGTCGGCGGGGTCGAGCGAGGATGATAGCATGAAGATTTTAATATCCTTTTTACCTTCAATATCCAGCTTATCATATTCCTGCAGAAACTCAAAACCACCCATCACTGGCATGCGGATATCCAGGAAGATCGCGTCGGGCTTCACCTTGCCGGCGCGCAGCCATTCGATCGCTTCAGAAGCCGAATTGCTGACAACAACTTTCTCGGCAAAATTGCTGCTTTCCAATATCCGGCGCGTCACAAAGTTGTCGATGTAATTGTCATCGATCAAAAGGCAAGTTCTGTAGTGATTTGGCATGCTCCCCAAAAATAGTTTTTATAAAAATAAAAAAAGAACGCCTTTCCGCATTTATTTATACCATCGTAACGGTGCCTAATTATAATCATTCCGGCACCCCGGGCAATTTTACAGCCTTATTTACTGGCGTTTAGCTATGCACATCATTTTTTATCTAAATTGCCTCCATGAAATTAGTACCTCTTATCATTTTCTCGTTATTATTGCTCACCATGGAGCCAAATACAGGCAAAAGCCAATCACCCGTTAAAATATTCTATACCGTTACCTTCCCTGAAGCGCAGGCGCATTATGCCGATGTCGAAATGGATATTTCGGGTTTACATCAAAAAACCCTCGACCTGAAAATGCCCGTTTGGACGCCCGGGTCATATTTGGTGAGAGAATTTTCTAAAAATGTCGAATCGTTCACCGCCGAAGCAGGTGGAAAAACTATTTATGCAAAAAAGATCCGCAAAAATATATGGCGTATTAATTCTGAAAAACTATCGGCCGTTAAGGTGAAATACCGGGTTTACGCCTTTGAGCTTTCAGTTCGCACCAGCCTGGTCGACGCATCACATGCATTCTTATCCTGCACCGGTATATTCGTATACCCGGATGGTATGCTGCACCACCCTTCTACGGTTCATATCATTCCCTACAAGGGCTGGACCAGGGTTTCGACGAGCCTGGAGATGGTGAATCACGATCCGTTTACCCGGTATGCACCCGATTATGACATTTTGTTCGATTCACCGATCGAGGTGGGGAACCAGGATGTGTTCGGTTTTGACGTAGATGGTGTTAAATACGAGGTTGCCATGGTTGGCGGCGGAAATTACGACAAAGAAAGGCTTACTAAAGATATGCCATTGATAATCCGCCATGAAGCGGCTATTTATGGTGAGAACCCGAATAAACATTACGTTTTTATCGTACACAACACGTCGAGGGGCGGCGGCGGACTGGAACATCTGAGTTCGTGCGTTTTGGGTGCATCACGCGACAATTATGAAAAGAATTATCAAAACTTCCTGGCGCTGGTGGCCCACGAGCATTTCCACCTGTGGAATGTGAAACGGTTACGGCCCATCGCCCTGGGTCCGTTCGACTATGATAATGAGAATTATACGACTGATCTTTGGATAGCGGAGGGTTTTACAGCCTATTACCAGGATGTGATCGTTAACCGCACCAAACTTTACCCGGTTGATAATTACCTGGGAGTTTTAGCTGCGTTGATCAGTTCGTTGGAAAACACTCCCGGCGCCAAGATCGACCCCGTGTCGCAGGCCAGCTATGACGCGTGGATAAAGCTTTACCGGCCAAACGAAAACACCAACAATTCCACCATATCGTATTATACCAAAGGCGCTGTTTTGGCAATGCTGCTCGACCTGGAGATCATGAACGATTCACATTGCAGATATTCGCTAGACGATGCGATGAACTACATGTACAACACCTATTACAAAATCAAGAAACGCGGCTATACGGACGAGGAATTCAAACAGGGGCTCGAGAAATTTGCCGGCAAAAACCTGGATGATTTCTACAAAAAATATGTTAACGGCGTTGATGCCGTTGATTACGATAAATACCTCGGCTACGCTGGTTATCAGCTTACCGACGAATTTGCAGGCCATAACGACCCCGCACTCGGCATTGCGACCAACACGGGAAACGGCAAGATCATAGTGTCAGGTGTATTTCGCGGCAGCGCAGCCTGGATTGACGGTATCAATGTTGGCGACGAAATTGTATCTGTCGACAGCGTGAAAGTTACCGATGTAAACACCATGCTGAACGGAAAAAAACCCGGCGACAAAATCAACATATCCGTATTGCGGGACGGCCTGCCCCTGACGCTACCGGTTACGCTGCTGAAGAAAACCCAGGTGAAGTACCGTATGGAGAGTGTGCCAAATCCTAACGGCGAGCAACTGGCGGTCAGAAAAAAATGGCTCAGTATGTAACAGAAAATCAAGCCGCATATTGAAGGCGCTTTTTTTTCTTCCGTCTGCAAAACATTTTGGGGTTAGCCGGCTTTTATGATAGAAATCACTAAAGCCATCTGCCAATGAATTCATTATTGTACATCATCGCCGTTATACTCATCATCGGATGGGCGCTTGGCGTATTTGTTTATTCTGTAGGAGGATTGATCCATGTTCTCCTCGTTATAGCGATCATATCCGTCATACTCGGATTGATAAGACGACCCACAGCAATTTAGTCAATACTTTCGGAGAAGCTTTCCTTTGACGAGGAAAGCTTCTTTATTTAATTAAGCTTGGCCATCCAACAACCCTTTAGCCAGCTTTTTCCACTGCGGGCCGGCCAGACCAATCCGTGCCGTCAACGCGATCAGTGTATTCCTGATCTTATCATGCAGCCCGACCTGCTCATTGTTTGGAGTTTCGTTTCTACCGTGAATAGCGACTGTGACAGTTTTATTCAGTCGCTTTATTATAAACGTACTTGTCGACGCATCTTTATAAAAATGTGCTATCGCGGTATCTGTTTTCCTGGGGTCGGGCACCGGTCGTGCTAACAATGAAATATATTCCTCTACGCTTTGAGCGTCGCCCGCGGCCTCAATACGTTCGATCATAACCCACTCCAGGCCGTCCCCGGCGTTAGAGCCTGGCGCCGGTAGATCGATATTAAACAGGAAGCCTTCTCTTGCGAAGCCGCTTACTTCTTCACCCATGTTGTTTGTCATACAAAACCTCGACGAGCCTGGCCCTGCATAATTGTGCCATTCACCTACGGTAAGTAAACGCGCGGCAGCCTTTTGAAAAGCGGTATGCGCTTCTTTTTGAGTGTCATAGGATCGTTCTTCATCAAAATCGGTGGCACGGCCCACGTTTTGTTTAGGAATAGTTTCTTCTGCGTGCTTCATAACAATATGAACTATGCGAAGTGCAACTTGTTTGAGGCGAAAATCAAACCACGTTCTATTTTTGCGCTATCAGCCGGAGCCAACAGCCTGGCCTGTACAATACGCCGGCCGGTGCAGATATATTTTCGGATAATTTTCAGCCGCCAATTGCCCCAAAATACTTTACACGTTGGCTTTCAGCAATTCAAGGCCTTTCTTCAGGTCGGTCCTGGTATGTGTGAGCTTTTTCCAGGGATCTTCGATCTTCTTTACCCGGTCAGGCATGTTATGAATGGTGTAATCCGATAATTTCAGGCTATTGTTCACCTCGTTCCAATGCAACGGCGCTGAAACCGTCGCGCCAGGCTTGGGCCGCACGGAATAGGGGCATGCGATGGTTTGCCCGCGATGGTTTTGCAGAAAATCCACATAGGTCTTGTTTTTCCTTTTGGCAGGGCTCCGTTCAACGCTGGTTGTATCTGGCAACTCATCGTGAATGATATTAGCCACATACTCTGCGAACATTTTTATAAAATCATAATCATATTTGCCGCCTACATAGCAATAAACATGCATGCCTTTTGAGCCTGAAGTTTTTATAAAAACGTCAATTTTCATGCGGTCGAAAACTTCTTTGGTTTTCAACGCTACCTCTACGGCTTCGGTGAACGGAACATCGTGCGGATCGATATCGATAACAAGATAGTCCGGGTTATCCGGCGTTTTATAATTGCTCAGCCAGGGATTGATCTCGATGCAGCCCATATTCACCATGTAAAGCAACGTAGCCGTATCCTTACCAACGATATAATTCACATCCTTATCATTGCTTTCCGAATAAAGTTTAGCTGTTTTGACCCAATCGGGCAATTGTGCCGGGTCGTTGTCTTTTTGAAAGAAGCCCGGCCCCTCTATGCCGTTGGGCTGACGCCGCATGTTAATAGGCTTATTCTCCAGGTACGGCAATATCCAGTCAGACATGTCGCGATAATACTGTAGCAGCTCGCCCTTAGTAATGCCCTCGTTGGGCCAGAAAACTTTGTTCAGGTGTGAAACTTTGAGTTTCACCTTGTCGACCTCGATGATCTCGTCGTCGGCCAATTGTTTTTCCGGAGTTTCCATGACTACGTTTTCTTTATTTTTATCCATTCGCAAGCCTTTGTACACCGGCTGGCGCAAATGCCCGTCGCCGGTCCACTCGGCATACCAAACCTCGCAAACCAGCTTCGGCTTTATCCATGTGATCTTTGTACGCTGATGCACTTTTTCGGTAAAAGGCTTTTCATCAGTCTCCAGCGGGTGCATCTTTTCATAAAGCTCCGTTAGTGTATTCTCATCGAAACCCGTCCCGCAATTACCGATATACCTGATCTTATTTTCCTCGTTAACACCCAGCACCAGCGCACCGAAGTTTTTTCGTGATCCTGACGGTTCGGTATAGCCGCAGATAATAGCTTCCTGCGAGTTCTGCAGTTTAAATTTTTGCCACCTGTCCGTACGTGTTCCGCTATTGTAGTAACTATTGGAGTCCTTGCCGATAATTCCTTCCCACTTTTCTTTTTGTGCCTGTTTAAAGAGTTTCGAACCCTTCCCTTGCACGTGTTCGTTGTAAATGATCTTCTTACTTTTCAGCGGCGCAAGTAATGCTTTTAAAAGCTCCTTACGTTTTATGAGTTCGATGCCGCGCAGGTCATGCCCGCGAAGTTTCAGCAGGTCAAACACATAATATTTAAGTTCCAGCCCTTTTTTATTGCCATAGTTCTGGATGTCCTGGAAGTTGCTGCGACCGTCCTTATCTTCAATAACCAGCTCTCCATCCAGTATGGCGTCAGTTTCCATCACTTTTAATTCATTAACAATGGGCTGGTATTTATCGCTGAAATCGATACCGTTCCTTGAAATGAGCTTCGCGTTCTTTCCTGTATAACCCACAGCCCGATACCCGTCCAGCTTTTTTTCATATATCCAGTCGTCGTCATCAAAAACTTTGGCGGCTAGTTTGGCCATCATGGGCGTGTAGGCTTTTTGACCGTGTGTTTCGTTTCCAGGCTCTTCACGCTGATCCTCTTTTTTTTTTCGTTTCGTTTTAGGCAGAGAAGATGCGTTACCATTTTTGTTGTTCAGCATTGCTTTTACTTCGTCGGGCACAAAGTCTTCGCTGTTGTAGGGCTTATGATCGGCATATTTATCGTCGTGCTTAATAAGCAGCCACGAATTGTCCTCGGCGCTGTGCAGCTTTACCAAAGCAAATTCACCTTTCAGCTTTTCACCGTTCAGCCTGAATTTGAGGTTGCCTGACTTTAATCCTGCCCGCAAATTTTTTGCATCATCTTTTCGATCTTCAGCCAGGGAGGTGTAAGTGCCATGGTCCCATATCATCACCACACCGGCGCCGTAATTGCCCTGCGGGATAATGCCTTCAAAGTATTGATAGTCCAGCGGATGGTCCTCCACCATCATCGCCAAACGCTTGTCGCCCGGGTTCAGCGATGGGCCTTTCGGTATGGCCCAGCTTTTCATGGTACCGTCAAGCTCAAGCCTGAAGTCATAGTGCAAATGCGAAGCATGGTGCCGCTGCACCACAAATCGCAGTTCTTTCCCGGCATGCTTGCCTCCTTTGGGTTCGGGCGTATGGCCAAAAACTCGTTTCTTTAAATATTCCGCCAGGCTCATGATCAGGCTCCTTTCTTAGCACTCAGGCTTTGCATTAACTGATCGTACAAGTCGTCGTTTTTGGTCTTGTGCGGTTTTAGCTTCTTGATAGTCGGGCGTTTGCCTTTGGCCTTAGCCTGGATGATCTTCAGCAATTCTTCGTGATAATCGTCGTGGAATTTGGCTATATCAAATTTTTCCTCATATTGCTTGATCAGCGCCAGGCCCATATCCAGTTCCTTTTTGCTAACATCGACATCGTCAATGTTCAATTCGTCGGTGCTGCGTATCTCCTGCGCGAAGCGGATGTTCGTTACCACCAACACATGTTGCAGCGGGTGAATAATGCACAGGTTCTCGTTGTTTCGCAGAACAAAACGCGCCAAACCAGCCTTGCCCGATTTTTTTAGCGCTTCAACCAATAGCGCATAAGCTTTATTGTTTTTTGTATCCGGCTCGGTATAATACGACGTTTCGTAGAACATCGGGTTTACCTCGCTGAGGTTTACAAAACTTTCGATCTCGATCACCTTGCTTTTTTCGGGCGCAGCGTCTTCGAAATCCCGTTCTTCTAACACCACGTAGTCGTCATCCAGCTTATAACCCTTAACGATCTTTTCATAAGGCACCTCTTTATGCGTGTTCTCGTTCACCCGCTGGTAACGGATTCGCGCATGATCGCGACTATCCAGCATATCCAGCTCAAGCGCGCTGCTTTGCACAGCCGAGTACAATTTGATGGGTATGCTTACCAGGCCAAAGCCGATAGAGCCTTTCCAGATCGATCTCATAGTTGTAATAAATTTAAGAACTATTACTACAACCAAAAAATGACGAAAAGGGTTTTATAACCTGATGATGAGCATAAAATCCAGCTGAAAAGCAAGGTGTTACGTCACTGCGTTTATTTAAGGACGTATTTTTTCGCTATCTCCGGGTAAACTATGTTCAGGTAGTCGTTGGCTTTACCCGACCTATCGAAAATGCCTTCCCAACTGCTAAGCGGCTCCCAAATGAATGAGCCCACCGCCTTACCATCGGGCACATTGAAAGCGATATCGTTTACCTCGCGTTTCAACTGCGAATATTCGGCCACCATTACCTGCTGAGGGTAGCGTTTGGCCAGGTCGGCCATATTATTTTTCAGGTCTTCCAGGGTACCATGCCAACGCGGATAGTAAGATAAGCCTATCACGTCAAAAGGCACATTCCGGGCTTTCATATTATCCAGGAAAAATCGCGCTTCGGCGTTCTGACCTCCCAGGGCGATATGCAGCATTACCGTGGTGGCGGGGTTAACTTGCTTTACCGCGGTCACCCCGGCGTATATAAGCTGCGCAAGGCTATCGAGGTTATTGATGGCGCCTTCGGGCCATACCATGCCGTGGTTGATCTCGTTGCCCACCTGCACCATATCTGGTACGGTACCCTGATCCTTCAGCGCTTTCATAACGCTTACCGTATAATCGTAAAGCGACTTTTTCAGGGTGGGAAAATCCTGTCCTACCCAGGCCGAAGGCTTATTTTGCTGCTGCGGATCGGCCCAGTAATCGCTATAATGAAAATCGAGCAGGAATTTCATGCCGGCAGCCTTAATGCGTTTAGCCATGGCCTCGGTATGCGCCAGGTCGCAGAAGCCTTTACCGGGTGAATAACCTTTTGGCTGCGACGGATCGACAAAAATGCGAAGGCGGATGTAGTTGAAGCCATGAGCCTTCATCAATTGAATGGCGTCGCCGGGCGTTCCGTTATCCGAAAACTTCATTCCCCGTGATTCTAATTCAGGCAGAAAAGAAATATCCGCGCCGAGTATCTTATCTTTTACTCTTTCGGGGGTGTATTTGGCATGCGTAACAGGATGCGGTGTTCCGGGCTTAATCTCGTGTATCTCGCTCGACCCTGTCCACAGGCTATCCGACTTTGCGTCGAATTTCAGGTGGCCAATCGTGGTTCCCGAAGTTACTGTTACCCATAAAATTCCGTTCACCAAATGGGCTTGCGCACTGGTATCGCCCAACTTCCTGTCGGCATCAGAGCTATTGTCCGGACCAATCTTGCTGATCTTCGCGTCGCCTTGTAATGAAAAATGAACCAGGTTAGGAGCATTTTTTACCTCATTGCCTGCGGCGTCGATCACAACTACCCTGATCGAGACCTCGTCTTTGCCGTTGGCTATTAACGTGGTTTTATAAGGGGTGATCTGCACCGCGCCTCGCTGGCGAAAACGTGCCTGAGCACCGGAGTTTTGCGAAAATAGCAGGATAGTTATTAAAATGGACAGGTCAAA
>DASZVE010000102.1:0-37945 GCA_035547095.1 Mucilaginibacter sp.
GAAGTGGTAGTTTTAAACAAATTTAAGCCTATCCAAGCGATTTTTACAACATAGATAATAGAAATATCAATTCGTTCTTCCTTTTTCGTCTTCAGCGCTGCCGATAGTATTTCTTTTACGCGCGTTGGCGGCCTTTCCAAATCGGTAAACGAAAGATAAGCCGACCCGACGCGTGTCACTTTCGCGTGTGGAGAACGCCGAAACCTGTTTTATCCCTATCGTTTGCGTACCGAAATTTAATGTCCCGAAAATATCGTTAACGTTCAAACTGATTGTTCCTTGTCCGTTCATTACGCTTTTTCGGATACCTGCGCTAACATTATATCCTGCTTTATCACCCTTACTTTGCCCGAACGACTGCTTGCCGGGGAAAAAGCCATCCAGTTCAGCGCTCCAACTTCTACTCAGTTGCAGTTCATCGGATGTTTCGATCTCATGCTCATTGGTCTTTTGGCTAATCGTCACGTCACCGGCGCTGCCACTATTTAATATGTACAGCAACACCGCGTTGATACGAAATGTCCACCAACGGGTCGGATCGAACGAGAAATACGGGACGAGAGCGTAGGTGCGGTTATTGATAAAGTTGTATGGCCGGGTTATCAAAACATCACCGGCGGCCTGTGTGAGGGGCTGGCTTTCATTATTGCCGACGGAGTAGCCGGCCGTAATACCCACATACTGCTTGTATGAGTATTTCAGTTCGTAGAACTCGTTATAATAAGGCACAAGATCAGGGTTGCCTGCCGAATAAGAATATTGGTCCTGATAAAACAGGAATGGATTTAGCTGCTGATATGCTGGCCTCCTGATCCGTTGGTTATAGCTAAGAACCAATGTGTTGTGGCCCGCCGTATCTAACTTATACGATAGGTATGCCGAAGGAAATACATGAATATATCTTTTTGTAAACGATGAACCGGGTATAACCGGGTTGCTCAATTGATTCCCGCCGGCATTGGTGTTCTCGACCCTTAAGCCGGCCTGAATCCCCCATCTTGACCATGATTTTCTAAAATTTATGTAAGCCGAATTGATATTTTCAGTATACCGAAAATGATTACTCCGGCTATAATTTTGTATTAAATCATTACCGCTTCCGTCGAACCAGTTCAGTTGGTTGTCGTTGCTAACGTAGCTTGATTTGATCCCTGCATCAAATTCTCCGTTACGCGGGAAAGGACGAGTGAAATCTATCTTCCCGGAATAGATATCTATGCCCGAAGGCAAAAGAAATTCCCGCTGTTGCTGGTCTGATAATGTACCATCAACCTGATAAACATCAAGCGGTGATAGCTGATTTCCATAAGAATAGAAATGAACATAGTCCAGATCGGCAGTAAGCTCCGTACCCGAATTATCAAACTTGCGTTGCATATTCAGATTCACACCCACGTTCCTG
This sequence comes from Mucilaginibacter sp., assembly GCA_035547095.1. GTDB lineage: Bacteria > Bacteroidota > Bacteroidia > Sphingobacteriales > Sphingobacteriaceae > Mucilaginibacter. The sequence goes on from DASZVE010000102.1 coordinate 1,403, forward strand.
TATTTATAGTCGCCGCTCGTAAAGCCTTTGCCCGATGAATCGGGTTGCATATTGCTGTTATATTGGGTGTTGCCGTAAACCAGCCGATCGGTATGCGGACGGGTACTACCCGAAAGCATAAAGCCAATCGTCATCTTCTTATCCAGGAAATAATCCATCCCCAGCCTGCCGTTCCAGCCATTGGAACTGTATTTATAATAGCTGTTTTGCAATTCTGCCGAATTCAGGCTGCCGTCCATATTGTAGAAATATCTTGAGAAGGTCTCCTTGCTGTAATTCTGATCGAGGCTATAGCTTAGATTGCTGAACAGGTTAAATTTCGGTGTCCGGTAATTTATGTTTAATGCGTCGGTACTGCGGCCATAAAAGCCCTGGCTATATCCCAAATTTACGTTCCCATTAAAACCCGCGGCGCGATTTTTTTTCAGCACGATGTTGATCACTGCACCGCCCGATGCATCGTAACGCGCCGGCGGGTTACTGATCAGCTCCAATTTATCCAGTGTACCGGCAGGAAGAGACCTGAGGTAAGCGGCAAGGTCCTGGCCCGACATATATGTGGGCCTGTCGTCGATCAGCACCAAAACATTGCTTTTCCCGTTCAGACTGATGTTATCGTTTGCATCCACTATAACACCCGGACTTTTAGACAAGGCCTCCAGCGCATTACCGCCCGCGGCTGTGACCATGGCATCGACATTCACAACGGTGCGGTCGATCTTTTGTTCTACCAGTGGCTTTTTTGAAATAATGACAACGCCTTTCAATGATTGGATTGACCGGGGCTGAAGTATGACTACCGGTAATGCGATTGACTCGCGGGAGCTGTCGATGTCTAAATGATCATCTCGATATGATACAAAGCCTACATGCGTTACAAGAAGCCCATACGATCCGTTCGGAAGACGGTCGAAATAGAACGCACCTTTAATGCCCGCCACACAGGTTTGTTTAATGGCCGTATCAGCATGGTTGTATAATATCACTGTAGAACCCGGCAAGGGATTATTCTGCGGATCGGTGATAAAGCCGTTGATCTTCCCGGCGCGTTGTGCGTGAACGATAGCCGCGGAACAAATTGAAAAAACAACTAGGAGCCAAAGTTTGAGTTTCATAATTCAAATCATTTCGACACAAAGTTTGGTTCGAACCACTCCCGGGAAAAATATGGGAGACGAAAAACGCGCCGACGGGGTCGAAAAGGCACTTACAGGTGACTATCCGTTTGATGCATGTTTTTCCGGCTTTCATCACCGTTTGTACACTATCCGTCGCCGCAAATTGTTATCTGGTATTATTTGTTGAAATTTAAAGCATGTTCACCACCAGGGAACTCATCGCAGGCGATAAATTAACAAGACACTTATTGTTTTGTATAGCGGTTGTCGTGGTTTTGGCGCTGGGAGTGTATTTGTTTTACATCGCAGGGTTCCGGTTTGGCAGTACGGCAATGGTCAGCCTCAATTGCGTGTTCTTCCTGCTGCAGATCTATACCGGCCGGTGGCTGTGTAACCGTTGGTACCACAAACAGCAATTGTTGCCGCTAGTGGTTTACGCTTTGGCGGCAACTATCGCGATAGATTTTGCCGACTTTCTTTTGATGAAATATGCTTTTAATCATCCTGATTCCGATTTCGTAGAATTCATATACGGATCGATGCCGTTTTATCTGGTCGGATTGATAACAGGCGTGCTGCTAAAAATGGTCAGCTTTTCAGTACAAAAAGAGATACGGGAAGCGCAAATAAAAGCCGACCAAAAGGAAAGCGAGTTTAACTTACTGCAATCGCAGTTGAGCCCGCATTTCCTTTTCAACGTGTTGAATAGTCTTTATGGCATATCCATCGATGAGCACGAAAGGATACCAACATTGCTGCTTAAATTATCAAGCCTGCTTCGCTATTCCGTTTATGGCGCTAAAAAGCAATTCGTGCCTCTTAAAGACGAGCTCGAATACATCCAAAACTATATTGGGTTCGAGCAGATCAGGATCAGTGACAGGTTAAGATTAACCACCAACATCGAACCGATAAATAACCCGCAGATCAAAATCGCGCCGTTGGTACTGATCGTTTTTGTGGAAAATGCCTTCAAGCATGCAAAAAACACGCTGACTCCAGAAATAGATATTCATCTTTCATTGAAAATTACGGGTAATTTTATCCGTTTCACCGTAAGCAATTCATACCAGACCGAAAAAGCCGATAATGTTGGGGTGAATGAAGGCTCGGGTCTGGGATTGGAAAATACTATCAAAAGGCTCGGCCTGCTTTACGGGACTGATTATAAGCTGGAACAAATGAGCGGCAACGGTCAATACCATGTCGATCTTATGTTGAAAATAATGGTACAATGAAGATAGATTGCCTGATAGTCGACGACGAGCCGGTTGCAAGAAGCATCATCCGCAATTATTGCTCTCATTTGCCATTTCTCAATATCCTTGGTGAATGCGGTAATGCGCTTGATGCAAAAGCCTTCCTTTCAAACCATAAACCCGACCTGTTATTCCTCGACATCAATATGCCCGTACTGAATGGCATTAGTTTTTTAAATACGTTGAAACATCCTCCGCAGGTTATTTTCACTACAGCATACCAGGAATATGCCGTTAGCGCGTTCGACCTGGCGGCGTGCGATTACCTGCTCAAACCGTTTTCGCTGGAACGATTTATTATAGCTGTAGACAAAGCCAAGGAAATATTGCAGCGGCCCGCGAATCCAAGCCCTGAAAAATCCGTGCAGCAAGATTATTTCTTTATCAGGGCTGAAGGGAAAGTTTATAAAATCGACCATGCAGATTGCATGTACGCAGAGGCGCGAGGGAATTACACCAAAGTCGTAACGACGAGCACTTCCATCTTGACTAAAATGTCGTTCTCGGCATTCGTCGATATACTTCCGGCTGAATTATTTCTGAGGATACACCGTTCGTTCGTAGTCAATAAAGCTGCAATTAGCCGAATCGAAGGCAACCGTGTGTTTATCCGGCAGCACGAAGTACCTATAGCAGCCAATTACAGAGCCACTTTTTTGCAGGCGCTGGGATTGTAAGATCAGGCAAACGTAATCTTAACTACTTCAACCATTACAACTACTTCAACCATTACAACCTTTTTACCTAACTTTGCAGCCATGATCGAGTTGCCGGTAGTACCTGTCAATCAAACCCAGCGAAAACCCGACTGGCTGCGTGTAAAGCTGCCCGTTGGAAAAGAATATGCCCATGTGCGCGGATTGGTCGACACACACAAGCTGCACACCATTTGCGAAAGCGGTAATTGCCCCAACATGGGCGAATGCTGGGGCGCTGGCACGGCTACATTTATGATACTGGGCAATATCTGCACCCGCTCCTGCTCGTTTTGCGCCGTTGCGACCGGCCGGCCGCATGCTGTGGACTGGGACGAGCCCAACCGTGTAGCCAATTCGGTAAAGCTGATGCAGGTAAAACATTGCGTTATTACCTCTGTGGATCGCGACGACCTGAAGGACGGCGGTTCCATCATCTGGGCTGAAACGATCAATGCTATCCGCAGGGAAAGCCCTGAAACTACTTTAGAGACGCTGATACCCGACTTTAAAGGCAATTGGGAGAATTTAGAGCGGGTACTTGCCGTTCGGCCTGAAGTGGTATCACACAACCTGGAAACCGTTCGGCGTTTAACCAAAGAAGTCCGCATACAAGCTAAGTACGACCGCAGCCTGGATTGTTTGAGGCATATATCAGCAGCCGGATTGCGGACAAAATCGGGCATTATGCTCGGCCTGGGCGAAACCGAAGAAGATGTTTTGGAAGCGATGGGCGATTTGCTCGATGCAGGTGTTCACATTCTTACTTTAGGCCAGTATTTACAGCCTACACGCAGTCATCACCCGGTGATCGACTGGATACACCCCGACCAATTTGCCAAATACAAGCAGGTCGGGCTTGATATGGGTTTTCGCTATGTCGAAAGCGGGCCATTGGTAAGGTCTTCTTATCATGCCGAAAAGCATCTGTTTGAAATCTGAGCAAAGGTTTCTATATTCACAGCAGATTGGCCAGGAAACGCAAAATATCACTGTCGGAAGAAGAGCTCGTACGAGCGCTGCGTAATCGCGAAAAGGTTGCAGCCGAAGCCCTGTACGATATGTATTCGGCCTCGCTTTTTGGCGTGATATCACGCATCGTGACCGATACGGCCGAAGCCGAGGACGTTTTGCAGGAAGTTTTCGTGAAGATCTGGAACTCGTTCGCAGCCTATAGCGCCGATAAAGGCCGGCTTTTTACCTGGATGGTTAATATTGCGCGTAACCTGGCTATCGACAGGATACGTTCCAGGGATTTCAAAAACCAAACCAAAAACCAGGACCTTGAAAATACCGTAAATTCCATTGATGAGCAAAGAAATACGGCATATAAACCGGAGCTTCTTGGCATCAAGGAACTTGTGGAGACCCTGAAACCCGAACAAAAATCCATACTCGACCTGGTGTATTTCAAAGGCTACACGCATGTAGAGGCGGCCGATGAGCTTGGCGTGCCCCTTGGCACTATAAAAACACGTTTACGAATGGCTATTATACAGTTGAGAAAATATTTTAATTGACGTTGGAAGATATAAAGGCATATATTGAATCAGGCATACTCGAACTTTATGTTCTGGGCGATGTGACGCAGGAAGAAAAGCTCCACGTGGAAACTATGGCTGCCAAACACGCCGCCATAAAGGCCGAACTTGAGGAGATTGGGCGTGCTGTGGAGCAATATGCCGACGAACATGCCGTTGAGCCTTCGGATGAATTGAGGAACAGGGTTTTAAACAGCTTAGTTACCAATTTGGCCGACGACCGGACGTTTACGCCGCAACGAGATAATGAAATAGATAACGTAGTGCCTATCAGGCGCGCTGATCGTTCGGGCTTTTATAAATACGCTTTCGCGGCCTGCTTTGTATTGCTGATCGTAAGCGTGGTTGCTTTGATCAACGCTTACCGCAAACTGAATGATTCTAATACATTGATCGCATCGCTGCAGAACCAGAATCAGCGCTTTAGCAACACCGTGAGCCTGAAGGACAGCGAGATTGGAGTGCTGCGTGATCCCACGTTCAAAATGCTGCGGATGAAAGGCACTCCCAAATCACCGGCATCGGCTCTTACGGTCGCATGGAGCCCGGTAAAGAAAAAGGTTTGGATCGACATGGCTACCGCCGATATGCCGGCTAACGATAAAGAACATCAATACCAGCTTTGGGCGCTTGTGGGCAACAAGCCTGTGAGTCTCGGCGTATTTAACGCCGACACGGCGTCCAAAGACATGGTTGAGATGGAACCTACCGCCCTGGCCGACGCATTTGCCGTAACGCTTGAGCCTAAGGGCGGCAGTTCTTCGCCTACTATGAGCGAAATGATGGTTCTCGGTAAGTTCTGAGCGTTTTTCCAGCAAATACACCTCTTCACGGGCGTTCTGCCACAGAAATGTTAAATAATGTTAAAAAACAAAAGCGGAGTAAACCCTGTTGTAACAAAAGGCTCAAAAATACGTCTTCTAAATAAACAAACAACAGAGAGTATTTCGTTCTTTATAAGATCAGTTAATATTAATGAGGAAGCGGTTGAATAATACTACAGCCGCTTTTTTTATGGCATTAGCTTTGCCATCGTAACGGGCAGCTGTGCTGCCAGCCGACCCGGCAAGACCACATGCATCCTATTGGGCAGCGCCAGTTCGTCCCCTGCTTTTCCGTGTATATAATTCCCGATAATGCAGGCGTCTTCAGGCGAATATTTTTGAGCTAACAAACCAGCGATAATACCGGTCAGCACATCGCCCATACCGCCAACCGCCATAGCGGCATTACTGGTAGAGTTGAAATACAGCTTATCGTCCGGCGTAATACTGATGGTATAGTCATTTTTGAGTACGATATAAACCTGGTGCTCCTTGGCCTTTTGCCTGCCTGTTTGCAGCCGCTGCCACCAACTGGTGTGCTCACCGAACAGGCGGTCAAATTCTTTCATATGCGGTGTCAGGATACTGCCTTCCGGAACGTGTTCCCATAAACCGGGATTTTCCGATAAAATATTAAGCCCGTCGGCGTCGATCACCATGGGTTTATCATAATTTTTCAGAGCGCTCGTCAACAGCATTAAAGCATAATCGTCTTTCCCAAGCCCCGGCCCGATGGCTATTGCGTTAAATTTGTCCCAGGCTATGTCAGGCTGCTCATTACCCTGTCGTACGATGGCCATGATCTCGGGTAGATAGCTGTTCAGTGCGGTTAACCCGCTTTCGGGAACGCAAGCTGTGGTCAGTCCAGAGCCTGCATAAACACAAGCCGAAGAGCAAAGCAAGGCCGCACCCATCGTTTCCGGTTGACCGGCGATGATCAATGTATGACCGTAAGTCCCTTTGTTGCTAAAACGGTGACGGGGTTTCAACCTCGTTTTTATATCTTTTTCTTCAACAAGTTGGTAGGGCGAATCGAGCGATCTGATAAAGCGCTCGTCGATGCCGATATTGACGGCCTGCCAGCATTCGATAAACGGACCCGATTCGGGCAGCAGGAAGCTGATCTTCGGCTGCTGAAAGGTGATCACCAGGTCGGACTTAAGCGCAACGGCATTAGCAGGTATTTCGCCGTCGGATAAAAGCCCGCAGGGCACATCTACCGAAACAACAGTTTTTTTTAGCGAATTCAGGTATTTTACCAGGCGCTCAAAATCGCCGGACAGCGGTTTGCTTAAGCCCGTACCCAGCAAAGCGCCGATGATAATATCCGCTTTTTCTTCGGGTAGATCTTCACCGGGTTTGATTTCAGCTATCGGAACAGCGGTTTCTTTGATCCGGGCAAGATTAGTATTGAAATCATCGGTGGATTTTGAAGAAAACCGGGCTATTTTAATGTCCAGTTTTTGATAACCATGTTCATTTAACATTCTGCCGATAGCCAAGCCGTCGCCGCCGTTATTGCCCGTGCCGCAATAGATAGCAATGGCCCTGTTCTTTTCAGGAAAATGGTTCACAAACCATCCCACGAATGCCTTGGAAGCGCGTTCCATCAGGTCGATAGACGCAATGGGCTCATGAGCAATGGTATATGCGTCGGCGTCGCGAATCTGTGAGGCGATGAGTAAAGGCAGCATAATCATTAAAGATAGGAATTATGCGGTTTGTTTTGGAGCTTTAACAATTAAGAATATCCAAAAATTCTTTAGCTGACACTACCTTGATCGAAGGGAAGTTTAAACCTTTAACAATGTTAAAATGAGCATCATTAGTAACTAAATAGTCGGCATTCGCCGCTACCGCTATATCGAAAAACTTATTGTCATCAGGGTCAGCTTCAATTGCATTCCAGTTATAATAAACCTGTTGAAGTACAATGTCGGGTGATTCAATAAATATTTCGAGTACTATTTCTGCTAATCCAGGTGCGGAAAACCGCTGCAGTATTTCTGTGTATTCAAAAATAATCTCATCTGAGATTATTAATTGGACTTCCCCGTCAATAAAAGCATTCCAGATAGGCCTGTATTTGCTTTTCTTTCCAAGAGCAACCAGCAGCACATTGGAATCTAATACGATTTTCATCAGGATTTGGCAGAAGGGCTTCGAAAATGCTTTTTGCTTTGGCGTTCGTAAGTTTCTTTAGTGATATTGTTTTTAGCTTCCCACTCTTCAATGGTTTCATCTGCCTGTCTGGATAATAATTTTACCGCAAGTCTCCTTATTTGAAGGAAATCATCTTCAGGCATAGGCTTTTTTAACAGCCGTAACATCAACAGTTGCTGCTCATTCAAAGAACCTGGCTTTAATTCCTGCGTTTCCATATATCAAATATAAGAAATTGATACAAGTATTGCTTTTTGAATAAATGGCTGAAATGAATTTGCGATTATTTACAAATTACATTCCCATTTCCTTCTTCAAAAACTGCCCGGTAAAGCTGTCTTTTACTTTAATCAGCCCTTCCGGCGTACCGCTGAACAATATTTTCCCGCCGCCTGAACCGCCTTCCGGACCGAGGTCAATCACATGATCGGCTACTTTGATCACATCCAGGTTGTGTTCGATAACCAATACCGTATTGCCTTTGTCGACTAACTGGTTTAGTACACCCAACAGTACGTTAATGTCCTCAAAATGCAGACCGGTTGTCGGCTCATCGAGGATGTAGAAGGTATTGCCGGTATCTTTTTTGGAAAGCTCGGTTGCCAATTTTACGCGCTGCGCTTCACCACCGGACAAAGTAGTGGATGCCTGGCCCAAAGTGATATAGCCCAGGCCGACATCGTGTAATGTTTTGATCTTTCGGTAAATGGATGGGATATGCTCAAAAAATTCGCAGGCGTGCTCGATGCTCATATCCAGTACATCGCTGATGGATTTGCCGCGATAGCGAACTTCCAGCGTTTCGCGGTTATAGCGCCTGCCGCCGCATTCTTCGCAGGGAACTTCCACGTCGGGCAGGAAATTCATTTCGATCACTTTCATGCCGGCGCCCTGGCAGGTTTCGCAACGGCCGCCTTTTACGTTGAACGAAAAACGGCCCGGTTTGTAGCCGCGGATCTTCGATTCGGGGAGTTGTACGAACAGGTTCCTGATATCCGAAAATACACCGGTATAAGTTGCCGGATTCGAGCGCGGCGTACGGCCTATAGGCGTCTGGTCAATCTCGATCACCTTGTCAACGTTATCTAAGCCTTCAATGCTCCCATACGGAAGCGGCTGCTTTTTCGCCCTGAAAAAATGATGGTTCAGGATAGGGTACAGCGTTTCGGTGATCAGGCTCGATTTACCGCTGCCCGACACGCCGGTAACGCATATGAGCTTACCCAAAGGAAACTCAACCGACACGTTTTTCAGGTTATGGCCTGAAGCCTTTTTCAGTGAAAGCGTTTTGCCGTTGCCTTTACGCCTTTTTTCGGGTATTGCGATGTTTTTTTCGCCGTTCAGGTAAGATGTGGTGAGCGTATGCGCATGCATCAATTGATCCGGTGTGCCTTGCGCTACAATTTCACCGCCATGCAGGCCCGCCGCCGGGCCCATATCGATCACATGGTCGGCTTCAAGGATCATATCCTTGTCGTGCTCTACCACCAGCACGGTATTGCCCAGGTCACGCAGGTTCTTAAGTGCTTTGATCAGGCGTTCGTTATCCCGCTGGTGCAGCCCTATGCTCGGTTCGTCCAGAATGTACATTACGTTCATCAATTGCGAGCCGATCTGCGTAGCTAAGCGGATGCGCTGAGCCTCGCCGCCGGATAGGGTACGTGCCGTGCGGTCTAAAGTCAGGTAACCCAGGCCCACGTCGAGCAGGAACACGATCCTTGCCCTGATTTCCTTCAATATCTCGCGGGCTATTACATTCTGACGCTCATTAAGACGGTCTTCCAGTTTGTCGAACCACTGCCGCAGGGTGTTGATATCCATGCACGCCAATTCGAATATATTCTTATGATCGATCTTAAAATGCAGCGATTCTTTTTTCAGGCGCGCGCCTTCGCAAACCGGGCATGTTTTAAGTACGCGATAGTTTTCCATGTCGCCCATATCTTCCTCGCTGCGGCGCTCCTGCTGTTCCTCCAGCATACGGATGATGCCATCAAAATTGATCTGGTAGCTCTGGACGTTCCATTTGTTATATTCGACCGATACGGTAACCATATCCGGCGTACCGTTCAGTATCACATCCACCACCTCGCGCGGCAGCTTTTCGATCGGCGTCGACAGCGAAAACTCATATTTCTTAGCCAATGCCTTCAGTACCTGGAATATCCAGGTTTCGCGATATTCGCCCAGTGGCGCAAGTCCGCCGTTCAGTATGCTGAGTTTAGGGTTTGGGATGACCGAATTCTCGTCAACCTCAAAAATATAACCCAGGCCGTCGCACTTTTCGCAGGCCCCGTAAGGCGAGTTGAAGGAGAACGTATTCGGCTGCGGCTCGTCGTATGATATGCCCGAAACCGGGTCCATCAGGTACTTGCTGTAATAGAACACGTTGTTGTCCTTGTCCGCGATGCGGATAATGCCCTTGGCGATCTTAAGCGCCGATTGTATCGAGGTATGCAGCCGTTTGCTGTCCTTGTCGCTTATGACCAGCCGGTCGACCACGATATCAATGTCGTGTATCTTGTAACGATCAACCTGCATTTTCGGAGCAACGTCCATTATTTCGCCATCGACCCAAACCTTCAGGTAACCTTGTTTGCGTATCTGCTCGAACAATTCGCGGTAATGGCCCTTGCGTGCCTTTACCACCGGCGCCAAAATATTAACCGGCTGCCCGTCGAACTTATCGGTAATGGTTTTTAGGATCTGGTCTTCCGACATGCGCTCCATCCGCTCTCCTGTCACATAGGAGTAAGCCTCACCTGCCCGGGCATAAAGCAGGCGCATAAAGTCGTATATCTCGGTAATGGTGCCAACCGTGGAGCGCGGGTTTTTACTGGTGGTTTTTTGCTCGATGGCGATCACCGGGCTAAGGCCCGATACCTTGTCGACGTCCGGCCGCTCCATACCGCCCATGAACTGGCGCGAATAGGCCGAAAATGTCTCCATATAACGGCGCTGCCCTTCAGCATAGATGGTATCGAATGCAAGGGACGATTTTCCGCTTCCACTGAGGCCGGTAACAACCACCAGCTGATTCCGTGGGAAGGAAACGTCAATATTCTTTAAGTTATGTACCCGGGCACCATACACTTCCACTTCGCTTTGTTCGCCCAGGTCAACAGGTTTTTCGATCATATTTAACGGCACAATTTAGCCCAACAATTTGCTAAATTAATTAGTATTTTTCTAAGTTGAATGTCAATTTTTAAATAACACGGCATCGGAAATAAAGGTTTAAGGCACAGGCCGGTTGCCTCTCGTCCGACGACCTTTATTTGAGGCTGCAAAGATACGATAAAAAAGCCGTTTTACCTACCAGTAAAACGGCCTTAAAGTGCTCCGTAACAATAGGCTTCCTAATTGTTTACCACTAACTCTGCGGGCTGCAGGTTGGTATTGCAATAATATTTGAAACCGAGTTGCTGCGGTTGTTCAACTATCTTTTTCATTGCGATGATGCGGTATACATATACACCCGTTTCACGGTTCAGGTGCAGACGAAAATAATTGTCTTCGCTTTGGTTGCGAATGGCCCTGGCCAATTGTATTTCACCGTTGTTGTAAGCGGCCGCAGCAAGCGTCCAGCTGTTAAACTCGGCATACAATTCCTTGATGTATTTGCACGCAGCAACAGTCGACTTACGTATGCTGTAACGATCGTCCCTGCCGTTGCCGACCTTCAATCCGTAGGTCCGTGCCGTACCGGGCATAAACTGCCACCAGCCCGCGGCTCCTCGTTTCGATACCCCCGACTTCAGCCCTGCCTCCACAAGCGGGATGTATTTGAAATCGTCGGGGATGCCGTACATCTTCAAAATGGGTTCGATGATGGGGAAAAGCGATGCTGCCTCTCTTTGCAATATCATCGTTTCCGTTTTGGTGTGGCTGATGGAAAATACCGAATGGCGCAATTTATGATCGATGTGCGCATCGTTTACAGGTATTGGCTCGTCGGCAAAACTTGGGTCGTCGGCAAGATTTTTTTCAGTAAAGATGAACCTGTAACCGGCATTTATTTTATTCACCTTTTTGGGTTTTGGCTTGTGCACTCTTGCGCTGACCGAAAACCCCGAAATGACAAGCAGCAGCGAAATTACGGAGCACGTAATCAGTTGTTTTTTAATCATTCCTCATTTATTTTTTAATGTAACAAATAGTAGATGAAATGCAAATGTACGGCATATGGAGCAGATTTTCAAACACTTATATGGCAGACGTTGCAGTGCGGCATCAGAAAAGTTCAACAAATCATGCTTTAAATTGTTTTAAAGGCAGTTTTTGAACCGGTTAAAAAAGTTGTAATTTTTTTCCAACATTGTTAAGTATTACTGTTAATTTTGGCCCTCTTTAAGAGCTTTTAGAGAAAAGCGCAGATCAAAAAATATGGTATTTAAAAAACCAGGGAACAGTCGTGACGACAGGTCCAGCGGAACACCCAAAAGGAACTCCAGGGGTGACGGCCAGGCAAAAAGAGCAGGCAATTCCCGATACGCCAAATCATCTTTTTCCGGAGACAAGCCGCAGGGTGATAAACCCCGCAGGAATTATCGTGACAGCCCCGATAACAATCGCGATCGCGGCGATGAGAAAAAATCGTTTTCAACCGGACGCAAACCTTACAGCGGCCGGCCCGAATCGGACGACCGTCCTAAAAGCTCCGGCGGGTATAGGGACCGGGGCGACAGCGCGCCGGGCGACCGTAAGTTTTCGGGCGAAAGAAAAAGTTACGGTGCTAAAAAAAGTTATGGCGACCGGCCAGGCTCAGGTGAAAAGCGCCCCTATACCAAAAGACCGGCGCCGTACTCCGGCAGGCCAACTTCAGATGAAAGACCTAAACGGGATTTCGGCGACAGCGAAAGAAAACCCTATACCAAAAGAGAAACGCCCTATACAGGTAGATCAACTTACGATGAACGTCCTAAACGTTCAGATAGCGACGATAACGACCACGGATCATCCGTCGAGAAGAAATTTTCAAGAGAGGGCTATAAAGGCGGCAGAAACTCCGATAGCTACCGCGGCGGCACGCATGCGGGCGAACGCGGCGGATTTAAAAAGCGCGGCGACGATCAAAGGAGCACGCCTTTTCGCAAATCAGAAAACTCATCGTATAATAAACCCAAACCCGATCGCAGCCCCGAAGAACGGGTAATGCGCAGCAGAAAAAAGACCGCGGAAAAGGATGATAGCGGCCTGATCAGGCTCAACCGTTATATATCCAATGCCGGTATCTGTTCGCGCCGTAAGGCCGACGAACTGATCACCGCGGGTGTTATTTCGGTTAACGGTGAAGTTGTTTCGGAACTCGGTTACAAAGTCGATCCTGCAAAAGACATGATCCGCTATAACGGCGAGACGCTGAAAAGAGAAAAGATGGTGTATGTTCTGCTGAACAAGCCTAAAGACTACATCACCACTACCGATGACCCGCAGGAACGCCGAACAGTAATGCAACTGGTTGAGAAAGCCAGCAGGGAGCGTATTTACCCTATAGGCCGACTTGACAGGAACACGACTGGCTTACTACTGCTGACCAACGACGGCGAATTGGCCGATAAATTATCCCATCCGAAAAATAATATTACCAAACTATACCAGGTTGAGCTGGACAAAAGCCTGACCCAGGGCGACCTGAACAAGATCGCTTTTGGCGTTGAACTGGAAGACGGTTTGATCAAGCCCGACATGATATCTTATGTTTCCGGCGGCACCAAACGCGATATAGGCATACAGATACACAGCGGCCGGAACCGAATTGTGCGTCGTATTTTTGAACATTTGGGTTACGAGGTGGTCAAACTTGACCGCTCCGTTTATGCCGGCCTTACCAAAAAAGACCTCCCCCGCGGACGCTGGCGTTATTTGGAAGAGAAGGAGATTATACAGTTGAAGCACCTGGTTTAAGGTTTGAGGTTAAAGGTTAAAGGCGAAAGGATAAAAGGTTTCGCTATGGATCGTTATTTAGAACGCCGTTGGGCGGAGAAATCTTAGATGCCAAGCGTGGTGTAAAAGATTTCTCCTTGCTCCTCATCGAAATGACATCTTTATTTTAATTATTTAAACCAATCCGTTTTTACCTTTATCCTTTTACCTTTCACCCCCTATTACTATCTTGCGCTGGTTAACCAAACCCCGATGAAAAAACTTTTTGTTATCGCGGCGCTGTTGCTGCCGGCGTTCACCTATGCGCAAACTAAAAATGCTGCCCCTGCCACTTACGATGTCGTGATAGGCACGTACACCAAAGGCCAGAGTAAAGGCATTTATGTTTACCGTTTTTATGAAGAGACCGGCAAACTGGCATACCTGAGCGAGATAGATGATGTGAGCAACCCCTCGTACCTGTGCCTGTCGAAAGACAATAAGTTTATTTACGCGGTAAACGAGGACGGCAAAAATGGCGGCGTGAGCGCTTTCACGTTCGATCCGGCTGTAGGCACCATGAAGTTTTTGAACCGGCAGCCGTCGGCCGGGGCCGACCCTTGTTATATTTCGGTTGACGAGGACCGGAAAAATGTCTTTGTGGCCAATTATACAAGCGGCAGCCTTGCCGTATTGCCTGTCAATAAAGACGGTTCTTTGCGAGCCCCTTCACAAGTGATACAGGACCAGGGTAAAGGTCCTGATGCCTCGCGCCAGGAAGGCCCCCACGTGCATACCGCTTATCTTTCACCCGACGAGAAATATCTGCTTTATACTGACCTGGGTACCGACAAGTTGAACATAATGCGTTACCGTCCGTCCAGGCCACAGCCGCTAACACCCGAAGGAAGTGTGAGCGTAAAGCCAGGCAACGGCCCCCGCCACATAGTGTTCTCGCCCGACCATAAATACCTGTACCTGGTACAGGAAATGGGCAGCGCCATCAATGTCTACGCCTACAGCGGCGGCAAAGTAAAACAATTGCAATCCGTAAAAATGCTGCCCGCCGGCTTTAAAGGAACCAATGGCGCTGCTGCGGTTAAGATTACGCCCGACGGCCAATTCCTGTACGCTACCGACAGGCTGCAAGCCAGCGCTATACTGGTTTACTCCATCAATCCTGAAACAGGCCTGCTAACCTTTATGGAACGCGACGGGACGTACGGTTTGAACCCACGGGATTTCACCATCGACCCAACGGGCAAATGGCTGCTGGTTGCCAATCAGGACGGCAACAATATTATCGTGTTCAAGATTAATCCCGGCACAGGCTCACTGATCAGGACGGACAATCATATCGAATTGGGTAACCCGGTTTGTTTGAAGTTCGCACCGGCAGAATGAGGTTGAGGTGAAAGGATAAAGGCGAAAGGCATGCTACGTTTTGGTGACTCCAAGTAACATTGAACTGATAAACAATGAACTTAGACAAGTTTAATAAACAATATACTTGTACTGATACCGAAAAAGTTCTTTATGGGCGATTTGTCGAAGTCGGAGATATAGCTTTAAAAAAATCTAATCAGGTACTGCAATTACTTGAGCAGTATGGGGGCAAAACATTTGACAATGGGCTATTCAGAATTCACAACAGAGGATCTTTCTACTACTGGACGAAATTAACATTTGAGTATTTTAAAAAATTTAAAGGCTCAGCTTTAGTTTTCGGATTTGACTGGGTGGGCAGGCAATTTGCTTTAAGGGAAGATGACAATAACAGTATTATTTTGATGTTTGATCCTGCAACGGCTGAAGCATTTGAACTTGAAGCTTCCTTAGAGGATTTCTTTAACATCGATTTGGCTGAAGGGAAAGAAGACCTATTAGAAGAGAAAAAATTTCGATCCTTCAAAAGGAGTATGGCCGCTGATCTTCAATTTGATCATTGCGTTGGCTTTTCCAAGCCACTTTTCCTGGGTGGAAAGGACGAAATTACAAATCTTGAAAATTCAGATATGGAAGTATATTGGGAGTTAAACTACCAGATTTATTGTCAGACAAAAGACTTACCTCCAGGGACTTCAATTAATTTATCAATAGAACCCTGACTTACTTTAGACCTACTTTTCTAATTAAGATCGGATAATCCTTTTACCTTTCGCCTTTAACCTTTCACCTCAAAGGACCGCCCTGCTTTTCTCGATCACCTCGTTGTAATAGTTCTCGTAACGCGGTAGTATGATGGAAAGATCAAATTCCTGGGCGCGGGCCAGAGCGTTTTCCTTAAAGGTTTTCAGCCTTTCGTCGTTATTAAGGATATGAATGGCGCTGTCCGCCATACCATCGATATCGCCGACATCTTTCAGGTAGCCGGTAATGCCGTCGACGTTTAATTCGGGCAGGCCACCTGCATTCGATGTAACGACGGGCACTTTGCAGGCCATGGCTTCGAGCGCAGCCAGGCCAAAGCTTTCTGACTGTGATGGCATCAGGAACAGGTCAGATACGGATAGTATCTCTTCTATGGCGTCCTGCTTGCCCAGGAAACGTACATCGTCGCTCACGCCAAGGTCGCGGGCCATCTGCTCGCATTCCGAGCGCTGCTCGCCGTCGCCCACCATCAGCAGTTTGGAAGGTATATGTTCACGAACTTTGGCGAATATCTTGATCACGTCAGGGGTGCGCTTCACCTTGCGGAAGTTGGAGGTATGGATCAGTATCTTTTCGCCCGCAGGCGCAATAGCTTTTTTAAAATGATCTTTGGGTTTCAGGTTGAAACGTGTCAGATCGACAAAGTTAGGGATGACCCTTATTTCGTTCTCGATATCAAAAAACTCGTAGGTTTCCATCTTCAGGTTTTCGGATACCGCTGTTACGCCGTCCGATTTGTTGATGGAAAAAGTAACCACCGGGCTGTAGGTCCTGTCCTTACCTACCAATGTAATGTCCGTGCCGTGCAGCGTAGTTACCACCGGGATATAGATCCCGTAGGTAAGCAATATCTGTTTGGCCATAAAAGCTGCCGAAGCATGCGGTATGGCATAATGTACGTGCAGTATGTCGAGCTTCTCAAAACGAACCACATCCACCAGGCGGCTGGCTAAGGCTAACTCATACGGCGGATATTCGAAAAGCGGGTACTTGGACACTGCCACTTCATGATAAAAAAGATTCTCGGAAAAGAAATCAAGTCGTGCCGGCTGATTATAGGTCACAAAATGAACCTGGTGATCACGATCGGCCAGGGCTTTGCCCAGTTCAGTAGCGACCACGCCGCTGCCGCCAAAGGTAGGATAACAAACTATGCCTATTTTCATTATTGTGCTCTGTTTTTGGGTGGTACAAGTTTAGCAGCTATTTAAGATAATAATGTTATTGCTATGTAAAGATATTTGGAATGCGAAATGCGGAATGCCGATTTCGGAATTACTCAAGCTAATTTCAATCCGCAATTGACTTTCCGCATTCCGAAATTAAACCGCCGTTATCCACCATGCGTTGCCGGGCTGGTACTTACTTTGATCAACGTTTAGGTGTATTTGAAAGCGACTATTGTAAAAAACAAGACATTTGTTAAGTTGTTCAATAGTAAAATTTACCTGGCGCTCAGAATTTTGCTTAATTTTGGACTGCTAAATTGTCCGCCTTAATAATACCCCATGAAGCTCAGGCCCAAGATTATATACTTTTGTTTGTCGTCGCTGCTGTTCATCGGCTGCGACCGGGTCACCAAGGACCTGGCCAAGGATCACCTGATGTACCACGAGCCGATAACCTATCTGCACAATACTGTGGTACTGGAATATGTGGAGAATACCGGCGCAGCTTTGAGCCTGGGCGATAATCTTTCAAAGCCGGTCAGCTTTTGGTTGCTAAGTATTGCCCCCCTGCTGTTCCTGCTGATCCTGTTCATTTATGCCATACGTAAAGCGGACACGCTGAGCCGGTGGAAATTAATTGCCTTTTCGCTCATTTTTGCGGGCGGCGTTGGAAATATCATCGACCGCCTGGCCTATGATCGTCACGTAACCGACTTTATGAATGTGGGCATCGACAACGTACGGACAGGCATCTTCAACGTGGCCGATATGTGCGTTACAGCCGGTGTCATCATTTTACTGTTCTCGTATTGGGAAAGGAAGCCCACGCCGGCCCAAACAGATTGATCCTGAGGGAGTATGCTGTTATTTCCCTTTTACATATTTCAAAACTGACTCGATTAGCTTATCTTTTTCCGCTTTACTTGTTACTTTTGGTAACATGTCAATTATTATATCTGAAAAAAACTTCTCTCTTTTTATCCTGAGCATAAGGTTTACTGCAACGATAATGCTGCCACCCTGGCCACTTAAGAGCGCAATTACATATTTCTGATTGTTATTATTCTTCCAAATTAATATACCCAGGAAAATTATGAGTGCGAGAAGTACAACGACTATTAAAATAGTAATATTGTTGTTAAATGTTCGTGTGCTTTCAAGCCGGGAGATAAAGATGCTTTCATCATTTTTTAATTTTTTTTCCTTGTCGGCCGGGCCAAGATGCGCTGTAGCTGGAGTTACATTATTGCTTAGATAGCTTTGTAATAAATCCTGAAAGTTCTGTTTCATAATTCCTATTTATGATTTTCTTTAAAGAAGCTTACATAGGCTTCTAAGTATTTGGTATGCTCCTTTAACATTTTCGCAATAATTTGGCTATAGGTATATAACCAAATTGTTAAATCTTTAATGTTATTCGAGGTAAAAATTGAATAATTACTGTGTATTATTTCCATTTTTTTTCTTAAGTACAAAGGTTTACACACGGATAAATCCAACACAAGAGGGTATGGAATAAAGGGAGCCCGTAAGAAATCATCAGAGAGCACCATTTTGTCAAAAAACTCTACAGATTCAGTTTCGGGAATTCCTCCGTCTTTACAATGAGCTATTAAAATCAATACCTCTGGTAGTTTGCTGTTTACGATATCCACAAATTGGTTAAAAGTGCCATTCTCCAAAAAAATAACTCCATGCCGTCTGAAATAATTTTTAAACATATAATACGGGTCTACTATTTCCTCCACATATTTTGGCCAGCCTTCATCCAGTGTTATCGATTTTTCTTTTAAAAAGACGTTTTTAACGAAATCTTTTCTCAGGTCCGTCCCACTATGGAAATAACTCCTCTGATCAAGTGGCAGACACATAAAAAAATAACATTGCTGCTCAAGAGTTTGCATCTCCTGGATTTTAGTTTAAAGAAGCTATGTTATATCTTAATGATCCATTTTTACTTATTTTCAGCTTTACTACCCGGACATCATTCGTTTCATCCTTTACGAAGATTTGTAATTCAGCGTTAGACTGTAAATTGTGGACCTTTTTTACCTTGCTTGCGAACCTTTGCAAAAAGAAATTGAGGGAGATTCGCTGTTTCATATCTTTTACAGCATTAGTTAGAGAAAACGAATTATTAACATCATCTTCCAATTCAACAATAATATCTCTGTCTTTTGCATAGGCGTCTACATCAATACCCTTGGGTCTTGGCGTAGCCCGTTGATGGAAATGAAATTTGGCGTAATTGTAATCTGTCCCATTTAGTGACTTGGTAGAGATGTCTTCGGGCCCATAGTTTTTAGGAATGGTGCACCGATTTTCACCAATCATTAAATCTTGTCCTTTATACTCAGCAAAAGATATTTTTTCCGACGTTTTAAAACCTTCCAGGTTCGCGTTTGCAGTAAAGGCATCTCTTTTTATGTCGTTCTCAAAGCCGTTAGTAATCAAATATACATTATCATTATGAGTGCTTTTGATCATAGAAGAGACGGCGTCCTCATTTTCGGTACCTGTATATACCAAATGGCCGTTCCCATCAAAAACCGTATACCGGTTAGTTTCAGGTAACCGGCGCACAACAAATATTGTATTAGGATGAGATAGGCTTTTTTGTGCATATTTGACTTCAGCTAGGCCTATACTCATGTCACTTGCATCGTCCAATGCATTGACACCGTATTTCTTGATATATGCATTCCTTGCAGTTGTAAAATTATCAACCGGGTTACCTTTCTGGGGCATATATCCGTAAACATCCAAAGCATTATACTCCCATACTTCATCCTGAAGTTTACCTTTGACAGACGCGGGGAACGGACGGCCTCTATACTTCTTCTTGTAGAAGTTTATACGATCGTTAATGAAAGTTTTATAATGATCGGGAATATTCTTATCCGCGTCTGTAGACCCAAAATAAACCGGGTCATGATTTTTTAATTTGGCACCAACAACCTTTGCTTTGTTTGGTGAACCGAGACCTCCGAGTTTGGTGGAAACTTCGGCACCTTCGTCCAATGAAGATAAAGTATGATAGCTTTTAGGTGTTTCTCTGAAGAAATCTATACAAAGCGTAGAAGCGTTTAGCGCCGTTCCGGCCATCTCTATCGGTAAGGCAACGAGCCGTTGTGGTTGTGCATAAGCACCGATGGTAACTGAAACGAGGAAGGCTATCAATAGTTTTTTCATAATCTTAAGATTTCAAGTGCATTACAGCATGTAATTTAGGTGAAATGCTACTCCGATCACATAGTGAAAACACCCTATTCATACCGTTTTTTCACCCGCTCGATTTTTCATTATTCTTTGACAACTAAAGCTATCCAATTGTAATATTCCCCATTTCCTGCGGCCGTATTTGGATTGACAAATAAAAGCCGTACCTTTGCGCCCGATTTGGCGATGTTGCCAGGTTCGTTATTTAAATTCATGAACAACCCATTTATTGAACTGGGAATCCGTCATGAAATTGTTAATGCCATCTCTGATTTAGGATTTGAAAATCCTACGCCCATACAGGAGCAATCTATTCCTGTTTTGTTATCAGGCAGCAACGATTTTGTCGGATTGGCCCAAACCGGGACCGGCAAGACTGCTGCTTTTGGACTTCCACTGTTGGAGCTGCTTGATTTCGAAGAAAATCATCCGCAGGCGCTTATACTGTGCCCTACCCGCGAACTTTGTTTACAGATCACGAACGATCTGAAAAATTATGCAAAAAATACCCGCAACGTACATGTTGTGGCTGTATATGGCGGTGCAAGTATTTCTGAACAGTTGCACCAGATACGCCGCGGCGTACAAATTGTTGTCGCCACGCCCGGACGTATGCTGGATATCATCGGCCGCGGCGCCATCGATTTCAGCGGCGTACGTTACGTTGTGCTGGATGAAGCCGACGAAATGCTGAACATGGGCTTCCAGGAAGATATTGACAATATCCTTTCGGAGACACCCGCAGATAAAAAAACATGGCTGTTTTCGGCCACTATGCCTTCGGAAGTAAGAAGGATCGCCAAGAAGTATATGGATGATCCGTACGAACTTACCATGGGTACAAAAAATACGGGTAACGAAAACATCGACCACGAATATTACGTGGTTCGCGCCCGTGATAAATATGCCGCCTTCAAGCGTATCGTCGATTTCAACCCCGAGATATTCGGTATTGTTTTCTGCCGTACCAAGATTGAGACCCAGGAGATTGCCGAGTCCCTGATAAAAGACGGCTATAATGCCGACGCACTGCATGGCGACCTGTCGCAGCAACAGCGCGATAAGGTAATGAAACGCTACCGCGACCGCAGCCTGCAATTGCTTATCGCTACGGACGTTGCCGCACGCGGTATCGATGTGAACGACGTCACGCACGTGATAAACTACTCACTACCTGACGAAATTGAGAACTATACCCACCGCAGCGGCCGTACCGCACGTGCGGGCAAGACGGGTGTTTCGATCTCGATCATTAACGCGAAAGAGCTGGGCAAAATACGCCAGATAGAAAAAACCATCGGCAAACGCTTTGTTAAGGTTGAGATACCTACGGGTTTCGACGTTGTTGAGAAGCAGCTTTTCGCCATGGTGCACAAAGTGCACCATGTTGAGGTGAACGAGCAGCAGATCGAGCAATATATCCCGCGCATCATGGACGAGTTTAAGGACATGGACAAGGAAGAGATCATCAAGCGTTTTGCTTCGCTGGAGTTCAACCGATTCCTGGATTATTACAAGAACGCGCCGGATCTGAACGCGCCTGTTGAAGAACATCGCCGCGATGGTGAGAAATTCAACCGTACTGGTATGCGGTCGGACTTTACCCGGCTGTTCATCAACCTGGGTTCTGTCGACGGCTTCAGCCGCGGCGACCTGCTCGGCTTCATTTGCAACAATACCAAAATAAGCGGTAAAACCGTTGGCAAAATCGATGTGAAGGGGGTTTATTCCTTCTTTGAGGTGCAGAACGCTGACGTAGATAAAGTATTCTCGGGCTTCAAAAGCGTTGATTACAACGGCCGCGACGTGAGGATAGAAATTTCCGGCGACGGTGGTAACGAAAACCGGGGCGGCGCGTCTAACTATAAGAAACGCGACGGCGATCGTCGTGAGGGAGGTTACCGTGGTGGCTCGGGCTACAACGGCGACAGGCGCGAAAGGAACGGCAGCCATAATGGCGGCGGTTTCCGCGATTTCTCCGGCAAGCGCCGCGAGGACAGGAAAGAGCGCAGGCGATTTTAAGCGCAGTGATTAGCTAATTTGTGATCAGTGATTAGGTAAATCTGCCAGTTAACCAATCACAAATCTCAAGTCACTATAAAGATAAAGGTTTAGTTTAGTTAGTGAGCTCCCCGTTGGCCGATGGCCGGCGGGGTTTGCTTTTTTTAGCGGGCGTATTCCATTATTTCTGAATCAGGCGACAGCAGCTTCAAATGATGATCGTCCAGCACTTGCACGACGAATTTAGAATAGGGCTGGTTGCCATCAAACGAAGTATAAATGGTATCGCCTTTTATAAAATAATCTTCGGCCAGTGCATCGTCGCCGTCCGGCACGAATTTTTTGTCGGTAATTTTCAAGTGCTCCCTGCCGTTGACGGCTTTCCATTCGCCGTGCAGTTTGTTCCCGGCGCGGCCCGAACAGGCTGCCGAAAACAATACCGCGGCGCAAGCTAAATGTATGAATACCAATGCGTACCTATCCATTGACCAAGCTTTATTACCCATGTGAACGTTAAAACGGTCAAATAGGTTTCTTGTCCCAGTTTAAAAGGCCCTTCGCTGTGTGCCAAGGGCCTTTCTATTTTAACTGGTTTCATTCAAACAATTCCAGGAAAATTAATCCTCTTTCTCATCGTGCATCTGTGCTTTGGTTATATAAACACGATGTCCCTTCTTGTTGATGTAATAATAGTGGTCATGTTTGGTGATGTAAACCGTTTCGCCGTGAGGCCCGCGCTTCTCATGATATTTCCTGTCGACAATACGTGAGTCGACATTCGCGGCGGTGTTTGAAGCAGCATCGGCGGTTTTTTGGCCAACCCTTTTAACCGTGTGGCCAACTTTTCTTGCGTCTCTGCCGACCCTTGTAGTGTCGCTTTTAATGGTGCCTGCCATGCTTTGCACGGCAAATAACATGGCGCCCGAAAACAGGGCGGTTTTTAATAAAATGTTCATAGGTAGTTAATTAAGTTAATATTACATTAACTCAATTGCCCAGCCAAATGTTTCATTTCGAAGGCAGGATTCCGTTTTTCATACAGGACGGCATATACCGCGCTGCAGATGGGCATGAACACCTTGTACTGCTTGTTTATCTCATGCAGGCCGTTAACGGCGTAATAACCTTCGGCGATCATATTCATCTCCAACTGGGCCGATTTTACCGTATAGCCCTTCCCTATCATGTTGCCGAAGGTGCGGTTGCGGCTGAACTGCGAATAAGCGGTAACCAGCAGGTCGCCTAAATACACCGACTCCTTTATATCGCGGTCGATAGGGTGCACGGCGGCCACAAAGCGCTCCAACTCGCGGATGGCGTTGGAGATCAGCACGGCCTGGAAGTTGTCGCCGTAACCCACGCCATGGCAGATGCCGCTGGCGATAGCATAAACGTTCTTCAAAACGGCGGCGTATTCCGTACCCCAGATATCGTCCGAAACAACGGTGTTGATATAACGCGTGCTGATCATGCCGGCAAATTCGGCGGCTAATTCAGTATCGCCTGAAGCAATGGTGAGGTACGACAGTTTCTCCAGCGCCACCTCTTCGGCATGGCACGGTCCGCTGAGGACCATAAAGTCGTCGAACGATACGCCATAACGCTGATTGATAAATTCGCCGATGATCATATTCTCATCCGGCACGATGCCCTTAATGGCCGATACCACTTTTTTACCGGCAAGATCTGCAGGAGTAATGCCGGCAAGCGCTTCTTTCAGGAACGCAGCCGGGACATTCAGCAGCACAATGTCGGCTTTAGACAATAACTCTCTAAAATTCGTTGAAATATGATGGGCCGGCACCTTAATCTCGACCGAGCTGATATAATTGGGGTTGTGCCCAAACTGCCGGATATGGTCGGCGGCCTGCTCGCCGCGCATCCACCAGTACAGCTCTTTTTCGACAGGATTATCCGTAAGCATTTTTATGTTAGCGGTTGCCCAGCTTCCGCCGCCAACGATGAGTATCCTGTTCTTTTGGCCGATCATTTATTGAATGTGCAGATGTGCGAATATGCAGATGTGCAGATTTGCAAATGTGCGGATAGATGTGCAGATGTGCAAATCCGCGAATGGCTGGTTAGAACAAAATAAAAAAGCTTATGTATTTACACAAGCTTTTGAATCTTATACTTTCAATTTCTGCATTTGCACATATGCACGTCCGCATATCTGCACATTATTACTCCAGTACCAGCCTCCCAGCGAAATATGCAACGACCGGCATAGTTCCGGCAAGCTTTCGATCGTCAGGGCGCAGTTGTCAAGAATACGGTCGAGAAAGTGGGTTGGTATTCTGGTTTCATAGGGTCTGCGCGCGTATGAGCCGCCGGTAGACAAGATGACAAAAGTTTGGAATAAAAAGTTTTTTGTGGGGCGTTGTCTTATCCATCAAACTCAAACGCTGCCGAACCTTTATAACCACAATTGCGCCATACAAACAGCGAACCTGCAAGCGGCTGATCCTTGAGTTGGTTTTCGGTTAACCCAATCCGTGCTGTGGTAATATACAGGTCCTCAAATTGCTCGCCGCCGAAAGTGCACGATGATACCTTTGCCACCGGTATGCTGATCGTCAGTAGCTTTTGCCCTGTAAGCGGATCCCAGCGCGTCACCCGCCAACCATCCCAATGGGCTATCCATAGCATGCCTTCAGCATCAATAGTCATTCCGTCCGGCCAACCGTCTTCTTCCGGTATTTGTATGGCGATCCGTTTATCGCTGATATCTCCCGAGGCCGGGTCGTAACGAAACGCGGCTACCTGCCACGTAGGTGTATCGATGTAATACATGATTTGGTGATCTGCGCTCCAGGCAAGCCCGTTGGATATGGTTATGCCTGGAATTTGCCTCGTGATCGTTTTATCTTTGTGAACAAGATAAAGACTGCCTTTACCTTCCTCAAAACTATGTGCCATGGTGCCCGCCCAAAACCGGCCGTCTGGGTCGCATTTACCTTCGTTAAAACGGTTATCGGGCTGATCATGCTCTGGTGAAGCGAAAACATCCGTTTTGCCTGTTTCGCGGTCAATAAACCCTATACCTTTTTTCAAACCTCCTATAAAGCCGCCGTTCTTACGGACCGCGAATGAACCGATCATCTGGCCCACCCCGATCGTCCTGAATGTTCCCTGGCCGGGTATGTATTCATGTATTTCGCCATCCACAATGTCTAACCAGCAAATCGCCTGTCTTCGTGTATCCCAAACAGGGCCTTCACCTAACAAGGCAGCGGTGTGGTACAACAACTTCTAATAACGGTTCCGGGTTATTTGTCATGTCTGTTTTTTTAATGATCAGGGCAAGGTAGTGAATGGTTTACATCATTCTAATTTAGAGCTTATTGTAATAAAATAAAAGGGCATGGCTTCGAACCCGTGTAATGGCGATTTTGTGGCCCGGCGTAAGCTTTTTTATATGATTTAAGTCGCCCCTTTTACCGCCTCATTTAAGAGTCGTTTCACTAATTTGGGTGCATCGGTGTAATCACTAAAAGCAATCGGTGAAATCCCCCCAAACACAAAAAAGGCCCGCGCTTACGCACAGGCCCCTGGAATCAGTAAAATTGGTTTTTATAGTTTATTCAGCTGAATATTCAATCTTCATCTGCACATCTTGCATATTCGCACATCTGCACATCATCATTTATTGTTATTATCGAAAAGCTGGCCTTTGTCAACTTTTTGTACCTGCATATTGTCCGACAGCGTTTTGGAAATGGCCGTATAAGGCCCTGATACCACTTCTTCGCCGGCCTTCAGGCCCGAAAGTACGATGATGTTGTTATCGTCCTGAATGCCTGTAGTTACCGCCACCTGCTTAACTTTGCCACCGTTGTAAACAAATACGTATTCCTTCGACAGCGGGGTAATACCGGCGGGCTTGTTGTCGTCGGTGCTGCCCGATAACGAAGACTGCTGGCCGTTGTCGGACTTTTTCTCGTCGCGCGTGGTAACCGATTGTATCGGTACCGATAAACCTTTGGCGTGATTGGTATTAATGTCGACCGTAGCCGTGAGGCCCGGCCGGAAAGGCGAAGGATTATCGGCAGTTTTGTTCAGCAATGCCGCGTACGATTTCGGTTCTATCCGCACCTTTACCGTAAAATTTGTCACCTGGTCGGCGGTATTTCCCACGACGTTGGCTGCGCTTCCGATCTCGATCACGTGGCCGGCAAACGTTTTGCCCAGGAAGGCGTCGACCTGTATCTTCGACGAGTCGCCCATGTGGATGCGGTTAATATCGTTCTCGTTCACGTCCACATTTACGTCCATAGCGTTCAGGTCGGATATGGTCATGATCTCGGTACCGGCGAATTGCTGCGTACCTAACACACGTTCGCCTTTTTCGACCGAAAGCTTGGAAATCACCCCATCGACCGGGGAATAGATGGTAGTTTTTACCAGGTTGCCGTTAGCTTCGTTTACGGAAGCTTCCGACTGGGCCAGGCCGTATTTGGCGCCGATAACATTTTGCTTCGCGGCTTCAAGCTGGGCCTTGGCGCCCAGGTAGCTGGCTTTGGCAGCTTCAAACTCGGCGGCGGTGAGCACTTTTTTATCGAACAATATTTTGTCGCGGTTGTAAATGGCTACCTGGTTATCGTAGGTGGCCTGGTTTTGCTTCAGCATTTGGTTGGCGTTTTCAACGCTGGCTTTTTGCGTGTTGTAAGCAGCCTGTGCACGATCGTATTCGGACTGCAAGATGTCCGGCCTGATCTTACAAAGCAGCTGGCCCTTTTTTACAACGTCCCCTTCGTGTATGGGCAGAGCAACCACTTCGCCTGAAACTTCGGGACTGATCTTCACCTCCACGTGAGCCTTGATCTTGCCGCTGGCGGATACCGTTTCGGTAATATCGCGCACCGTCGCTTTCTCTGTAGCTATCTTGGTTTTCTCGGGTTTGCCGATGACGCCCGTTACCTTCAGCAGGATAAGCAGTACGATCAGCGCACCAAGCGATATCAGGATGTATTTAGTAGTTTTTCCCATTGTATTTATGTGCTAATTTCTGGTATCTAAGTTTTTATGCCGATAGACCATGGTCCATATTCCCATAGCTATTGCTCTCTTTTCAATTCACTATAGTGTTATCGTATTCCCTAAATAATAATCGATCACCTTGCTCCTGAACACCACTTCGTATTTGGCCTCGATCATGTCGTTCTGCGCTTTCTCGTAATTAGTAAGCGAGGTGTTGTAATCCAGCGAGTTTACCAGGCCAACATCATAACGCTGCTTTATCACATCGAAGGCGTCCTTATCTGCCTGGTAGGTTTGCTGGGTCGAGGCATAACGTTTTACCGCGGCGTTCAGATCTTGTAAAGCCTGGGTGATAGTTTTTGCCAGCGTGTTTTTCGCCAGTTGGGTCGTTACCTGTGCATTCTCGTAACTCAGTTTGGCCTTGCTTACCGAGGTGCGGGCCGAATAATGATTAAATATTGGTATTGATATGCTTACACCAACAAACTGGTTAAAGTTGTCCTTTAACTGGTTGTAGAACGAGTAATAGCCATAAATAGGCTGAGAAACCGGCACCGGCGACTGAACTTGCTGCCCTGTGCCTACCACCGTACCGATAGTTTGATAGGCGCCAGGCGTCAATCCCAAAAATTGGTAGGGCTGCTGAGCGCTCGAATAATACGAGTTCAGGTTGCCGACCAGCGAAAGATTAGGGTAATAATTGCCCCTGGCAACCTTAATAGCCTGTGCATAGCTTTGCTGCTGCGCCTCGGCCAGTTTTACGTCGGCATTTACATTAAACGCGGTGCGAATCACTTCGTTGGCATCAAATACCGTTTGAACGTTAGTTAGCTTGCTGATGTCAGGCCTTTCCACCTTGATATCGGTGCCGGGGTCCATCTCCATGTACTGTTTAAGCACCAGGATGGACAGGTCCAACTGATTTTGTGCGGTGGTGAGGTTTAACTCAGCCGTCGAAAGCCCTGCTTTAGCCTGGGAGAGGTCGGCCAGCGACTGGTTGCCGGCGTCGAAACTTTTCTGGGTGCGGTCGAGCGTTATTTTGGCAATATCAATTTGCTGCTGGGCGGCGGTCACCAGGTCCTGGTTGGTCAGTATCTGCAGATAGTCGGTCACTACACTAAGCAGCAAGTCGTTTTTGATCTTGTCGGTGTTCTTTTTATCAACGTCGAGCAACAGCTTGTTCTCCAATATCTGGTTGCGCAATTGCCCGCCCTGGAACAAGGTGAACTGCAGCGTAGCCGAGCCGTTGACGTTAAAAATGGTTTGATTTACGTAAGCGTAGTTACCGGCCACCGGGCTGCGGCCGAAACCCCAGCCGGCGGTTGGGTTGGCATTCGCGCTTGGAAGCTGGTTGTACTGGCTTTGCTTCACATCCTGGGCGGCCAGCGACTCGGTGTATTTGGCCTGCTTGATCGTAAGGTTACGCTCAAGCGTTAGCTCTACCGCTTTTTGCAGCGATATCACCTGCTGTGCGGAAGCATTAAGGCCGATGGCCGTTAACAGCACGACACAAATGAGACCTGTTGTTTTTAATTTTAATATCGTTTGGATCATAATTCCCTTTGTTCATAGTTCATGGATCATAGTTCATGGCCGTATTTTCTTAATTTTAACGCGGTCGGCTATGAACCATGACTATCAACTATCTGCTAAAAATGTACACCGTTAAAACGCCGTGGCTTGTTAGGCAATTGTATCCCAGCTTGTTATGGAATAAGCAGCGTGCAGGCTCAAGCATTTTTGTGACTTTTGACGACGGCCCCATACCCATTGTTACACCGTTTGTTTTAAATATTTTAAAAAAGCACGACGCTAAAGCCACGTTTTTCTGCATCGGCGACAACATAAAGAAACACCCGGAAATATTTGAGCAGGTGGAAAACGACGGCCACGCTATCGGGAACCACACTTTTAACCACGTGAAAGGATGGGCAACGGAAGACCAGGTTTACCTCGATAATTTCCTGCAATGCGACCATTTAGTGCACAGCAAGCTGTTCCGTCCGCCGTACGGGAGGATCAAACGGTCGCAGATCAGATTGCTCCGAAAAGCGAAATCTGAACTGCAAATTGTGATGTGGGATGTACTAAGCGGAGATTTCGACCAAAAACTTTCGCCAGAAGCTTGTTTGCAGAATGTATTAAAGCACACGCGGCCGGGCTCGATCATTGTTTTTCATGATAGTTTGAAGGCTTTCGATAGATTAGAATACGTATTGCCGCGGGCGATGGACGAGTGGAGAAAAAGGGGATGGGGGTTTGCTTCGTTATAGCGGAAGTTGCAACCGGGCAAGACGGACCTAAATATACAATACAATTTAACACGCCCATTTACCGGATTTTTACTAATTTTCGCAAACCAATTTTTCTGTCCGTTATTCTTCATTACTTAGTGGGCCATGGAGCACTAACTAAAGCAACCCTATTTACCAATTAGAACCACAACCATGAAAATTACTTCGTTCGAAGATTACCAGCAAACCTATCAGAGAAGCGTAGAAAAACCCGAGGAATTCTGGGCCGATATTGCCGGCAATTTTCGCTGGCGCAAGCCCTGGATCAAGGTGCTCGACTGGAACTTCGAAGAGCCCAGCGTCAAATGGTTCATCGGCGGTAAGCTGAACATCACCGAAAACTGCCTCGACCGTCACCTGGACAAGCTGGGCGATAAACCGGCCATCATCTGGGAGCCGAACGACCCGACCGAGGACCACCGCGTGCTTACCTACCGCCAGTTGCACGAGAAGGTTTGCGAGTTTGCCAACGTACTGAAGAACAACGGCGCAAAAAAGGGCGACCGCATCTGTATCTATATGCCCATGGTGCCCGAACTGGCCATCGCCGTTTTGGCCTGCGCCCGTATCGGCGCTATACATTCGGTGGTTTTTGGGGGATTTTCGGCGCAATCCATTGCCGACCGTATCCAGGATGCGCAATGTAACATTGTGATCACTGCCGATGGCGGCTTCCGCGGAACGAAAGAAATTCCGCTGAAAAATGTGATTGACGATGCGCTGGTACAATGTCCGTCAGTAAAGAAGGTGATTGTATTGACCCGCAGCCGTACGCCAATATCCATGATCAAGGGTCGCGATGTGTGGTGGGAAGATGAGATCAAAAAAGTAGAAACACAAGGTAATACCAATTGCGAAGCCGAAGAAATGGACTCTGAGGATATGCTGTTCATCCTGTACACATCCGGCTCGACAGGCAAACCCAAGGGCGTAGTGCATACCTGCGGGGGCTACATGGTTTACGCAGGCTACACCTTTGCCAATGTGTTTCAATATCAACCCGGCGAAGTTTATTTCTGCACTGCCGACATTGGTTGGGTAACCGGGCACTCGTACATCGTTTACGGTCCGCTTTCACAAGGCGCCACCTCGCTGATGTTCGAGGGTATCCCTACCTGGCCCGACGCGGGACGCTTCTGGGATATAGTTGATAAACACAAAGTAAACATTTTATATACCGCACCGACGGCCATCCGTTCGCTGATGAGCTTCGGGCTGGATTATGTCAACAATAAAGACCTGAGCTCGCTGCGCGTGCTAGGTTCCGTTGGCGAACCGATCAATGAAGAAGCATGGCACTGGTTCGACGAGCATATCGGCAAAGGCCGCTGCCCTATTGTGGATACGTGGTGGCAAACCGAAACCGGCGGTATCATGATATCGCCGATAGCGGGCGTTACCAAAACCAAGCCGAGCTATGCCACACTGCCTTTACCGGGCGTTCAGCCGGAATTAGTTGATGAGAACGGCCAAGTGATCGAAGGAAATGGCGTAAGCGGCAACCTGTGTATCAGGTTTCCGTGGCCGGGTATGATCCGTACGACTTACGGCGACCATGAACGCTGCCGCAAAACCTATTTCGCCACCTACCCGGGCAAATATTTCACCGGCGACGGCTGCCTGCGCGACGAGGATGGTTATTACCGCATCACCGGCCGTGTGGACGATGTGCTGAACGTTTCCGGTCACCGGATAGGCACTGCCGAAGTGGAGAACGCGATCAATATGCACGCCAGCGTGGTAGAATCGGCCGTAGTGGGTTACCCGCACGACATTAAAGGCCAGGGTATCTATGCTTTTGTAATAAGTCCGAACACGCACGGGGATGAGAACCTTACGCGCCAGGATATCCTGATGACCGTATCGCGTATCATCGGCCCCTTAGCCAAACCGGATAAGATACAGTTCGTAAGCGGGCTGCCAAAAACACGTTCGGGAAAGATTATGCGGCGCATCCTGCGCAAAATCGCCGAAGGCGACACCTCCAACCTGGGCGACATAACTACCCTGCTCGATCCGGCGGTGGTGGAAGAGATCAAGGCGGGAGCATTGTAGTTAGAGCCAAGAATCAAGCACCAAGAGCCAGGATTTTTGTCTTGATTCTTGGTTCTTGACTCTTGATTCTCAAAAACCAATTGTCGTTCATTGATGTTCTTCCAATACATCTAAAAGAAAAAACATCATGGACAAACTACAAATCAAAGGCGCCTGGAACGAAACTAAAGGCAAGATCAAACAAGCCTATGGCGACCTGACCGACGACGACCTGGCATACGAAGAAGGGAAAGATGACGAAATGCTCGGAAAACTGCAAAAGAAAACCGGCAAGGGTCGTGATGAACTGGTCAAGTGGATTAACAGTTTATAATAGAAAGTCCCGCGAAGGCGGGATTTTTTATTTCCCTTGCAGTTTTTAGGCGGCGATCCTGGTGGTTCCGGGTGCGAAAAAGATCATTTGGCATACGGCGATAATAGCTATTTTTACGGCATGAGTTTAGCCCGACCCACTATTCTTGTTGTCAACGACGACGGCATAACCGCCCCGGGCATCAAATGCCTGATGGATGTGATGAGCGAATTAGGTAAAGTGGTTGTTGTAGCACCCGATAGCCCGCAATCGGGTATGGGCCATGCGATCACCATTGCCAGCCCCCTGCGTTTGGACAAGGTTGAAATTTACGAACATATAGATACCTACCGTTGTTCGGGCACACCGGTGGACTGTGTAAAATTGGCTGTCAATAAAATATTGAAGGGCAAAAAGCCCGACCTGTGCGTGTCCGGCATCAATCACGGTCTTAATAACTCGATCAATATTTTGTACTCCGGCACCATGTCGGCAGCCGTTGAGGGCGCTATTGAAAGCATCCCGTCCATAGGTTTTTCTTTGGACGATCATACCCTCCAGGCTAATTTCAACCATTGCTTGAAATACGTTAAAGAGATCGCCGCGCAGGTGCTGGAGAATGGATTGCCTCCCGCAACATTACTGAACGTCAATTTCCCGAGAACAGCAAATATCAAAGGCATCAAAATATGCAGGCAGGCCAACGCCAAATGGGCCGAGGAGTTTGATGAGCGCCTCGACCCGCAGCAAAGGCCCTATTACTGGCTTACCGGCGTGTTTCAGATGAACGACAGCGGCGAAGAAACCGATGTCTGGGCATTGGAAAATCACTACGCTTCGGTGGTTCCCGTGCAGTTTGATATGACCGCCCACCACGCCATCCCGCTGCTTAATACCTGGAAATTTAATATCTGACGGCTATGAAATACTATCTCGTAGCCGGCGAAGCATCAGGCGACCTGCACGGCGCCAACCTGATGAAAGCATTGAAAGAAAAAGACGCCAAAGTTGAGTTTCGTTTTTTCGGCGGCGACAAAATGCTTGCCGAGGGCGGCGAACTGGTAAAGCATTATGCCGATATGTCCTTTATGGGCTTCATAGAAGTAATTGCTAACCTTCGCACAATTTCACGGAACCTGAAATTCTGTAAAGAAGATATTGTTGCATGGAAACCGGACGTGCTGATTTTGATCGATTTCCCCGGATTTAATCTCCGTATAGCCGAAGCTGCAAAAAAAAGCGGCATCATGGTCTGCTATTATATTTCGCCCAAAGTATGGGCCTGGAACCAGAAACGGGTATTGAAAATCAAACGAAATGTAGATCATCTTTTTTGCATCCTGCCGTTTGAGGTTGATTTCTACAAAAAATGGGGCATGAATGTCGACTACGTCGGCAATCCGCTGCTTGATGCCATTGCAGCTTTTAAAGCCGATCCTGGTTTCAGGCACAAACACAACCTTGGCGAAGGGAAGATCATCGCGCTTTTACCGGGAAGCAGAAGGCAAGAGATTATGCGTATTCTGCCTGACATGGTACAGGCGGCAGGAAGTTTTCCCGAATACCGGTTTGTTATTGCAGGCGCGCCCAATTTCGACGAAGCGTATTACAGGCAGTTCCTCGATAGGAGCGGCATTGACATTGTGTTTAACGGCACCTACGACCTCCTGAACAATGCCCATGCGGCTGTAGTCACCTCGGGTACTGCAACGCTTGAAACGGCCTTATTTAGTATTCCGCAAGTTGTGGTTTATAAAAGCAGCCTGATTAGTATTACCATCGCCAGGATGGTGATTAAGATAAAATTTATATCACTCGTCAACCTGATTATGGATAAGCTGGTTGTTAAAGAGTTAATCCAGAAGGATTGTAATACCCTGGCGATAAGCGAGGAGTTGGAATTTATCGTAAATAATGACAAATATCGGGCTAAAATGCTCGACAATTATCGGGCTCTTCATGACAAGATGGGCCAACCGGGCGCTTCGATCCGGACTGCTGAATTGATTTTAAAATATGCTTCAAAAAAGTAAGGCTACGCATAGTGCATAGCCTTGCCTCATCATAGTTTTCGCAGAATTTAATAAGCAGATGTATATACTGATCAGGCGACCGACAAACGTGTCTGCAATTTCACCTGGTTGTTGCTATGCACGTGTTGATTTTGCACCGCCCGGACATTATGCAGGTCGCTTAACAAAAGGGTCTTCAGTTCGTGGTCAAAACGTATTACCAGCTTGTTGGTTGAGGTTTTCCTATAGCTTTTCATAATCATATCGTTTTAAGGCTTTTACAGTTGTTAACTATATATACGTAATCACTCAGATTTAGGTTTATCGATATGGTCTTTTTCAGAAAGATTTTCGTGCCGGCGCTTCGCTTCTTCATATTGCCTCACAATCTGTTCCTTGTCCCTTTCATCTGAAGGGTTTTCCGGATCGATGGGATCTTCCCATTCCTTTTCGTCGCTTTGTGCGGGTTTCTTTTTTATCACGACCATAGCAATGCTCCTGCCTGGCATCACTTCCAAAGTTATGCCAAGACCTACCTTGCCGGATTAAAAAAAGCTCAATGCTAAGCGTCCATCGATACAACCTAATGGAAATGGCTGAAAGATTATTTTTTATACCGTTTCAAAAGACGGTATTCGTCATATCACTCAGCCTTGGCCTAACCGCCGGCCTCCGCTGGTAACCATTTATCTATACACCGTGCCGCGCCCGGTGTATAGTTTTTTGGTTAAGCAGGTGAAAAAGGAGCGCGATAACTGACAATAATATGCCGACAACGCAAACACCGGTCCATCGGTAATTACTCCAGGCAAGGCTGGTGATATAAGTACCTGCGCTGCCGCCAATAAAGTAGGTTACCATATAAACCGTATTGATACGGTTACGAGCCTCCGGTTTGAGGGCGTAGATAAGCGACTGGTTGGATATATGCGTCGCTTGTACACCCATATCCATTACAATGACACCGATCACCAGGCCGATTAGGCTTTGCGAAGAGAAAACAAATATGATAAAGGAAACTATGATCAACATCAA
This sequence comes from Mucilaginibacter sp., assembly GCA_035547095.1. Classification (GTDB taxonomy): domain Bacteria; phylum Bacteroidota; class Bacteroidia; order Sphingobacteriales; family Sphingobacteriaceae; genus Mucilaginibacter. Next base: position 36,076 of record DASZVE010000102.1, read on the forward strand.
AGTAAATGTTGATAGCTTATAAGCATCCATCTTGTCGCTTAACCTGCCCATGGCTCCGGCAGCCAGCGCACCGACAATGCCGGCCAATCCAAAATAGCCTGCTATCGCCGACGCATCCTGCTGACTATATTTAAAACTGTCCGTCAACAGAAAAACCAATGTGCTCCAGAACGACATAAAGCAGGCAAAACACAATGCACCGCGCAGGGATGCAATGCGCAACACGGGCTCCTCTTTGATCAATGTCAGCATCGATCGCATCAAAGATCCATATTTACCACTATATTCGGGTTCAACCTCCGGCAGCATAAAAAAAAGCAACAGCCAAATGACGACCATTATACCTGCCGCGATGTAAAACATCATTTCCCATCCGAAGAATTTACCGATCAACCCGCTTACCGTACGGGCGAGCAGAATGCCGATCAGCAGCCCGCTCATTACAAATCCGATCCTGCGGCCGCGTTCCTCGGGTTTCGCCAGGTGCGCTGTCATCGGCACCAGCAATTGCGGGATAAGCGAAAATATACCTATCAGGTAGCTGCAAAATATAAGTACATTGATGTCGGGTGCAAGCGCCGCACCCAAAAGTGATATTATGGCTATACTAAGGCAAACCAGGATGAGCTTTTTCCGGCGCTTCATATCGGCCAATGGTGCTATAAACAACATGCCGGTTGCATATCCCACCTGAGTAAGCACAGATACTTGCGCTGCCTTTTTGCTGCTTGCATGAAATGTATTAGCTATTGCATCGAGTAAAGGCTGGTTGTAATAAAGGTTTGCAACAATAAGACCTGTTGAAATCGCCATTACCCATAGTAAGGACGGCGTAAGCTCAGGATGCCGGATGTTAATTGATGATGACATTTTCAGGCTGTTGTTCTTTGCCGCAAAAATGCCGAACTGTTGGCATAAACGTGTTGGCTTGATGTAATTTTGCTATTCTGATTAAAAATACCATGCCGATGTAAAAAAGCTTCCAAATTTTACAAATGGACAGCCGAAATAAGATTCATGTGCTCTTACTAAGGAATTTTCCCACAAAAACAGTTCGTTTTGCCAAAAAATACCGGCAAGCATTCTGTGATTAACAATATTTATTCATAAAATCATCATATAAAACATAAATTATAAATAAAATGCAGAAATTTTTGATATGTATCGCAAATTTCAGCAATAAATAACCAGTTTGATTGATTTTTTATGCCGAAAAAAAGTTGATTATGAAATTTTATTGAAAATTCTATTGCTTTTATAATTTTTTTTATACCTTTACACCGTTGATATAAAAAAACAATTTCCGGTCGCTGAATTTTTAAATTAATTTCAATTTTTCAACGATTTAAGTGATGTAAATTTAATGTTAACAGGTGTTCGTTAAATTAGTGACAAAAAAATTACAAATGTATAATTCACATTTCAAAATTTAGTGTTACTTTTACACTGTTAAAATTTTAAAAAAGTCTTCTCATAATTTAGGTTTATAATTGGTTAGTAAAGGCCCCTGCCCATCAGGGGCTTTACTGTTTTATAAGATTTTAGGCGTCAGGCAGCAAACAGTATAAATATGTAAATTATGTAAATCCTGCGGCCAGGCAGGCAGTGTGGCGCCTATAGTGTATGGATCATAGTTCATGGCAGTTATGGGGTCAGCTTGATGAACCAGCCATGAACGATGAACCATAGGCTATAAATAAGAAAGCCCGTGTTGGTTAGAACAACGGGCTTTCAGAGTAAAATTTGGCACCGACCTACTCTCCCACGTTTTACCGCAGTACCATCGGCTCTGGCGGGCTTAACTTCTCTGTTCGGAATGGGAAGAGGTGGACACCGCCGATATAGGCACCTGAATGCTTTTGAGATTTGA
>DASZVE010000103.1:0-45465 GCA_035547095.1 Mucilaginibacter sp.
ATTATCTCGAAATCGTCTTTTTTGTTTTTATCAGCATGCTTCTGGTTCTGCTTAGCCTATTCGCTGCCTGAATATGAGAACGTTATTTAATCCGTGGTTTATCGCCGGCTGCTCCATATGGCTTATTACAACTGTGGCGCGCGACCTTGGCCACCCCATCCCGATAGCCAACAGTTATGTGAACGATGCTTTTGCCGTACCTGTCATAGCTAATATCGGCTTATGGTTTCAGCGCGTGTTCCTAATCAAAAGCGACTATTATATACAGTCGCCCGGGCAAGTGATCTTTATCGTCGTTTACGTCAGCCTGCTGTTCGAGGTAATCCTGCCGCTAATCTCCAAAAGGTACACAGCCGACTGGGTCGATGTGTTGCTCTATATTGCCGGCGGCTTTTTCTTTTATTGGGTGATGAACAAGCCGTTGCTAAGTCATAAGTTAAAAGCCCTTAGTCCAAAGTCAGAGAATAAGGATATTTAGACTTAAGACTTCCGGCCCAAGACTTTAGACTTCTACTGCACTTTCTTAAAATCATACGGATCATACTCCACAAAGTCGGCGACCTTTATCCTGACGCCGGTTACTTTACCATTCTGCACCGTAAAGGGAAAAATCGCTTTGCCTAATGTGGGGTCGGAGAAAGTGGCATAAAAACGATTCCCACCAAGCGGCTGCAGGCGCACGTACATTTTGGTGTGGTGCTCGAAGCGCATTTCCAGCTCATTGCCCGCGCCGGGCGTAACAGTCATATTTCCGTACAGGTCGTTGCTATATTTTCCGGTATAAGCCGATAGCGGCAAAGCGGTTGGAATATTCATTGCTACCGTATCGCGAAGTTTTTTGTCCTTGCCGTTATCCGCCTCCTGCTGCGACTTAAAAAGGCTGAGGTATTTGTCGCTGTAGTTGCTGAAAGGCAGTTTAAAATAAGCGTCGAGTATATCCCATTTCAATGCCTCAAACAGATCGTTGGTATCCGTATTGGTCAGGATGATGATACCGAGGTGTTCTTTGGGGACCATGGTTACTGATGAAAGATAGCCGTTTACCCCTCCCGTATGCATTACGATGCGGTGATTGTGGTAATCCTCTATCTCGAGTCCCAGCCCATAAGTTACAAAGTCGGTTTCGCCATTCAAATGGTTTGATGTTCCCACCAGGTCCTGCGGTTGGCGGATAGCCTCTGCGGCTGCGGTCGGTATCACTTGCCGCTGGCCGACCTTGCCATTGTCGAGCAGGGCCATTACCCATTTGCTCATGTCGCTTACCGAGGAGCTGATCGCTCCCGCGGGCGCAAGTCCGTCTATCTGGCAGTACGGAATGGCGGTAAGCTGCCCGTTTACCAGCGTATGCGGGGCGGTACGGTTCAGCGATTTTGTCACGTCCGCAGTCAGCGCTATGGAATTACTCATACCAAGGGGGGCAAAAATGTTATCCTTCACAAAAACCTCCCAGGGTTTGCTGGTAACAACGGGAATGATCTGACCTGCTGTCAGGAAAGCGGAATTGGTGTATCCCCATTTGGTACGAAAAGGATAGGCCGCCTTAACATGGCTCATTTTTTCCATCACCTCGTCGCGTGTGAGGTTGGTATTATAGAATGTAAAATCGCCCTGGAAAGTTCGGAACCCTATGCGGTGGCACAGCAGGTCGCGTATAATGGCCAGTTGCGTTGCACATGGATCTTCCAGCTTCCATTGCGGCAGGTATTTGGTCACCTTGTCGTCCAGTGAAAGCTTTCCCTGCGCCTGCAGCATGGCCAGCGAGGTGGCTGTAAATGCCTTGGTGTTGCTGCCTATCATGAACAGGGTATTTTCGTCGACTTTGTTATTCAGGCCAAGCTCCTTTATCCCGTAGCCCTTTATTTTCACGATCTTATCGTCCTTAACAATACAAATGGCAAGGCCGGGTATGCGCCAGTTGGTCATGGCACGGTTGATGTAAGTATCGAGGCTATCGCTAATGAATTTACTGCGGTCGGCCTGCTGCCCCCGTGCAGCAGATGTAACGATTGTAACGATAATAAGCAGCAGGTATGCTTTTTTCATAAAAGGATGATTAATTTGCAGGGGTATTGTTTCGCTAATTTAAAGCAAAGTTTAACGATACGTTTATAAAAATCTCAAATTACTGAACAATTAAACTTATCCAGATGAAAACCAGGTTCTGTTGGTCGGGGTGCATACTCCTGGCCTTTATTTTACTACTACCATTCTGCTCGCAGGCCCAGCGAGGGGGCATTAACTGGGCCAAAGACGGCTACCAGTACTACCGTACGGAGCGCGGCGGAAGCGCCATATTCGAGTACGACACCCGCGATTCGGCGAAAAAAACACCCGTTGTTACCAAAGAAATGCTTACGCCGCCCGGAAAACCGGCCTTGCAGGTAGCAAGCTTTGCCTTCTCCGCCGATGGCAGTAAGGTGATGATCTTTACCAATACCAAACGTGTTTGGCGCTATAATACCCGGGGCGATTACTGGGTTTACGATCTGAATGCTAAAACACTGAAACAGCTCGGTATCGGTAAACCGGTATCGTCGCTTATGTTCGCCAAATTCTCGCCCGACGGTACTAAAGCTGCCTATGTGAGCGAACATAACTTATATGTTGAAGACCTGGCGACAGGCCAGATAAGCCCGCTTACCACCGATGGCGCATACCGCATTATCAACGGAACCTTCGACTGGGCATACGAAGAAGAATTTGATTGTCGCGATGGTTTCCGCTGGTCGCCGGACAGCAAGCTGATTGCCTACTGGCAGATCGATGCGCGCAAGATCAAAAATTACCTGATGCTGAATACGACTGATTCAATCTACCCTTTCACTATCCCGGTTGAATACCCGGTAGCGGGTGAAGATCCGAGCTCGTGCAAGGTGGGTATAGTCAACGTTAGCACGGCCAAAACCAAATGGATGGATGTACCGGGCGACATAGTTCAGCATTACATTCCCCGAATGGAATGGACGACGAATTCAAACGAGATCATCCTGGAGCAGCTGAACCGTGCCCAGAATGAAAGCAAGATATTTATTTGCAACGTTTCAAGCGGCGATGCCCGCCAGATCCGGGATGAGAAATCAGACACCTGGATCGATGGCAAAGCGCGTTGGAATGGCGGCAATCCCGTTGGCTGGGATTGGCTGAAAGACGGCAAGTCGTTTATCTGGATAACAGAAAAAGACGGCTGGCGTCATATTTACAGGATAACCGATGAAGGCAGGGAAACCCTGATAACCAAGGGAGATTATGACGTGATCGGGCTGAACTGTATTGACGAAGCCAACGGTTTTGTTTATTTCTCCGCTTCGCCGGACAATGCTACCCAGGAATATTTATACCGGGTAAGGCTTAACGGATCGAGCAAAAAGCCAGAACGACTGACCCCGGCAGACCTGCCCGGTACGCACTCGTATACCATGTCGCCTAACGGAAAAATAGCTATGCACGTTTTTTCCAACAGTTATACGCCCTACCAGACAGAAGTGGTAAGCCTGCCGGATAATAAGCATATCAGCGGCATGCACCTGGCGGTTAATAAGGATGCAAAAAACAAGCCCGAATTCTTCAAAATAAAAACCGCGGATGGCATCGAGATGGACGGCTGGATGGTTAAGCCTACCCATTTTGATTCGACCAAAAAATATCCGGTCGTTTTTTCGGTATATGCTGAGCCCGCTGGATTGACAGTTGCCGATCGCTATGGCGTTGGCCGGAACGGCCTTTACATAGGAAATATGGCCGACGACGGTTATATCTATATGGCTATCGAGGGCCGCGGCGCCCCGGCTCCCAAAGGCGCGGCCTGGAGGCACGCTATTTACAAGAATATCGGTATCATCAATATTCGCGACCAGGCTATGGGCTGCAGGGAAATCCTTAAGTGGCCTTTTGTCGATTCATCGCGCATAGCGGTACACGGCTGGAGCGGCGGCGGATCGACCACGCTTAACCTGCTGTTCCAGTATCCGGAACTTTATAAAACCGGTATTGCTGTTGCCGCAGTGGGGTGGCAGTTATCTTATGATAATATTTACCAGGAGCGTTACATGGGCGTGCCTGTGGATTCGGCAAGCCGTGCGCCGTTTATCAAGGGATCGCCTGTTACCTATGCCAAAAATCTGCGCGGCAACCTGCTGTATATGCACGGAACCGGCGACGATAATGTGCATTACCGAAATGCCGAACTTCTGATAAACGAGCTGATCAAATACAACAGGCAATTCCAATTAATGTCGTATCCCAACCGTTCGCACGGCATATTTGAAGGAGAAGGCACCACGCTTTTCCTGCGCACCTTATTTACGAACTACCTGAAGTCGCATTGTCCTCCGGGACCGCGATAGAAAATAAAGCCCCGGCATCAGGCCGGGGCTTTATTTGTTAAAAGGACTTACGGCTTAAAAAGGAATATCCGTGCCATTACTTTCGCTGAAAGTATCTCCTGACGGCATAGCCTTCGGAGGCCGGGGCCCCTCGTCGAAATCGCTTTTGCGTCCCAGCATGGTGAAGGTTTCGGCCACCACCTCTGTCGTATATTTTCTGATACCTTCTTTGTCCTCGAAAGATCGCGTTTTTAGCTTCCCTTCAATATAGACCAATTTGCCCTTCTGCAGAAATTTGGCAGCCGTCTCTGCCAGGCCCCGCCACATAACGATGTTGTGCCATTCGGTCATCTCGACCTTTTGGCCATCTTTGGTAAACACTTCTGACGTTGCAAGCGGAAAACTCGTTACCGACACTCCACCATCCAGGTAACGCAATTCGGGGTCCTTGCCCAGGTGACCGATCAGGATCACCTTATTAATTCCAGACATAGATCAAGTAAACAGAAAATTTATTTATAAATTAAAAAAATTATTTAGAAATGTATTTATGATTTTAGGCAAAGCTAACATTTCTAGCTTTTTTACTTCTATGAAAAATATTTTTTGTTCTAATTTAATTTCCCGGACATCCAACCTAATGAACTGTGCATGTATATGCTGGTGTGTCAGAATATGCTTTTTCAGAGGGTATACAGCGGTTATTTGAGTATTGTTCTTGATAATATTTTTTGTTTGTAACAATTTTGATACGCTATCGGCAGATTGCCGCGTATCGGTTTCTAATAGCGGGAGATCATACATATTGGCCCAGATATCACTTTCGTCGCGTTGCCTCATCAATATCGTATTTCCATCGGTTACAAGCAAATAATTAAAGTATCGCTCTCTTATTTTAACGGTTTTTAATTTTTTTGGTAAAGAACTTACCAAGCCATCGCGGCAGGCGCGACAATCCAGCCGGACAGGGCAAATCGAACAATCAGAGTTTTTAGGCCGGCAAAGTATGGCACCGAACTCCATAATGGCCTGGTTGTGTATACCGGGTCGCCCCGGGTTCAGCATCTCGCCGGCCAGCGATTGGATCAGTTTTTTCCCTTGGTTTGAATTGATCGGCTCCTCGATGCCGAAATAGCGTGCCAGCACCCGCGCCACATTGCCATCGACAACCGCATGAGGCTCGTTGGCTGCGAAAGAGGAAATAGCCGCCGCCGTGTATTCACCTATGCCCTTCAGCCGAAGCAGGGTTGGGTAATCGGTAGGGAAAACGCCATCATATTCCTGCATGATCTGCTTTGCGGTTTTGAGCATATTTCTCCCGCGCGAGTAATAACCCAGTCCTTGCCAAAGGTTAAGTATATCGCCCTCGGTAGCGGCCGCAAACGCAGCGATATCCGGATATTTTTCGAGGAAACGATAAAAATAGGGCAGGCCTTGTTCCACCCGCGTTTGCTGCAGAATGATCTCGGACAGCCATATCACATAAGCGTCGGTAGTATTGCGCCAGGGCAGGTCGCGTTTGTTAATAAGGTACCACCGGGTCAATTCGTCAGAAAAATTCATTCCTTCAAATGTAACTTTCGGGCCGTCAAAATCAACCAACGTTTGTAACCTTTGTATCCTATTCGTTACAGACTTAAAAAAAATCCTGCATTTATTTCAATATTTATTTAGAAACCAATACTTTTGCAACCCCAAAACAGTTAAGTATTTACACATTTAATAAAGGAAAAACTGATATGACTAAGGCAGAAATTATAGCTGAGATCTCATCTAAAACAGGCATCGAAAAGGTTGACGTGCAGGAAACTGTGGAAGCTTTTTTCAAGGTTGTTAAAAACTCAATGGTAAGCGGAGAGAATGTTTATGTTAGGGGTTTTGGCAGCTTTGTAGTAAAGAAACGTGCAAAGAAAACAGCGCGTAATATTTCTAAAAACACGGCTATAATTATCCCTGAACATTTTGTTCCGAGTTTTAAACCTGCCAAAACTTTTGTTGAGAAAGTGAAATCAGGCGCTAAAAAAGCTTCTAAATAATCGGTTGACAGTATGAACAAGAAACAAATAATCGTCATAGGAGCAGTATTTGCACTTTGCCTTTATTTGTTTTTGCAGCCTGTTAAAGGATTGGTGAAACCCAAGGTAGCCAAGCAGGGGAATGGGGTGGTTTCGGATTCGAAGCCGGCGGCAAAGAGCGTAACTGTAGACGATGTATCGGCCCCGGCCAAAACAGCCATCGGCGCAGCGCTTTCGGCCACGATCAACGACCTGGAAAACCAGTTAAAAAACGCGGCTACCGATGCAGACAAACTAACCCTGGAAAAAAAGCTCGCCAAACAATGGGACGACGATAATCAGCCCGCGCCGGCAGCATTTTATTACCAGGCGGCCGCGCAGAAAGATAACACTTTCGACGACTGGCTGAATGCAGGGAACAAGTTTAACGATGCCTTTAAATCTACTTCGGATACTACCGTACAACCCGCGTTCGTGTCAAACGCTATCGGGGCTTTCAAAAACGCCGTTAAGCTGAAACCGGACAACCTGGACGCAAAAACAGGCCTGGGTGTAGCGTATGTAAACCAAACGAGCTTAGGCATTCCTGACCCGGACGGCGGCTCGCCGATGCAGGGCATTATGATCCTGCTCGACGTGGTAAAGAAAGATCCGAATAACCGGAGCGCGAATTTGAACCTGGGACTGTTTGCAATGAAATCGGGCCAGTTTGACAAAGCGGTGGCCAGGTTTAAAAAGATGGTGGAACAGAAGCCCGAGATCGAACCATACTTTTATCTTGCCGAAAGCTACAGGCAACTGGGCATGAAGAAGGAAGCTGTCGACGCTTACCAGAAATGTAAGCAAATGATTCCCGACCCCCTAATCGACCGAAAGATCGATCAGTACATAAAGGAACTAAAGAATTGAATTAACAACAAAAACATTAAAACACTATGCCGAGCGGTAAAAAACGTAAACGACACAAAATGGCTACTCACAAACGCAAAAAGCGTTTAAGAAAGAACAGGCACAAAAAGAAATAAGTTGCTCAACAGCAACTTTTACTGCTTTATCGCAGTAAAAGTGCCTGTTATTGTTTCACCACTTGATAAAGCGGCCTGATTTTCAGCCGTTTTGAGAAATGGAGTAGCAGTTGGTAAAGGAATTAATTATCGATTCGACCCCGAACGGGGCTACTATTGCGTTATTACAGGATAAACAACTTGTAGAACTTCATAAAGAGCAAGTCACCAACAATTATACAGTTGGCGACATATACCTTGGCAGGATCAAAAAGATCATGCCCGGGTTAAATGCTGCTTTTGTTGACGTCGGCTACGAGAAGGATGCGTTTTTGCATTACCTCGACCTTGGCCCGCAAGTGCAGAGCCTGCTTAAGCTGACCAAATTGGTGCGCAGCGGCGGTTACCAGTCGAAGCTCCTCGACCATTTCAGGCCGGAACAGGACATCAACAAATCGGGCAAGATATCGGAGGTGCTGACCAAGAACCAACTGATTCCCGTACAGATAGCGAAGGAGCCCATTTCGACCAAAGGGCCGAGGCTGAGTTCCGACCTTTCTATCGCCGGGCGCTACGTGGTGCTTGTTCCGTTTTCGGAAACTATTTCCATCTCCAAAAAGATCAAGAGCAATACCGAGCGCAATCGCCTGCGCAAGATCGTGGAGAGCATCAAGCCGAAGCATTTTGGCGTAATTATCCGCACGGTCTCCGAAGGCAAGGGCGTAACCGAAATGCAGTCGGACCTGCTGGACCTGATATCCAAATGGGAGTCGTTCATCACCCGCCTGCCCTCTATCGAACCGTCGAAAAAGGCGCTTGGCGAAATCGACCGCACCTCAACGTTGCTCCGCGATATCCTGAACCCGGATTTTCAGCACATTTATGTGAACGACCAGTCTATTTACGAGGAAGTGCGCACGTATGTACGCCAGATATCGCCCGACCTGGAGAATATTGTCCGGCTTCATAAGAACAAGGAGCCGATATTTGAGCACTACGGTGTAGAAAAGCAAATAAAGGGTGCGTTCGGCAAGACGGTTAACCTGGCCGGGGGCGCTTACCTGGTGATCGAACATACCGAAGCGCTGCACGTAATCGACGTGAACAGCGGCAACCGCACAGCCAACAAAGAAAACCAGGAGGAAAACGCCTACCAGGTAAACAAAGAGGCTGCACGCGAAATAGCACGCCAGTTAAGGCTTCGTGATATGGGCGGCATCGTAGTGATTGACTTTATCGATATGCACAAGCCTGTGCACCGCAAGGACTTGTTTGATCATTTGCGGGCCGAAATGGCGCACGACCGGGCAAAGCACACCATACTGCCGCCGAGCAAGTTCGGGCTGGTGCAAATAACCCGCCAGCGTGTGCGGCCGGAAATGAATATCGTAACGAGCGAACTGTGCCCAACCTGCCACGGAACGGGAACGGTAAGGCCGACGATCCTCCTCCTGGACGATATCGAAAATAACTTCAATTATATCCTCGTCGAGCAGAACGAGAAACATATCACCCTGGCAGTACATCCGTACATCGAGGCCTATATCAAACAAGGCTTCATCAGCCGGCAGGTCAAATGGTTCTTCAAATACGGTCAATGGATAAAGGTTAAAGCCAACCCGGCTTACCAGATCACCGAATTCCGTTTCTTCTCATCGAAAGATGAGGAGATCAAGCTTTAGCTGCGCGAACGGCCAAGCGCGCGTCTATACACGCCTATATTCCCTTTTTTAACAATCGCCCAATTGGTTCAATTGCCATCCTCTATGGCTTGGCGCAGCCTGCAGCAAAGGACTAAATAAGACTATCAGCATGCCTTGCGCTGAACGGTTGGACAAAATAGCGCATTGGATTACCGCGCGGCCAGGTGCGGTTCTATTATCGGTTACTCTTCGGATGTTACCTGATGGATAACCTGTTCAAGCTGGTGCAAATCGAACGGTTTGGCGAGGTAGGCTTCGGCGCCCGCATTGTTCGCCAGTATCTGAATATCGCTGTTTGCCGAAAAATATACTACCGGGATGTCTTTAAGATGAGCCGATTTCTTGAGCCGCTGCGTGGCGACTATGCCGCCGGCATCAGGTATCCAGTTATCCATCAGGATAACGTTTGGCTGAATCTCCGACACTTTTTCGGTTACGTCGTTGCAATCAGTAAAAGTATAAACCTCCCAGCCTTGTTCCTCGAAAACATAACTGCAAATGGAAAGAATATCTTCATCATCGTCGAAGATCATAATTTTCCGTTTACTTGTGATATTCATTTGCGGGCTAATTGGCTGTTTGTACTATACACACTAAGTGCGACAAATGTTTTAATTTTTTTTAATAAATCAAAAACGTATATTTATCTTAAATCTATAAAAAATTCAATACGTTAAGCTTGAAGTTTTTACGGGATTTTTTCGTTCCGCATTGAAAACCTGGTAAAATCTTTCTTCGCATTACAAGTAACAGGTACCCGCAGCCATTCGTAGAAATCTGTTGCCAATTCATCACCCCGTCCCATGAAGAAAGAACTCCAAACTGAAACTTCCGGCGCGCCACCAGCACAACATAATGCCACCGGTACCTACCGCGACGACGATTGGATGGCCTTTTTTAAAGCCATCGACGAAGTATATTTTTCAGTCGATATGATCCACTCAAAGGTAACCCGCATTTCGGAAGCCTGTGAGAAATTATTCGGTTATTCGCAGGCCGATTTTCTGACCCGTGATCAGCTGTGGTTTAGCATGGTACACCCCGATGACAGGCATATCATCGATGGAGAATATTCGGCACTTAAACGCGGAGAGCTTGTTACCGATCAATACCGTGTTATCTGCAAGGACCAAAGCGTACGCTGGGTGTCAAATAAGGTAAACCCGCACCTGGATGAGAACGGGAAACTCGTGAAGATAGAAGGGATAACAAGAGATATTACAAGCCGGAAGGAAGCCGACGAAAAACATCGCGAAAGTGAAGCCCGCTACCGGCAGATCGTCGAAACGGCACAGGAGGGGATTTGGACCATCGATGAGCATGAAAAAACCGACTTCGTAAATAAAAAAATTGCCGATATGCTGGGCTATGCCCCTGAAGAAATGATAGGCAAAGAGCTCTATGACTTTATGGATGCAGAGGGTAAGGCCTATGCGTTGGAGTGCATGGAACGAAGACGGCGAGGGTCGAAGGAAAACCTTGATATCCGTTATAAAACTAAACGCGGCGATGATGTTTGGGCCAATATTTCAGCCAACCCGATCCTGGACAAAAACGGTGTTTATAAAGGCGCGCTGGCAATGGTAACCGACATAACCCAGCGTAAGCTGGACGAAGAAGCACTGAAAAAGTCGGAAGCAAACCTGCGTACTGTCTTTGATAATACGGATACGGCCTATGTGCTCATCGATACCGGTTTGAAGATCGTGTCATTTAACACATTGGCACAGAAGTATTCTGAAGAGCAGAACAGAAAAAAATTAGTGGTCGGAAAGGAGATGAGCGAGTACTTTACACCCGAACGGCTGCCGCTCATTAAAGACGTACTAAAAAAAGTGGCTGCGGGCGAAACCGTCCGTTATGGCTTGAACTATACGAAAAACGATGGCACCGTACACTGGTACGATGTGCGCTGGCTGAATGTGAGAGACAATAATGGCAACAATTGCGGTTTCATATTGGCCAATCTCGATATTACTACCGCCAAGCTCGCCGAACTGGAACGCGAAAAAATTACCGCCGACCTGATACAGCACAACAAGGACCTGGAGCAATTTACGTATATCATTTCGCACAACCTGCTTGCGCCGGTTGCAAACATTATGGCGCTCACGGAAATGCTGGAGGATAAAGACATTGAGCCCGAAGTTAAAAACGAGATAACGGACCGTGTTTCGCGCTCGATACAAAACCTCGATACGATAATAAAAGATTTGAACCAGATTTTACAGGCACGTGAGCTGGCTAATGAGAAGAAAGAGACTATATATTTCCACGAGCTAATGGAAAATATTCGGGCCAGTATTCATAATATAGTGGTAAACGAACAGGTGGAATTTAAATACCTATTTGATGAAGCGGAATCTATTTTCAGCATCCGAAGCTACCTTTACAGTATATTTTACAATCTGTCTTCAAACAGCATAAAATATCATCGTTCGGGGATAGCACCTGTTATCACCATCAAAACACAGCGCTTAAAAAACAAGATAGAGATCCGCTTCAAAGATAATAGCAAAGGCATCGACCTGGAAAAATACTCCTCTCAACTCTTTGGACTTTACAAACGTTTCGACAATACCGTTGAGGGTAAAGGCATGGGGTTATTCATGGTTAAAACGCAGGTAGAAGCCCTCGGTGGCACCATTCGCATTAAAAGCAAACCGGGTGAGGGTACCGAATTTATTATTCAGTTACCCGTATAGTTACTTACTGCCGGGTCTCCAGCCGTTCCACGATCTTCGAGCCGATAGTATCTTTCCTGGCGCGTTTCTCCTGGTCGGGGTTCGAAGCATAGTCGATAAAAACATCCGCATATTCCTGGTAAAGTTCGGCCACATAAGGATCGATCGAAGATATCGCAACATGCAGGTCGGCCTGCGACATGGTTAATGCATTACGGATGCCCAATCGTTGGGTGATGGTTTTAAAAGCATCATTTAAAACCTCGATCTTGTATTTTTTTTCCGGCATAGTTAACAACTCCCGCGATAAAGTATTGGTTTGGACTTGATTATTCATTTCCTTAATATTTACACAAAACGTCTGCCTCAGCTATTTACAGTCAATAATCTAACCAAAGGATTTTCTTTTAATTTTAAAGCGCCTAACGCACTTGAAAATCAGGTATTTATCCGAAAAAGTGATTGTCGTCACTGTATTTTTTTACGCCAACCGCGTACAACTAAATTATTGCAATTCCACAAATTGTGGCGTTTGTTCCACTGCTGTGTAATTAAATCAGTATTCACCTAACACACATACGTTTCTCAAAAAAATCTTTACATTTATATTCCACTGTAAGCCTGCCGGCTTTTAACCAATTGTTTTATGAAAAACCAGTTTTTCGAAGAAGAAAAAATAAGTGCAACAGCCGGGAACCAGGCCTTACCCAGGCGTGAGTTTTTGCAATTATCCGGGCTGGGTTTGCTTGGCGCCATGCTGCCGATGAAAGGTGTGCTTTCAGCCTTTGAACCTGCTAAGCAGGCACGATTGTCTGTGCAATTGTATACGGTGCGTGATGCTATTACCAAAGATGCAGCCGGAACGTTGAAACGGGTTGCAGATATAGGCTTTAAATGGGTTGAAACGGCTTTCTGGCCGCCGAAAGTAACCTTGCAGCAGGCAGCCAAATACATTAAGGACGCGGGCTTATCGGTTTCATCATCGCACATCGAATTGCCAACCGATACCGCTAAGAAAAAGGTGTTCCTCGACACGGCCAAAGCTTATAACTCCAAAAAGATGATCTGGCATGGCTGGCCCGAGGATAAACGTTACAGCAGCCTGGAGGGCACAAAAGAACTGGCCCGTATTTACAACGAGTCGCACAAATTTGCGAAAGACAACGGACTGGAGTTTGGTCTGCATAACCACTGGTGGGAATACCGGAACAAGGTAGGCGGCAAATTTGTTTACGAAGTGCTGCTGGAAGAGGTAAACCCCGATATATTTTTTGAAGTTGACACCTATTGGGTAAAAGTAGCCGGGCAGGATCCCGCAACCATAGTCGGCAAATTGGGCAAACGGGCTAAAATGCTGCATATTAAGGACGGCCCCGCCAAATGGAACGATCTGCTGCCCAGGGACATTGTCGATCCGATGACCCCGGTTGGTCAGGGCACGCAAAATTTCCCGGCCATTGTAAAAGCCGCCAACGGCAATACCGAATGGATGGTAGTTGAAATGGATAAGGTTAGCGGCGACGTATTTGAAGCCCTGAAGGAAAGTTATGATTATTTGGTGAAAAATAAGATGGTGCGGGTGGGCTGATTTGCCTTGTTGATTAGCGAGGCTGACTACGGCTTCTTTGTTTGGCAAGCCTTTCATTTCGCCTTTCTGTTAAATATTTCCGGACTGGAATATCGTAAAACCTCATTACCAAATAGGCCGCCCCAACCAGCAGGATCAGCCCCGATATGATGATGAAAGTCAATTGCGTTGTGCCGGGTTTGTGGCTGAGATAATAGTTGCCGAACATCCACAACACGGCATAATGCGTCATGTACAGGGGATAGGATATCTTCCCCGAAAAAACGCAAATCCTTTTTAAGCCGGGCGTCAAAGCGGCACCCGCGCCTAAAGCGACCAGCAAGGGGAAGCAAAACAGTACGATCAGCGGCTCGGATACCCAGTTCCATTTGGAAAAAGGTACGACAAAGGCCAGGAACAACAATAGGGCTAAGCTGATGAATCCCAGCCGGTTTTTAATGATCCAATTGGAACGGTAAATGAGCAGCCCGGCTAAAAAGGAATACGATATACGTGCGCAGCCGTCCCAAAAGGTCGGCCCGCTCCAGCCGCCCAATAAATTGCCCGAACGGTAACATACAAAACAGAGCGCTGCGGCCGCGGGTACGATCAAAAGCAATAGGTAGCGGCGACTGAGTTTATAAAGCACAAATGCGTAAACGATATTGGCTACATATTCCCAGAACAATGACCAGGCCGGGGCGTTGAAGCTGAACAGGTTAAAAGAACGGTCGGATATTGCAGGAAAAGGTATCAGCAGCAGTGAGCACACAAATGCCAGGACGATCTTGCCGGCACCGTACAACTCGGGGTGGCCGCCAAAGGGGTCGAACAAAAACGCCAGCAGGCCCAATACCGATCCCGATACAACCAGCGGATGCAGCCTGATGAGCCTCGACTTAAAAAACTCGATTACACCCATTTTTGCGATACGATCGTCATAGGCGTACCCGATGACGAACCCCGAAAGGCAGAAAAAGAAATCGACGGCCAGGAAACCGTGCCCGATAAAATTCCGGCTATAATCGGAGTAGGCCCATTCCATAAAATGAAACGTCACTACGGCTAGGGCTGCAACGCCTCTTAATCCGTCGAGAATTTCGAAATGTTGTTTGGTTTGCAGAATTGCAGGAGCGGGATTATTTGTATTCATTTAATATACTAGTTCGAGCGTGTGTAGGCTAAAATTTTTTTTATGTTTTTCGCAACATGGAAACTCTCGACAGATCGAGTTACCATAAGTCGAAAAACTTATAAAATAACAAAACAATAAAAATACCGTGTTTTCACTGACTATATTTTTCATAAACTATCGATAATTTTATTGTATCAACATAAGAGATAGGTCATCCTCTTGGATATGAAAAAAATAACGATTTCGCCAGAAAACGAATATAAGGCTTTAAGAGATGAGGTATTAAAAAGTTGGGGAACCCAATATTCTTTTATAAGTACTAAAATGGCTATTGTTCCTGCTCTAGTGGGCTTCGGAATACACAATCACAATAACTTACTTATAATCATTATTCCGTACTTCGAGCTTATTTTCGTATTAATGTGGAAACAATCACAATATTACCGAACCAAGGTAAGTGTTTTTATAGAGTTTAAATATGAACATGAGGGCTCACGCTTATTACTCTGCCATTAGAATCAGAACCTTATGGAGAAATGAATATAAACTGTATGCTAAGGAGTTAATAGATGATTAATGGCCTTTCCTGTATAAATGAGAGTAGACGTTATAAAACTGGAATATATTTATACTATTAGTTTATCGGTTTGAATCGAGCAAAAAATATCAAAAACAAAAAAATTGAATTAATTATTGGCTGGATATTACTAAATAATATCATGCCATTTGCCCCATTTGTTTTGCGTTACTGTATTAATTTTTTTACGAATCCAAGCCAAGTCATTATAGCTAAATCCATAGTGACAATTCCTGATTTTTTGATATATAGTTTGACGATCTGTATTATAAATCTAAATATAAACTTAAATCAAAAGAAAAACATACTCGAAAAGGCTATAAACGGATTATATTTTATATTTATCGTATTTAACTGTGTCCTTCTTGGTTGTATTCATTTGGATGTTTCCATAAAAAACAATACAATAATAAGCTATCTTATTGTTGTAATCGGAGTTCCGATAATTTTCGGAGTAATCTACAAGTTTAAGTATCAAAAATAACCGTATGGAAAAGACATCTCATGTTTTGAATGATATTCTTAAAATCACTTTCTTCTTCTTAATACCTATCATATGTATAATTCTATTGTTGCTTTTAGCAAACACTGCCTACAAGTCTGTTGTAAATAATATTCAAAAAATGAAAGACGACAAAATTGACTTGAAATCCATCTCTCATAAAAACATCTTTGTAGCAGAAAGAATAATCGACTTACTGTTTTCTGTAATTTATATGTTTTTTATATGTTCCTGGCTGTTCCCTATAATTGGAATTTTAATCAAACTGGAATCAGGCGGTCCTATACTTTATAAGTGTACAATTATCGGCAGGAAAAACAAGCCAATCGTTATTTATAGATTTAATGACACATATATGCCTAAAAACTTCGATAAGGATATGAGAGATTCTCTTCGCTTAACCAAGATTGGGTATTTCCTAAGGAAAAGTCAACTCGTTTCGCTGCCATGCATATTCAATGTGTTTTTTGGTCAGATGACAATTGTCGGTGTTGACTATCGTACAATGCAAACAAAATATGCTAGAAATATTGAATTAGTTCGGAATAACAAGCCTGCAATGATTAGTTTATATAGCGTAATAAGTCCCGATTATAAATATGATTTTGAGGAGGCTATACAATATGATTTTTATTATGTCAACAATAAATCCTTGGCGTTAAAGGCCAAAATATTTCTAGCTTCCGTAGTAGTAACTTATGGATTAGTATCTGAGAGCTAGCATTATATGGTACCAGCCTCGTAAACATAGACTTTAAAGGCCACCCGCGCGAATATGTCCAATAAATTTTATGAAAGGCCATACTCTCCTTCACAGGCGCTTGTACGCAGCGTAGGCCTTATCGATTAAGTACTCATGCATATAATCACCCAGCCCAGCCTTCTCTGTCCAAACTCCTGAAATGAATGGCTTCGGCCAGGTGCTCCAGTTTAATATCCTCGCTGCCGGCCAGGTCGGCTATGGTGCGCGATACTTTCAGTATACGGTCGTAGGCCCGGGCGCTGAGGCCAAGCTTTTCCATGGCTTTCTTAAGCAGGGTTTGCCCGGCTGCATTGATCTTGCAGATCTCCCGCACCATTTGCGGGCTCATCTGCGCGTTGGCATGCAGGTCGGGTTTGTTACCGAAGCGTTCGGTTTGCCTGTCACGCGCTTTGATCACCCGCTCACGGATATCCTCGCTCCTTTCGGCCAAACGTTCGGACGATAGCTCCGAAAAATTAACCGGCGTAACTTCCACGTGCAGATCGATACGGTCCAAAAGCGGGCCCGATATTTTAGCCAGGTATTTTTGCACCGCGCCTGGCGGACAGGTGCATTCCTTTTCGGGATGGTTGTAATAGCCGCAGGGGCATGGGTTCATGCTGGCGATCAGCATCATGTTGGCCGGGTAATCGACGGTAAGCTTGGCGCGTGAGACGGTGATCCGCCGCTCTTCCAGCGGCTGGCGCATTACTTCCAGTACGGAGCGCTTAAATTCGGGCAATTCATCCAGGAAAAGCACGCCGTTGTGCGCCAGCGATATTTCGCCCGGCTGCGGGTTGCTGCCGCCGCCAACCAGCGCCACATCGCTGATGGTATGGTGCGGCGAGCGGAAAGGCCGCGTTGTTACGAGCGCCGCGCTTGTGGCCAGCTTGCCGGCTACGGAATGTATCTTGGTCGTTTCGAGCGATTCGTGCAAGGTAAGCGGCGGAAGTATGGACGGCAGGCGCCGCGCCAGCATGGTTTTCCCGGCTCCCGGCGGACCGATCAGGATGACGTTATGCCCACCCGCCGCCGCGATCTCCAAAGCGCGTTTGATATTTTCCTGCCCCTTAACGTCGCTGAAATCGCTTTCGTAATTGCTAAGGCTGTTAAAAAATTCTTCCCGGGTGTTGACGACCTCGGGCTTAAGCTGCGCTTCGCCGTTAAAAAATCCCACCAATTCCTTAATATTTTCAACGCCATATACTTCCAGGTCGTTTACAATGGCCGCTTCACGGGCATTCTGTTTCGGAAGGATAAAACCTTTAAACCCGTCTTTCCGGGCCTGGATCGAGATCGGCAAAGCACCTTTTATGGGCTGCAGGCTCCCGTCTAACGAAAGCTCGCCCATAATTAAATATTTGTCCAGCGTTTCGGACTCGATTTGCCCCGAGGCAGCCAGGATAGCGGTGGCGATCGTCAGGTCATAGGACGAGCCTTCTTTTTTGATGTCAGCGGGCGCCATATTTACGATGATCCGCTGGCGGGGCATGCGAAGTCCATTCGTTACCAGGGCCGATTCAATTCGTTGCCAGGATTCGCGCACCGCATTGTCGGGTAAACCGACGATAGCATAATAAATGTTCCCGCCGCTGATATTTACCTCGACGGTAATAGTCATAGCCTGGATCCCGTAAACCGCGCTGCCAAAAGTTTTAACTAACACTCGTGATAAAGTTAGTACACCGCGAAAGATAGCTTTTTTTGAGTGGTATCGAAAACGTGGTTCTAAGAATTTGTTTTAGGCTGTTTACTATTCGGTTTTTAAAGACGCGGCCGGATTAACCAGCGCGGCCCTGACCGATCGGAAGCTTACAGTCAGCAACGCAATAATAATAGTGAGCAAGCCTGCGCCGGCAAAATACCACCACTCCAGGCTAATTCGATAAACAAACTCATCCAGCCAGCTTTTGGCAACCAGGTAGCTTAACGGCAAAGCGATACAAATGGCTATCAATATAAGTCTCATAAATTCGCCATTTAACAGCCTGATTATACCAAACACGCTTGAACCCAGCACTTTTCTTATCCCGATCTCTTTAGTCCGCATTTCCGCCGTGAAAGCCACCAGGCCGAATAGCCCCAGGCAAGATATTACCAGGGATAACCCGGCAAAATACCGTGATAATGTTGATACCAGTCGTTCAGAAACATACAAGGCCTGGTAATCCTGGTCCAAAAATTTGTAGTTAAATACAACTCCAGGGTTAAACCTTTTAAAAAGGCTGCCCAGTTCAGTTAGCGCCTCCTTCTCTTTACCCATCCTGATCCTTGCTACTATCGTAGCGCCTCCATAGCTGTCGAGCCTGAATTTCATCGGCTCAATTTTCTCACGAAAGGACTGGAAGTGAAAATTTTTCACAACCCCGATAACTTCTGTATTATAGTCCTTTCCCCTGATTATCGTCCCCACGGGATTTTTGAGCCCTAAGGCATCAACAGCGGCTTCATTTAAAATTATTTGCGTATTACTTGAATCAGGGGCGCCCGGGGAAAAATATCTTCCTTCTTTGAGCTTTATCCCCAGGGTTTCAAGCAGGCCGTAATGCACGCCGAACGAACGCGCAGGAATCGTTTTGCCGTTCCAGGTAGTTTGGCCCATTCCCACATATTCATCACCGATCAGGTGCCCGATCATACTCGAAGCCCGTTCTATAGACGGCAACGTTTGTATTTCGTTCAAATAAGCATTTACATCTTTCGGATTTGATTCAATATAGACAATATTGTCTTTGTTGAAACCAAGATTCTCATTTTCTATGTAGCTGATCTGCTTATAAAGCACTAAAACCAAAACGATAAAAACGACCGACAAGCTAAATTGAAACACCACCAATCCCTTCCGGGTGATCTTCTCCGCTACCGGGTTATTAAATCTTCCCTTCAATACTGCTGCGGGTTTAAATCCGGAAAGGTATAAAGCAGGGTAGCTGCCCGAAAGTAGCCCGGTAAACAACGTAACGCCGGCAAGAAACAAACAAAAGCCGGTGCTAAAATGAAAGTGGAGGCTCTTTTGTGTGAGTACGTTGAACTGCGGCAGTAACAGAAAAACGATAGACATCGCAATCATTAAGGACAGCGAAGTCATCAAAACAGACTCGCCCAGGTATTGTATAATCAGCGCTTTCCTGGCTGCGCCTATCGCTTTTTTTATCCCGATCTCTTTTACCCTCGACGCGGCCCTTGCGGTAGACAGGTTCATAAAATTGATAGCCGAGATCACCAATATAAACAGGGCGATCAGTACAAACAGCTTTACATACTCAATCCTGCCGCCGGCCTGTTTTCCATTTTCATACCTGTTGTATAGATAGTTATCCGAAAACCGTTTAAGAAAGTAACTCCGGTTTGTGTCCTTGCTTTTGTCCCGGATGTGTCCTGTTAATTTGTCATTGAACCGTTCTATATTCGTGCCTTTTCTAACCGTCAGGTAAGTACATGCCAGGTCGGTACCCCAATTGCTGCCCATCTGCATCATATCCTTCAGATCATTGTAGGATAATACGAAGTCGAAACGCTCAGAACTATTTGCAGGCACATCTTTGAAAATTCCGGTCACCACGCATTGTCTTTCTATCCCAAGCACTTTATAGCTGATCGTTCTGCCAATGATGTTGTCGGCCGAACCAAATAAATCAACGGCTTCGCTCTCAGAAAGCACAATAGCGTTTTTATTTGATAGCACATTGGATTCATTTCCCCGCAATAGGTGATAAGAAAATATCTTAAAAAAGGCTTTGCCGGCAAACTTCCCGGTTCCCTGAATTTTTTTGTTATGGGCTGATAAGGTAAATGCCGGGAAACACTTGTCGGGCGTGGTGGTAGTAATATATTCCACTTCAGGCATTTCCGATGCTAAAACCTCCGATAAAATATGCGGCGTATTGCCATTGGTTTCAACGCCGCTTTCGGTTTTATTGTTGGCCATCACCTGGTAAAGGCGCTTGTCGTTCGCGTGATATTTATCAAAGCTTAATTCATCGGTTACCCACAAATAAATTACCAGCACACAGGCAAGCCCGCATGACAGCCCGACCAGGTTAACCAGGAACGTGGTTTTATGCTTTTTAAAGTTCCTGTAAAAAAGAAGTAAATTATGCCTGAACATATATAAGGTTTAGCAGGTATTTGATTATTTCAAAAAGTCGCCGACGGCGATCAATAGCTTAACGCCATTTTTGGATATGGAGCGGTGCGAACTGAGGTTGTCGGATACTATGTAGGTCATGCCTTTATTCAGCGCAAACGATTCGCCTGTTTCCAGTTCGCTTACAAACTCTCCTTCAAGGCAATGTACAATATGCCCTTCCCGGCACCAGTGGTCGGCCAGGTAGCCGGCCGAATATTCCACTATCCTGAGCCTTAAACCAGGTAGCTGCAGTGTTTGCCAAAAGGCTTCGCCGGTCTCGCCGGGATGTATGGTCTTTGCTATTTGTGACCAATCGATGGCCTGGAATGATATCCCGTTGCTGTCCGTCATGAATGGTTTACCTCATCGTAAAGATAAGGAAAGCACAAACAACGATCACATTAACCAATATCACAACAGACCAGGCATTCAGATTGTGCCGGCTAAGCCGGGCCATTTGCATGTTCAGGTTTTTAAGCCATTTGTTGTTCAGGAAGATCAGATGGTTGAGGAACACAAAAAACAATGCACCCAGCATTATTGCCGTAATCGTATAAATATTCACGGTAAGCATACCCGTTTTCAGCATCAGCTGCGTCAGCAGTAAAACTGTGGTGAGCAAAATGATAAGCAAAAAACTCACATTGAAAAGCGATTTAAATATTGGCAATTTGCCTTGTCCGAAATTTTTGAATATCCACCTGTAAAACGTTACATAAATGGATTGATACGATTTTAACATGGCTATCAATTTAAAGGTTCGCGGCTACAGCACACCAGGGGAATGTGCTGCATGGTTTGTTATTTACTTTAAACGCTGTTTGCCAAAGAAAAGTATAATATTTCGAAAAAATAAATTTTTCCAAATATTGTGTGAAAATTCAAGCTGTTGCCAAAACTAAATTAGTTGGCCATTTTTACTGTAAACCGCGCAAGCACATTTACATCCGGGTCGGCGATTACCGACGGCGGTTGTTCGGAATAAGGAATTTCGACATGGGTGGTCCGATTTTTTATGGTACAGTTATGCAGTTCTCCGCCAACGGACAAGCCGAGCGGAAATTCAAATAACGACTGCTGCTTTTGTACGATATCCAGCATGACCGCTCTTTTACCGGCATCAAATTTCCAGGTTATTTGTATGTCGGGTACGCCCGGTGTATATAACCATTTTTTGAAAAACACTTCCAGGTTTTGGCCGCTGGCCTCTTCCATTATATGGCGCAGATCCTCGGTATTGGCATTCCTGTTTTCGTATTTGGCATAATAATTCCTGATTCCTTTCCAAAACGCTTTATCGCCCAGCTTTTGATGCAGCATGTGCAAAACCCAGCCGCCTTTTTCATAGTTATTGGGATTGAGCAACTGCATATAGTTACTTTTAACCGCAGTATCCACCACAGCAGTCGACCGCTGTTTCTCAAAATCAAGCACTTTCCTGCGGTCATCGTCAAGCCGTTCTTTGAAAATATCGCTGCCATACTTATTTTGGATATATACATTGGTCATATAAGTCGCAAAGCCTTCGCTTAGCCACAAATGGGCGAAGCTGGTTTCAGTCGCCGCATCGCCGAACCACTGGTGAGCTATTTCGTGCGCCATCAGCGCTTCCATGTCTTTATACCCAACCGAGTTCTCGAAATAAAAAATGCAACTGGCATTTTCCAGGCCGCCGAATATGGTCTTCGATTGTACGTCGGCCAATTTTTCGTAGGCGTAGGGCCCCACTTTATTGATATAGAACGGCAATATCTCTTTAGCATAAGCGTAGCCGGCAAAGCCTACATCCTTGTTCTCAGGAAATACATAGGTATAAATAGGAATATTATCCACATCGGCCAGGTGATCGATCGCAAAATCGGCTACACCGACAACCATTACTTTGGTCGACAGCGGCGCCGATTCCTTCCAATGCGTTTCTTTCAAATCGCCGGGCAGGTCTTTTTCGCTCACCTTAGCGCCGTTAGCCACCACATCATAATGCTTTGGGGCGATAATATCAAAATCTACGGTGGCTTTATCTGCCGGATCGTCCACGCAGGGCAGCCAGTTATGGCCGCGGTCCGGCCAGTTATCGCCGAAAAAAGTACGGCGCCCGAATTTGTTGGTCGAGATGATCAGCCCGTCGGCCGGCACGCCCGAATAAGTTATCGTGTAAATATGTTCGCTGCCGGTTTTGCCGGTACCCTTGATATTAATGGCATCGGCATCCTGCTGAAAAGACAGTCCCTTACCCGCTTCGGTTACACTGCTTACCAGCATTCCTTTTCCCGTATCGTTTTTCTTTACCATGTCGATACGGAACGAACCGGCGTCTTTTAAAAATTTGACATCGATATCGGCCTTGCCTTTGATCACATTATTCTGATCGTTAAGCTGAATGTTAAAATCGTAATGCTGCACATCGATGGCCGAGCCTGGAACCTGGGCGCACGCCATTGAAACAAAAAAAAACGATGAGATAGCGATTGCTGATAGCTTTACGTACATCTTATTGATCTTCTGTTTCAAGTGCAAAAGTCATTGGTATTGTATATTCCACAGTAACGGGTTTACCCCCTAACATGCCCGGAAGCCAGTCACCGTCCATCAGCTTGACGATTCGTAGCGACTCCTCGTCACAGCCTCCGCCTATTCCAGACTTAATCCTATAGTTAGAAACGTTTCCAAGCGTGTCCACTGTAAATGCGATCAAAACTTTTCCCTGTATATTCTTGTCCCTAGCCTGGGCCGGGTACCTCATATCCGTAGCTATTATTCTGAACATACTTCCAACTCCGTCTACATATATAACTGGCCTTTCCAAGGTAGCCTTTGAAGTATCCTTGCCGTTGATAATTGTTTGTTCCTGGAGTTGTTGGGGAGATTTTTTATAATATAGCAACTGTTTTTTTGTGTAGTCGTACAAAACTTCCTGCGCGCCATCGCTATCGTACGAGTTCCATAAGCCAATGCGCTTTCCATCCTTATAAGACCCTGTTGTGCAGAGTTTGTTATTAAATCCATAATACTTCCATATGCTATCCTTCTGGTTGTTTTTATAAAAACCCTCGCAATATGGAGTTGTGCCCAAACGACTATATTCTGCATAAGGTCCTTGTTTTATGCTTTTATCCGATTTGAGGACATAATATTCTATCCTTACGTTTGCCTTATCGAATTTATCTACACGTTTGACAGTCTGTGCGAAGACAGTGGCTGAAATAAGGACAAGGATAAGGATCGGTAAGCGTTTCATGCACTAAATATAGCAAATTTAAAGTAGCTAACCGGGAACAAACCAATTCGAAATCGAACATCCGAACTCCGAAATAATATTATCTCGGCATTCTGCGCATCATGCTGGCCATAGCTGCCGGGTTGCTCATCTGCTTCATCACCTTACGCATGTCTTCAAACTGCTTTATCAGGCGGTTAACTTCGGCAATATTTGTTCCCGAACCTTTAGCTATGCGGTTACGGCGGCTTTGGTTGATCGAATCGGGGTTTTCCTTCTCGAACGGGGTCATCGATTGAATAATGGCTTCGATGTTTTTGAACGCATTGTCATCTATTTCCACATCCTTCATCATCTTACCTACGCCGGGTATCATGCCCATCAGGTCCTTCATGTTACCCATCTTTTTGATCTGCTGTATCTGGCTGTAGAAGTCGTTAAAGTCGAACTTGTTTTTGCGGATCTTCTTTTGCAGTTCGGCAGCTTCTTTCTCGTCGAATTGCTGCTGCGCGCGTTCAACCAGCGAGATCACATCGCCCATGCCGAGGATACGCGAAGCCATACGGTCGGGATGGAATACATCCAGCGCTTCCATCTTCTCGCCGGTACCGATGAATTTGATCGGCTTATCCACTACCGACTTGATCGACAGCGCCGCACCGCCGCGGGTATCGCCGTCGAGTTTGGTGAGCACTACGCCGGTGAAATCGAGGCGGTCGTTGAATACCTTAGCTGTATTTACCGCATCCTGGCCGGTCATGGCATCTACCACGAACAATATCTCATGCGGGTTAGTGGCGGCTTTTACCTGCTCTATCTCGCGCATCATAGCCTCGTCGACCGACAAGCGGCCGGCGGTGTCGATGATGACTACGTTATTGCCGTTTTGCTTTGCCTGCGCGATACCCTCTTTGGCAATGGCGATGGGATCCTTCGATTCCAGGTTGGCATAAACCGGTATGCCGATCTGTTCGCCTAAAACCTTCAACTGGTCGATAGCCGCGGGACGGTAAATGTCGTCGGCAACCAGCAGGGGTTTTTTATTTTTTTGTGTTTTGAGGAAGTTGGCCAGCTTGCCGCTGAAGGTAGTCTTACCTGCGCCGTTCAAGCCTGCTATCAGGATCACCGTCGGGGTAGCCGGGAAAGTCAGCTCGGCGGCGCTGCCGCCCATCAGGGCAGCAAGCTCGTCGTTCATGATCTTGGTCAGCAGTTGCCCGGGCGAAACGGCGGTAAGCACGTTCATGCCCAAAGCTTTTTGCTTCACCTCATCGGTAAAAGTTTTGGCGGTTTTATAGTTAACGTCGGCGTCCAGAAGGGCTTTGCGTATCTCCTTCATGGTCTCGGCCACGTTGATCTCGGTAATAGTTCCCTGTCCCTTCAGGACCTTAAACGCCCTGTCTAATTTATCGGAAAGATTCTCAAACATCCTCTTTGTAACTCAATTAAGGCTGCAAAGTTAAGATTTTGGAGCGATATAAATAGTCGCAAAACGGTGGCGCGCTATTATGGGAAGATGTAAGCGACGCCCATGGAAATACCTTCGGTAGCCTGCGGCAATTTCGCGGTGTTTCTGTCGTACAGGAAGGTGCCGTTCATGCTTACGTTCACCAGCCGGTTTACTTTTGCGGTCAGCGTGGCATCAAGCCGGTGCGTGGTATAGACCAGAGGCTGTATGTAGGGGATGAATATGGCGTAGCGGGCAGAAAGATGCAGGTTCTTAGCAATGTCCTTATCGACCGTGCCAACGCCCTGCACGGCCAATTGGTTATAAAACGTATGGCCGGGCTTTACACCATAATTTTGGGGTAGGTTGTGATAAATTGTCGTGTCGATCAGGAATGTTTGCTTGGCCGTACCAGTGCCGATACGCAAGTCGTAATATTTGTTCGGCTTATATTCAAAACCCAGCGATTCGGTCAGGTAGCCGGGCGCCATAAAGTTGGAGATAAGCAAACCCCGGCTAACCGCGTTACCGCTCAGATCGGTATAGGTGTAACCCGGCGCGAATTGTGATTCAAAGCTTAACGAACCGAAAAAATACCACTTTTTGGATAGCTGCGTGGCCAGCTTATTGTCCAGGAATATACGGTCGTTGGTTTTGCGCGCACCCTGTCCTTTGGTAGCCGCCACGCCGTATAACAGGCTGGTTTCAGTCGCATAATTGAGGGGCGACTTATTGTACTCCGCCTTAAAATCAAAATTTGACCCTAACGCAACGGCGCTGATACCGCCCGCACTCCAGTTGCTGGTAAATGCGGCCTGGTTAAAATTCAGTCCAAAAATGATGCTTTTGCGCCAATAACTTACCTTATAGTCGAGCAATTCCACCGGTATAAGTTCCTTATTTAATGGCACGGGGCGGACCAGCATCGGAAACGCGTTTTTACCGGGATCTATCCGGTAGCGGTTTAACAGGCTGGTGTCGGTTTTCAGGGTATCAGTTTGCTGGGCGAAGGATGCGGAACAGAAAAACGTTAGAAGAAATACCCCAAGTATCGTTTTTAGCATAGTAACGCAAATTAACGCAATTGCTCCTGTTTTTTAAAAGAAACCCTTTACATAACAACCGATCGACGTGTTTATTGTTCAGATGCCGGGAATGCCCTGGACATTAGGGACCGGCGGATTTGGTTGCGGTGGAATGTGTATAACTGCGTTTGAGGCGCAGGTACCGTCTCAGGCTCGTTTTAATATAAGTGATAAACTCGTATTCGGTATCGGTTGTAACCCTGAAATAGCTTGGCCGGTAACGGTGCATAAAATCGGTCAGGTCGGGGTCCTTCAAATGGGTGATATTCGCTACATAACTTTTGTTAAAACGATAGTCGATCACGTTCTCTTCGTAATCCTGCTGGATAACACCCTGCAGCCGTATGGCGTCGCGACCCTTGCGGCTAAGCGCGTTATACAGTGCATCAAGGTTTATTCCGGCGCCGCCCCCCGGAACAGCGCTCAGCGGATCGTTATAAGCCCGCGAACCATAGATCATGCTGTATTCCCTTTTTGTAGCCGCCAGCTTTTGCAACGGCGTATGCAATGAATCTTTAATGGTAACTCCTTTCAGCGGAATGGCTTTCCGGTGGAGATAGATCAGCAGGTTGTCGCCGCTTTTTACGGTCAGCGTATCCGAAAAGTAATCTTCTTTGTTAAAGATCAGGACGTCGCCGATCCGGGCTTCTATTTTGAACTCGCCTTTAAGATTATTATAAAATGCTTTCCGGGTTGTGGTGTCGATGATGAGCGTCCGGGCGACGCGCTCTTTGGTATCTTTATCAAATACAATACCCTCAATTTCTTTCTCCTGGGCAAAAGTTCTTACTGTAAACGCACCAAACAGAAAAACAAGCACCAACCGCATTGCAACGCTAAAACCGTTCGTTCTGCTTGTATATTTCACATCATTGATCTTTTACCACTGTTAACTTCTGGCCGATCTTAATCGTATTGTCGGTTAGGCCGTTCATAGCCTTCAGGTCGTCAACAGTTAGTCCAAAACGCCGCGAAATGGAGTATAGTGTATCGCCCTGCACAACAGTATACAATTTTGCTGCCGGTGCGGCCTGTGTAACAGAATCTTTAGCTGCTGTGATGGCATTGTCGTTTATCTGGGTCAAAACTTTATCCTCACGTTTTTCTTTCTGCACTTGCGTTTCGGGCTGGTCATATTGGTCCAGGTGATATTTCTGGATGATATTGATCAGCAACTTCGGATAATCCGGATTGGTAGCATATCCCGCAGCTTTCAGGCCGTTTGCCCAGCCCACATAGTCGTTTTTGTCCAGTTGGAATAATTTGGCGTAGTGCGGCCGCTTCAGGAACTCGGAGTGGTCGCGGAACGAATCCTCGGGTCTGTCATAAACCCTAAAACAATCGTTATGCTCGTCGTCGTCCTTGTAATAGCCTTTACCCTGCCATCCGTTGTTACATTTAATGCCGAAATGGTTATTGGCCACCCGCGCCAGTTCGCTATTGCCGCTGCCAGACTCGAACAGGCCCTGCGCCAGCGTAATGCTTGCCGGGATACCATAAAGATTCATCTCCTGGATAGCTATCGTTTTGTATCGATCGATGTACTCCAGCGAGGTCATGGGTTTATATGTCGCGATGGATTCGCGGTTGTCCTGCTGTATCTGCTGGTTGTTGCGGCGCGCCTCGCGATTACTGATCAGTCCGTTATGAACGGCGCATGAGCTTAATAAAAGAATAAAAAGCAGGGAGTATAAACTTTTTCTCATTCGGGATCGAACAGGCAAATTGAACCCAAAAATAAGAAATTTATCGCGTGCTGGCTACAAGCGGCGGCTGATCGGCGGGGTTTTCGTCGAGCAGGTTTAACTGGTATTTGCGGATAATGGTTAACACCTGCGATGCCCAGGTATGACTGCTGCAATAACCGCTGTGCTGAATGCCTTTGGCCCAACCGACGTAATCGAAGTGGGTGAATTCCTGCGCCAGATGTGCGAATTTCTTTTTATCCATAATAACGCGGGCAAAATCCTCGAAGGAGTCCTTTACCGAGTCATATTTCTTGTATGGGGTAAGTTTCTTTTTGTTGTGGACGATCAGCACATGTTTATCGTAGCCCTTCATGCCGAACTGGTTGTTGAATTGCTGAGCCAGCAGGCTGTTCCCGCAGCCCGACTCGTGCATGGCTACAGCCAGGACAATGCTGGCGGGGATACCGCTTTGGTGCATGATCCGAATGGCTTCGTCTTTAAATTTCTCAATGTAGGATTGTGAAGTGTTTTGCGCTGAGGCTGCTAAAGAGGCAATCAATAGTGATGCGATCAATAGGGTTTTCTTCATAATTTATTTTTTTCGAACGAGCAGGATACCATCGCGTACCGGCAGGATCAGTTTATCCACACGGTCGTCTTTGGCTACCTGGTCATTCAGTTCACGGATCGATCTGGTATCGGCGTCGTTATCATCGCCGTACACTTTCCCTTTCCACAAAACATTGTCAATTATTATCAGCCCGCCTGACCTTACTTTATCAAAAACTAAATTAAAGTAAGTTAAATTATTCTTTTTGTCGGCATCGATAAAAACCATATCGAAGCTTTCCTCCTCAATTTCTACGATAATCTGCGCGGCATGGCCGAAATGGAGCCTGACCTTTTTATCCACATTTGTGGACTTAAAGTGTTGATTAAGCATTTCTTCCATTTCGCGGTTAACCTCGATGGTATGGATAATGCCGTCTTTGGTCAACCCTTCGGCCAGGCAAATAGTGGAATACCCGGTAAAAGTACCGATCTCCAGTATGCGCCGGGGCTGTACCATTTTGCTCAGGAAACTCAATAAGCGGCCCTGGTAATGACCGGACAGCATGTGAGGCTGCAACACCTTCAAATAGGTTTCGCGGTTGATCTTTTGCAACTCAAGGGGCTCGGCGTCGCAATGATCTTCCAGGTAGAGCTGAAGGTCATGGGGTAGAATGTCCATCTTTCCAAAGGTAAGCGGATATTGCTTAATATTTAAACTTTTAACAACTTTTAACGCCTGAACCGCTGATTTTTTGATGAGATGATTTCGCTGAAGCCAGTTATATTCGGACTATATGAAGGAAATCGTTAACAATGCTTATAAAAATTCGGAGCTCACAGGCCAAATAATTGGCTGTGCCATGAAGGTACATCTATCCTTGGCAACGGATTTCAAGAAGTGATTTATCAACGCTGCCTGGCCATTGAGATGGAAAAGCAAGGCCTCGGCTTTGCCAGGGAATTGGAAATGACCATTTACTATGAAGGGATAGAAGTTGGAACTCGCCGGGTTGACTTCCTCGTGGAAGATACGGTTGTGGTCGAATTGAAAGCGATCAGCCAATTGGAGGATATTCACTTGGCCCAAGCACTTAATTATCTCGAAGCTTACAAATTAGAAACAGCTCTGCTAATCAATTTTGGCGCGAGAAGCCTTGAATTCAAAAGAATCACAAATGAACACAAATTGGCCCGCCAAAATAAAAACAATCAATCAACGTAATCATCTCATCAAAAAAATCAGCGGTTCAGACGTTCCATCCAGCTCTGCAGCAAAATCACCGCCGAAACCGTGTCCACCAACTCCTTATTTTGCCTGGCTTTTTTGTTCATGCCGCTTTGCGCAATGGCCGCCGAAGCCATCTTTGAGGTAAACCGTTCGTCCAGCATTTCGACGGGTATATCCGGGAAATTTTTCTTTAACAGGTTCACAAAGCCTTTTACATGGATAGCCGATTGGGAAGGCGTGTTGTCCATTTGCTTCGGCTCGCCTACTACGAAACGCTCCACCTGTTCGGTTTGGAGGTATTTTTTAAGGTATTCGATGATATCCTTCGGATGGATGGTATCCAGGCCCGTCGCGATGATCTGCATGGGGTCGGTCACCGCTATGCCGACGCGTTTGGTACCGTAATCGAAGGCCATTACTCTCATTGTTGGAGATATGAGATAAGAGATGTGAGATGTGAGACCATATGCAAAGATAACAGAGAACCCGGCTTTTTACCACTACGCTCAAGGGCTTTCCGCTTTGATCTTTCGGCTTCTCGCTTCCATCTCACATCTCTTATCTCACATCTCAAATCTAATTCCTAATTTGCACCGAATGCAGTTTAAACACATAGTTGGGCAGCAGGCGGTAAAGCAACGACTGGTCGGTACGGTAAAAGACAACCGGGTGAGCCATGCGCAGTTGTTTTTGGGTCCGGAGGGATCGGGAAGTTTGGCTTTGGCGGTAGCTTACGCGCAATATTTATCCTGTGAGAACCGGCAGGAAGATGATTCCTGCGGCGAATGTTCGTCATGCCGGAAATACCAGAAGCTGATTCACCCCGACCTGCATTTTTCGTACCCGTTTTTTGCCAAAGACAAGAACGATACCGCGCTTACTTTTATCGAGCAATGGCGCGAGGCTTTGCTGGCCAATCCGTACCTAAGCCTGGATATTTGGCGCGGTTACCTGGATGCGGAAAACAAACAGGCTAATATCAATATCGCGGAGTGCCACCAGATCATCAAAAAATTAAGCCTGAAGCCGTTTGAATCAGCTTATAAAGTATTGATCCTGTGGCTGCCGGAGTATTTGGACAAGGAAGGCAATTCGTTGCTGAAAATTATCGAGGAGCCGCAGCCAAACACGGTGTTTTTGCTCGTGGCCCAAAACCAGGACCAGATACTGAATACCATTCTTTCGCGCACGCAACTGGTAAAGGTTCCTGCTTTAATCTACGACGAGATTAAAGAAGAATTGGAGCAGCACCATCATCAATCGGGCTTTGCTGCTGCCGAAATTGCTTATTTGAGCAACGGCAGCATGACCGAAGCGCTAAATATGCTGCAGCAGGAGCGTAATAACTATCATGCGCTGTTTGTTCAATGGCTGCGCTTGTGTTTCTCGAACAAAGGCATCGAAGTGATGGGGTTTGTAGAACAAGCAGCCAAGATGGGCCGGGAGAATCAAAAGAATTTTTTGCGCTACGGCATCAGTTTTTTGCGTGAATGCTGCCTGTTAATGGCCGGCACTGCCAACCTGGTGCATTTACCGGGACAGGAGCTGGAAACCGCCCAAAAAATGACGGCCGTGATGAACCTGGCCATGGCCGAAGCGATAAGCGACGAACTGGAAAAGGCTCATTACCACGTGGAACGAAATGCAAATCCGAAAATTCTATTTTTAGATGTATCTTTACAAATTATTAAAGTGTTAAGCTTTAGAACGCTCCCGCAAGGGACTCATTATACACCGTCTTAAACTATGGGATGTGGAAGTTGCTCAACGGGCGGATGTTCGCCCGCTGGCTGCAAAAGTAACGGCTCGTGCCTTACTAACGGATGCAGTAAATTGGATGTTTACGACTGGCTGTCGGATATGGACATGCCGTCAAATTATAAGCCTTTCCCGATCGTAGAAGTAAAATTCAAGGGTTCGCGGAAGGATTTCTTTAATAACACCGACAATATTTACCTCGAAGCCGGCGAACTGGTAGCGGTCGAAACGGCTACCGGGGGGTACGATATCGGTCATGTTTCGGTAACGGGCGAGCTGGTGCGCATGCAGATGCAAAAACACCGGGTAACCGAAGAAAACGTAACCAAAAAGATATATCGTAAAGCTTCACAAGCCGATGTTGAAAAATGGAAAGCGGCCAAAGAACTGGAGTGGGAAACCATGCACCGTTCGCGCAAGCTGGCACTGGAGCTAGGCCTGTCGATGAAGATCAGCGATGTGGATTACCAGGGCGATAAAACCAAAGCCACCTTTTATTATACGGCCGAAGGCCGCGTGGACTTTCGCGAGCTGATCAAAAAAATGGCCGAAGCGTTCCGCATCCGTATCGAGATGCGGCAGATCGGCATGCGGCAGGAAGCCAGCCGCCTGGGTGGTATCGGTTCCTGCGGCCGGGAATTATGCTGCTCAACCTGGCTGACCGATTTTAAAACGGTTTCCACTTCCGCAGCACGCTACCAGAATCTTTCGTTAAACACCCTCAAATTAGCCGGCCAGTGCGGCAAACTGAAATGCTGCCTCAACTACGAGTTGGATACCTATATGGATGCGTTGAAGGGAATTCCGGATAATGTGAATGTGCTGAAAACGGAAAAGGGTGATGCACGTCTTCAGAAAACGGATATATTTAAACGCCTGATGTGGTTTAGCTACCCGATGGACGATACCTGGATACCGCTGGAAATAAACCGCGTAAAGGAGATCCAGGAAATGAACAGGCAGGGCGTCATCCCGGCCGACCTGGGCGAGTTGCCTGAACCGGAAAGCAAACCGGCGAAGGCATTAGACTACGACAATGTTGTCGGCCAGGATAGTCTTACCAGGCTCGATGAGCGCAACCGAAAGAAGAAAAACAAGAACCGGAACAAGAATAAAGGCAACAAGCCCGGCGCACCGCAAAACCAGCCGGCCGCTATAGTTGTACAGGAGACTATTGAAGTAACGAAGGTGGAAGGTGGAAGAACCAGCGAGGGCCAGGGTAACCAGAACAGGAACCGGAACAACCGCCGTTTTAGAAACAACCGTAATAAAAACAAACGTAACGACGAGAACAAAGGCAATGAAGGCAACGCGTGATCTCCTGTTTTTTTTGTCCTTTCTATCAGCATCAGCGTTTATGATGGGTTGCTCCGACCCTAATACCGTCATTGACCGGAATACAGCTATCGACAATCATAACTGGTCGTATACTAATAAGATCAGGGAAGATGTGCAGATCAGCGATGCATCGATACCTTACAACATCGACCTTAATTTGCGCGTAACCGGCGATTACCGTTACTCGAATATTTATATTTTGCTGCACCGGAATGGCCCGGGATTGAAAGCCGACACGCGCTTTGAGGTGAAGCTCGCAAATCCCGACGGGCAATGGCTTGGAACCGGCTCGGGGAATTTATACAGCTTTCAGGTGCCGCTTATAACCGGTTTTAAATTCCCTGCAAAAGGCACTTACCACTTCGAGATCGAGCAAAACATGCGTGACAATCCGCTGCACGAAGTAAGCGATGTAGGCCTGCGGGTTGAAAAGGCCAAATAATTTTTTAAAACCGCTTCTTTAACCGGCTGTTGTTATTGTATGAAGAGGGCTGGTTATTTTATTCTCACTATCGTAGCGGCGGTAGCATTCAGCGCGTGCCGGCACGCCAGTAATACCGGCGACACATCGGGCGGCGGAAATTCCGCCAGCGGCGGCGCACTTCCCGCGGCGCCATCAGATAGCATGAGGATGGTTGCCCATCCGAAAACACCCGCCATGACAGATACGCTAAACAAAGGCCTTAGAACCGATTCGATTAAAAAGAATCAGTAAAATTTTATACGTCTGTCAAATTTCCTACCTTCGTTTTGCTAATATTTTTATCAAAATGAGTGTGGCTTTTCTTGTTGTTTCGATCGTAATATTGCTGATAGCTGTCTGGTTTTTTGTAAAAAAACCCAAAACATCCGATAGCGGTGTTTCATTGGATGATTTTAACAAGGCTAAAGCCGAGAACGATCAGTTAAAGATCAGCCTGGCCCGGGCGGAAGAACGCGCATCGGGATTAGCCGTCGAACGCGATAAAGCTGATAAAATTTTGCAGGAAGAACGCGCCCGGCATGATGCCGCTATCGCATCACTTAATCAGGAATTACTCACCGAAAAGAACCGGATGGCTAAAGCCGAGGAAGCTTTTAAAGCACAGCGTGAGCGCCTGGCCGACCAGGAAAAATCCATACAGGAAATCCAACAAAAATTTCAGCTCGAATTCCAGAATATCGCCAACAAGCTGCTGGAAGAAAAATCGCAAAAGTTTGTCGAGACCAATAAAAACCACCTGGATATTTTGCTCAATCCGCTGAAAGAAAACATTAAGGCTTTCGAGGAAAAAGTAGACAAGGTATATAACATGGAGGCGGCGGAGCGGAATACGCTTAAAGGGGTGATCTCGCAGTTGATGGAACTGAACAAGCTGATCAGCAACGAGGCTCAAAACCTGACCAAGGCGTTAAAAGGTGATGCTAAAAAGCAAGGAAACTGGGGTGAGGTTATCCTGGAAAAAGTGCTGGAACGTTCGGGCCTGGTGAAGGACCGCGAATATCGCATCCAGGCCAGTTTGATAGCAACCGACGGCAGCAGGCTGCAGCCTGACGTGATCATCGATCTGCCGGATGAAAAGCACCTCATCGTCGATTCCAAAGTTTCCTTAGTAGCTTATGAACGCCTTGTTAATTGCGAAACTGAGGACGAGCGCAAACTCTATTCCAAGGCGCATGTCGAATCTGTAAGAGGTCACGTGCTTAATCTTTCATCAAAGAACTATCACGACCTGTATCAAATAAATTCACCAGACTTTGTTCTGCTGTTTATCCCGATAGAATCGTCCTTCAGCTTGGCTGTGCAACTGGATGCGGAACTGTTCAGCGATGCCTGGGAAAAACGGGTAGTCATTGTCAGCCCGTCTACCTTATTAGCTACTTTACGCACCATATCCAGCATCTGGAAGCAGGAACGCCAAAACCGCAATGTGCTGGAGATAGCCCGCCTTAGCGGCGCCATGTACGATAAGTTTGTCGGCTTTATGGGCGACCTGGAAAGCATCGGCAAAAACATCAAGCAAAGCCAAAGCGCTTACGACAGCGCGGTGAACAAGCTGACTGAAGGCGCCGGTAACCTCACGAAAACCGCCGAAAAAATAAAAAGTCTTGGCGCCAAGGCTAATAAACAGATTGATCAGAAATATTTGGAAGAGGAATAGCGCTTAATTCGCAGGGCTATTGACTACGCTAAAAAAGTAATAGCTAACTATTGTTGCTTTACTTTTCATTAATATGCCTTTGTATTGCATTTTGAAATCAAATGAAAGATCGCGACTGATTGTTTTTGGAAAATTTCGTTTGGTATCATACGTCATTGAGCCATGTCCGCCGCCTTTCCCTGTTAACACCTGTGAACTTCCCTTTTTGTTCATCGTAAATTGGGAAGTTTGATCAATGTCAAATTTTGCTATCCCTTTTTTTATGGAAATTAGTTTATATGTTGCCGTAATTGTAAACGCTGCATCAAGTCCATTTATCATCATATTATATGGTATTTGCTGCGTAATAGTATCACCAACTTTTATCATTCTCTCGGATGATCGCAACTCATTTTCTACACCATTGAACGTAGCTGTCAACTCCTGCCGCAAACTTGTATCCAGATGCTTACCAGATATAGAATCAAGGTGTAGCTCATTTGTCTGTGTTGATGTGGCATACATCTCCTCACCGCTAATAACCGTCGGTCCGCCAGGGTTTTCTTCTCCATTTATAGTTCCTGTTCCTTTTATGCTGTTAATCCGGAAAATTATCGGAAAAGTGTTCTGATCGCTAAGCTTTCCTGCTAATATTGTTAGGTCAGATATTGTTGATGTATTCACCAAAAGAGGCATCGTGATGCCTTTCCTAATTAATTTATCCGAATCTTCTTTGCTTAGATTTTCAAAATTCATTTCAATGTTTGAAGTCATTGAAACGGTTGACTCATACCTATGTTCCGGTATATACTTTATTTTAAATAAAATAGACCGCTGAGCTTTTGCCGATATTATCAAAAGGCAAAAAATTAAAAACAAGGAAGTGTGCCTTATCACTTTTCTAAGGGCCAGGTTAACCGTTTTTCCTAGTTTATCGCCGTCGTAAAAGACGAAGTTATAACCGCATCGCCATCCACATTTACCTTATCCGACGTTACCTTGAGCTTCATGTTAAAGTTACCGGTTTTTGAAACCGGGAAGTTGTTGCCGATGCTGTAAACCATCTTGCCGGGCCCGGTACCGCTCATAGTAATATTGGCGTCTTTAACCGCTAAAGTAAGATTGAAATCAGGCTTCATATCGAAATTGGCATTGTCGCCGGAAATACTGGTAAGCGTGTAAGTAATGCTGAAATTCATCTGCATATTATTTGCGCCTGTTTTGCCGATCGGTATGTTCAGCGGCATAGTTTGCGTAAAAGAGTCGCCCGGTTTTAGCACTTTGTCGGGAAAATTTATCTTTTTCTGCACCATATCCATCATCTGCTGCATTTTCCTTTGCGTGGTATCGTTCGCCTTTTTGCCGGCGACCGAATCGATCTGTATCTTGCCATTGGCATCTATAGTACCCACAGCCTTGAAATCGGTTTCGGTAACTTTTGCCGGGATGGGCACCTGCTTATCGCCGAGCATTACCGAAAGATTATCAACTTTATAATCCAGGTGCACCGGGTAAGAATTATCGGCATTGGGCGAACCCGTTTTCATTACGCCGTTGAATTCCATATCGACACTCAGATTGACTGGCTGCGTTATGCCCTGCGATTTTAATTTGTCCAGTATTTGCTGATCGCCGCTAACCGTAGCGTTGATCTTCATGGTCATCTTTGCCGACGACTGATAGGTTTTATTTGGCAGGTATTTAATTTTAAAAGTAACACCATCCTGTGCATTTATATGAATAAACGCCAGGCAAACAAGCGCAAGTAAGCTAAGCTTTTTCATAATCGTAACGGTATAGGTGATCAGTCTTTTTTATTAAACGCGTTCCATCCCTGGGCCTTTAATTCATGTACCGTGCCGCTTTTAGCAATAAGGTTGCGCCCGGTGGATGCTTCTGTAATATAGCCAATAAAACTAATATCGGCCAAATTTTTCATCTTTTCGTAGTCGGCCTGTTTGATGGTAAACAGCAACTCGTAATCTTCGCCGCCGCTTAACGCACATATGGTGGGATCGAGGTTGAATTCCCGCGCTGTCGCGTAGGTCATCGGGTCGATGGGTATTTTTTCCTCGTATAAATTACATCCCTTATCGCTTTGCGTACAGATATGTAATATTTCAGAAGCCAGGCCGTCCGAAATATCGATCATGGATGTTGGCCTCACACCAAGCTCTTTTAATAATTGTACGATATCTTTCCGCGCTTCAGGTTTTAATTGCCTTTCGACAATATAGTCCTTTCCTTCCAGGTCGGGCTGAATATTAGGGTTTTCCAGGTAAACCATTTTCTCACGTTCCAGCAGTTGCAGTCCTACGTAGGCGCCGCCCAAATCGCCCGAAACGCACACCAGGTCGCCCGTTTGAGCGCCATTGCGATATACGATATCTTTCTCGTCGGCATAACCCAATGCGGTAATACTGATTACCATTCCCTGCCGCGACGAAGTCGTATCGCCGCCTACCAGGTCGACGTTATATTTTTCACAAGCGAGGTAAATCCCTTCGTACAACTCTTCTATAGCCTCTAACGGAAACCGGCTGGATATTCCCAGCGAAACAGTTACCTGGGAGGCTATGCCGTTCATGGCGTAAATATCACTGAGGTTTACCTGTACGGCTTTATACCCCAGATGTTTAAGCGGCACATAAGCCAGGTCGAAGTGAATACCCTCCAGCAGCATATCGGTCGAAACGAGCGCCCTTTTGCCGTTAAAATCTATCACCGCGGCATCGTCACCAACGCCTTTCAGGGTACTTTTTTGTTTGAGCTCTATCTTTTGGGTCAAATGATCGATCAATCCAAATTCACCTAACGATTCTATATTGGTTTTTTCCTGGTTTTCAAACATAATTTTATGATTTCACCGATTTGGTATATGATTACACCGATTTATAATTACAACCAAAAATCGGTGTAATCTTTTTATATCGTTGTAATCACAATCCCAATTGGGCCGAAATAGACAGCATTCTTTCTATCGGCTTAACTGCTTTCTCAATAATATCCGCCGACACGGTTATTTCCGGCATTTCGTTTTTCATACACAGGTATAGCTTTTCCAGTGTATTACGCTTCATGTGCGGGCAATCGTTGCAGGCGCATTGATTGTTCGGCGGGGCCGGTATAAACACCTTGCCGGGATTTTTTTTCTCCATCTGGTGAATAATACCCGATTCCGTTGCGACGATAAATTCTTTACCCTCGCTTTTGGAGGCGTATTTTAACAATCCCGTTGTCGAACCTATATAATCGGCCATTTTAAGGATCACTTGCTCACATTCCGGGTGTGCTAACAGTTTGGCTTCAGGATGTCTTTCCCTTAAGCGGGTTATCTTCTCTCGCGAAAATATCTCGTGCACCATACAAGCGCCATTCCACAACACCAGGTCCCTTCCTGTTTTTTTGGCTACGTACGCGCCAAGGTTTTTATCGGGGCCAAAGATGATCTTCTGATCCTTGGGCAAACTCTCAACAATTGGTACCGCATTGCTCGATGTACAAACAATGTCGCTCATCGCTTTCAGCTCGGCCGTACAGTTCACATAAGTGATTACCAGGTGGTCAGGATATTTTTCTTTAAACTTCCTGAACAAATGCGGCGGGCAGCTGTCGGCTAAGGAGCAGCCGGCCTTCACGTCGGGTAAAAGGACCTTTTTCTGCGGTGATAATATTTTCGCGGTTTCGGCCATGAAATGTACGCCGGCAAAAACGATGATATCGGCATCCGTTTTAGCCGCCTGCTGCGAAAGGCCCAGGCTGTCGCCAATATAATCGGCAATATCCTGTATATCAGGCTCCTGGTAATAATGGGCCAACACCACCGCATTCTTCTCTTTTTTTAACCGGTTTATTTCATCAAAAAGGTCCAGCGCCGGGTCGATATACTCGTCCGCAAAACCTTTCACGTTTATTTCTTCGAAGGTATCCATTTCAACAATGCAATAAAAAACAACTCTTTTTAAATTAAAAAAAGAACTGTTGTTATTAGTGTGTTAGTACTGTTAAGAAATAGTGATACAAATCACTATTTAAAAAGTTTATACCATTTTTTCAACAAAAACTAATGGTTTTTAAATATTCATCAGGCTGATTTTTAAGGCGATATATTTCTCTTGATTTACTTTTAAAGCCGGTTTTGTGAATATTTTGTCGCCCCTAAATTTGTTGATTGTGCACGAAAACAGATGTAAAAGTCGATGAAAAAATGGTCGCTAAAAACACCCGGGCGTCACTTTTCAACCCTTTAATGATTTATTAATTTTTTCCGTACACAAAATTAACATGATTTAAGCCTGTTTCTAACATAAGCTGTATTTTTACACATCATATCCTTGAAAAATGACTAGAACATGTGATTTCCTGGTTATCGGCTCCGGAATAGCCGGGTTGAGTTTCGCGCTTAAGGCAGCGCAGCACGGTAAGGTACTGATAGTTACAAAATCAAACGAAGATGAATCGAACACCAAATATGCCCAGGGCGGTGTGGCGGTGGTTGTGGATAAAAAAGAAGATTCATTCGATAAGCACATAGAGGATACCCTGGTTGCAGGTGATGGGCTGTGCGACAGGGAGACTGTCGAGATCGTCGTGAAGGAGGGGCCTGAACGAATTCGAGAAATTATCGACTATGGTACGAACTTCGACAAGACCAACGAAGGTATGTACGACCTGGCCAAAGAAGGCGGCCATTCAGAATTCAGGGTATTACATTATAAAGATATAACGGGCTGGGAAATAGAGCGATCACTGCTCGACCAGGTGCATCAAAATCCCAATATCACCGTGCTTACACATTATTTTGCGGTCGACCTGATCACGCAGCATCACCTGGGTGTATTTGTCGATAAATCGACTACCGATATAACCTGCTATGGCGTATATGTATTGAACACCATCAATGGCCTGGTTGAAAAGATACTGTCGAAGGTAACCGTAATGGCGTCGGGTGGCGCGGGCCATATTTATTCGATCACCACGAACCCAACCATTGCGACCGGCGATGGCGTGGCGATGGTTTACCGGGCTAAAGGAAAGGTGAGGAATATGGAATTTATACAATTTCATCCGACTGCACTTTATAACCCGGGCGAGTACCCATCTTTCCTGATATCCGAAGCTGTTCGCGGATTTGGCGGTGTACTAAAGCGGACCAACGGGCAGGAATTTATGCAGGAATACGACCCGCGTAAATCGTTGGCACCGCGCGATATAGTGGCCCGCGCGATAGACGCCGAGATAAAAAAATCAGGCGAGGATTATGTTTACCTGGACATTCGTCACCGCAATAAGAAAGACATACTTGCCCATTTCCCAAACATTTACGCTAAGTGCCTGGATATCGGCATAGACATGACTAAAGATATGATACCCGTGGCGCCGGCATGCCACTACATGTGCGGCGGCATTATGGTCGACCATAAGGGGCGCTCGTCCATTATGAGGTTGTATGCCTGCGGTGAATGTTCTTCAACAGGGTTGCACGGTGCTAACCGGTTGGCTTCCAATTCGTTATTAGAGGCGCTGGTATTTGCCCATCGCATATACCAAGATGCGATAACCGAGTTTAAGTATGTGACTATACCAGACGGTATACCTGATTGGGACGAGCATGGCGTTAAACTCTCGAACGAAGATATCCTGGTTACCCACAACATCCGCGAGATGCAGAAGATGATGAGCGACTATGTGGGTATAGTCCGCTCCGATTTCAGGCTCGACAGGGCCATGCGCCGTTTGCACCTGTTATATGAAGAGACTGAAGATTTTTATAAGAAAACCAAAATATCCGTAAAGCTTTGTGAGTTGCGTAACCTGATACAGGTTTCCTATATTGTGATCAAGTCGGCGATGCTGCGGAAGGAAAGCCGCGGACTGCATTATACTACCGATTACCCGGTGCATGCGGAACCGGTTCATGATACGGTGTTTTGATATATGACATTATTTTCATTTTTTAAAAAGAAGCCGGAACCCAAAAAAATTGTTGTTGTTCCGACAGATGGTATAAAGGCGCTGGTTGACGGAATATTATTCGAAGGAGAAGGTGTTTTCCTGAAATGGGGTGCTGATATTGAAGCCAATAAGCTATACGCAAAAAAGGGATACCGCGCCGACCGGACCATTTATGAGTGGGGCGAAAGGAGTATTCTAGACGGATTGAAACTATCTTTTAAAACCGTCTGCTGGAACCACAAGCAGCACGGCGATATCAAATCTTTTGAATCCATCGATTTTTTGCAGGAGGGTGAGGGGGCTGGAGAATATTTCCAATCAATAAGAAAGCATATCGAAGCGATTTTCGGCGAACCGAAGGCCCATGCAGATCTGCAGCCGGGCGAGGTGTCTTTAGAATGGAAGATAAAGGCGGTCAAGATATCCTTAAATTTCTTCAATAAAGAACGGCCAAAAGTGCAACTGGAAATAGGGTGGTGGTTGTAAAAAAGAGCGGAAAACGGGATTCGAACCCGCGGCCTTCAGTTTGGGAAACTGATGCTCTACCGACTGAGCTATTTCCGCTAATTTTGTATCAAAACTAACAAAATCATTCAATAATTTAGTCAATTGATAATTCTATAATTCATGCCAACGATATTGCCGGTTAAAGATAAATCGCCATCGTGGGGTAATGATTGCTTCATCGCCGAAAACGCGACTATTGTAGGCGATGTGGTGATGGGTGACAATTGCTCGGTATGGTTCAACGCCGTTATTCGGGGCGACGTGCATTATATCCGTATTGGAAATAACACCAACATCCAGGATGGGGCAGTTATTCATTGCACTTACATGCGCGCGGCGACCGAGATAGGCAACAATGTGTCTATCGGTCATAATGCCCTGGTGCATGGCTGTACGCTAAAAGATCATGTACTGATAGGCATGGGGGCTATTGTAATGGACCATGCCATTGTGGAAGAATATGTGATCATCGGCGCGGGGTCCGTGGTGCTGGAGAACACGATTTGCGAATCGGGCTATTTATATGCAGGCACGCCGGCCAA
The DNA here is from genome assembly GCA_035547095.1 of Mucilaginibacter sp. Taxonomy (GTDB): domain Bacteria; phylum Bacteroidota; class Bacteroidia; order Sphingobacteriales; family Sphingobacteriaceae; genus Mucilaginibacter. The sequence goes on from DASZVE010000103.1 coordinate 41,815, forward strand.
AAAGATCAAACCGTTAAGCGACGACCAAAGGGCTATGCTGCGGCAGTTGCCCCAAAATTACATCATGTATTCGGGCTGGTTTAAGGGGTGACCGGCTCTTTCGGGATATCGATGTCTTCTTCAGCCTCCCAGTTGGCCCGAAGCGAGAGATCTTTACCGTACTGCCAGATATTTTCGGGATATTCTTTGCGTTTCACGTTGCCGCTGTCCCACTTGCCGTTGCGGTTGTCGTCGTAAACTACGCTTATCCAGTAGTGGCCGACCGGGTAGTTTTTGTAAACCAGGGTCGCATTCCTGCTTATAACGTCGCTCTTGATAACAGCCTTTTTGTCGTTCAGCAATTGAACGATGTAGGATTTGGATGTGTCAGGAACCTTTATTTTGACCGTCAATTGGCCGTAATTATCCAGCTTGTCGGCCTGGAACGGTCGTATGATCTTTTTGTTTTTGTCGCCGTAAATATCCGTCAGCGCGCCTTCGTTGAATACGACCTGGTAACGGCTGCCTTGTTTCCATGGGTACTTAAGGATCAGTCGCCTGAGATTGCCCGTATCCTGCCGCAGGTTGTAATTGGCGATATTCGTCGAGTCCTCGTTAAAAGTAATAAGCGACTGGTCGAACGAGCTTAGGGGTAAACTGGCAGTGATAATAAGATTTTCGGTCGGTTTTAAAAATCCCGACTGGCTAATGTTGGTTTGTACCGTAAGGTTGCGGGTAAAGGTTTCTCTTCGGCCCTTGCGCATAGTTATGGTATCGAGCGGCTTATTATTTTGCAGAAACGACACCTTAAGCGAGTCGAAGTCCATATTTTTCATATAGATCAAAGCCGTGTCTTTTTTGGGACTGAACTCCACCAGTTTTTGATCGTCGAAACCAGGCGGAGAAAGGATCTTTACCGATGGATTTTCGAGGCTTTTGTTAAAGGTGAAAAACATTTTACCGTCAAGATCGAATTTCGGCCCAATTACGCGGGCCTTTTCCGGTTCCTGTTTAAAAAGAACCAGTTGAACGTGCGAGGTATCTTTTTGAAGATGGATAGGGCGTTTCCTGAAAGCAACCAGCTCGTTCTCGTTATCATATATCTTGTTGGGGCTCGCTTCTTTTAGCGCGTAAATGTAATAGTCGCCGGGGTGAAGGTTATTGAGCGAGAAATTGCCCGAGGTATCGGTTGTCGTGTAGATGGTCGGTTTCTTCTTACCCCAGATCGTATCTTGCTTGAGGGTCAGCAGCATCACCGTTACGTCCTTCTGCTTTTCGCCGGTTACCAGGTCCTGCACGGAGCCAGATACGCTAAGCGAGTCGATGTGCGGACCGGTCGAGAAAACATAAGTGAAGTTTTCAAGGATATTCCCTTCGTTCACATCGGCAATACCTTTGCCAAAGTTGATCACGTAAGTCGTATTTTTCTGGAGGGAATCTTTGAATTGAACAACGATAGACTTTTTTACCTTTTTGTATAAGGGTAATTTTTCCTGCGCCGGGCTGATGCTGACCTCCTGCATTTTTAAATTAAAGTACTCGTCAAAATCCAGGCGGATCTGTTTGGCAGAAAAATTCCGGGTCATGTTTGGCGGCGTGGCCTTCAGTAATTTCGGAGGTGTCCGGTCCCTTGGTCCGCCCTGGGGTTTTTGTATGCTGGCGCAGCCAAAAAGAAAGGCGGTAAGAGCAAACGCGAACAAAATTTTAACGAAAAAAGCAGACTTTTTATTTGACCCCATTTTTAGCCTTTATAATCGATTTTTCCCTTTTTATGAAGATTATCATTCGGCATTAAAAATAATCGATTTAAAGCCAAATAAAAAAGACGCATTTTTATTAATGTAATTCGCTGATAGACAATTACTTAATGCTATTTTGAGATGTGGACCATCAAAACCGAGATGTCGGAAGGCGATACGCCCGATATCCGCGACGCCTGGCCTAAAGTTCGCGGTTTTATCTTCATCAATTTTTCCCGCGCCTCTTTTGAAAGCGATACCAGGGTATGATAGTTGAAGTTTGGGTTGATCTCCTTGTCTTCCATCTTCCGCATCTTTTCTACGATGTCCATTTCTTTCTCAAAATAACTCTCGTATTTGATTTTTATTTCAGCTTGCTCGATGGTTTCTTTATCAAAATTTGCCAGTAGCTCGTCGAGGCGCGAATCGGCCTTTCGCATATCCTGCAGGGTAACCTGCGGGCGGCTAATGAGGCTGAAAAGTTTGACGTTGTGCGAGAGTCCTGAGGTACCGAGTTCTTCGAGTAAACCGTTCACCGCCGAGGCTTCGACTGAGACGTTCCTGGCAAAGGCAACGATGTCGTCCGCGTCTTTAATTTTCTTCGTCACCTTCGCCATCCTGTCCTCGTTGATGAGGCCGAGTTCATAGCCGATGGGGGTAAGGCGTATATCGGCATTATCCTGGCGCAGCAATAGCCGGTGCTCTGCGCGTGATGTAAACATACGGTAGGGCTCTTCCGTTCCTTTAGTTACCAGGTCGTCTATTAGTACGCCTATATACGACTCCGAGCGCTGCATGATCAGTTCGTGCTTGTCGTGCACTTTTTGATGCGCGTTGATGCCGGCTATAAACCCTTGCGATGCGGCCTCTTCGTAACCTGTGGTGCCGTTGATCTGCCCGGCGAAGAACAGGTTGCTCACCAGTTTCGTTTCCAGGGTAAGGTCCAATTGGGTAGGCGGGAAGTAGTCGTATTCAATGGCGTAACCAGGCCTGAACATTTTGGCGTTTTCAAAGCCGGGAATCTGGGTTAATGCTCGGTACTGGACGTCTTCGGGAAGTGATGTTGAAAAACCGTTGACATAAATCTCGACGGTGTTCCAACCCTCCGGTTCTACAAATATTTGGTGACGTTCGCGCTCTGCGAAACGGTTGATCTTGTCTTCGATTGATGGGCAATAGCGCGGGCCTAAGCCTTTAATGCGCCCGGTGAACATTGGCGATTTTTCGAAGCCTTCCTTTAGCGTTTCATGAACTTTGCTGTTGGTATAAGTTATCCAGCAGCAGCGCTGGTCCTGCGGCAATTCAACATCGGTATAGGAAAAGCGACCGCGGGTTTCGTCGCCCCATTGCTCTTCCATCAGGGCGTAGTTTAAGGTTCGCCCATCAACGCGGGGAGGGGTGCCGGTCTTCATTCGGCCAGCGTCGAAACCCAGTTCAACGAGCTGTTCTGTGAGGCCGGTGGCAGCTTTTTCACCTGTGCGGCCGCCGCCGAATTTCTTTTCGCCTACGTGAATAACGCCATTGAGAAAGGTGCCGTTAGTGAGTACCACAGCATCGCATGCTATCTCAATACCCATAGCGGTACGGACACCTTTAACAGCATTGTTCTTCACCACAAGCGCGGTAACCATGTCTTGCCAGAAGTCGACGTTTGGTGTTTTTTCCAACGCCAGCCGCCATTCTTCGGCAAAGCGCATACGGTCGTTTTGCGAACGCGGGCTCCACATGGCGGGGCCTTTAGAAAGGTTCAGCATACGGAATTGTAGGGTCGTTTTGTCGGCGATTATGCCCGAATAACCACCCATTGCATCGATTTCGCGTACAATCTGACCTTTAGCTACTCCGCCCATAGCCGGGTTGCAGCTCATCTGGGCTATGGTGCCCATATTCATGGTGATAAGCAGTACCGACGAGCCCAAATTGGCCGCTGCGG
>DASZVE010000104.1:0-44225 GCA_035547095.1 Mucilaginibacter sp.
CGTCTTTAAACAACGCAATTCTGTCATGTAGTTTTTTACCCATGTATTAACCTTACTTTAATTTTTTGTAAAAATATAACGAATAAGTTTACAATTTGTAGTTAGCTTATTGATAATGTTTATATTACAGTTTGATGCGTAATATAAGTTCTGATAAGGCAAATTAATTAAAATTTTTATTTAATTCACTTCACATTTTTTCATTTTTTTGAAAAAGCACAAAAAAAGCTACCCTAATCTTTTGGTAGTATGCACTTTAGGTAACAATATTGTTGCTTCAATCCTTTTAATCATAATTATGCCATAATTGGCCGCACGACACAAGATTATTAAAATTTATAGCAGTGAATGCCTTTAATTTGTGTCGCTCAAACACCACCAAAAACGGTTTATGTTAAAAAAATGCCCCCTGCTTTTAGCTTTACTTTTATTTTCTGTACATCTTTTCGCTCAAGGCCAGGCAGATACGTCGGACAAGCAGCTTACCCTAAAACAGTGTGTCGATTTCGCATTGAAAAACCAGCCCGCGGTGAGACAGGCAGCTATCGACGAGGCGATCAACGAAAAAAATATCGGGATAAGCCTTTCGGCCTGGCTGCCGCAGGTTACATCGTCGGGGCTTTATAATTACTATTTTAAAGGAAGCCCGGTATTTTCTACGCCAACCGGCGTATCGCCGGCGGGCGGGAATATCGATAACCTGTCGAGCCTGGGTTTGCAGGTTAACCAGGTGATTTATAATAATGATGTGTTACAAGCCGCCAAGGCCGCTAAATATTCAAGGCAATATTATAAGCAAAATACGCTCAGCAGCCAGATCAATGTGGTTTCCGACGTGAGCAAGGCTTTTTTTGATGTGCTGTTATCTGAAAGACAACTGGAGATTTTGAACGAGGATATTACAAGGTTACAGCGCAGCCTGAAGGACGCTTATACGCAATACCAGGCGGGCACGGTGGATAAAACGGATTATAAGCAGGCCACCATTAACCTTAACAATTCCATATCGGGCCGTAAGCAGACCGAGGAAGCCATCAAAAGCAAACTGGCTTATCTGCGGCAGGTTATGGGCCTGGGTGCGTCGGGAAACCTTTCACTGGTCTACGATTCTTCGAGGTATGAAAGCGAGGCTGTGATCGATACCAACCAGCAGTTAGACCCTAATAACCGTATCGAATACCAGTTGCTGCAAACCCAGCGAAACTTGCAGAATGTAAATATCAGCTATTATAAGTGGGGATTTTTGCCGTCGCTTTCAGCGACGGGCGCTTATAGCTGGTTCTACCTTAGCCATAGTTTTTCCACACTATACGACAGCTCGATACCAAGCGGTTATGTTGGCCTGACCCTAAACGTGCCGATTTTCCAGGGAAACAAAAGACTGCAGAATTTAAGCAAGGCCCGTTTGCAGGCGACCCGGGCAGACCTGGATATAACCAATGAAAAAAATTCGATCAATACGGAATATACCGAAGCGCTGGCAAGCTACAAAAGCAATTATACCAACTGGAAACTGCTTAAGCAGAATGTCGCCTTATCTAAAGATGTATACAAGGTGGTGAGCCTGCAATACCGAGAAGGTGTGAAAACTTACCTGGATGTGATCGTAGCACAATCAGATCTGCGCACCGAAGAATTGAATTACTATAACGCCTTGTTCCAGTTGTTATCGAGCAAGATCGACTTGCAAAAGGCGCTCGGCACGCTCACCGTACCACAAAACTGAATATTTGACTCATGAAGTATCAATACTTATTTTGGATAGCATCAGCCGCGGCAATATTGGCATCGTGCGGTAATCCCAAACCGCAGAACACCGCCCCGCCGCCGACACCCGTAAACGTAGCCGACGTAAAAAAGGGTGACGCGGTATATTACGACCAGTACCAGGGTACCGTAGTGGCCCTGAACAGCGTTGAATTACGCGCGCAGGTGGCGGGCTACATTACCGGCATATTCTTTAAAGAAGGCGACGTGGTGCAGAAGGGTAAGCCACTGTATGAGATAGACCGGCGTAAGTACCAGGCCGCCTATGACCAGGCGGTGGCTAATCTTGCCAGCGCGGAGGCCAATTTAGTGAAAGCTCAAAAGGATGTAGACCGTTATACTTACCTTGAGCAGAATGACGCGGTAGCCAAACAAACCGTCGACCAGGCGGTAGCTGCGCTGGCGACCAACAAAAGCGCTGTCGCAGTGGCAAAGGCCGGGATCGAATCGGCTAAAACCGACTTGTCCTATTCCATTATAACGGCTCCTTTTACCGGCCGTATCGGTATTTCGCAGGTAAAATTAGGTGCGGCGGTTAGCCCGGGAACTACATTATTGAACACGATATCGAGCGAACAGCCCATCGGCGTCGATTTTGTGATTAATGAAGATGATATTACGCGATTTTACAACCTGCAAAAGAAAAGCACCGATTCGACTTTTAAACTTGTTCTGTCGGACGGGGTAACCACCTATAATAAACCAGGAAAGATATTGGCTATCGACCGGGGGGTAAACAATCAAACCGGAACGATTACGGTAAGACTGGAATTTTCAAATAGTGACGATGTTTTGAAGGATGGTATGAGCTGTGTGGTTAAGGTGCTGAATGGCCAGTCGGGCGAGCAATTGCTCATTCCATATAAGGCAGTCATCGAGCAAATGGGCGAGTTTTTTGTATTCGTGAGCCAGGATACCATCGCTAAACAACACAAAGTAACACTCGGTCCGCATGTGGGAACCGATGTGGTGGTACTGAACGGCCTGAACGAAGGCGACAAGGTGGTTACCGAAGGTTACCAACGTTTGCGCGACGGCGGCAAGATCGTCTTGGGTAATCCGAACGCGCAGCCGGGGCAACAAAAACAAAGCAAATAATATCACTTAGAAAAAGCATGATCGCAGATACCTTTATACGCAGGCCGGTTACAGCCATTGTTATTTCGATAGTGATCGTTGTAGTAGGTGTTTTATCGATACTCAATCTTGCTGTGGGCCAATACCCTGAGATCACCCCGCCTACAGTTAATATATCTACCACCTATATCGGCGCCGATGCTCAAACGGTCGAACAAACCGTGGCTACGCCGATTGAAACGCAGGTGAACGGCACGCCCGGCATGACCTATCTGCAAAGTAACAGCACGAGCAACGGACAGATGAGCATGACGGCCAACTTTGAAGTAGGCACGGACATTAACATAGCTACGCTGGATGTGCAGAATCGCGTGAGCATAGCCACGCCCACGGTGCCGCAGGAAGTGCAGCGCCTGGGTATCGTTACCCGTAAACGTAACCCCAGCATATTAATGCTGGTGGCGATTTTCTCACCCAAAGGGTCGCATAACATTCCGTTCCTGGACAATTACACCAACGTTTTTGTTAGGGATGCGCTGTTGCGAGCTAAAGGGGTGGGCGACGTAATACAGCGCGCCGACGATTTCAGCATGCGCATCTGGCTTAAGCCCGACAAAATGGCTGCGCTCGGTATTACCGCGTCCGATATAACCAGCGCTTTGCAGGAGCAAAATGCCCAGGTAGCCGCGGGTTCCGTAGGCGTGCCTCCCCAGAAAAAAAGTCAGGTATTTGAGTTTAGCGTTATTACGCAGGGCCGGCTGGTTACGCCGAAGGATTTTGAAAACGTTATTGTACGCACACAGCCTCAAAACGGTGCTATCGTGCATTTAAAGGATGTCGCACGCGTCGAGTTGGGCAAATTCAACTACTCATCCAATTCCTTTGTCGACAATAAAAGATCATCCTATTTGCTGATCTACCAGGCGCCCGGCAGCAATGCCCTGGAAACAGCCGACAACGTATACGCAACCATGAACCAATTGAAAAAGTCGTTCCCTACGGATGTCGACTATGTGGTTCCGTTCGAGGCTGTAACCGTGGTGCGTGTTTCGGTACATGAGGTGGTCAACACTTTATTGATCGCCCTGGTGCTGGTGATACTGGTGGTATTTCTTTTCCTTCAAAGCTGGAGGACCACGCTTATCCCGGTTCTGGCGATACCTGTTTCTATCATCGGTACGTTCATATTCTTTACCCCATTGCATTTCACCATCAACACGCTTACGCTGTTCGGCTTCGTACTGGCGATCGGTATCGTTGTGGACGACGCCATCGTAGTGGTCGAGGCTGTTCAGCATTACATGGACGAGCAGGGACTTTCGCCGAAGGAAGCGACCATCCACGCAATGAAAGACATATCGGCGCCGGTTATAGCCATCGCGCTGATATTAGCGGCGGTATTCGTCCCGGTAGGATTTATACCGGGGATAGTCGGCAGGCTTTACCAGCAATTCGCCATCACGATAGCTATTTCGGTGTTGATTTCGGCCTTTGTCGCGCTCTCGCTGACGCCTGCGCTTTGTACTTTAATATTGAGGCCGCGCAAGCTCGACGAAAGCTCGAAGGGGCTGGACAAGTTCTTTTTCAGGTTTAATGTATGGTTCGGCAGGATTACCGGCAAATATAAAAACGGCGTACACAGGGGCATCAAAAATTCAAAGTTCGTCATAGTCATCCTGCTGTGCATTATCGTAGGTACGGTATTCCTTTTCAAATCCAAATCTACCGGTTTTATCCCTATCGAAGACGAAGGCCGTATTTATGTGACTTACGACTTGCCCGAAGCATCGTCTACGCAACGGAGCGTTGCACTATTACATATGATGATGGATTCGCTCGACAAAATACCTGAAGTAGCCCATTACGCTGCGCTTGGAGGCCTGAACGTGGTGAGCTTTGCCAGCAAATCCAACAGCGGTACCATATTCGTGCAGCTTAAACCCTGGGACGAGCGTAAGCTGACATCAGAACAATTGGTGGGAGTGATGCAAAAAAAATTCTCCGGGTTCAAAGAGGCTAATGTGGTCGTGATCCGTCCGCCGGCCATACCGGGCCTGGGTACCAGTGCCGGTTTCAGCTTTATACTTGAGCAGCGCCAGGCCGGCGGTGACCCTCAAAACTTTGAGCGGGTATTGCAGAACTTTATTGCGGCTGTAAATAAACGGCCCGAGATCGACCGGGCGTTCTCTTTCTTTACGGCGCGTACCCCCGCTTACCAGCTTACTATTGACAGGGAAAAAGCCAAACGCCTGGGTGTGTCTATCTCCGATATTAACTCGACATTGCAAACTTATATGGGCAGCACGTTTGTAAACGACTTTACGATATATGGCCGCGACTTTCACGTGGTAGCGCAGGCCGATAGTAACTACCGAACCGATATTAAAGATATAGACCAGTATTTTGTGCGTAACCAGGCGGGAAATATGGTGCCGCTCAGTTCGGTGACATCATATAAGATGACCCAGATAGCCCCGCTGATATCGCATTACAACCTGTTCCGCTCGGCGGAAATAGATGGCGGCCCGAAACCGGGTTATAGCAGCGGCGACGCTATTGCTGCGCTCCAGGAAGTGGCCGCGCAGACGCTGCCGCAAGGGTATGGTTATGAGTTTTCGGGCTTGAGCCGTGAGGAAATTTTATCCGGCTCCAAAACCGTATATATCTTCCTGCTGTCCATCAGCTTTGTGTTCCTGTTCCTGGCGGCCTTGTACGAAAGCTGGTCGGTGCCGTTCTCGGTACTGCTTGCCGTACCGTTGGGAGCATTTGGCGCTATCCTGTTTTTATATTTTAATAAACACCTGGATGACAATATTTACGCCCAGATCGGTCTTATTACGCTTATCGGCCTGGCAGCAAAGAATGCCATCCTGATCGTCGAATTTGCAAAGGAACGCGTGGACAGGGGCATGGAATTGGAAAAAGCTACGCTCGAAGCGGTAAGGTTGCGTTTACGGCCGATCATCATGACCTCTATGGCCTTCATATTCGGTGTTTTGCCATTGGTATTTGCTTCAGGAGCAGGCGCAATAGCCCGGCAAACCATTGGCTGGACGGTGTTTGGCGGTATGCTTGCGGCAACATCCCTTGCTATATTCATCGTTCCGGTATTATTTTTCCTGATAACACGTTTTGCTTACGGAAAACGAAAGCTGGCAGAGCTGCAACGAAATTACAAGCCCGATCCGGAACATGATCCGCAGGTATAAACAGAGCCCGAAAGGGCTTTTTTTATGAATTTGCGATGATATTGCTTGGCCCGGCATTTGGGTGCGCGTAAATGTGACTTGCAAAAAGGGCAAAATTTCCTGCAAAAAGCTACAGAATTTAGTATTTCTGTCTGAATTGTCTTTCCCGATGAGCTTTTGGGGGCGTCCATTTAACGCCGGCCTAGCTTTTCTTAATTGAAACCATTGATTAGCAATAATTTACCGACGCACCTTGCGGGCCTGGAATAAACTTTAACGATAAAATATTAATTTCTAATGACGGAAAAATAACCATGTGGCAAAGTATTTGTATGTCGGCGGGTACATAGACAATTATCCGTTAACTTATGAAACTAACGACAATGAAAAACAGGATTAAACTTTTAGCTATAGCTGCATCAGCCGTAACTATCTTTTTTGCCACTTCAGTTAAAGCTCAAACGCCCACGCCAAACAAATGGCGCTTCGGAATAGGCGTTGAGGGTGGCATACCGACTGGTAACGCCAATACCATATCGAATTTTGAACTTGGCGGTACCGCCCGTTTGCAATACGGATTTTCAAATAACCTGGCATTGACGCTTACGTCGGGTTATTATAATTTTTTTGGTAAAACTTATACCAGTACATTTACCGACGCTACATCAACTACCACGGTAACTGTAAAAGGCCGTTCGCTCGGGATCGTTCCAGCCAAAGCCGGCATTAAATGGTTTTTTACCAACAACATTTACCTGCAAGGTGAAGCAGGTGCAGGATTTGAAGTGCATGAACCTGTTGACGGTGATACCAAAGACGTAAAACTGATCCTTTCGCCGGGAATAGGCTGGGCCAACAAGCACTGGGATATCGGCGCGCGCTACGAAAACTTCTCGGGGCAGAATAACAATTATGGTTTAGCCGCCCTGCGCTTAGCTTACGGTTTCGGATTATAACATAATCAATCGTCGAAAAAGCCATCTATTTCCATGGGTGGCTTTTTTCGTTTTACAATTTGCGACGTTTTTATACTGCCGAAGTTTTATGTAGTTTTGCGTATGGAAACATTGGTTATAAAGGTTCCCGAAAAAAAAAGTGCATTTGTAAAGCAGCTTTTAAAGGAATTGGGTGTCACCATCGATACCAAGGCATCAACTAAAAGCCGCAAAACTACTCATGCTCCTAATCCTTTAACTGCGAAAACGATAGAAGATGCCCATAAAGGTATCGGTCTGGATAAACCTATCGAGGACATTAATACGTTCATGAAATCCCTGTAATGTACACCCTGATTCCCACTAATCAGTTTAAAAAAGACCTAAAAACCCTAAAAAAACGTTCAGCAAAAAATGCCGACTCAATAGAAGCTTTTTTGACAGAACTGGAGAAAATGGGGGCAACCGGCATAGATAAAAAGTATAAGCCCCACAAACTTTCGGGAAATTATAAGGATAACTGGGAAGCGCATATAAAACCAGATATGTTGATTATCTGGTTTGAATTGAACGAAAGAAACGAAATAATTCTATTGAGGATTGGATCCCACTCAGATTTATTCTGACAATATTATTATTGCAATTTTCCCAATGCTTCTTTGATACGGCGCAAAGCTTCGGTCAGCTTATCTTCCGCAGCCGCGTAGGAGAGGCGGATCGATTTCGGGTCGCCGAATGAGTCGCCGCCCACCGTTGCTACGTGGCCTTCTTCAAGCAGGTAAAGGCTCAGTTCGTCCGCATCTTTTACCGTTCTGCCGTTATAGCTTTTACCGAAGAACGCGGTTACGTTAGGGAAGAAGTAAAATGCACCGTCGGGAAGATTAGTTTTTATTCCCGGGATATCTTTCAGCAGACCGTAAACCAGGTCGCGGCGTTTGCGAAACTGATCGCGCATTTGCAGCACGCTGTCCAGGCCGCCTTCGTAAGCGGCTACGCCGGCCTTTTGAGTGATCGAGCAGGTACCCGACGTTACCTGGCCTTGCATCTTATCGCAAGCGGCCGCAATTTCTTTATTTGAAGCGGTATAGCCGATGCGCCAGCCGGTCATGGCATAGGCTTTGGAGAAACCGTTGATGATGATCACGCGGTCTTTAATGCTTTCAAACTGCGCTATCGACTCGTGCTTATCCACAAAGTTGATGTGCTCATATATTTCGTCCGACAGGATGTATATCTCCGGATGTTTTTCAAATACTTTGGCCAGGCCTTCCAGTTCGGCTTTGCTGTAAACGCTGCCGGTTGGGTTGCAGGGCGAGGAAAACATGAACAGCTTGGAATTTGGCGTAATGGCAGCTTCCAACTGTTCTGGTGTGATCTTAAAATTCTGCTCTACCGTCGTATCGATGAAAATGCTTTTTCCTTCGGCCAGTTTTACCACTTCTGAGTAAGAAACCCAATAGGGAGTTGGTATGATCACCTCTTCGCCGGGGTTGACGAGGCAAAGCACCGCATTGGCAATGGCCTGCTTGGCGCCCGTAGAAACAACGATCTGGCTGAAGTCGTATTCCAGGTTATTTTCGTTCTTGAGCTTGGACGAAACAGCCTTTCGCAATTCAGGATAACCGGAAACGGGGGTGTAATACGTAAAATTATCGTCCATTGCCTTTTTGGCCGCTTCCTTCACATGTTCCGGAGTATGAAAATCGGGTTCGCCAAAACTCAGGCTGATCACATCAACACCTTTGGCAGCCAGTTCACGGCCCAGTTTGGCCATCTTAATTGTTGCCGATTCCGCAAGGTTGTTGATCCTGTTACTTAATGCGCTCATGTTATTTTTTATTCCGGCCGCAAAGGTAGAAAAATCTTAACGGATATGCCCCGGGTAACGTTCGCTTGATCTTATTTTTACAATAATTTCAATAAAGCTTAGACTTATAGGCCGCCCATTGAAACTTTCTTAATTTTCGGCCTCCTGGTGGCGGTGAACCTTCTGCTTTTAGCTTTAGACTTTCTGTTTTCAGCTTTGGACTTTGGACTTTCGACTTTCTGCTTACCTTTGACCACCAATCTGCTTAACACGTGCAGGAACAAAAGAAGATCATATTAACGGCGCTGATCACGGGTGTGATCCTGATGATGGCCAAGTTTGGCGCTTATTTTATAACGTCCTCAAACTTTGTGCTCACCGATGCGGCCGAAAGCATTGTAAATGTGCTGGCAAGTTCATTTGCCTTCTTTAGCATTTACCTCGCAGCCCGCCCGCGCGACCTTAACCACCCGTACGGCCATGGTAAAGTGGAGTTTTTTTCGGTGTTCATCGAGGGCGGCCTTATAGGCCTTGCAGGGCTGGTGATCATTTTCAAATCCGCCTATAATATTTTTTATCCTCACCCCATCAGCCAGTTGGTAACCGGCGCCATCATTATTGGCGCTACGGGTTTGGTAAACGGCGTACTCGGATTTTATATGATCAACCGGGGCAAGGCCCTTCGTTCGATCACCATTGAGGCGGACGGCCGGCACCTGATAACGGATATGATAACGAGCCTTGGCCTTGTCGCCGGGTTACTATTGATCCATTTTACACAGATATTTCTGCTCGACAGCCTGTTATCTATAGCCGTGGGGCTATATATCTGCTATGTTGGCTATAAATTGGTACGCAGATCGGTCTCCGGCCTTATGGACGAGGCCGATTTCGACGTGGTAAAGGATGTACTGAAGATACTGAATGAGGAGCGCCGGGATGAGTGGATCGATTTGCACAATTTCCGGGCGCAGAAATACGGTCACGAGCTGCATATCGACTGCCACATGACGCTGCCTAACTACTTCGACCTGAATAAGGTGCACGAGGAGGTATCGCTTGTCGACAAGATCGTCAATAAAAAAGCAATGGTTAAGACCGAATTTTTTATACATGCCGATCCGTGCCTGCCCAGGTGCTGCCATTATTGCAACATGCCCAACTGCCCGATACGGTCGGAACCCAAAACTGCCGACATTACCTGGACGATGGAAAACATCACCCGCAATAAAAAACACTTTGAATAATGTATAGGTTCAACGTCCGCGTTTATGGCTTGCTGATCAACGATGCCGGGCAGGTGCTGCTCAGCGACGAGCAGGAATACGGCATGCGGTTCAGCAAATTCCCGGGCGGCGGGCTGGAATATGGCGAAGGGTTGGCCGACGGGCTGAAGCGGGAGTTTGTTGAGGAATGTAATGTGGAAATAGAGGTGCTCGGCCATTTTTATACCACCGATTTTTTTGTTAAATCAGCTTTTAACGATACCCAGGTCATAAGCGTTTATTACCTGGTAAAAAACCTGTCTCCGCTGAACCTGATGTTTAAGACCGTGGCCTTTGACTTTGACGGCGAGGGCGAAGTGCTGCAATCGTTCCGCTGGAAAAGTTTGACCGAATTGACCGTGGACGACGTAACGTTTCCCGCTGACAAACATGTTGTAAAACTTTTACTGAATAACCTATGAATCTTACTGACAGGGATTTAAATATTATCTGGCACCCATACACACAAATGCACACGGCCTTGCCGCCAATACCGATAGTTCGGGGAAAGGGAGCCTGTTTATACGACGAGAACGGCAAGGAATACATCGATGCCGTTTCGTCCTGGTGGGTAAACATACACGGGCACGCGCATCCTTACATCGCGCAAAAGGTGTCGGAGCAGTTAATGAAGCTGGAGCATGTGATCTTTGCCGGGTTTACACACGAGCCTGCGATTGCGTTGGGCGAACGCCTGCTAAAGCTGCTGCCCGAAAACCAGGCCAAAGTTTTTTATTCGGATAACGGCTCGACGGCAGTCGAGGTCGCGATAAAAATGTGCCTGCAATACTGGCACAACCAGGGTGTCCAAAAGACTAAAATATTGGCATTCAATAATGCCTACCACGGCGACACCTTCGGCGCTATGGCGGTAAGCGGCCGCAGCGCTTTTACGGCAGCTTTTGACAGTTTGCTTTTCGAGGTGGATTTTATCGACCTGCCCGACGCGTCGAATATCGAATACCTCAAATCTCAAATCTCACACATCAAATCCGATCTGGCATGTTTTATTTTTGAGCCGCTGATACAGGGCTCGGCAGGAATGATCATGTACGAAGCGAAATACCTGGATGAGCTGATGCAGCATTGTCAAAAGGAAGGCGTACTTATGATAGCCGATGAAGTATTTACCGGATTTGGCCGTACGGGACGGAATTTCGCGTGCGATTACCTCGGTACAAGGCCTGATGTAATGTGCTTTTCCAAGGGCATCACGGGTGGAACGATGGCGATGGGCCTGACGACCTGCACCCAACAGATTTATAATGCCTTTTTATCGGAAGACAAGCTGAAAACCCTGTTTCATGGCCATTCCTATACTGCAAACCCGGTAGCATGCTCGGCCGCCCTTGCGAGCATGGACTTGTTTCTGGATAGTTCGACAAAAGAAAATATTAAAAGGATAGAAAACAGCCACAGGCAATTCGCTGCCCGGATAAAAGACCATCCGCGCATCCGAACGATAAGGCAAACCGGTACTATTATAGCGATGGAATGGGAGACGGGCGGTAATACATCGTACTTCAGCACCTTACGCGACAGGCTTTACCAATATTTTCTTAGTGCCGGCATCATCCTGCGGCCGCTGGGGAATGTGCTTTATATTTTACCGCCGTATTGCATAACCGATGAACAGCTGGGCTATATTTACGGCAAAATTGAATCCGCCCTTGAAGAATTATGAGCTTTGAACAACTATTGCCAATAATTATTGATAATAACCAACTGCATGCCCGCTGGCTGAACACGCTTTCGCTGATGGAAAACACCGGCGCCCGCAAAATTTCAGCCTGCGAAGATCCGGAGACTGTTACTTATATTATTCTGAAGCATGCCGCCGAGGAGCACCGTCATGCATTTTACCTGAAAAAGCAAATCGAAAAAGTAGGAGCGGCGATATGCCCGACTTACTCGGCCGAGTATTTACTGGCCTCGGCGAGCAGCCGGCATTACCTGAACCAACTGGACGTGGACGTTTGCCGTTACCTGAAAACCGAATTGGGTCTGAAAGGTAAGGAATTGCGTTTCGCCGCCTATTTGCTGGTTACCTATGCTATCGAGGTAAGGGCGGATGAGTTATACCCGGTTTACCAGGAAGCGTTGGACAAAGCATCGAGCAAGGTGAATGTAAAATCGATCATCCTGGAAGAGGAGGGGCACCTGGAGGAAATGATCAATCAATTGAAAACCTTTTCAGCCGACTGGCAAATGCATGCCGATAAGGCTGTGGAAATGGAAAGCCGTTTGTTTAACGAATGGATTGCGCAGTTAGGTAATGACCCGGGCATTAAAAAGGCCTCGTAATCGCTAACAAAAAATGCACGGACGTAATCCGTGCATTTTCTATCAATTGCTGAAATTCGCGTTTCTTAGTTACCACCGCCTGACATGGCTTTCAAATCGTCCATCGTGATCTTGTCAAAATCTGACGGGATACCAAAGGTTCCTGCGGGAGCTTTATCGCCGGTAACGCTCTGTACGGTAACCTCGGCGCTCTGACCTTGCTGGAAAGCGGTGTATTGTACCGGGAAACCGCCTGCATCCTTATAGTAAGGTGCAATGGCAGTTGAAGGAACAGTGATATCCTTAGTTACCCAAATGTCGTAGCTGGTGCCGGTTTTGTTATCTTTCGCACTTACCTTTGTACAGTTGAAGCCCGATATCTGCTTGGTTTCGCTGGTAGGGGTGAACGTAAAGGTAGGCAGACCCGACATCATCTGATCGACCTCGTCGGGATTGGCGATAGCTGCCTTTTTGATCGAAGCTACCGGCACGTCGACCAGTACTGCAAAATATTTGCGCGCAGCGTCCGACAGGATCTTTATTGTAGCAGGCCCGGCCGTAAAAGTAACCGCAGCCGAGTCGGTCCTGAAATAATTTTTTACGTCAACATCCTGCCCGCGCATACTGGTTTTGTAAGTCACAACACCTTCTGTATAATTTTTTTGCGCGTGGGCGCTAATCGTCGTCGCCACCAGGGCTGCGCCGAGCGCAATACTCAAAAGTTTCATTTTCATGTTTTGTTCTTTGATTTTAATTCAAGTTAGATAATTTATCGGTTAGCGTGCAAATTAATTTTGCCCTTTCCTGTTTTGCTCCTAATTAGATACGGGCAGTACCGATTTGTTACGCCCGGGCTCCCAATATTCGATGTGTTTGCTACTTGCCTGTTGTTCAAGCAGGTGCACAGCCTGCGGCGAATTATTGACATCGATAATAAACAATTTGCACTGATAGTTTTTGCCGATCAGCGCCGTATCGGGCTCCCGCGTGCCGGAAACATAGAGGCAATCCGTAGCGATCTTTTGGCCAGGAGCAAGGTCCGGAATCGATGTGTTCAGCAGTAATATTCTTTTATCCCCAAATTGTGCCAGCCCGGCTTTTTTATGCAAACCGGGTAATCGAATGTCATCATCCGGCAAAAAACATCTCACCGAAGCTACCTGGCAGCTATCCAAATAAGGTTGAACGGAATACCGGTACGCCTTGTCTGTGTCGGTCAGGTCGGTCAGCACGACAGCCTTGTCGCCTGTTTTAAAAACAATGCCTGTGTGTTTTTTTAAGCTGAGAAACGTAATGTTGCTGGTGCTCAATGTATTCCATCTTTTTATACTTACGCTTACAGTGAACAATAGCATCATTGCCAAGTTGAACCGCAGCAGGGCGGTCTTCCTGTTATAAAAGAAATAGAGTACGCCAATAATAATTCCGTAAAGCAGCAGGCAATCCCATGTGGATATCCATATTTTGCTGATGCCGGCAAAAGGGGCGTGTTCGATAAAACCGAGCGCGCTGTCCATGGCCAGGATCGACTTTTCCAGCGTCCACGCCAGCGCCGCCGACAGAAACGGGATGGCCGGCAGCAACAAATAAGCCATGCCCGCATAAAGGATAACCATGGACGGAATGATGATAAGCAGGTTGCTCACCAAAAAATAAACCGGGAACTGGTGAAAATAATACGCGCTGAGCGGGAAAGTGATCACCTGCGCGGCTATGGACGCCGAACATAAGATCCATAATTTATCCGCCCATTTGTTTTGAAAGTCAAACCATTTGTAAACGATGGGCTGAAAAACGATCAGTCCGCCTACAGCCAGGTACGATAACTGAAAACCGACATCGAGAATAAAAAACGGATCGTAAAGCAGCAGAAAGAACGCCGAAATAGCAAGAACGTTGAGGGAATTGATGTGCCGGTTGTACGTCTTACCGATGATGATCATGGAGATCATAAAGGCGGCACGGCAAACTGCCGGCGAAAACCCGGTTAGCAGCGAATAAGCCCAGATCAGTACGATAACCAATACCGCTTTAACTACTTTGCCATGCCTGAAACGGTCGGTAAAGCCCAGCACAAGGTTCAGCAGGTAAAAGATAATGGCCACATGCGCGCCGGACACCGACAGCACATGGATGGTGCCCGTCTTGGAATAGGCCTGCAGCACGTCGTTGCTTAGATCGGCTTTATAACCGAGTATCAGGGTAGATGCAACCCCAATGGCCTCGGTGTTATGCATGCTGGTCTTGAATTTTTCGACCAATCGTTGCCTTAACCGGAGCGCATAAGCGATAACAGGGTTGCCGGTGTTTGCTTTCAGCACCACAAACTGGCCGCGCTGCAAAAAAGCCTGGTAATGGATGTTTTGATTGGCGAGATATTTCTTGTAATTGAATTCGGCCGGGTTCGCGGGTGGTGCAACAGCGTCGTATTTGGCAGGGATCAACAACTCGTCGCCGTAATATAAGCTGCCGGCGGCGCTGTCCCTGATCGTGACCAACAAATTGCCGCTTACTTCGCCGGTTCTGCTACCGGTAACCGACTTTTCGACGTCAGAAGTAAAACGGATTAGTCCTCCTTTTGCTATAGGTTCGCTGTTGATCTTCACAATAAGGTATTGGGAAGATATCCTGGCGAAATGGTTCTTATCGTTCAGTTCGTTGTACTTAACCGCAACCAACCATCCCAACACCAGCAGGACCAAATGCATCAGCAGGCCGCCCGTCCAGCGAGCCTTATAAAGTTTCAGCTTACGATAAAACAGGTTTAGCGACACGAAGGCGGCTGTAATGGCAGCCAGAAGTATCCAAAGAAAGGGAATTAAACCAGGCTGACCGAAGAAGACGCCCAGTAATATCCCGGCTAGGAAAGGGACGATCAATACAAAAAAAGGTACTTCGCCTTTGTGGCCGGCTATCATAGCCAATAAAGATAATGGTTTGGGATAAAAAAATAGCCGGATCGGGGTACATTACCCAATCCGACTATTATCCTATAAAAATCGTTTAAATCCTAAAATCGTGTTAAAGCTGTTCGCGAACTTCGAGCAGGAACTTTTTGATACTTTCCAAAGCGTCCACCACGCGCTGGTTTTCCTTGTCGTCGCCGATGTGCTTTTTCAGGTGCTCGCGGGCCCCATTCAGGGTATAGCCTTTCTCGCGCACCAGGTGAAAAATAATTCTCAAATGTTCGATGTCCTCAGGGGTAAAATACCTGTTGCCTTTTTTATTT
The DNA here is from genome assembly GCA_035547095.1 of Mucilaginibacter sp. Lineage (GTDB taxonomy): Bacteria > Bacteroidota > Bacteroidia > Sphingobacteriales > Sphingobacteriaceae > Mucilaginibacter. Next base: position 15,552 of record DASZVE010000104.1, read on the forward strand.
TTCTTAGGCTGCAATACATCAAATTCCTTCTCGTAAAACCTGATCAACGACTGATTCACGTCGAAAATCGCGGCCACCTCGCCCATGGTGTAATACATCTTGCTGATTTCGTGTTCTTTATAAGGCATTGCTCAAATGTAATTATTTCGTGGTCATTTATACGAAACGGGTTATCGTAAAGTTCCACAACGGAAAAAAATGTGGAAAAGTTTATGGTTGTCAACATAACATCCTCTACTTATCAGTTTTATATCTTTTGACCTGACCTTCACGCTTTCGGGCGTAATAATTACCTTTGCACACTATTTACCAGCTTATGACAGCTTCAGAGATACGTAAAGCTTTTCTTGATTTTTTTGCTTCTAAAGGCCACCAGATCGTGCCGTCGGCGCCTATTGTGGTAAAGAACGATCCCACGCTGATGTTCACCAACGCCGGGATGAACCAGTTTAAGGATATTTTCCTGGGCGAAGCGCCAGCCAAATACAAAAGAGTGGCCGATACGCAGCGCTGCCTGCGCGTTTCGGGTAAGCACAACGACCTCGAAGAGGTGGGTATAGATACCTATCACCACACCATGTTCGAGATGCTGGGCAACTGGAGTTTTGGCGATTATTTCAAAAATGAAGCCATCGCCTGGAGTTGGGAACTGCTGACTGAGGTATACAAGATCGATAAGGACAGGCTGTACGTAACCGTTTTCGAGGGGGATGAAAAAGAAGGCCTGCCGAAAGACCAGGAAGCTTACGACTTGTGGAAGCAATATGTACCCGAAAGCCATATTCTTCTAGGCAATAAAAAGGATAATTTCTGGGAAATGGGCGAAACCGGTCCATGCGGGCCTTGTTCGGAGATTCATTTCGATAATCGCTCTGAAACTGAAAGAAAGGCTATTGACGGCGCGAAGTTGGTGAACGCAGACGACCCGCAGGTGATCGAGATATGGAATAACGTTTTTATCCAGTTCAACCGGCTGAAGGACGGTTCATTGCAGCCACTGCCTGCCAAACACGTGGATACGGGGATGGGTTTCGAGCGTTTGGTGCGTGTGCTGGAAGGCAAGCATTCCAATTATGATACCGATGTCTTCCGGGGCTTAATCCAATTCATTTCCGAAAAAAGCGGCAAACCCTACAACAGCGAAGCCAAACCAGGCGATGCCGACTGGAACACAGCCGTAGCTATGCGTGTGCTGGCCGATCATGTTCGCGCGGTAAGCTTCACCATTGCCGACGGTCAACTGCCATCCAACAACAAAGCAGGCTACGTGATACGCCGCATTTTGCGCCGTGCAGTGCGCTACCAGTATCAATATTTGGGCTTTAAAGAACCGTTTTTGAATACGTTGGTGCCGCTTTTAGCCGAACAGTTCCATCGCGTTTTTGATGAGTTGTGGAACCAGAGGGATTTTGTGCAGAAGGTTGTGTTGGAGGAGGAGATTTCATTTTTGAGAACTTTAGATTCTGGTATTGGAATCTTTGAAAACTCTTTAGATAAACAAGTCGAAGATCTTGCAACCAGAATAAGGACTGACATTGCGTTGTTTAACGAAGCAATGAAAGATCCAATATTGAAGAAAGCCTTTGATGACAAGAATATGCGTCTGTCGGAAGCTCAGAATCAGGTTAAGGATTTTTTAAAGGCGGTAGAAAAGAACCCGGCATTTATTGGTTTAAAATCAGCTCATGCAAATCTATTTACCCTTCAAGGAGATTTGGCATTTCGGCTTCAAGATACTTATGGTTTCCCTATAGATTTGACCGAATTGATGGCTCGCGAGAGGGGGCTTAATGTTGATATGGAAGGCTTCAACAAAGCCTTGGCTGAACAAAAATCCCGCTCCCGCGCCGCTACCGCCATCGATACCGGCGATTGGGTAAATGTAAGGGATGAGGAAACCACCGAATTTACAGGCTATGATGAGACCGAAACCATCGCCCATATCATTAAATACCGCAAGGTAACCGCGAAGGGTAAGGAACAATATCAAATTGTGCTGGATAAAACACCGTTTTATGCCGAAAGCGGCGGCCAGGTAGGGGATAGCGGCGAGCTTGTGTTCCCCGATGGCGAGGTGATCGAAGTAACCGATACTAAAAAGGAAAATGCGCTCATCGTGCATTATGTAGATAAGCTGCCCGGTGCAGAGGCTATGGAAGATGCGCTGACAGCCATTGTCGATCCTGCCCGGCGGCATAGCATCGAGGGCAACCACTCGGCTACGCACTTGTTGCACGCCGCTTTGAAACAGGTGCTTGGCTCGCATGTGAACCAGAAAGGCTCATTGGTGAACGACGAATACCTGCGTTTCGACTTTTCACATTTCGCCAAAGTAACCGACGGGGAACTTGCCCAAATAGAAGCTATCGTAAATGAAAAAGTCCGCGAAAATATCCCGCTGAAGGAAGAGCGCCGCGTGGCATATAAAGAAGCTATCGGCAGGGGAGTGATGGCCCTGTTCGGCGAAAAATACGGTGAGTATGTACGGGTCATTACATTCGATGATAATTTTTCCAAAGAGCTTTGCGGCGGTACGCACGTAAAAGCTACCGGGCAGATCGGTTATTTCAAGATCATCAGCGAAAGCGCCGTGGCTGCCGGGGTGCGCCGTATCGAGGCGATCTCGGGCGTCGGCGCTGAAAATTATATTAACGAACAAAGCCAGTTAATAAACCAGCTTAAGGAATTGCTGAAAAACCCGAAGGACATCGGCAAAAGCATCGAAAGTCTGCTGGAAGAAAACAGCAAACTCAAAAAAGAGATCGAAAAAGCTGTGCTCGAAAAGTCAGCCGGGTTGAAGAACGAGCTTGCAGCAAAAGTGCGGCAGATCAACGGCATTAGCTTTATCGCCGAAAAAGTGGCGTTACCCAACGCTGATGCGGTGAAGAACCTGGCTTACCAGCTAAAAGACATCGTACCAAACCTGTTCCTGGTACTGGCGACGGACATCGAAGGCAAACCCGGTCTAACGGTAATGATCTCTGATAACCTCGTCAAAGAAAAAGGTCTAAATGCCGGCAATATCGTCCGCGAACTGGCCAAAGAGATACAGGGCGGCGGTGGCGGTCAGCCTTTCTTTGCCACGGCAGGGGGCAAGGATGCATCCGGCCTACCAAGCGCACTTGAAAAGGCAAAATCGTTTGTACAATAAAAGATTTGACACGGTCTAAAAATGGGTGTCATGTTGAGGCTCTCGAAACATGCGGGCAAAGGCCTTCACGCACATACTTCGAGACCCTCAGCATGACACCCTACGCTCACTGTTAATTCTCCTTTTGTAAGGCAAAATTGATCGGTACGGTAAATGCGGTCCTAACCTTGTGACCGTTTTGGATGCCGGGCTCCCATTTGGGCGACATAGCCAAAACGCGGAGCGCTTCTTTCCCGGCGCCATAGCCGATATCCTTTGCGATCTTGAAGTCATCAAGCCTGCCGTCTTTCTCTACGATAAAAGAAATTAAAACCTGCCCCTGGATGTTCTTTTCGCGCATTACCGCCGGGTAATGAATGTTTTTACCAAGAAACTTCATGAACTCATTGGTTCCGCCGGGGAATTGCGGCGGGTGTTCGACTACCGTGAATACTTTCGTGTTTTTTTGCTGCGGTTTCAGGGCTGGGCTCATATTACCCGGCTTGCTGAAAGGGTTTCCGGCCGCCGACGAAAGGATCAGCATGGCCGCAAACAGGGGTATGAAAAAGCCGTACCGCAGCAGGGCTTTTTTCTGTGATCTATCTTTTTGGATCATCATAATGCGTTGTTTTAATAGACTAGGTTTAAAAAAAGTGTTAACTAACTCATTTATTGGTGTTTCAAACGTTTGACTAACTAAAAGCATTACGTATTCCCGCTTCCTGGCTGTGGCTTTCAAAGCCTCCGAATCCGCTATAAATTCGTGCACATTTTTAAGTTCCCTGCGGATAAAATAAGCGGCCGGGTTGAACCAGTTGAATGTGATGACCAGCTCGGCCAGCAGCACATCAACTGAATGCCATTGGGCGGCATGTATATTTTCGTGAGCGTATACCAGCCCGCCGGATAAATTGTCCTGGCTGATATGGATTTTTTTGAAGAAGGAGTAGGACAGCGTATTTTGGTCTTGTCTTATAAATCTTTTTACAGCGATCAGCCTGGCAATAAGTTTTGCTGCCATGAAAACCACGCCAATAATATAGAGCCACGCCAAAATTTGCGTCAGCGACAGATGCGTGGCATTACCTTGTACTCCGCCATTTATGGTTACCCCAGGTAAATAAATTGTTTGAGTTACCTGCCGTGTAATGCTCAATCCGCTAACCCAGGTGGCGTGGATAAACGGAATTAGAAATGAAAGCAATATCGAACTTAGTAGGTATATCCTGTTTAACTGGAAAAATGTTTTCTTTCTGAGCAGCAGGTATAGTACCGAGAATAAGACCAGGCAGGCATTGGCCAGCAGCAGGTACGGTGCATCAAAAATATCCATCGGTTTGCAATTAAGTTTTTAGTTGATCGAAGTTAGGAAATAGGTTTGAATATTGCAACTAAAATTTTAGTTAATAGAAATAAATAAGGTTAAACTACTTATATAATGCTGAAAACAAGGGTTTTATTATACTGGACGGAAAAAATATTCGGATGGGGCATTAGTTATGGTATGCCGTGCGCAGCTAATTGATAGTCATAAGTACGTATGAATGTGAGTTTTTAACTTATATTTGGCATTTTGCAGGGACAGCTTAGCCAAAGTTTTAAACGATATGCCAATTGATCCGGAAAAGTCAAAAGATAAATATGAGCTGGTGGTGGGTTTGGAGGTGCACGCGCAGTTATCCACTTTCAGCAAAGCTTTTTCGTCCGATTCCGCTGCCTTTGGAGGCGACCCAAACACGCATGTAAGCGTTGTTTCGCTGGGCCACCCGGGTACGCTGCCCCGCATCAATAAAAAGATGGTTGAGTACGCTGTAAAGATGGGCCTGGCCTGCAACAGCGCCATCAGCCTGCACAATACCTTCGCCCGCAAGAATTATTTTTATGCCGATCTGCCGAAAGGTTACCAGGTAACCCAGGATCAGTTTCCGATCTGTATCGGCGGGGCGGTAACTGTACGGCTTTCGGATGGTTCACAGAAGGATATCGCCATTCATCACATCCACATGGAGGAAGATGCAGGTAAAAGCATGCACGACCAGCACCACAGTGATTCATACATCGACCTGAACCGGGCAGGGGTACCGCTGATCGAGATCGTGTCCGAACCTGATATCCGCAGCAGCGAAGAGGCGGGTCAATACCTCACCGAGATACGCAAACTGCTGCGTTACCTGGATATCTGTGACGGTAATATGGAAGAGGGCAGTATGCGCTGCGATGCCAACATATCCGTCCGGCTGAAAGGCGAGACGATTTTTGGAAACCGCTGCGAGGTAAAAAATATGAACTCGATACGCAACGTGCAGCGCGCCATCGAGCATGAATTTGAGCGCCAGGTGCAGATATTGGAGCGCGGCGGCCGCATTGAACAGAACACGCTCAATTTTGACGCCGATACCGGCGAAACATCGGTATTGCGCAGCAAGGAAATGGCAAACGATTACCGCTACTTTCCTGAACCCGATCTGCAGCCCCTGTATTTAAACGACGCCTATGTTGAACAAATACGGGCAAGCCTGCCTGCTTTGCCGAAAAGGCTTTTCGAAAAATACACGGTAGATTTAGGGCTGCCCGCCTATGATGCCTCGGTGATCACTGCAGACAGGGATACCGCCGTTTATTTTGAGGAACTGATAAGCCATACGCAAAACTTTAAGGCTGCCGCAAACTGGCTGATGGGCGCGGTTAAATCATATTTGAACGAAAATGGCGTTCAGATTACAGATTTCTGTATCAAACCGGCTAATTTGGCTGGGATAATCAGCCTGGTTGACAGCGGTAAAGTTAACAATACGATTGCAGCTCAGAGGCTTTTCCCGGCTATGATCGCTGATCCCGGTAAGGGCGCGGAACAGCTTGCGAACGAGCTAAACCTCATGATCGGTTTGGGCGGCGATGATGTGCAGCGGTATATCAGCGAGGCAATAGCCAAATATCCCGATAAGGTAATCGAATACCGGAAAGGCAAAAAAGGCGTTATCGGGCTGTTTATGGGCGAGATCATGAAACGCTCGCAAGGGAGGATCGACCCGCAAACGACCAACCAGTTATTGATAAAAGAATTAGAATCCAATAGATGAGAAAGAATATTGTCGCTTATTGCTGTAGCGCACTGTTGCTGGTTGCGTTCATGTCGTGCAAAAAAAATAAAGCAGCCTTCACTATAAACGGCACTGTAACTAACCCGGGCAGCATAAAAAAGATTTACCTTTTACAGGCCGACAGTACGGCGATATCCGTGGTCGATTCGACTAACCTGGGCGAGGATGGCAAGTTCCGGTTTGAACGTTCGGTTCCTTACGCAAACTTGTTTAACCTGCGTATCGGCAGCAATCTTTTCGACCTGATCGCGAAGAACGGCGAAGATATTTCGTTCTCAACAAATTTGGCCGACGTAAATCACAGTTATACGATAACCGGGTCGGAAGATTCGGAAAAGATCAAGGAGTTCAACAAAGTCAACAACGTGTTTAACCAGCAGATCAGCAAGATCACCGAAGATTACCGTTCGGCGGCGGAAAAGTTGGGACGTGAGTCGGATTCGCTGATCAACGTCTATCGCCCGCAACTGCAAAAAGTGCTCGACAGCCAAAGTAAGGCCGTGTTGAATTTCGCCCTGAACAATAAAAACTCGCTGGCCGGATTTTATGCCATTACCGCGCTCGATCAAAATAAGTACGAGCAGCAAATGGTAGCTTACGCCGACGATCTGCACGGTAAATTTTCTGATAACCCGGCCGTTCAGGGTTTCATCAATCAAATGATGGCGGCAAAGCCTGTTTCGGTTGGCCACCAGGCGCCCGATTTCACTACAACGGGCTTAGACGGCAAACCGGTAAAGCTGTCGGATTACCGGGGGAAATATGTACTGCTCGACTTTTGGGCGTCGTGGTGCGGCCCCTGCCGTCATGAAAACCCCAACGTGGTAAAACAATATGCCATCTATAAGCCAAAAGGCCTGAACATCCTGGGCATATCGCTGGACGTAAATAAGGCTGCATGGGAGCAAGCTATCAAGCAGGACAAACTCACCTGGAACCATGCCTCCGACCTGAAGAATTTCGACGGACCTACTGAGCGATTGTACCACATCAATGCCATTCCTTCCAACTTTATGATCGATCCGCAGGGGAAGATCATCGCAAAAAACATCACCGGAAGCGATCTTGAAGAATTTTTAAACAAAACGTTTAATAAGCCTCAATAGAAGGTTAAAATAAGGTAACACTTAACAATTTGTTAATATTAGGTTAATAATTTGCTTTTGTAGAGCTTATATTTTTATGCAAAATTTGTAATATGAGCATTTCTCCTAAGCAGAAAATCCTGATCGTTGACGATGAGCCTGATATTTTAGAGCTTATAGAATATAACCTGAAAAAGGAAGGTTACCAGGTTTTTACCGCACGTAACGGCCAGGAAGCTGTTTCTGAAGCGAAAAAAGTACTGCCCGACCTGATCGTTCTCGACATTATGATGCCCAAAATGGATGGCATTGAAGCATGCCGCATCATGAGGACGATGCCTGAATTTAAGAATACTTTTATGGTATTCCTGACGGCCAGGAGCGAAGAATATTCTGAAATAGCCGGCTTCAACGTAGGTGCCGACGACTATATAGCCAAACCCATTAAGCCGAGGGCGCTGGTAAGCCGCATCAACGCCATACTGCGCCGCAATTCGCCGGCCGAGGAAGTTACCGATAATAAGCTGGAGATCGGCGGGCTTACGATCGACCGTGAGGCTTACCTGGTTTTCCAGCGCGGCGAAAAGGTCGTCCTGGCAAAAAAGGAATTTGAATTGCTTTACCTGCTGGCGTCCAAGCCCGGCAAGGTTTATACCCGCGAGGTAATATTAAAGAACATCTGGGAAGACTCGGTTGTGGTGACCAACCGGACTATTGACGTACATATCCGCAAGCTGCGCGAAAAATTAGGCGATAACATCGTATCGACCGTCAAAGGAGTCGGTTATAAATTCGAAGCATAAAAAGTGAGGCCCCGGTTTAGGGGCTTTTTCATTTGCTATCGGCCTGCCGCAGGAACAATAAATTTTCCGGCCTTGCTGCGTTCAAAAAATTGTAAATTTGAACGTCTTTTCGAAAGAGAGGCGGCATTTACCTGTAAACCCCTGATGTATGGACGCCATTTATAACAAGGATATCGGCACAAAGCAAAAGGCCCTTACCATCAACCTCGATCCGCGTATATACGGCTCTTTTGCCGAGATCGGGGCGGGACAGGACGTGGCGGCCAATTTCTTTAAAGCCGGCGGGGCGTCCGGTACAATCGCCAAAACCATGTCGGCCTACGACATGACCTTTTCCGATGCCATTTATGGTGTATTACAGGTCCGCCGCTATGTAAGCGAAGCCAGGCTGATTTCCATGCTCGACCACGAGTACGGTTTGCTCATCGAGCGTCTTTCGGCCCTGCGCGGCGATAAGACTACCTTTTTCGTTTTTTCGGATACCATTGCGGCGCTCAACTATCATAAAACCAACGAAGGGCATGGCTGGATGGGCGTGCGTTTCCAACTGGAACCCAACGGGCCATACAATGATGTTGTGCTGCACGTAAAACTGCTGGATAACGACAATAACCTGCAGCAACAGGCGGCGGGTATTTTAGGGGTAAACCTGATGTATGCCTGTTTTTATTACAACGAAATACCGTCGGTGTTCCTGCTATCGCTGATGGACGACCTCTCCAGGGACCGCATCCAGATCGATATGATCCGCTTTGTGGGGCCGGCTTTTTCAAAGGTGGATAACCGCCTCATGAGTCTGCACCTGGTAAAGTACGGCTTTACCGATGCGGCGTTATTCGGTCCGGACGGTAAAAATCAACAGCCGTCCGAAGTATTGTACAAAAAGCATATCGTGGTGATACGCGGCCGGTTTCGACCGGTGATCAACGTCCATATGGACATGGTTACGACGGGGGTAAGGCAGTTTTCGCAAGAGCCTGACGTAGATGCCAATAACGTGGTTGTCATAGCCGAGCTTACGCTGCAGGCCCTGAAAGAACGGGATGCCGACCAGAATGCGGACATCGACGAAAAGGATTTCCTCGACCGGGTGGACATACTTTGCTCGCTCGGGCAAACCGTGCTGATCTCCAATTTTCACGAATATTATAAACTGGTGTCGTACCTGTCCAAGATCACGAAGCTGAAGATAGGCGTCGTCCTCGGATATCCTAACCTGGAATACATTTTCTCGGAAGTGCATTACCAGGACCTGCCGGGCGGCATTCTCGAATCGTTTGCGACGCTGTTCAGCCGTAAAGTAAAACTGTTCATTTATCCCACGCTGCGCAATGGGGTGATCATGAACTGTCTGCGGTTTTACCCGCCGCCTCACCTGATAGACCTGTACCGTTACCTGATTGCTAATAATAAGATCGAGGATATCAGTCATTACAAAGAAAAAAACCTGCACGTGCAAACAGACAACGTGCTGAAGCTCATAAAAGAAGGGGCAAAGGAGTGGGAAGACCTGGTGCCGCCCGAAGTAGCCTCCATCATAAAAGAGCGCTGTTTGTTTGGTTATCCTTGTGCAACGACACCCGAAAACGGGACATCCACTGCGGCTGGCGACGACCCGAAAGCGTTGGCCGGTGCGGCTAAAGATTAAGGAAAAGTTTCAGTTTAAACAGCCAGGTTTCAAGCTTGTAACGGATATAGGAGTGGTGGTGCCACTTATAACTGAAATAGAACCGCGGTATTTGGGTCAGTTTTTTATGCTCCTTTTTATCCACCAGTTCGATGGACTCACTGCCCAGGTGGGTAACGTAAGAGGTTGAAACCAGGCAGTTTTTTACTTTAAATTTCTCGAGGGTGTTGCAATAGTCATAATCGCAATACCAGAATACCAGGTTCTCGTCCAGCGGTCCGATGACGCCGAATATTTCCCGGCGCACAAAGATGCACCAGCCCACCAGCAGGCCGAAATAACCCTGTAACGGCGGGACATTTTCGGCAAAGCCTTCTTTTTTATGAAAGTTTGGGCAATAGGGAGTGGCGCTCAGCATCTCCGGGTCGTTTTCCATAGCCTTAACGATTTCGCTGGCCCAGTTTTTATGAAAGATCAGGTCGTTGTTGCACAGGCAGACAAAAGGACTGCCCGTCATGTTGATCCCGATGTTCAGGTATTTGTGAAAGCCGAACTTTTCGGTTGGATAGATCGTGGTTGAATGCCCGAATTGGTAAGGGGCCAGTGCCTTATTCGACTCGATAACCAGGATATTGAAATGGATCTTTTCCGGGTCTTCCGAATCCATTAGCGTTGATATCGTTTGTTCGGTCAGGCCCTTAAGGTAATCATCTTTTGCATAGCTTAATATGATGATGTCGATGTTTACCTTGTCTTTCATCAGGCAGGACGATGTTCGTTAAAAAACCCTTCGCAAATTAACATTTTTTTGAAAAACACATTACCTGTGTTTTCATAACCCCGCATAAAAAGCCCGCAATTGCTTACTTTTACCGGGTAATGCCGAACGGATAAAACCTATGATAAAAACCATATTTATTGCCAGCACGGAGCCTTACAGCGGTAAATCCATCGTATCCCTCGGACTGATGAACATGCTGCTCGGCAAAGCTCAAAAAATCGGCTATTATAAGCCGATCATTAACCAGAATATTCCTGTAAAAAGAGACGAACATATCGATACCATCCTGACCCATTTCGATCTGTCCATGACTTACGACGACACGTTTGCTTTTAGCTGGCAGGACGCCATGAGCAAAATGGAAACGGACAGCCAGGGCGAAATGCTGGATACCATTATCAGCAAGTATAAGTCGCTGGAAGCGAAGTATGATTTCGTAGTAGTGGAGGGCACGGATTACCTCGGCGAGGGCACTGCTTTCGAGTTTGAAATAAACGTTCAGATCGCCAAAAACCTGCGGGCGCCGGTTATTATTGTTATTTCAGGCGAGGGAAAAACCATAGCGCAGGTGGTAAGCGCCGCGCTTACGGCCATCCATAACTTTGATGCGCGTGAGATACAGGTGCTTGGACTTGTGGCGAACAAGATCGACCCGGAACATGTAAAGGATGTCACAGAATTGCTGACGCAGCAAATATCCGCCGGTATCTTAATTACGGTAATACAGCGCGACGTAAGTTTGAACAGCCCGACCATGCAGGAGATCAACGAACAGCTTAACGGCAAGTTGCTGTTCGGCAAGGAGCATCTTTCCAACCAGGCCGATCATTTTATTACAGGCGCCATGCAGGTGCCAAATTTCCTGAATTATCTTAGCGATAATGTGCTTATCGTTACACCCGGCGACCGCGGAGACATCATTATCGCCGCCCTGCAGGCCAATTTATCTACCAGTTATCCCAAAGTAGCCGGGATCGTGCTTACGGCGGGTTACCAGCCCGAGGAGCCGATACTGAGATTGATAGAAGGTTCGCAAACGGTGGTGCCGATCATAGCGGTCGAGACCGGCACGTTCCAAACCAGCAACCTGGTTGGCAACATCCGCTCGCAGATCACCGCTGATAACAGTAAAAAGATACGGCTGGCGATAGATACTTTTAACAAGTGCGTTAACATTCCCGAGCTGGACAAGAGCATTGTCACCTTCAAACCGTCGGGCATTACACCGCGCATGTTCCAGTACCAGTTGGTTCAATGGGCCAAAACGTCAAAAAAACATATCGTATTGCCCGAGGGAAATGACGAGCGGATTTTGCGGGCCGCCGCAAGGTTGGTGAGCCAGGATGTCGTCGACCTGACATTGATCGGGGATACGACAGATATTAAGACCATCATTAACCGAAACGATATTAACCTCGACCTGAATAAAGTCCGGATTGTTAACCCGGCCTTCGATCAGCATTACGAGGATTATGTGAATACGCTTTTTGAGCTGCGGAAGAATAAGAATGTAACGCTTGAAATGGTCCGCGACCTGATGACCGACGTATCTTATTTCGGTACCATGATGGTTTACAAGGGCCATGCCGACGGAATGGTGTCGGGCGCGGTAAACACCACGCTGCATACCATACGCCCGGCCCTGCAGTTCATCAAAACCAAACCGGGCATATCGGTTGTCTCATCCGTTTTCTTCATGTGCCTGCCCGACCGGGTATCCGTCTTCGGCGATTGTGCCGTAAACCCGAACCCAACCGCCGATCAATTGGCCGAGATCGCTATTTCGTCAGCCGACAGCAGTAAGCGTTTTGGTATCGAGCCAAGAGTAGCGATGCTTTCGTATTCGTCAGGAACATCGGGCGAGGGCGAAGACGTCGAAAAAGTACGAAGGGCCACTGAAATTGTCAAACAAAAGCGTCCCGACCTGAAGGTGGAAGGGCCGATACAGTATGACGCGGCGGTCGACCCGGTGATCGGTCAAAGCAAACTTCCCGGATCGGAAGTGGCCGGACGCGCGAGTGTGCTGATATTCCCGGACCTCAACACAGGCAACAATACTTACAAGGCGGTACAGCGCGAAACAGGCGCGCTGGCCATCGGGCCGATGCTGCAGGGCCTCAATAAGCCCGTTAACGACCTGAGCCGTGGCTGTACCGTGGATGATGTATTTAATACGGTCGTCATTACGGCTATCCAGGCCCAGGACGTCGCTACCGCCATCGAAAAACATGCTTAACCGATGAACATTTTTATTATAAACTCGGGCAGCAGCTCGATCAAATACCAGCTTTTCAAAATGCCGTCGACGGCTCCGGTATCCAGCGGTATCGTTGAACGTATCGGCTCGGACGATGCAGTGTTAACGCACAAGATCATCGCAAACGGCGAAGAAAATAAACTGACTTTCCGGCTTGGCAGGGCTGACCATGAAGCGGGGTTGAATAAAGTGAACGAGCTGCTGACCGATCCTGCGATCGGCGTGATAAAAGACCGGAAGGACATTCAAGCCGTTGGTCATCGGGTGGTGCACGGCGGTGAACGGTTTTGGGAACCGACCCGGATAACGGAAGATGTAAAAAACGAGCTCAGGAAATTGTTTTTGCTCGCCCCCTTGCACAATCCTGCCGGATACACCGGCATAGAAGTGGCGGAAAAGATATTTCCGGATGCAGCACAGATAGCGGTATTTGATACCGCGTTTCATCACACGCTGCCGCCCAAAGCGTTCCGTTTTGCTATACCCGACCAATATTATAAAGAGAATAATATCCGGGCATATGGCTTTCATGGCACCAGCCACAAGTTTATCGCGCAGCAGGCCGCCGCTTATCTGGGGCGCGACGATCTCAAGCTGATCAGCGTACACCTCGGCAACGGCTGCAGCATAACGGCCATCGACAAAGGCCGGTCAGTCGATACCAGCATGGGTTTCGGCCCCTTAAGCGGCCTTATTATGGGAACGCGTTCGGGCGATATCGACCCAACGGTGATCTTCTATCTGATCGACCAATTCGGTTACACGCCCGAACAGGTAAACGACCTGCTGAACAAGAACAGCGGCATGCTGGGGTTGACGGGTTCCAACGACATGCGCGACATACGCAAGGCCATGGCCGAAGGTAATGCCAACGCCAAACTCGCGTACGAAATGTATGCCTACCGGATCAAAAAATATATCGGCGCTTATGCGGCTGCGCTGAATGGGGTAGACGTCGTGGCGTTTACCGCAGGGGTTGGCGAAAACGATGTGTTTGTGCGCGAAATGGTATGCGGGGATATGGAATATTTAGGCATTGAATTCGACCCGGACAGAAACAATATGCGTTTGGCTGGCATCCGGGCGATCAGCACGGAAAGTTCAAGGGTCAAGGTTTTGATCATTCCTACAAATGAAGAACTGGAGATTGCTAACCAGTGTTACGGGCTGCTTGGTCAATAGTCTTATCGTACAGTGATCGTAACAACATCCTGCCCTTTAAGATGCCTGGCTGTGGTGTTTTTAATTCCATGGTCGATGTAACTGGCCGTCAGGATAAATTTGCGTTTCTTATTTTCAGGCAAATGGATGATACCGCTCAGCCCGTTATAGTAGTTCACATCGGGATTAGCGGCATTTTTCATGATCCATTGTACAGCGGACGCAACCTGGGCTGCCGACAATTCGGGGTGAGAGGGCATTTTTTCCTTAAATCCCCATATTCCTGACGAACCATTTTTGATGCGGTTGATTAGCGTATCGGTCGTAATTTTATTGAGCGGATATTTTTTGTTGATCTCTAAAAATGACGGTCCGAGCGATTTACTGTTAAAATTATGGCAGTTTAGACAGTTGGAACTCCGTATGACGGCAAGCCCGGCCGGATCATCGGGCACAGGGCCGTTTGGCGCCGGGACTTTAACACCGGGTTTTATGTATTTTAATTCGACCAATACTTCTTTGGCATTGATCTCGTCAAAGCGTGAGTCGCCATCTTCCTTGTCCGATACGCTTACCTGGTAGCTTACCTGTCCGCCCGGTGCAAATGTGCTGTTGTTGGCAGGCGTGTTGATCTTTACTACCGGCGCATGGTTTTCCTGAGGAATAACTATAAAAGATAAGCAGGCAAGAGACAAGATACCGGCCGCCGAACAAATAAATACCGAAGTTTTGGTCATAATTTATGGATCTCCTGTGCAACGCGATTCGCCGAACGCAGGCACGATTCCATGCCGCGGCTCATATTATCGGCATAAGTGCCCGCGAAATATATCCTGCCGTCGGGCAGCATCAGTTGCGGCCAGAATTTGTGCATCTCGCCGATTGGGAAAGGTTCCATTTCGCAAGCCGGGGCAAATTTGTCGACCGTCCAGTCGAATGTAAGCGCCTGTTCTATCGTGTCCTTTTTGCCGGGATATACCTCCCTGAAAGCCGCAAGTACCCGCAGTGGTGACAAGCCGCCGGGCCCGAAAGCCTTTAAAATAATGCGGCCGGTATCTACGCGGTTTGTTTCCTGCCAGATGGAAGATATATCCGGGTGCTCAAATTCCATATTAATACTTTTAAGGCCGTCATCGAGCCAGAATTTGGAAGCTGCCTCAAATACATAAAATGGATGAGAAGAATACGCCATATTATCCACCACGTATTGTTTTTCGGGCGACAGGGGTGGAGTAACCGGTATATTCCTGAAAACCGGGAGCGTGATGCAATTGACCAGCGCATCGGCAGTCATTTGAGCTTCTTCACCTTTGTTGTAGGGTTTGTAAGTAACGGTCACGCTCGCCGGCGTATGGGCGATAGCGGTTATCGGGCTGTTCAGCTTTACACGGTCGCCCAGCTTTTTGGCGAAAGCTTTAGGCATTTGTTCGTTACCGTCTTTCAGGTGAAAAGTCTCACCCTCCGAAGCTGGGATGCCGCGAAAGTCCATGATCGCCTGCCGCCACAGGTAGTATAGCGCCGAAGTCCGTTTCCCGCCCAATTCGCGTTGTGCCGCGGGCGATGCCCCTTCCTTTTTGTATAAATCGGCGATGGATATTTTATCGAGATCGTCATATCCTACGCCGAAGGGCTGGTAAGGATCTTTGAATTTGCCTTTGTAAGGTTTCAGGTAAAAATTACTTAGTTCGTAAAAAGGATTTTTAGATAGAAATCCAACCTCTTTTTCATTGAACCCCATTTTGGTCAGCACGGCGGGATCGCGCAGCTTTTCGGCAGTATAGAATTTTCCGCCGATCATTTTCATCGCGTCTTTGTCGTAATTATGTTCCGAGCCTTCGGCGTTCGGGTAGGGAATGGCTGTCAGGCCAAACTCAACTATATATTCAAAGAATCGTTCGTAGCCCGGTTTCGTAATATGATCGGCGCCAAAGTCAGCATAAAGCCCATCGGATAAACCATCATGTACGGTATAAACATGCCCGCCGTAACGGCCTGATGCTTCCAAAACTACCACGTCGTGTCCCGCCTTCATCAGTTCGTAAGCACAGCAAAGGCCCGTAATTCCCGCTCCGGCGACGATCACTTTTTTAACTGGAGGCGCTTTCGGTTTAGAAAAAGACAACTGCGGAGCGAGCGCGACACCGGCTCCGGCGACTATGGTTTGTTTAATAAAATCCCGACGTTTGATAGCAGGCATAGCAGTTAAATAACATAGGTTTACCCATGCAATATAAAACTTTCGGCCTGAAAATGCGAGTTATTTAACCTGTGTTCCGTAAAACTTTAATCCGAGAATACCGGACATGATCAGCAGGATAAAGAGGGATTCGAGCCAGGTGATACGCTGCTTGAAGAACATCACTTCCGAAAATTTGATAAACACCAGCGTGGCCGCCGTCCAAACTGCATAGGTGGTAGCCATGGGTAACCTTTTCATCGCCATCGAAAAAAAGTAAATATTGCCGACGCCGAATACAATATATCCTAAAAGCGGCAGCAATATGGGCAAGCCTTCCGCTGTTTTGTAAAAATTGGTGAAGCGCAGTGTTTTTATGTCGCCAAAACGCATGAATTTCAGCGAGAAAGTCCAGGCAGACTCGAACAGGGCAGCAATAAATATGTATAACCAAGCCAATCGGATAGTGGATTTAGTCGTTGCAAGATATTAAATTTTCTTCAATATCTTGAGTGCCTGCTTTTTCGGACGTTTGGGGGTACATTTCTATTATCGGGGTGTCTTTTCCCAGGAAAGTCTTTTTCGCCCATTTGATCAGGTTTGGCCGCAGATTGTAATAGCGGGCGAACCATTTGTAACGCAGCAATTTGTTCTCATCAAAGCGTTTTACCGAAAAGGCATGCTGGAGGAAATAATCTTTCGGGTAATCGTAATATAAGCCCCAGTTCTCACGCTTGTCGCCGGGTTTATGGCCAGGATCGTACATCGTGCCGAAGAGGTAGTCCCAAATCGAAAATTTGGTTGAAAAATTGGCATGGAAAACTTCCCGGTAATTGGCATGGTGCCACAGGTGCAACTCCGGCGAGTTAAGGAAGTATTTCAGTTTGCCGAACTTGACATTGATGTTGGCATGGATGAACATCCCGAAAATAGCATCCAGTAGCGCTTTGATCGGCACAATGATCTCCGGGTTTGGGCTCAATAGTACGATAGGAAGAAACTCGATGGTCTGATTGATAATGATCTCGACGACATGCGAACGCGACCCCGCCAAAAAATCCACCTCTTTACCCGAATGGTGTGCCTCGTGGGTACGCCAGAGTAATTTATTTGCGTGCTGGAAGCGGTGGAACAGGTAAATGTAAAGGTCGTGCGTAATGAGGAAGAACAACACCTGCTCGGTAATCGTCCAATGCCTGAAAACCTGGAAACCCGACCAGTCGAAATGATGCTGGACCGGGGCAATGATGTAATCGAAGATCAGGATCTTAAGAAAATAACTCTGTATGATCGTATACCATACCAAGTCGACCCAAAAGCCGTCCCGGAAGAAAGGCAGGCCCTTGCGGTAAGGCGATACCCTTTCCCAGGCGATGATGATGGCCACCCAGGTAAATAATATGATCGTTGTTACGGTAACTAATGACATTCTCTTAGTCTTGAGTTCTGAGTCTTGAGTCCCAAAGTCTTTATGACTTCACAGTACCGGCCTTGGGCTGATTATCTGCAAAATATTCGGCACTGATATTAACCCTTAAACGTTTCATCGGCTCCAATTCTGATTCGTAAACTCTTTTTACACCGTCGCCTGATGCAGTTTCCACGTCACGGATGTCGCGCACCAGCCGCTGAAAGCCCTGCGGCTCGACAGAAGCGGCATGGTCCGAACCCCACATGGCGCGGTCTAAGGTAAAGTGCCTTTCCACGAAAGTCGCGCCCAAAGCCACGGCTGCAACAGTGGTTGCGAGGCCGGTTTCGTGACCGGAATAACCGATCGGAACACCCGGATATTTTTTTGCTAACGTTTGGATCATCCTCAGATTTAGTTCTTCCGGCTTGCACGGATATGCCGAAGTCGAATGAGCAATGAACAGCGGATAATTCTCGTCAAATTTCCAAACTAATTGGACTGCATCCTCAATTTCTTTGGTCGTGGACATCCCGGTTGATAACATCAAGGGCCTGCCCGTAAACAAAATGCGCTTGATCAGATCGTGATCGGTAAGCGAGGCAGAGGCCAGCTTGTATATCGGCGTATCAAATTTTTCCATGAACTCGACGGCCTCAGTATCCCATACGGATACGAACCAATCGATGCCCAGTTCTTTGCAGTATTGGTCGATCGCCGCATATTCTTCAATGCCGAACTCTGTTTTCCGCTTATAATCGATATAGCTCATGCGGCCCCAGGGCGTATCGCGCATCACTTCCCACTGGTCTTTCGGAACGCATATCTCCGGCGTGCGTTTCTGGAATTTTACGGCGCTTGCTTTTGCAGCAACAGCCTCGTCGATCAATTTTTTACAAATTTCCAGCGAACCGTTGTGGTTAATGCCGATTTCGGCAATAATATAACAAGGCTCATCTTTACCGATCTTATTGCCATTGCCGAGATCGATAACTTCTTCCGGAACAGGCGCCGATTTACCTTTTGCCGAGATCAGCAGTTCCGCTACTTCGCGGAAGCAGCCTTCGCCGCCCTTCGCCTCGGTTACGTAATCGGCAATCTCTTTGATAAAAGGAAGCGCATCTGCGGGGCAGAACCGCATTCCCACAAGCTTCATCACTTCAAGGTCGTTACTGTCGTCGCCGATAAAGGCCACGTCTTCGGCTTTTAATTCAAGCCGGTTCAATATTTCGCGCAAAACCGCTGGCTTATCCTTTGAGCCGAGATGCACTTCGGATATTTTAAGCTTCTCAGCCCGTTTGACTACCGAAGGCGAAAGCTCGCCGGTGACAATGCCGGTTATGATACCCGCAAGGTTGCGCATGCGTTCAACGCCCATGCCGTCGCGGATATTGAATTTCTTTTGGGTTTCGCCCTCAGCGCCGTAGTAAACACCGCCGTCGGTTAACACTCCGTCACAGTCGGTCAGGAGTAATTTGATACGTGAAGCTTTTTCGATCAATTCACTTTTCATAATTCAAATTTTTGGTTCAGATCGCCGTCCAGCCGCCATCGACAACCAGGTTTGCCCCGGTCATGTACGCCGACGCATCACTGGCGAGGAAGATCAACGCCCCCTGGTAATCAACAGCCTGCGCCATACGGCCAAGCAATGTTTTAGCTGAATAATTCTGTATAAAATACTCGTCCTGGCTGTTCTCAACTCCGCCGGGCGAGAGTGTATTTACGCGTACGCCGTTCTTCCCCCAGTAAGCGGCCAGAAAACGGGTAAAGTTGATCACCGCGCCCTTGGTTACAGGGTAAACCGGTGATTTATAAAATGTTTGCGCGCCGTTCTTATCCCGGTAAATGCTTTGGTCCGGGCCAACGATGCCATAGGTCGAGGCAATATTGATAATGCTGCCGCTGCCCTGTTTTGCCATCACCGTTCCGAATACCTGTGATGCGAGGAAAACCCCGGTCACATTTACATCCAGCGACTTTTTGAAAGCATCCAGCGGATAGTTTTCAAAAGCTGAAAGCTCTTTGGCTAACCCCGGGTTTTCAAACATGTCGTTGATGGCAGCATT
Organism: Mucilaginibacter sp.; assembly: GCA_035547095.1. GTDB lineage: Bacteria > Bacteroidota > Bacteroidia > Sphingobacteriales > Sphingobacteriaceae > Mucilaginibacter. The sequence goes on from DASZVE010000104.1 coordinate 35,150, forward strand.
GTTCACTAAAACATCGATACTACCGTATTTCTTCACTATGCTGTCGCGGGCGCCTTCTAATGATACAGTATCAGTGACGTTCATGCCCACGCCTAAATGCTTTTCGCCTAATTTTTTGGCGAAATCAGCCGCGCCTTTTTCGTCCAGGTCGGCGACCACTACATTAGCGCCTGCATCGGCCAGCGCCTCGCAATGCTTTTTGCCCAGCAAACCCAGCGCGCCGGTAACAACGGCAGTTTTATTATTCAGTGAAAATATTCGATCAATAGTCATAGTGTATTTTCATTTGCACATCCGCACATTTGAAATCCGCACATCTCTACGCGGTTTTAGGCTTAATATTATAATCACTCACCTTTCGGAACACCGGTTCAAGCGGTTCGCCTTTCAGGTGTTGTTTTACATTTCCGCTGGCAATCGCTGCCTTCATGATAGGCATCACATCGCGGTATGCCGACAACGTATATTGAATATCTTCGTCGCTGTGGCTGAAATTCATATTGTGGAAACCGCCCCACAGAATACCGCGTTTAAACAGTTCCTGCTGCATCAGGGCTTTCACTTCAAGCCCGTTGCCTGCTTCGGGGGTAAAAGTCACCCACGAGCGGCAATTGTAACCGACGCACCGGGTATAAATGTCCATGCCGGCTTCCATAGCTATTTGGTTATAACCGTCTTTCAGCAAGGCGCCTTTTTCGTCCAGGTATTGCGGGACGTTCTTATCACGCAGCTCATGTATGGTAGCCATACAGGCTGCCAGTGAAAGCGCTTCGCCGCCGAAGGTGGTATAACTGAATACTTTTGAATTTAGCAGCCCCATCACATCGGCGCGACCGGTGAGAAAAGCGATCGGCATGCCGTTGGCGCAAGCTTTGGAATAAACCGCCATATCGGGCCTTACATTGAAATATTCCTGCGCGCCGCCTAAAGCGATACGGAATCCGGTCCACATTTCATCGAAAATAAGCAGGGTTCCGTTTTCCCGGCATACGTCGGCCAGTTGCTGTAAAAAACCGGGTTTGGGCGCTTCGAAAATAAAAGGTTCGAGTATCAATGCGGCAACAGTATCATCCAGAGCTGCTTTAATGGAATCGATATCATTGTACTCGAAAGTATAGGTCATGTTCTGGATAGTTTCGGGGATGCCGGCGTTGCGGCTGGTGATGCCGATATACCAGTCGTGCCAGCCGTGGTACCCGCAGCAGAAGATATTTTTACGCCCTGTGAAAGCACGCGCAAGCCGGACGGCTGCCGAACAAACATCAGCGCCGGTTTTGGCTATTTTTACCGCTTCGGCATTCGGAATGATTTCATGCAACAGCTCAGACACCTCGACTTCCAGGGGGTGCATCATCGAAAAAGTGATGCCGTCTTCCAATTGCCTTTTTATTGCTTCGTCCACAACGGGATAAGCATAGCCCAGTGAGATAGGACCTATGGCCGAGTTATAATCTATATATTCATTCCCATCCACATCCCAAACATGCGAACCTTTACCGCGCCGGATATAAATGGGCGAAACACCTTTGGTATATTGACCGGGCCCTTTTGCAAGGGTTTGCGTTACAGGCGTTTGCGCCTTTAGAGCGCGCTCATACAATTCTTTCGATTTAGTAATGTCGGGATAATCCGCATTGAATTTTACAGTGTTCGGCATAGTCGTATCCTTTTATATTATTCAGAGAATTGGGGAACAGAAACCTCCGGTTGCACGGAACGGGTGCTATATCCCAATATTTTTTCAGCTATTTGTTTGCCGGTAAAACCTTCGTGTGCCAATACGTTGGGCAGCAAAGCAGGTTTGAACCAGCGTTCGTTAAGGGCGAAAGGCAGTACCTTGCCCGAAATTTCGTTCTTTAAAAGTACTTCGGCGACAATGCTGTACAGGCCGCCGGTAACAAAATGGTCTTCCAGGGTTACGGTCAGCGCACTGCCTTGCACTGCGTCGATAATGGCTTGTTCATCTACCGGTTTCAGGCTGCGCATATTGACTAAGCCTACCGATAGGCCTTCGTTTTTTAATATTTCAGCAGCTATTAATGCCTGTTCGAAAAGCAGACCATAAGTAAGTATCGTTACATCTTCACCTTTGGATATCACTTCAGCTTTCCCGATCTCGAAAGGGCTGTGCTGATAATCGGTTTTACGTGTATTGATACGTACATAGGAGGGAGCGGGGTGGTTCCATATCTGCGGCAGCATGCCAACCAGGTCCTGTTCGTCGGCCGGTGCAAAAACCGTCATATTGGGGATACCGCGCATTAAAGCCACGTCCTCAATAGCCTGGTGGGTGGGACCGTTACCATCAGATAAGAAACCGGGAACAAAGCTGCTTAACTTAACAGGCAGGTTAGCTATTCCGGCATCAGTGCGCACAAATTCAAATGCGCGCATGGTAAGGAACGATGCCAGCGCGTGCACCACCGGTATGCGGCCGCGCAAAGCCAGGCCGGAGGCGGTACCGATCATGGTTTGTTCGGTAATACCTGTATCGATAAACCGTTTTCCCAGTTTGCCGGGAAGGTTGCGTATCAAAGCCCTGTTTTCCGCCGTCATTACAATAAAGCGGTCGTCACTTAAAGCGGTTTCGGTCAATAATTCCTCGTATGTCATGTTATCTTACCACTAAAGTTTCTGATGTCAGTTGGGTTACTTTTTCGCCGTGCAATTCCTTCAGCAAATCTTCAACCTCAGTTGCTGTAAAGTTGCAGAACCAGCGGTCGGCGCGACGCTCTATACTTGGCAACCCCCTGCCGCGAACGGTGTCGGCTATTATGACGTTTAGCTTGCCTTCCTCGAAAGGAAAAGCCGAAAATGCGTTGTGCAATGCTTCAAAGCTATGCCCGTCGATACGTTTTACCGATGCGCCGAAAGCCTTGAATTTGTCCTGCAGAGGCTCCAATGGTATCAGCTCCTCTGTCGGCATATTGGCCTGGAAATGGTTACGGTCAATTACGAAGATCAGATTGTCCAGTTTGTAGGCATTGGCCACCAGCACAGCTTCCCAGCAGGTGCCTTCGTTCAACTCGCCGTCGCCCATAATGCATACCACCTTGTTTTTTCCGCCGCGAATTCTTATGTCCATCGCCACGCCCATAGCCACGGAAGGCAAATGGCCGAGCGATCCCGAATGAAATTCGATGCCGGGAATATGGGTATTCGGGTGCCAATAAATATGGTCGGATGTGGAAAGGTGATTTTTCAGGCGGTCTTTTTCGATAAGCCCCAATTCTGCAAACGTGCCGTAGAGCGCCGGTACGTCGTGTCCTTTTGAAAGGAAAAGATAATCGCGGTCCGGATCCTCCAGGTTATTTGAATTGACGTTGAGGAAGTTGGTGTAGAGATAAACGATGAGATCGGCCGCCGAGAGCGAAGCTCCGACGAAGCACCCCCCGTCCGTCGACATCCTGATGATATGTTCCCGTACTTTCAGGGCGATGTCTTCCAGCCTGGGAGTATCTATTTGGGTTGTAGTCATTTCAGTTAGCTATAGTTTTCGTTTGTGCAGCGCCGACGGTTTTCAGCTCATCGAGATGATTGCGGTACCAGTTTACGCCGGCGTAATCAGCGTTAATGCGGTAAATATCGGGTTTATTCTGCAGCAGATTCAAAATATCTTCGCATGAAAAATCCACATTATGCGGGTATAGTTCTTCAAAAACACGTTTAATGAACAGGTAGTCGGCTTCATAATCGATCGTAAACCGATGTGACATAGAATAATCCAGTCCGGCTGGCCAGGCAAAATTGCCTATCCTGAATTTGCCCGGGTTTTCCCAAATGTAAGGCGTGGTATGTTCTAATTCCAATTTTCTTGTGGCTTCCTTATGTGTCTTTTCTAGACAAGCCATGCTCATGATCTCCACGTCGTTGCCGTCAGGATAAGTAGCAGGGTGCAGGTTGCTTACATAGTCGTATTGTCCTTCATGCTGAAAATAAAAATCGAGCACGTCATCTACTATACGCGGGTCGATGAGCGGGCAATCCGATGGTATCTTGAGGACGATATCAGCGTTATACTTCAATGCGGACTGGTAATGGCGGTCGAGCAGGTTATTTAAACTGCCGCGAAAGCAGGGAATATCTATACTCTCCGCTTCGCGTTCTATAATATCATCCGAGGGTTCGAGCGAGGTGGCAATAACGAGTTGAGTTTCGTGGCTGATCATTTTTAACCGCTCGATCATGCGGCAGAGCAAACTTTTGCCAAGTATCGGCATCAGCACCTTGCCAGGCAGACGGCTCGACGACATCCTTGCCTGGACCACGATCACGATCTTTTTGCCCATGTCCGGCTCGTTAAGCGTAAATTTCTTCTTTTTCGGTTACCGGAACAGGGGTGAACCGGTAATTTTTCAAAAAGTTTTCCTTCGGGCCGGTAAACTCGATAAAGTCGCGGCATACCTGCGCGATGTTGATAGCCGAGGTGCCGTTGTTTTGTATAGGAGTGAGTCTTTTTAATTCTTCGAGATCAAAATAAGAATGCACTTTTTTGCCCAGGCTTATTCCTATATATACTACGGTTGAATATTGCGTGATCAATTCAGAACAGTTGGCAACCATGTGGTTGGTATTGCCCGACTGGTAGATCAATGTTCCCGGCGGCGCATATTCTCTGATTTCAGCTTCGGCACGGTCAAATTTTTCATTGGGATGAAGCTTAAACAGCAGTTGGCGCCCGTTTGCTATTGCAACGGTTTGCTTAATAAAGGCGGGCCTGTCTTCCCGGCGATAGGTTTCGCGCATGTCGGTTGTGGCCACCATTACATAATCGCGGTGAGGAAAGTCGTTGTCCAGGAATTCCCGGTTATTATCGTAATTGGGCATCCCCGTAATCAGTATTTTCGACGGATCAGCTCCGCGTTCCACGATCAGGTCTTTATACCCCTCGGAAGCCGTGCAATAAATATCGCAGTTATTAGACGAACCGTTTAACGCTGTATTACCGGCATACCAGCCCGGCAAATTCAGCCTCCGTACCAAAGTACCCCAGCCTGTAAGCTTATCTATCATCCCTTCCTGCACCCATATTGTACGGGTATTGCGAAATTTTTTGGCCATGATCATATCCGAGCAGTAAACTACCAGGTCGTATTGGTTTTTAATGCCTTCGTAGTCATTAGGAAGATCATGATCGCTCAGGTATCTCTCGGATTTTTCTTTGAACTGCCCTGCGACAACGGTGCTGTCGACCAGGGACGTTTTTCTTATAAGCGTTTTCAGAACAGGCGAGTCTGTAAAAATCTGGCTGAACCAGCAGTCGTAGTCAGGTAGTTCCTGGGATATTTTATGCATTTGCTGGGTCTGGTTAATGGACCCGGTTATAAATAGTATCTTTTTCTTCATAATCAGCGTCGGGGGTAACCGATATTTTAATCTGCCATGGCGACAAATTTAACATTATTAATTATCGCTTAATCCCTTTTTATTCGTTCCTTAAAATTACGCAATCTTCAATAAAATAATCAACAACTGTGTTAAGTTAATGTTATCTTAACTTTATTAATATTCTATTTGACGATCTGATTACATTTAGGTTACAAACATCCCGTGGTAATAATTGGCAGGCTTAAACGGCATAATCGATGCTGTCAAACACTTCCTTCATTACGGGTTTAGAGATAAAGGTTGTATTGAAGGGGTACAATTTTGAACGGTCGATATCGTTGGGATCGACCGACGACGATACGATAAATATTTTGATATTTTTTTTAAGCGATTTATAGATCTTCTGAAAACGATTCAAAAAGTCCCATCCGTCAAACACAGGCATGTAGAGGTCGACGAATATATAATCAGGCAGCGAGCCTGAGTCGCTTTTTCTTTCTTCGAGATAATCGAGGATTATTTCTCCATCATAGCAATAGGTAGCGTGATCAGACAGATCGCTGTATTTCAGCGTCATTTGAACTATTTTATGAAAAATAGGTTCATCATCTATTAATACAAACTTGCCCATAATAACAGATCCGACAGATTTAGCATGCCAAATAAATATATATAAATGCGCCAATGCAATATATGATATATATCACATATTTGTTAAGTATCTGTAAATCTGTTTATTTAAATATTTATTTAAATACTGCTTGCAATTATGCGAGTTTCATATTTTCCGCATCCCAGTGAATGACCTTATTCTGAAAATAGCTTTCGTTACACGCCAGCGCCGGCGCCGCTGCCCTGAAACCAAACTTTGCATCCTCCACAACTGGTTTGCCTGTACGCATCGAGTCGAAGAAATTGTCAAAATGTGCGTAAGACGAGTTATAGCCATCAGGCGACTGATAGGTTATAGTCTCTGATTTGGGCTCCTGTTTATCGGCTTCCGAGTATTTCTTGTTGTACTCGTCGGCTATGGCCTGCTGCATTGCTTTAGGGTAGGTATCATACGAATCCCACCCGCCGTAACCGGGCGCCACCGGCATTTTACGTTTAGTGATGGTAAAGCCGGTGTCGTCGGATATGTCGATCACGCCTTCCGAACCGATCATACGGGTATAACCTACTTCGCCCTGTCCGCTAATAAAATTAACCTGCAGCGACACCTGGAACGATGGATGTTCTTTCGTCTCGGGATAATGTATCACCCCGGTCATCACATCGGGTACATTGCGCCCATCTTTCCAGTAAACCAGGTCGGCTATGGAGAATATCTTATCAGGCCCTTTGGAATCGGTAATAAAATGAATACCCGATATCAGGTGAACAAAAAGGTCGCCGGCAACGCCTGTGCCATATTCCCTGTAGTTTCTCCAGCGGAAAAAGCGGTTGCTTTCATAGGGCAATTTGGTCTTTTCAGGCTCCTGGAACCTTTCCCAGTCGACAGTTAGCGGCGACGCATCCAGCGGAATGGTATATTGCCAGGCGCCCAGCGCGCTTTGCCTGTTGAACGATGCCTGGATGGAGTTAAGCTGTCCGATAGCGCCGGCCTTGTACAGTTCCTTTGCCTTGGCAAATGCGATACTGCTTACGCGCTGGCTCCCTACCTGGAAAACAGCGCTGGTCTCCCGCTGGACTTTTATTTCATCCAATCCCTCGCTGAGATAATGCACCATTGGCTTTTCGCTGTAAACGGCCTTGCCCTTGCGCATAGCGTCGATAGCAATACGGCTGTGCCAGTTATCGCTGGTGGCGATGATGACTGCATCTATGTCTTTGCGGTCGAGTATTTCATGGTAATTTTTCGTTGTAAAAATATCCGTTCCGAAAACTTCTTTGGCGCGATCAAAGCGACCGGTATACAAGTCGCAGCAGCCCGCGAGTTCAATCCCCTGCGAATGCAGCGCCGCGTGTGTATCGTTAAAGCCCATAATACCCATGCCAATGGTGGCCACGCGTATCTTGTCATTCGCTGAAATACGTTTTTCAGCCTGTAGAATACGCCGTTCATGCTCTTCCTGCGCTGCCAGGGAAGTAAGGCCGGCGGACGTGAGAATAATGGTACTGCCCAGTTGTTTCAGAAATTTTCTGCGGTCGGATGACATCGTTCTTTTTGTTTAAGTTTAAATACTGTATAATTGGTAAAAAGCCTGCAGGGACGCCTTTTCGATCGCAATATAATAAAAGATCGATGCAGAAAAGTTAAATTTTTATAGCTTCACCACTGCCAATAATGCACCTATGAACCGACGCCATTTTATAAAACTTTCAGCAGCCGGGACAGCGGCCCTTTTGTTCAGTCGTCTGACGTCACTGGCCCAGGACGGTAAACCTGTTATGGACTTACCGCTTGATATCTATGCTGTTTCAGGCAGTAAGACATTCAGGCTGTTACCGTCAGCAGGAAACAAATATAGCTACGATGGCATAGAGGCTGAATTGATAAACGATGGTGAAAAACTGTCGGTATTTGTGCAATCGCCCAAATGGGAACTCAACGCCATTCGTTTCAGGTGGATATATGATGCCGGGTCGGATATCAGGATCTTAGGTGATCATTTTGAGCGTTCTTACGGCGACCTGGCCTGGAGGTCGCCTGTTTTAGAAGCACGGTATCCCTGGTATGCACTTTTCCACGATGGAAAAGACACGGCTTGTTTTGGCGTAAAAACCGGTTGCAACAGTATTTGTACCTGGGATTTTTGGAATAACAATATAGAGCTTACAATGGACACCCGGTGCGGTGGCAGCGGTGTGCATTTGGGGCATCGAAAATTGCATGTTGCCGATATTATCGCCTATAAAAATGCCGTGGGCGAAAATGCATTTGTAACCGCGCAGCGCTTTTGCCGTTCGATGTGCGATAGTCCGCGTTTGACCAAACAACCTGTCTACGGTATTAACGATTGGTATTTTGCCTACGGAAACAATTCGGCCGAACTGATCAAAAAAATTACCGGCCTGATGACCGACCTGGCACCTGATACAGATAACCGGCCTTTTTCGGTGATCGATGCGGGCTGGGCCACCTATTCGCCCTTGCTGCCCGGCGACGGGGGATTTATGGATGACTTTTCCAAACCCAACGATAAATTCGGCGATATGACCGTGATGGCCGATGATATCAAAAAGCTGGGTATGCGTCCCGGCCTGTGGACGCGGCCCCTTTGCGCCAAACACAATGACAGGGCCAGCTTGCTATTGCCCAAAATACCAGGACGCGACGATCCGAAAGAACCGATACTTGATCCTTCGATAGCTGAAAATATCGAAAGGGTAAAGCACAATATCTCGCTTTACCGCCAATGGGGCTACCAATTGGTAAAACACGACTATACCACTTATGATATTATGGGCAAGTGGGGTTTCCAGATGAAAGAGGACATAACTACGCCGGGATGGAGCTTTGCCGACAGGAGCAGGACGACCGCCGAGATCATTAACCATTTATATGGGGCAATCCGCGAAGCGGCTGGTGATATGTATATTATAGGCTGTAATACCATGAGTCATTTGTCCGCGGGAGTGTTCGAGATGAGCCGTATCGGCGACGATACCAGTGGGAAGGAGTGGGCAAGGACAAAAAAGATGGGTGTCAATACGCTTGGATTCCGCATTTGCCAGCACAATGCTTTTTATGCCACCGACGGCGACTGCGTAGGCCTGACCACCGATATCCCCTGGGCAAAAAACA
>DASZVE010000105.1:0-8355 GCA_035547095.1 Mucilaginibacter sp.
GAAGCAGCCGCAGGCGGAACGCTGGCCGTGATCCGCGATGGGGACATCATTACGCTGGATGTTTACAAAGGCGAACTAAATGTCGATCTTTCGGAAAAAGAGATCGCCGAACGTAAGAGGCAGTTGCTGCAAAATACCGAAATGGCCGCCCGTGGATATGTTTACTTATATCAAAATCACGTCGAACAGGCACACCTTGGCGCCGACCTCGACTTTTTGAAGGGTGGCAGCGGCAGCGAGATACATAAGGATTCGCATTAGGCGATGGATGTCATGCTGAGCTCGTGGCATGGCGGGTAAAGGCCTTTACGCACACACTTCGACGGGCTCAGTGTGACAACGCTCTTAAGAATATAGAACATGGATAACCGTTTCACCAACCAAACAGCAATTATCACCGGAGCAGGGCAGGGTATAGGCTTCGAGATCGCCAGGCAGATAGGTGCACAGGGCGGCAATGTTTTACTGAACGACATTGATGCCGTTCTTGCTCAGCGTGCGGCCAAAGTGATCACGGCCATGGGCGGGAAATGCCATGCCATGCCCGGCGATGCATCGGACATTAGCTTTATTCAGCAAATGGTGGATGAAGCGGTGAAAAAGTTCGGTTTCGTAACGACCGCTATTGCCAATGCGGGCATCACTTCCTATGGCGAGTTCCTGGAATATAAACCCGAGGCCCTGCAATCTGTCATCAATCTCAATATTTTTGGCAGTTTCTTTCTGGCCCAAAAAGCGGCGCTGCAGATGAAGAAACAAGGGAGCGGCGGAAGCATATTGCTCATGTCGTCGGTTACCGGGTGCCAGGCGCATAATCATTTGGTCCCTTACGGGATGACCAAGGCCGGGCTCCAAATGCTCGCGAAAGGATTGGTGCTTGAACTATCGCCGCTCAATATTTCGGTAAATGCGGTAGCTCCCGGGGCAACGCTTACCGAGCGGACCTTAGAAGATAAGGATTACGAAAAAACCTGGTCGCATTTGACACCGATGGGCCGGCCGGCCACGGTGGAAGATGTTGCTAATGCCGTTTTATTTTTGGTTTCGCCCGAATCGAGGCATATTACCGGGCAGACCATCGTAGTCGATGGCGGCTGGACGGCGACGAGTCCTTCGCCACAGTGAACACAATTTAAGGATTTTCAGACGAACAGGATAGGTCTGGCGTAGTCTTTCGGACTTACGCGGACTTTCCAACTTCCGGACTCCTTTAAGCAACCATCATCATTTCCTTCCCGTAGTTATAGGAAACGGTTTGCTGCGGCTATTCAATTCACAATTGTGCGATTTTTACGAGGCATTCTCAATATACTTGACCGGCGGGAACGGGCGAGGCTGTTCGCGCTCATTTTTTGGGATGCCCTCATCGGAGCGCTCGATGTAGCCTTCCTTGCGATGCTGCTTATCGTCGTAAACTTTTATATCAAAAATACGTCGCTTCCTTATATCGATCTGCTGCCGCGCAGCCTGACTGACCGTAATTCGGTATTGCTGTTGGGCGTTTTTCTTAGTCTTTTCACACTAAAGAACTTACTGGCCTACTGGGTTTCGGGCAGGGGTTACCGGTTCATTTATGACACCGCTTCACGGCTTTCGGAACGAAACATGCGGCATTTCCTGAAGGACGATTACATCAAATACATCAATACCGATTCGGCCGTGCTCATCCGCAGTATCAGCCAGCAACCCATCGAGTTCAGCACGTATATCCTGACCAATTTCCGGCAGATCATTACCGAAGCGGCGCTGATATTATTTACAGTAGCCGCTATCCTATTTTACAAACCCACACTGTTCCTGCTCTTATTCTTATTGCTGATGCCCGCTATAGTTTTATTGGGCTGGCTTTTAAAGAGGCAACTCAAACAGGTGCGTAACAACATTAAAAAAACCAGCAGCGATACCCTGAAGAATCTGAAAGAAGCGCTTGCAGGTTATATTGAAAGTAATGTTTATAATAAGGGCGAATTCTTTGTGGATCGGTACGCGGGGCAGCAGCGGCAGCTTAACCATAATATTCGCGTTCAACAAACGCTACAGGCTTTGCCATCACGGCTGATCGAGATATTTGCCATTTTCGGATTCTTCATATTGATCCTCGTCAGCAGATGGCTGGGAAATGGCGCGGTTGATCTGCTGACGATCGGCGTTTTTCTTGCGGCCGCATATAAGATCATTCCCGGAACCGTGAAGGTCCTGAACAGCGCCGGCCAAATGAAAACCTATGAATTCACGTTGCACGACCTGCTTCAAAGCGATATTCGAGAAGCAGAATTAAACGCACATACGGATGCCATCAGTTCCATACGATTCGAAAAGGTCCACTTTAAATATGCCGACAAGCCTGTACTCGCAGACTGCGATCTTGAGATCAAACCCGGGGAAATGATTGGCTTTTCGGCTGGTTCAGGCCGGGGGAAAACGACGCTGATCAACATATTACTGGGATTTATAGAGCAGCAGGAGGGCTTGGTTTGCATTAACGATAAAATAACCTCCGCATCTGCGAGGAGACAATTCCGGCACAGGATATCCTATATAAAACAGCAGCCATTTTTTATATACGACACGGTTCTGAAAAATATCAGCTTATCAGAAGAACACTGCGATCAGAAAAAAATGGACGACGTGGTGTCTTTCTGTGGCATCGATACCCTTTTCAGCCATCAGCCTGAGGGGCTGAACTTAATGATAACCGAAAACGGCAAAAATCTGAGCGGCGGGCAGCGGCAGCGGATCATGCTGGCGAGGGCCCTGTACCACGATTTCGACCTGCTGATATTGGATGAGCCATTCGGCGAACTGGATCAATGCTCGGAAAATTTGATCCTGCAAAAACTGCAATCGGTTGCCGCACAAGGAAAAATGATCCTTTTTGTCACGCACAACAGGCAAAGCTTGTCTTATTGTAGCAAGACCGTATCCTTCGATGAACAAGGCTGATACACTCATCATCCTGAGCCCGGGTTTCCCGAAAGATGAAACCGACAGCACCTGCGTGCCGCCGCAGCAGGTATTTGTCAAAAACCTGAAGAAAACGTTTCCCGGCCTAAAGATCGTCGTGCTGGCTTTCGAATACCCCTATAAAGCCGCCGAGTATCAATGGAACGGCGCCAAAGTTTTTGCTTTTGGAGGAAGCAACAAAGGCGGCATTAAACGCATCGTCAACTGGCGGAAGATAAGGGCTAAGCTGCGTCAACTGCACGATGGACGGCATATTGTCGGTATTTTGAGTTTTTGGCTGGGCGATTGCGCGCTGATCGGCAGCCGGTTTGCCAAACGTCATGGCCTGCGGCACTTTTGCTGGATATTGGGGCAGGACGCCAAAAAAGGAAACCGCTATTTTAAGCTCATTAAGCCACAGGCCTCGTCGTTGATCGCATTGTCTGATTTTGTCGCCGCGCATGTTAAAAAAAATTATGGGATCGAGCCGCAGCATATTATCCCGCCCGGTATAGATCCGGATATGTTTGGTGAGCCCGCGGGCGAGCGCGACATCGATATTCTGGGCGTTGGCTCGCTGATAGCGCTCAAACAGTTTTATATGCTAACGGAGCTGGTGAATAGTCTTAAGGCCGACTTCCCGGATCTGAAGTGTGTTATTTGCGGCGATGGTCCGGAGAAAAAGTCAATACAAACTATGATCAATGACCTCGACCTTGCCGGTCATATCGACCTGGCCGGTGAGCTGCCGCACGGCGAGGTATTGAACCTGATGCAGCGCAGCAAAATATTAGTGCACCCGTCAGCTTATGAAGGTTTTGGGGTCGTAATGCTGGAGGCTTTGCATGCCGGCGCGCAGGTGGTAAGCCTGGTAAAACCCATGAATGCCGATATACAAAACTGGCATGTTGCGCGGTCGCAATCGGACATGGTCGCGGTCGTAAAGAAAATATTAAGTGATCCGGTTGCACCTAATACACGGGTCGCACCTTATCTCATAAAAGATACGGCAGCATCTGTTATGGAGCTATTTGGGATCAGCAGCCTTCCTGAAGACTAATTACGGAGTCTTATCATATACTTCCAGCGCCAGCGGAAGGCAGTTTGCAACGCCCCTTATACCGCATACCGTCAATGTGATCAGGATAGTGTCCCGGATTTCGTCCCGGGTAGCGCCGAGTTGCTTCGCCATCGGCACATGAAAATACACAGCCGTTTTATCATCTAACGACGCCTTGATGCCGATATAAACCAGGTGCATGGTTTTAGCGTCGAGCCCGTCAGTGTTTTCCAGTGCGCGTATCAGCCCGTCGAAAGCTTTCGCTACCTCAGGCGCCTCGTGCTGAAACACCTGCAATGGGTTTGTTTTTGGTTCCATAAATTTTCGCTAAAATTAGTACCTCAGTGCCCGGCATAAAATGACCGTGGTTGTACGCGCAGCATGACAGTGGTCATGAACCGGTAACGGAAATTACTATAACGACGAGGCAATTTGTTCGATATGGCGGGCAATGGCTTTAAACGATAAGTTCGACCGGAAGTAGTCCAGTGATCTATTCTGTCTTTCAGCGACATTTATTTTCATTGTTTGCTGCAGTGCCGACAATAACGCTTCTTCATTTCCGGGTGGATATAAAAGTCCGCATCTGCCGTTATCGGTTATCATCCTGAAGGAAGCTATATCAGTCACCAGCGGCATACATCGGCACGACATGGCCTCACAAATGGCTGTTCCGCTGCCCTCATAATGCGAGCCTGATAAGATAATATCCGCGCTGTTGAACCAGTATATCAATTCTTCATGCGCTATTTGCCCTATCAAAACAATGTTGTCTCCCTGCCCGGATCTTTCCAGCAGGTCCTTTACCTGCAACAGCAACTCGCCGGTATGATAGATCATATACAGTCTTGCTGATGGGCGTTCGGCCGCAAATTTTAAAAAAGCGCTTACGACGGTCAGCGGGTCCTTGTTGTCATTTAAGCGTCCCACCCAAAGAAATATAGGCTGACCGGTCGCGCCGGTTTTCATTCGGGCATCGGCTTTATCCATTGGTGAGAACACCGACGACACTTCCATCACTTCGTGTATTTTTTTTGTAGAAGAAAGATTACCATTACTTACCCATTCGCTGCCCAATTCGTCCGAGGCGAAGAGGTAGGCATCCACATAACGATCGGCTATTCTTTGCAATTGCTTTTTTAGCCCGTTAAATGGTTTTTCGGCATGGTGCTGAACGATAATTTTCACGCTGTTACCGAGTTGCATTGCCAGTTGGATCAGTTGTAAAGGATTGTGCAGTCCCTGGACCAAAACCACATCCGGTTTCATGCTTTTTACATAACGAATCAGTTTCCGGGGGAACAGGGTGTCCTTGCCGAAGTTTACAAAATGGTATTCGACTCCGTGCTGCAGGCAGATGCCTTCATAGTCGATCTGCTTGATATTAATGACCGTGTGGCTTTCAGCAAGGCAGAACAGTACGCCGGAATAAGGTTCCGTCCTTTTGAACCACGCTTCGGGTGAATCGACCTCCATCGAAGGATTAAAAGTGACGGATACATATTTCATACATTGGTCAAAATAGTCCCTCTATACTTTCGTAATTGCTGCCCTGGAATTGCAGGAAGCCCACATGGAAGAGCGAGGAATGCTCATGCTTTAACTCTTTGCTATTGATCATTTTGCCGACCATCAGCATATGATAGCCCATCTTTCTGCTCCGAATGATCTCGACCTCCTTGTACGATCCGGCGAAATCCGGAACCGGGAAACCAAAGAGCTCGCTTGGCATTGTGCCGAATGGCAGCTTTTCCTTCGGCGTGGGCGCACTGCTTGAATGTTTGCCCAGGTTGTACACGGTTTCAATATCGACTGAATCGGTGTCGCAGATCACCACTTTCCCTGCTTCGAGTATTTTTCCGAGCGTGATATTAGTCGTCCTTAAACCTAAAACATACAGGTTTTCTTCGCTGATAAAGCCCTGGATATCCATCGGGAAGATATTATAATAGTTATCGTCCTGGTATGATACGATGATGATCCTCCGGGGGTATGAATAAAGTGCGCTGATCACTTTTCGGTGATGGTAAGTGTTCTTTTTGGAGCGCAAAAAATATCTGAAAAGTATAAGGCGGTGCAGGCGGCTTAGCTGGTAATTCTTTGCGTTTTTAACCTGGTATAAAAGTAGTGCCCCATGTTCGGTGGAGATACTTTCAATCATTTCCAGGCGGATATTGGCATTTGTCTTATTGCCTTTGACAAAGAAGACATCTGCTTCTTGCGGATCAATGAACTGCATTTCGTCTTCTTTCATCCACACCGATACGCAAAACGGGTCGAGGCAGATCATGCTGTGGCGAAGGGTAATATCGATGAGGCCGGTTTTTTGTTTGAGCAGTACTTTTTCTTCAACCTGGCTGTCTGTGAGCCGCGTAATGTAAAAAGTCCTGATGATATGATCCTTAAAAAAGAGCTTCCCGACCGGCAGATTCATAAGTATTGGTATTAGGATGAAATTTCAAAACAGGTCTACATCAGCAAATGTGAATTTGATCTTATCCAAAGGAATATGGCAGCCCAGGTCTTTGAAAACCAGGTAGTAGGAGGGAACCATCTCGTACCTTTCCGAAAACATGGTTGATAAACGGGTTTGATGGCAGGTATGGAAATGTATTTCCTTCATTCCGAGCATTATGGCGAGTTTTTTAAGCTGGTGCATCACATCGTCAAAATCTTCAGAACGGCAATCCATATCGCCAATAATCAGGTTATTGCGCAGCTTTATCCACAACACCGCCCGGCCCAGCTTGATCACATACGTTTCGTGGTAGGTTTTGTAATTCAGGTAAAGAGCGTTGCGATTTATTCCGGCAAAGCCGTCTTTGAACACCGAGTTTTCAATGCCTTTTCGCGGAAGCAAATACTTTTTCAGTACCCGCTGCTGGTATTGTTTGTAAACATTTTTTACGTATGGTATTTTTTTTAACCATTTTTCCGCGGGCAGCATTCCCGCGTCGATCACGTAGCAATCAACGCTTTCGGTCATTTGCCATTTCAGTTTCACTAAGTAGCTATGCAGTGAGTTTTGATTGGGAAAACCGAAGATCAGGCTAATTCCTTCTTCGGCGCAAAGATCGTAAGTAAGATTGGCCAATTGTACCAAAAGCCCTTTGAAACGGTATTTCGGATGCGTCATATTATCCACCGACTGCGCTGCAAGGATCAGTTGGTCGTGGTAGCGGATAAAACAAGGCACCACTCCGTAATAGGCTATCGGTTCATTATTCTCGTTATAAGCCACATATCCGAGGTACTCGGCGCCTGTGTAAGCAGTGTGATATTTTTTTTCGAAATAATCCGCAGGATGCGGTTTCCGGTATACAACCTTGTGCAGCTTGTCCAGATCGGCCAGCTTGCATTTGTTAAGCCGCTCGATATGATACGATTTGATCTTGATACTATCGTTCACAGCTCCAGGGGGATTATTTACTAAAGGTATCAATTGCGTTTCAATTAAATCATTGGGAAATTTATACCTGGATAATATCGTTTTATCTCGCACATCAATTCCGGCAAATTTCCTGCCACATATTTGCAAGTGCCCTGGACACTGATCCGGCCGTATTGATTTACATTGACGCGCTTTAGCTGTGCATGTAATTCCTCATCGAACAGAATGATCCTGCCGCCGCATAATATCAGTAAGATATCTTTCGGATCCAGCTTGAAAAATTGATCCGCTTTCCCGATATCCTTCTTTCTTCTCGCGACAACAACGTCGGCATCTTTTCCTTCGGCAATTTCACCACGATTGATATCCCATATTTGCGCGGCGTTCACAGTTAAGGTATCATACAACCCATCGTCAATCAAACAGCCTGTTTTTCGCGCCAGCCGGATATGTTCCCAAATGTTCCAGCTGCCGGTAAGGGTTGAATCGGTACCGAAAATAATAGGTACATGTTTCTTGAGCAGATCGATCCGGGCTGTTTGGCCAAACAGGAACAAGTTTGATTCGGGGCACCAAACCAATGCTTTAAATGCCCCGGCCTGTTTTTCATTCATCGCAATGCCATGTATGCCGATCATGTCCCTTTTCAGAAAATTCCGGCTGATCAGCGTATCGATCTCGCGGCCTGCGGCATCATCGATCCCCTCCCCGGTATGGATGGCAACCGCCCGGCGGCTTTTGAATGGATTATTCAGCGCGAGCCACCATTTCCGGTCGAACCTTACCGAATGAATACTGTGGCCGTCTTCGTAGACCCGTATAAACCCCGGATGCTTTTTTAGCCTTTCACCATGGTTGACTACGGTAGTAACACCGCACAGCAAATTTTTGTAGGCGCCCCATTGCTCGCGCAAAGCAACAGGGATTTTCAGCACTTCCCTGATCTCGTCTTTATCGTATT
>DASZVE010000106.1:0-31116 GCA_035547095.1 Mucilaginibacter sp.
TGAACTATTGCAATATCTGGTTTATTACAATTGGGAAAGGCCACATCAAGGCATCGGCGGCAAAAAACCTATTGATATGGTCACCTTAAACAACAAAAAATAAATGCCTATTTTGTCCTCGAATTGCGTAACCCTTACAGCAATGACGGTTTGCCGGGTTAGCCGCAGCAGGGTGTCCGGAGAACCGTTTCACACCGTAGCGGACGGAACTGTACACTAATCCCCGTCCCCCTTACCTACCAGTTTAACCGGATACGGCTTATTACCTTTGCCGGCAAACCATAGGATGCGGTTCAGCAGGTCGTCGTTACCGGCGTCGACGTAGTCGAACTGGCGGCCCGACGAGGCTTTGGCATAAAACAGCGCCTTGCCTTTGAGCTGGGAAAAACCCTTGTTGATATCGTTGATCGGGATGCGGTTGGGTACCGCGGTGTAAACGTACGACGACGGTCTGCCCGAAAAGCATTTGAACATGGGCAGCGCGGTAGCGTCAAGCACGTTCATGGGCGGGATGCCGAGTATCTGCTCGATGGTGCGTACCACTGATGTTTGGTTGTAATTGGTGGAAACCGTGCTTTGCAGGCAACTGTATGGACTTATCACAAAGCCGACCGTGCGGTAAGCCGATACGTGGTCCCAGCCGTCCTGCGAGTCGTCTTCGGTTACAAAAATGACGGTGTTTTTCCAGAAGCGGCTTTTGCTTACGGCCTCCACGATACGGCCGAGCGCCAGGTCGTTATCCGCCACCATCGATTGCGGCTTAGGCATGCCCGGCCGCGTGCCCTCGGTATGATCGTCGGACAGCGCCATCACCATCAGGTTGGGCAGGGCGTCTCCTGCTTGCTGTTCGTAACCGTGCAGTTCCTTGATGAAGGCTGATGCCCGCACCTGGTCGGTTATTTTCAGCACATCCGAACCGGGGTAGTTTTGCGACAGCATCGGCCGCACGCGCGATATGGTGCTGGTGTTGTAAAACTCAAAGGGCTTGCCCTCGCGGTAGTTGTTGTAAATATCCGTCCAGCTCAATTTATTATCGAAATGCGGCTGCGACGCTTCGCCGTATATCCTTACCGTTTTGCCATGATCGGCCGCGTCGTTCCAGATAAAACCGTTGGCGTCGTATACCAGCGCATCCTCCTGTACGTGCGGGTAACTGCGGAACCAGGCGCGCACGTTCTTCTCCACATAATCCGTCACCATCGCCGCGTCGGTCCATTGGTGCCCCTCGGCCGAGCATTTGCCCGAGGCATAATAATTATCAAGCAATAAAAAATTCCTGGCAAGCTGATGCGCGTTCGGCGTTATGCTGTCGCCGTAAACACACAGCGACTTCATGCCATTGCCTTCGGGCATGTCGCCGAGCACCTGGTCGTAGGTGCGGTTTTCTTTAATGATGTACAGCACATGCTTAAAAACGGAAGGTTCGCCGATGCGCTCGGGGACGGGTTGCGGGGCGACGTTTTTGCGGGGAGTAAGACCGGCTATCGCTTCGCGGAATGCCAGGTTCAATTGCTTCACCTTTTCGGTATAACTTTTCAGGGCCGCGTCGCCGGGCAGGGCGATAATGGACAGCGTGGCTTTTTCGTGATGCGAGTTGTAGGCGTTAACAGCCGACAGGTTTTTATTTGACGAAAAATCTTTGGAGCTGATGCGCGAGCCCTCTCCTTCCAGGTTGGTAACAAAAAGCGTATTGCCGCTCACCAGCAGACCGCCCGGGTATGCCTCGGTAGGAATGAAACCCTTTATTTCGCTGCGCCTGCTGCCGTTTGCCGACGCGAGCGAGCCAAGTTTAACCGCAGCTACTGCGTTATCCATCCCGTTAGCCACGTACAAAGTGGTGTTATCGGCGCTTAAGGCCAGCGCGTTGGGCGAGTCGCCGATGTAGCCGTTTTTGCCGGCCATAAGTCTTACAGGAATAGTTTCCACAACGCTCAGCGAAGACAGCGATATTACCGAAACATTATCGCTGTTGGCATTGGCTACGTAAGCAAAATTACCGTCGCGGCCGGTGATTATCACATTCGGGTGCAAGCCGACGGGTATCTGCTTTACTATGTTTCCATCATTATCAAAAACCTGGACACTGCCAGCCGAGGCAGCGCCTGTTTTCGGGTCGATATAGGTTTTGCCGTAAGGCACGCCGGCGGTTTCGCGATGTGTAGTATCCGCCCCCGGTTCATCGCCGCCCCAATTCGTCACGAGTATTTTATTGCCAACTACAGCAATACCGTAAGGAGCCACGCCTGTGGGTTTGGACCATACCGTTTGTTTGGTCGCCAGGTCGATCTTTAGCAGTTGATCGTTCCCGTTCAAAACCACGTACAGGTAATCCTTTCCATTTTCTGTATGAATAGCAAGCTCGTTAGGCAGCGCCAAAGGCGACGGGGCCAGGGGTTTAAAAGGAATGGCGTCGGCGATACTTACATTCGTGCCGTCCCATTTGGCCTGCACAACATACGATTGATGATTGTTGCCGTTGGCGGCGCTCCAGAATATTTGCGCGCCCTCACTGGTACCGCGAACAGCGAGGCCCGAATAAGTGCTCATCAGGCCGCTGAACCTTTTGTCGTTTTTATAAGCCCAGTTGGCTACCACTTTTTTTGAAGTGGTGTCGATCAGCGTTATTCCGTAGCGCTCCTCAACAACGATGACAGGCGAATTCGGTATCGGCCTCACATCGAGGCTATGGTTCTCAAAGTTCGGGTCGCCGAAACTTATGGTTTGCCCGGCCGGGTCGATCAGCCTGTTGTAGGGCATCATTACCGGCAAAACGCGGTTGGTGAGGGTGCTGTCGTCGTAGGCGAACTGCATGTCGGTCTGGGCATTGTCGTTCGACTTCCCCATCCCTTTGGGGTGACAGGAGCATAACAAAGCGGCTGAAGCAATTAACAGTAAGGAGATGTTTTTACCGGCGTTCATGGGATTGATCGTGTTTATCCGGCTTAAAGGTAAAAAACATGCAAATTGACAGTGCGTATAAAAAATCGTTTTCTGTAAAATATTGTTGACAATAGCCAAACGGCTTTCCAGGTTTTACTGTTGTATGACTGCCAGGTAATTATTTTAGTCTGTACTTTTATTCCAAATTTTTATAACTATGAAAGCATTTTTGGGAATGGGCCTGCTGGGCTCGAATTTTGTTAAGGCCATGCTTAAAAAAGGCGAGCAGGTACAGGTATGGAACCGCACTGCATCAAAAGCCAAAGCATTGGAAGCCGATGGCGCGAAGGCATTTGACAATGTCGCCGACGCTGTTAAGGGCGCAGATGTTATCCATATTACCCTTAAGGACGACGCAACGGTAGACGAAGTGCTCGGCAACGCAAGCACCAGTTTCGAGCCGGGCGCGACGATCATCGACCATACTACCACTTCGGCAAAAGGAGCCGTTGAACGAACAAAAAAATGGAAGGAGCGCGGCTATACTTACCTGCACGCGCCGGTATTTATGGGCCCTTCCAACGCGCTGGAAAGTACGGGCTACATGCTGGTATCCGGCGACCAGGATGTGATAGCCAAATTTGAGCCTGAACTATCCAAAATGACGGGTAAGCTAGTCAATTTCGGGCCGGAAGAAGGCAAAGCTGCGGGTATGAAACTCATCGGCAACCTGTTCCTGATCAGCATGACGGCCGGGCTTTCCGATACGCTCGCCCTGGCTAAGGCCCAGGGTATTTCTGCGGATGATATTTTGAACTTATTCAGCGCATGGAACCCGGGTGCAGCCGTTCCGGCGAGGTTGAAGAAATTAAGCAGCGGCGACTACAGCCAGCCTTCGTGGGAATTGAGCATGGCGCGTAAAGACGCAGGCCTGATGATGAAAGCTGCCGACGAAGGCGGCACACATTTAACGGTAATACCCGCTGTGGCCGGCTTAATGGACCAGTGGATAGCCAAAGGGCATGGCAACGACGACTGGAGCGTTATCGCTAAAGACAATGCAAGCTAACGCGGATATGAAACACGGTACAGGCATCGTAACACTGGCGAGCCCGCATTCGGTGAAAGAGACCGCGGATAAGCTGGAGAACGCATTACGTGCAAAAGGTGTCACGATCTTCGCGCGCATCGACCAGCAGGCCGAGGCCAAAAAAGCCGGACTGGAAATGAACGCGATGGAACTACTGATCTTCGGCAATCCAAAGGCGGGTACGTTGCTGATGGAGGCCGAACCGCTCTCGGGCCTCGACCTGCCGCTCAAAGCCCTGGTTTGGCAGGACAATGACAAGAAAGTGTGGCTGAGCTACAACAGCTTTACCTACCTGCAGCAGCGTTTCGGACTGCCGGATGACGTGATAAAAGCGGTATCAGGCGTGGAAGGTTTACTGAAGGCGGCGGTTTTGTGACGATGGTTTCGTTTGTCGGAAAAAATAGCTATAATTGCAACATGAACAAGCACTCAATACAATACCAGCCGCTGCAGCAGTGCAGCTTCTGATTGTATTGACCGGACATAAAGATACATTGGATCCTCCCGGTAAAACTGAGAGGATTTTTGTTTAGGGTAGTATATCAATTGGCAGATTACCACATTCGGGTTGTGGAGGTTCCCGGTTCGAGTCCGGGTTACCCTACCAAAAAATAGTTTAAATCTTCACCGCTCCCCTGTGGTGTAACGGTAGCACATCAGACTCTGACTCTGCTTGTCGTGGTTCGAATCCATGCGGGGGAACAAAAAAAGCCTTTAGATTAAGTTCTAAGGGCTTTTAAATTTGTACGGCCTTATTGGATGCGGGCCAGGCGATATTTGACTATTTTTCTACGATAACCCTGGCCCTTTTAATCGCATCGTCGAAAGAGGGCGTAATATTAGCCTTGCCGATGCGAAACAATAAACGCGCTTTCTGAAGTTCTTCCGCTACCTGGGTGCTGTTAACTTCGGACAGAATAAGCTTGCTTCCCTTTTTTTGCATTTCGTCGCAAACGTCGTTTAATACCCGCAGGCCGGTAGCGTCGATAACCGGGACCTTGTCCATACGTATAATCAGAACTTTGGCCAAGGTTTCCACCATTTTCAGCGTGTCCCTGAATTTGTAGGCAGCGCCAAAAAAAAGCGGTCCGGTAATTTCAAAGACATCGACGCCTGCCGGTAACCCGTCGGTCATCGGGATATCGTCGGTCGAATCATCCGCTGACTGCCCCATCTGCTGAACTGAGCTGGCCTGGGTCATCTTCCGCATAAAAAGGAAAGCCGCCAGGATCATCCCGATCTCTATAGCCACCGTCAAATCGACAAAGACGGTTAATAAAAACGTAACCGATAACACCGTTGCATCGCTTTTTGATCCTTTGAGCACAAAAAAGAAGCTCTTCAGCTCGCTCATGTTCCAGGATACCACCACTAAGATCCCGGCGAGCGCCGCCATCGGGATCAGGGCCGCCCATTTGCCCACGAAAAGCAGGATCATCAGCAAGGTAAGCGCATGGATCGCGCCGGCAACAGGCGTACGGCCGCCGTTTTTGATGTTAGTCGCCGTGCGGGCTATAGCCCCGGTAGCCGGTATTCCGCCGAATATTGAAGAACAAACATTGGCTACTCCCTGGGCGATAAGTTCAGTGTTTGAACGATGGTTTCCGCCGATCATTCCATCCGCTACCACTGCCGAAAGTAACGACTCGATACTTCCCAGCATGGCGATGGTAATTGCTGGCCGGATAAGTTGCTGAATGACCGCAAAACTTACTGCCGGCACTACCGGCTTTGGCAAGGAGGAAGCGATGTTGCCAAACCGGCTGCCGATCGTTTCAACCGGCAAATGAAAGAATTGAACCACTGCCGTTGCCAGTAATATTGCAATCAGCGACCCCGGTATCCTATGGGTCACTTTGGGCCATAAAGCTATTGTAAGTACGGTACCGAGCCCTATGGCAAGCGCAAACCAATTGACCGAAGAAAAATGCGCTCCGTAAACCAGCCATTTCTGAATAAAATCACCGGGAACGCTACCCATCTTCAGCCCGAAGAAATCTTTTACCTGTGAAGAGAAAATAATGACTGCTATCCCGGCGGTAAAACCCACAATAAGGGGATAAGGAATAAATTTGATGACATTGCCCAGCCGGACCAGGCCCATAATCACAAGCAGGATTCCCGCAATGAAGGTGGCTACGATAAGCCCGCTGACGCCAAACTGCTGCACGATAGCATAAACAACGACGATAAAAGCGCCGGTAGGCCCGCCGATCTGGACACGGCTGCCACCCAAAGCCGATATCACAAAACCGGCTATAACAGCGGTAAATATGCCCTTATCGGGCGACACTCCCGAGGCAATGGCAAATGCAATAGCCAGCGGCAACGCCACTACCCCTACCACAACGCCGGCTATTGCATCCCGGTAGAACTGCGCTTTGCTATAGTTTTTCAGCGTGTCAATAAGCTTTGGCCTAAAAACGGTCATAATCTTTATCGCTTGATCCACATTTTGAGCAAAGTATTGCAGCAGGCATCAACAGGCACGTATGATGCGGGTATCTCTTCTTCCAGGCTATGGTAGGTAACCAGTCGCGTTCCCCGGGGCCGCAGCTCCAGTGCGGTGCGCAGGTACTGCGTATAGTATTGATACAGGTTGTAAGATTTTTCGATGGAGTCGTCGATCGGGTCGTCATCGTCAATATTCTCGTAAAAAGCATTGTAAAAGTAGAAATGGTCAAACTCACTAAAATTGATCTGCGTCATATTGGCGAAAATAAAATGCACGTTGGGGAGCTGCAGGTGGCTCTTGGCTTCCTCTGCGTAAAGCACCAGTTCGTGACGTTGTTCGACGCCGAAGAAAAAAGTATCCGGGTAGTAGTGTGCCGCGGCCAGGCAAAACTTGCCTACCCCGCTTCCAATGTCGAGCACCCGCGCATCCGGTTCAGCCAAAAACCGGGCTGCATTTCGTGTCACGGCCAACGGCGACCAGTGTTTCCGGGATTTCGCTTCAATGTGTTCAGGGTAAAGCCAGTCGAAAGCAGCATCTTCCTTTAAAAATGTGTCATTGAATACCGAATTATCGGCGCTCCCTTTCGGGTGAACACGGTCTGCCGCAGGATGTATCTTGATCACGAAACAAAGGTAAAAGCGTTGCAAGGGAATGACAGTGCTGATAAATCGGGATAAAACCCGATAAATATCGGTTTTGTAAATGCGTATCTTTGTAAATGAGCTTGTCTGGCATATTCCCGATCGAGCGATGGAATTTTACCACCCATTCCATCCTGAACGTGCTTTCTGACGAGGAATACAGGCGTTTGCTAAGTAACCAAAGCGAGCAGCTCTGCAATAAGGGAGATATCATTTTCAGGGAAGGAACCATTCCTTCCGGTGTATTCATTATTAAAAGCGGCAGGGTAAAAAAATACAAGTCTGATCGGAGCGGCAAAGAACAGATCATTTACGTCGCAGGCGAAGGCGAGATGATCGGCTACCATGCCGTGTTATCGGAGGAGCGCTACCCCGATTCTGCCGCGGCATTGGAAAAAACTGTTCTCAGCTTTATTCCAAAGGACGACTTTATGGAAGCGCTGAGTCATTCGCCCCATTTAACCCGCCTCCTTTTAAAAGCTTTAAGCCACGAATTTACCGTTTTCACTAACAGCCTGTCTGTTTTTGCCCAACGTACAGCACAGGAACGGCTGGCTATAGCCCTTATCGTACTGCGCGAAAAGTTCAAAGATGTAAAAGCTGAAGGCAAGGAACCTGTACTGAACATATCGCGGGCCGACCTGGCAAATCTTGCAGGTATCGCGGAAGACAATGTCATACGATTGCTGAAGGACTTTAAAAATGACGGCATACTGGAAACGGAAGGAAGAAAGATTCATATCCTGGATGTGCGCTTGCTGGTAAAAAAGTCAAACTATAAATAACCCTCAATTTGAAACTTAAATAGCAAATGCGCCATGCAGCGTCTTTTTACTTATAAGCAACTCCCTATCTGCCCACGCATTCGATTAATGATTTTTTAATCTGATCATCACCTGTTTTAACCTAAAAAAAGTGTAAAAACATATTTTATATAATAATTAAAAAGCACTTGTTTTTCAGACTTTTTTTTCGTTAATTTTACATCATAAAACCTCCTTATTTTTCGTTTCATTTTAAACAGGCGGCCATGAAAAACATTCTGCTCTTTAACGATTTTTCTCCCGAAGCTGAGCATGCCGCCAGCCTCGCCTTGTTGCTAACCGGCAAGTTAAATGTAAACCTTTACGTTTGGAATACGCTGGAAAAAGCGCCGCAACCTGTAGCAGCGGAGTTGGTTATTGCAAATGCAAATGAGGCTGTACTGGAGGTACATCCGGATAAAAACAGCTGGATGGAAAAGCTGGAGTCAAAACTACATTGGGAAACCGGGCTTAAACCAACTGTACATTTTATAGAGGGCGTAAACTTTGCGCCGGATAACGTGCTGTCGGTATGCAAAAAATACGATACGGGATTACTGGTGAAAGGTGTCGCAAGAGACGATCAAAATATATCGCACATCGAAGCCGGTGTATTAAGCAGTTCCACCAAATCGGGGTGCCCGGTATTGCTAATCCCATATGAGTTTCCTTACAAGACGTTTGAAAATATGGTTTATGCAACCGATTTGCGCTTTTGCCGGCGCGAGGTAGTTAATTTTCTGAACCACCTGGCCAAAAACCTGAATGCCGCAGCATTGATAGCCAATATCTCGGCCAAGGGTTTGCCCTATATGGAGGAGCGTTATGCCCGCACCGTTTTCGAAGAAACGGTACTTAATTCCACCAACATCGAGCATATTTACTTTAGCAACATCAGGGAGCGCGA
Organism: Mucilaginibacter sp.; assembly: GCA_035547095.1. Taxonomy (GTDB): domain Bacteria; phylum Bacteroidota; class Bacteroidia; order Sphingobacteriales; family Sphingobacteriaceae; genus Mucilaginibacter. Next base: position 8,777 of record DASZVE010000106.1, read on the forward strand.
TATTCCCAAAGCGCTTGACATACTGGTAAACGGCATGAATAACGACCTGCTGGTGCTGGTAAATAATAATTATCATTTCAATGAGCTGATGGGCCACGATATACCTTATACCATACCGGATAATATTCACATCCCACTGCTCATTTTCCCATCGTAGCAAACCGGACGACAAGGCATCTCGCGCTTAGGCGGAAACCGTGAGGCTGGTTCCGTTGATAGTTACGTTGTATTCATGCAGCGGCAATGTCGCCGGGCCAACCAATACCTGCCCCTGCTTATTGTATTCGCTGCCATGCGCCGGGCAAATAAATATCCCCTGCGCCGTATTATAGTTTATCGCGGTGCCCTGGTGGGTGCAGGCCACCTGTACAGCAGTAAATGCGCTGGCTGCGTCGCCTCCGTCGATCCTGACCAAAATAACCCCGTTGGAAATTTTCGAGTCGCCTACGTTTTGCAATTCGCTGCTGAGGTCGACCGTGAAAAGGCTGCCGCTCCCCTGGGTTGGGGGCTGCGGCGCCCCGCCAACAACAGCTGGCGCCGGATCGTTTCCTTTCGAGCCGCATGATGCCAGGCCGCACCCGGCGCATACGGCAATCACGCCCAGCCCGAATTTCGATAAAAACTCGCTTCTCTCCATCTCAAAGTGTTATTAAAATAAATCTACCAACTGCGGCTTTTATGGCGATTAAAATCGAACATGCGCGAGATGGTAAATCCGAAACGGTACTCGCCACGTCCATAAGCCGCCTGCGACCCGCTCAGCGAGTTGATCTGCTCTACGGCCCTTGCGTTAGTAATATTCAGCGTAAAAACGTGACCGCCGGTTTCAAATTCGGCCCCGAACCCAAGCGGATCCTCAAACTGGTTGGCGCCGGTTTTATAGCTGGAGAACGGATGTTCGTAGTCGACTAACAGGCTCATGTGTTTGGTCACTTTTAAACGTCCCGCCGCCGATACGGAGAAAAATGACTGGTCGTTACCCGGCAGGTTCGGTATCGGCTGGTTATCCTGCACAAATATCGGCGACACCTCCAGCGAAAATGCTGAAGTGAATTTTCGCGAGAAGATAGCTTCGCCGATATACGAAAGGCGGTTATCAAACGAGGTGAAAGAGCCGTACGGCCTTACGCCGCTTCCGCCCAGCAAGGTGATGGCTAAAGGCGAGCTGCCGTCGTTGGTTTGATGCAGGACGGCATATTTTAGCTGAAGCTCGATAAGCCGCCCGACAGTACTGCGGCCGACAATTACGTTAAGATCATTACTGATACCATATTCAAAGCCAATATATACATCGTTCACCGCGTCGAGCCCGAACGCGGTCCTGGCACCGCCGGTTGCCGTGCCCATATCGCCAAAGCGATGGATAACGAGGAAATTCAGATTGTTTTTGGCTACAGTTTGCGTGGAGGGCGAGAAGATCAAACGTGTGGCCTTAAATGCGGGCAGTATGTCGCCCTTTTTGCCGCTATTGCTGCTTAACGAGTTCATTAATGAATCTGTTGAGCTTTCTTTTTTAGCCGTATCTGTTTTTTGCGCCCTCGCCCCCATCGCAAGGGAAAAAAAAGCAATAAAAATCATCGTTCGTTTCATATCTGTTGTTTTTAGTTGATCGCTATTTTGATTGGTTATATGCCGAATAAGTGGCTGAAACACGTATGCGTATGCTTTCAGCTATATGGTGAAATACGATGGCCGGTATTTCGATGTGATGATCGGCGCATTTGACCATAAATTCGGAAGTCATGCTGACAACCCCGCCGCTCACTTTTACCGTTCCGCTGATGGTGCGAGGCTGTTTCACTCCGTGCACCTCCAGCTCGCCGGTAACGGTTACCGGGTAGGCGCCATCTTTGGTCAGATCAGGCATGGGCTGCATCTTCCCTTTAAATGATGCCCTGGGGTATTTATCGCTTTCCATATAGTTCTCGTTAAAATGTTCTTCCATCAGCGACCTTTCGAAACGGAATGAGCGGATAGGCACGGTAAAATCCAGATCGCCGGTACCGGCATTGAAAACCGATACGGCTGAATTTGAATTGGCCTCTATATCCTCGATCGGTGCGGTCGAAAACATGTTGATCTTTGCATTTTTGCAGATATAGATATCCTGCCCCGCCCTGTAGAAGTTTACCAGGGCAAGTAAAATCAGACCGATATATTTCATACTATTTTGGTTTTCTGAATGAGTTAATATCCCAGCTCAAGCCAACAGCCACTCCTGTCGACTGTAGTTTGGCCTGGCTTGCGCCGACGTTTGACAATGGTATTTTGAGATACGGCTGAACCATGATACCCATCCGCGGGCTTACTTGCCGCTCGTAGGTAGCATCGAGGTTCATGATACCGAAGATGTTGCGATTCTTGTTAATGACGCTGTACCCTGCAGGGCCCTGAATGTTATTGCTGTAATAATTGGCGCCCGCGGCAGCATTATAATTAAAATGATAATCCTCACGCAAAATGATGTACGACGACAAGCCCGTACCCAGCGTAAACCTGTTGCCTTTTTGTGAATAAACCTGGTAATTGACGTTTAAGGGAATATCTATCATGCGGCAGTTAGCGTCTACGCTGGCCGGCTGAACATTGAAATGATAAACCGTATGGTAGTTATCGAAAGGCGTCGAGTACGGTTTAATCGAATACATGGCGCCGGTTGTGAAGGTCCACTTTTGCCCGAAGGTCGCTGAAAACATACCGCCGAAGTTCCCACCCAATCGTCCGCCGAAAGAACTTACGCCGTTCATGTCGGAAGAAGCAATGGCGGTTAGCGCAAATACGGGCTTCCTGAAATCGGCTGTGCCCAGGTCTTTCTTGGTCCGGGACAGGCCTTTGTCCTTTTTTGTCTCCGGAACCGCAGCAATAACTGTAGCGGGATTCTTTGCATTATCATCCGCACTGCCGAGGTCTTTTTTATCGCCCTGCTGATTATTGCCCCCGGTCGCAGCGATTACTGAAGCAGGATTACTGGCATTTGCATCCGCTGTTCCAATATTCTTTTTATCGCTATTATCCTGCTGCCGGCCATTCAACGACGCGTTCAATGCCTGGTTATCTGCATGGCTATCCGCAGTGCCCAGATCCTTTTTCTGCCCCGCTACCCCAGTATGACGGCGGCCCGCGCCGGGAGATAAGGAAAAGAACGTTTTGTTTTGGCCGTTCCCTGGTGCTTTTGGGTTTACGGCATAGTTGGCGGGAGTCTGTATTTTCTGTTTGCTGCTATCTGCCGCCAGCCTGGCGGGACCGCCGCTTATACCGGAGTCGTTTTTTTGCGGGCTAACCTGTGTGCCTTTTGCGGGCTGGTTTTTAGCCGACCGGCGGTCTTGCTGCCCGTTGCCGTTATTGGGTGCTCTGAATAAGAACCAACCGATGAACAGCAGCAATAATGCTGCTGCACCGATGGCCACAGGTAACCAATAGATAATACCCCGGCGCTTTGTGCCGCCACCGAGCATCTGTTCCATCGCATCCCAGTCGCTTTCCCTGAAAGCAGGTTCGTTTACGGGGTCATGGAGGCCTTTTTTGAACAAGTCGTCTACTTCCTGATCCTTCTCCTTTTTCATTCTTAAATATTTTTCTTATAAAACATCCCCTGCATATCGCTTTTGTTGATAGCAACAATGGGTGATGAATAATTCATGCCGTCGCCATAACTGGTGTTACCGCGCGAATCGGCGTCCAATATCATTTGTTTCAGTTTCTGCCTTGCCTTGTGCAGGTTCGACTTGGAGGTCCCCGGTGATACGCCCAGCATATCACCTATCTCTTCGTGCGAATAACCTTCAATAGCAAACAGGTTGAAAACTGTCCGATAAGCTGTCGGCAATTGCTGCACCATACGTAAAAGATCCTCGTAATGGAGCTTCTTATCCGTAAAGTCGCCGTCGCTTACATGTTCTGCCTTTTCCAGGTCGTCGGTATAAGCCATTTTCAGGTTGGCACGATAATAATCAATGGATACATTGGTCATGATCCTGCCGAGCCAGGCTTTGAACGGACGCGCTATATCGTAGGTCTCAATTTTCGTGAAAACCTTATAAAACCCCTGGTTCATTACTTCAGCGGCTTCCTCGCGGTTATTGGCATAGCGCAGGCATATGCCCATAGCGAAGCCGTAATATGCCTTATACAGCATCTTCTGACAACTTCTGTCCTGTTTGATACAGCCTCCGATCAGTTGATGTAACTCTGCTTCACCCATAGGGTTATAACCGTGTGTTAGCCTGCTTAATTAACCTTATCTGCACTTTATCACGTTAGTTTGCCGTCAAAGGTTGCTTAGCGGTATTGACAAAAATATCGTTTTAATATTAATTATTTGATTTACAGATAGTTAAAATTAATAATTTATCCGTTTCAATATAATTACTTAAACATAATCATTTTAAAATCGCCGAAAGGCAACCTTTCTCACTTTGCAACCGTGATTGTTTTAAAATAGCTGTTCAATGGTACCTGTTTCTGTTGTCATTATAACCCGGAATAAAGCGGATGTCATAGCTGATTGTATTAAAGCGGCCAAACGGATAAGCGACGATATTGTCATTATCGATAACGACAGCACCGATGGCACATCCGGCATAGCTTATTCACAGGGCTGCCGTGTTTACCACGAAAACTGGGATGGATATGGCGCCAACAAAAACAAGGGAAACAGCCGGGCGAAATACGACTGGATATTCAGCATAGACGCAGATGAATTGCCCGACGAAAAACTGGTCAGGTCGCTGCATGAGCTGGAACTGGGTGATGCGCGCGTGGTATACGATATCGGATTCAAATCCTATTTTGGCAAAAAGGCGATAAAGTTCGGCTCATGGGGGCGCGATCACCATGTGCGCCTCTTTAACAGCAGGCTGGTCAGGTGGTCGGAACCCGCCGTACATGAAACCCTGCTTTTACCATACGGCATAGCTGTAAAAAAATTAAAGGGGCATATACATCATTATTCGGTGAAAAACGCTGGTGAATATTCAAAAAAATCATCCGTCTATGCCAAACTATGCGCCGAAAAGTATTTCGCCATCGATAAGAAAGCCTCCTTTATGAAGCTATGGTTTGCCCCTGCATTCCATTTTATTAAGAACTATATCTTTTTTCTCGGCTTCCTGGACGGTCGCGAAGGTTTTGAAATAGCCAGAACCATCGCCAGGCACACCCGGCTGAAATATCGCCTATTGGACAAAATGTACACCGTCAACACGCGCGAAGTATCTTCCATTAAGGAAAAGCTGATCGTTGAATACAGCTCATAAGGCTTGCACAGGCAAATGAAAAAAAAGCTGCTCAAAAACCTTTCGGCGAACAGCATACAGCTTATTGCCAACCAGCTATTCGGCTTCATTATTTTTTATGTCCTTTCAACCGCGCTTGACAAAGGCAGCTTCGGGCAGATCAGCCTGGCATTGGCGCTGCTTATGGTTATATTCAATATCTTATCATTCGGCATCGATCAATTAGCGGTCAGAAAGATCGCATTCGGCGAAGACCGGGGCACTGTAGTATCGCTTTACCTCGTTCATGTCCTGGCGACCGGCCTGATATTTTATGTGCTTCTATTCTGGAGTGTCAGCTTTTTCCCAGGCATAAATCCCAACAACCTGCTATTGCTGATAGGGGTCGGCAAGCTGGCGATCTATTTTTCCACTCCGTTCAAACAAACCGTTATCGGGATGGAACGGTTCAGGCTGCTGGCTTATATGTCCATTGCCTCTAACACCGCGCGGGGCTGCGCCCTGGTCGTACTGGCTTTGTTGCATGATGTTAATCTCCATTCGGTCGTTATTGTCTTTATAACCGGCGATATACTAGAACTTATCCTTTCGGCGATTTTGTTTAAAATAAATACCCGGCTCCCCGTGATAAGCCGATGGAATAAACAATCGTACCTCGGTCTTATCCGGTCATCGCTGCCGCAATTCGGCGTAACGGTCATCACCTCGGCGCTGGCGCGCTTCGACTGGATACTTATCGGCCTGGTTGTTTCGGCTGTAAAGCTCGCCGAATACAGCTTTGCATATAAGATATTCGAGTTGTCCGTACTGCCGCTACTGGCATTGGCGCCCGTGCTGATTCCCTGGATTACTAAAGTCTTCAAACAAAACGACCCCGACCTGTCAGGCATTATCAAGGTAGCAAGGATTGAAATGATCATTGCCGGTCTTACCGTTCTGCTCCTGAATGTTTGCTGGGCGCCGGTTATCGATCCGCTAACTGCCGGCAAGTACGGCGCTGTAAACCAGGTAACGATATTTATTCTTTCGCTCTGTATCCCGTTGCAATACTTTACTAATTTATTTTGGACGATCTTTTTTGCGAAAGGCCAGTTAAAACTCATTCTGAACGCCTTTATCATTACTTTGATCGTCACTATTTGCGGAGATATCATTTTGATCCCATCGTATAAAAATGAGGGAGCTGCCGTCGCGTTCCTGGCCGGATACATTGCGCAAACCATGTTTTATTGCTATAAGAATGACCTGAAACCATTTAACAAGCTTGTTTTTGACCTGGTTATCTGCACCGCGGGCGCTTGCGCGGGCTTCCTGCTGGTCAAATCATTTTCCGCTAATTTTTGGCTGGAAACTCTTATTGCGGTAAGCGTTTACTTTATCGCCCTGATTGTTACGAGGTGTATCAAGCTCACCGAAATCAGGTGGCTCAGGCCTGCAATTGTGTCGTAATTATACAGGCAACCAATCGCATCTGCGGGTCGTAACTCCATTGTAAACTTTATGACCCGGATGGTTATCAGCAATGCTTCATTTTACCTGAAAAAACTCAAATATTTTGCCGACTGGAAGCTGCTGCTATTCCTGGTGCTGTTTATAGATGTGAAGCTTGGTGTAAAGGTCGCCGCGGTTATTATGGCCTATATTCTGCAGGCTGATCTTAAGTTCGGGTTCCGCTTCAAAAATTCGCGGCTGCCGCTTTTCTACCCGATCGCCATCGCCATCGCCCTGTTCAACTGGATCATTGGAGCCCATTATGGCCTGAATTACGACCTGGTAGTGCTTACGGCCATCGGTTTTTGGATGCTGTGCATACTGGCCCTGCACCAGGTAAAGCTTTCGGTTGAGCGACACGATGCGCAAACGATCCATCGAACACTCGTACTGTTTTTTACGCTGAACGCCCTCTTTTCACTGGTCAATCTCGGCATTATCATTTTTAAAACCGGGTATCTTGATCCCTATATCTACCAGGGCGAACATCAAAAATATTTTATAGGAACAGGCGACTACATTAAAGGACTGACGTTTGACACATCGACCACCAACAGCATCTTAAATGCCTTCGGCGTGCTGTATTTTCTTGAGAAAAAGAACATGCCGATGGTATTGCTGTGCATGGTAATAATGCTGCTTACGGGCAGCAACTTTATCGACATCATCCTGCTTGCATTGCTTACCGGCATCTTCATTTTCAGGAGCAGCCGCGATCAGAAAAGCCTCATCATGGCCTGCATGATGTTCGTCATCGTTTTTATGGTGAAGGTGTCGCCGCAGAATTATATGTATGCGCACGAGGTGATCAGGAACAATTTTTTTCCTCAGCCTATCCATACGGTCACTCCTCCGGCAGAATTGCCTTACATTACATTAAGACCGGACAATACCTTAACGCCAGACGAGCGAAAACAGAAACATGCCATACAATACCTTGACAGTGTGTATGTGGCTAAACACCCCGAGGTGTTAAAGAAAACGCAGGCCAACACACCGGCGCGAACAGCCGCAGGACGTATTTATGTGCCGGCGCCTAACATCAACACGATGCCCTACCAGCATGTTGCAGAAACGACTGCTTACCAACGGCAACTGCTGGGTTTTATCGATGAGCATAAAAACCAACTGCCATTGTCGGGCACCGCTAAGGAAACCCGCAAGCCGGGCAAAGAAATAGGGTTACTGCAAACTGTTGAATTTTTCAGGGCACACCCGTTTAAGATCCTGACGGGAGATGGTGCGGGCAATTTCTCATCCAAACTTGCGTATCGAGCGGGCGGAATGGATTTTGCCGGTGGGTATCCCAAAAAGTTAACCTACCTGAGCCCGGATTTTCTTTCGAATCATCTTGATATATATCTCAATTTCTCCAGCAAAAAGAGCGACTACCACTCGCTGATCAATAACCCTGGTTCAGTTTACGACCAGCTTTTGAGCGAGTATGGATTGATCGGCATTGCCGGCTTCGTGCTTTGGTACCTGGGTTATTTTTTAAAGCATTACTGCAAGCTCACCTACGGGATCCCCATGACGTTGTTGCTTCTTGCGGTGCTGCTCATCGACTATTGGTTCGAGCAATTGTCCATACTGCTATTGTTCGAATTGCTGCTACTGCTCAATATCAAAGAAAACTCAGTTTATAAAATACCGGTTTATGCAAACTAAATCGCCGCAAATAACGGTCCTGATGCCCGCCTGTAACGCGGGTAAGTACATCCGCGAGGCGATTAATTCGGTATTAATACAAACCGAAAAGAATTTCGAGCTGCTTATAATCAATGACGGATCAACTGACGATACCGCCGAAATAGTGCTGTCCTATCGTGATCCGAGGATAGTGCTGGTCAACAAAGAACACGCAGGAATTGCAGCAGCATTAAATACCGGCCTCAGGCTTGCCGGGGCGCCTTATATTGCGCGGTTCGACGCGGATGATATCTGTTTGCCGCAGCGCCTCGAAAAACAGCTTAATTTCCTGAAAGACCACCCCGAATATGTGCTGGTTGGCAGCGATGCGGAATATATCCTGGAAAACGGGGAGTTTTTATTCGGATTTAAATGCATTGCCCATTCCGACGAAGAGGTTCGAAATAATCTGTATGTATACTGCCCGTTCATCCATTCCTCGGTGATGTACAAACGCGACGAGGTACTAAAAGCGGGCGGTTATAATGTACATGCACACAACTTCGAGGATTATCTGCTGTGGATAAACCTGGCCAAAACCGGCAAAATGCAAAACCTGCGCGAGCCGCTGATCAAAGTGCGGTTCAACCCGGCATCGGTAACCATCGACGAAAAGTGGCGAGGTGAACGTTTTCGGCAACTGAAAAGACAGGCTGCCCTGCGCGGGTCCATCACCGCGGAAGAAGGCAACGAATTGCTGGAGATCATTAAGAAACAGAATGTCCATAAGATCAAACACGGCGCGTACCACGCGCTGTGCGGCAAAAAGTTCCTGGCCAATAATTACCAGCCCAAAAAAGCGCGGAGCCATGTTCGGAAAGCCATCGGCATAAGGCCTTTAAGGCTTGATAACTACCTGCTTTACGCGGTAAGTTACCTGCCCGAACCAATGATCGCCTGGCTTTATAAGCTGGGCCGAAACAAGCTGCGGACACAATAAGAAATGCGGAAATGAGAGTAGTCTTTATAACACGATCGACCCTATACACCGTTCCGGGCGGTGATACCATCCAGGCTTTGCAAACAGCGAAGCACCTGGCCGAACTGGGTATCGATACGGATATAAAGCTTTCAAATGAAGCCATCGACTATTCGCAATATACGCTGCTGCACTTCTTTAACCTGGCACGCCCTGCGGATATCCTGTATCACAGTAAAAAAGCATGTAAGCCATTTGTGGTGTCGACCATACTGTGTAATTACAGTGAATATGATAAAAATTACCGCAAAGGCGCCGGCAGATTTTTCAGCTATTTATCAGGCGACAGGATCGAATACCTGAAAACCATTGCGCGCTGGATAAAAGGCAGTGATAAGCTGGCGAGTCGTGATTATTTGTGGAAAGGGCAGCGCAGCAGCATCAGGTACATTTTGCGGAAAGCATCGGTTATCTTGCCAAATTCCGCCTCCGAATATAAACGGATCAACCAAAGCTATCAATGCAATACCAAATACCTCATCATCCCGAATGGTATCGACGCGCAGCTTTTCAAAAGAAATTGTTCGGCTGCTAAAGATCCGGATTTGGTGCTGTGCGTAGCGCGGATCGAAGGGATCAAAAACCAATTGAACCTTATCCGGGCATTAAACGATACCAAATTTAACCTGGTGCTGATTGGTTCGTATGCCCCCAATCAACGGGCTTATTTTGACGAGTGCCGGAGCATTGCAGCAAAGAATATCACTTTTATAAATCACGTTCCGCAGGAACAATTGGTTAAATATTATCAAAGGGCCAAAGTGCACATACTGCCGAGCTGGTTCGAAACAACCGGCCTAAGTTCGCTTGAGGCAGCGGTAATGGGTTGCAATGTCGTCATTACCGATAAGGGCGACGCAAAAGAGTATTTCGGCAGCAATGCATTTTACTGTGACCCTGGCGATCCGGCAAGCATCCTTGCGGCAATCGAAAAAGCCAGCAGTTGCCGGTATAACGAAGACCTGCACGAAATGATCGTGAAGCGATATACCTGGAAACAGGCGGCCATACAAACTTTAAAAGCATACCAAAGTATTAGCATATGAAAAGTCTGAGAATTGCCATTTTGGGCACGCGCGGGATACCCAACCATTACGGGGGATTTGAGCATATTTCGGAATATGTTTCGGCGGGATTAGTGCGGCGCGGGCACGATGTAACGGTTTACAACTCGCACAACCATCCTTATACCGGGGATAACTGGAACGGGGTAAAGATCCAGCATTGTTACGACCCGGAATACCTGATCGGCACGGCGGGCCAGTTTGTGTACGACCTGAACTGCCTTCTGGACGCACGCAAAAAAAACTACGATGTGGTGCTGCTGATGGGTTACACCAGTTGTTCGGTTTGGGGCCGGCTTTATCCGCGTAAAAGCGCCATCATTACGAATATGGACGGGTTGGAATGGAAACGGTCAAAATATTCCAAACCGGTACAGCAATTCCTGAAATATGCCGAAAAGCTGGCCGTCCGCCACAGCCAGTTCTATATTTCCGACTCCAGGGTGATCAAAAAATACCTGGAGAACAAATACAGTATCACCAGCGAATATATCCCCTACGGAGCCGATGTTTACACCGATGAGGAACGGGAACAGCTAAGCCCCGCCGAAGCCATGAATGAAGATTACTTCCTGCTGATGGCGCGTATGGAACCCGAAAACAATATCTATACGATACTGGAAGGGTTCAACAACAGTAACTCGCGCAAAACCTTTAAAGTGCTGGGCGATACGGGCAACCGCTTCGGGCAGTTTATCCGGCACCGGTTTAAAAATGACGAACGCATAGAGTTTAAGGGTGCCATATTCGACAATGCCAAAGTCCGGCTGCTGCAAAACAATTCGCACCTGTATTTCCACGGGCACAGCGTAGGCGGAACTAACCCTTCGTTGCTGGAAGCAATGGCCAGCGAAGCGCTGATCGCGGCGCACAATAACCCATTCAACAAATCGGTATTAAGCTCGGACGCTTATTACTTTTCGGATGCCGAAGAAGTGCGCTATTTAGTAGAAACCGTTCAGCGGAACGAGAACGAACAGGCAATGGTAAAAAACAACCTGCAGAAGATCGCCTTCCAGTTCAATTGGGAAAAGATCATCGACGACTATGAGTCGTTCATCGTCGAATGCTATGAAAATGTGAACCATGAAAGAATTGTTTCTTACCAGGGATAATTTAGCCAACAGGATAAGTTATTACCATTTAATGCTTTACCTGCTCAGCCTGCCGTTCGACCGTTTTTACAGTCACCTGCTGCTGGCAAGCTTTTCTTTGCATACTATTATTCATTTTGACCGTCGTTCTGTAAAGCCCGTCTTCACTTTGCGCACACTGGTCCTGCAATCGGTATTCTTAGTAACAGCGATCAGCACCATTTACGCCCGGAACTTCCGGGATGCTTTAAGAGAATGGGAGTTGTACATACCCGTTGTCCTGTTCCCCCTCCTGTTTTGTATCAATCCGCTCGACCTGAAAAAATATCGTCACAATTTATTGCTGGTGTTTTCGCTCGGATGCTCAGCGACGATCGTCTACCTGTATATCAACGCACTGATAACCATCCGCTATTACAAGCTGCCATTCTCAACCATCTTATCGCCGGCCTTTACCAACCACAATTTTGCCCAACCCATCGATATGCATGCCACGTTCTTTTCATTACAGATCGCATTGGCGCTGGTTTTTATGCTAACAGCGTGGCTAAAGGAGTCCAATCGTTTAAACAAACTGATATACGGCGTTTGCGGTATGATATTGACGGCGGGGATTATCCAGCTAAGCTCGAAATCGGTGTTCCTGGCCCTGTTTCTTACCATTAACATAGCCATTCCTTATTTTCTGCTGGAAGGCAAGCGTCGGTTGCGTTTTTTTGCCATGTCGTCTATCATTACGATTCTATTCATTGTAGTGATATTTAATACCAGGGCTTTTCGCGACCGGTTTGTCAATGAACTAAAGGAAGATGTTTCACAAGCGAAAGCTGATGAAAACACCGACCCGCGCCTGGCACGCTGGGAACTCGCGCTCGGGCTTATAAAGGGGTCGCCCGTAATAGGCTATGGCGCCGGGTCGGAGATCAAACTGCTGCAGGAGCAATATTATGCACATCAATTCTACCGGTCGTACCTGAACCGCCTTAATGCGCACAATGAATACCTGAGTTTCCTGATCAAATCAGGCCTCTGGGGGCTGACAGTTTACATAGCCACCCTGGTGTATGGTTTTAAAAGAGCCGCCAGGAAGAAGGATGTTGTCTTCTTTGGCTTCATGATGCTGCTGGCCGTGGTTTCGTTGTCTGAAAACATTTTGGACGCGGACAAGGGTGTAATGTATTACAGTTTTTTCTTTTGTTTTCTTGCTTTCGCTGCCGATCAAAAGCCCAGGGCAACACTGTCTTTAAAACAACGTAAATATTTAAGAGAGGTGGCAACCAAAGCTATGTCAGTCACGTCATAATTACAGAAAAGATAAACCCCCGTTAATCACAAAACGTTGACCGCCACCGGGAAGAACATATTAGCCACACTTGCGTACTTCGATCTTTTCAGCTACCCGCTGTCGTCCGAAGAAATTTTATTGTTCATGCCTTCAAAATGCGACCTGGAAGAGTTCAACTACTCGTTAAGGTGGCTGGTTATAGACCGCGCAGTTTTCAAATTAGACAAATATTACTCGCTCAGAAATGATTATTTTCTTGTCGAACGCAGGCAGGAAGGTAATATCAAGGCGGCCGAGATGATAGAAAAAGCGCGCAAAGTAGGCCGGCTTCTCGTTCGTTTCCCTTATGTGCGGGGCATCGCCATATCGGGATCGTTGTCAAAAAACTTTGCCGATGACGATTCGGACATCGACCTGTTTATCATAACCGCTAAAAACAGGCTTTGGATAGCCCGAACCTTCATGCACCTGTTCAAAAAACTGACCTTTCTTTTCAGGAAGGAACACTACTTCTGTATGAATTATTACATTGACGAACAGGAACTGCTAATCCATGAAAAGAATATTTATACGGCCATCGAAATTGCAACGCTGATGCCATTGCAGGGCGATGTCGTGTTCGAGCATTTTTATGCCGCCAATACCTGGATAAGGGAATTCCTGCCGAATAAATGCCTTCGGCTGGCAACCGCACACCCGATGAAGCGTTCCGTTTTGAAAAGGCTAATGGAAGTATTGTTTAATAATTCCGTTGGGAATGCCATGGATAACCTGCTGATGAAGATCACAGCGGCGCGCTGGAGGGAAAAGGTAAAAATGCAAAAGAGGAATAGTAAGGGGTTTATCATGAGCATGGATGCAGGCAAGCACTACGCCAAACCCGATCCGCATAATTTTCAGCATCGCCTTATTGTAAGGTACGAATCGCGCCTGTCGCAGGTTTTTGAAAGAAATCAGCATAGTGTGGCGCACTGAATCGATATAAAACAGGATGTCATGCTGATCCTGTCGAAGCATGAAGTGAATCCTGAATGTACACTTCGACAAGCCCAGGATAACATCTTCGTTATTTCTTTCTTAGTGAAATAATGTAATAATCCCCGATAAATCTCCAGGGCCAGCGGGACTTAAGCTTATCTTCCCAATTTTTAAGAAAATGGTAGGTTTTTGGACGCTTTTCAGCAAACCCTTCGATATAGGATGGCGGCACGATAGTGCATAATCCTTCAACCCCGATAAGTTCAAACGATTCCTTTAAATTTTTGATAACATACGACGGGTTGTAATACCAGCATTTAAAAGTGGCACCTTCAACTTGTGCTTTACGTCCGTTTTTGCTGAAAAAACGCCGGAAAGCTGTGCGGAACTTACCTTTGAAAACTAATAGTGTCTCCCACAAACAGAACCCGGGAAGGATAACCAGCGTAACGATACCACCCGGCTTTAACAGCGGCGAAAATGATGCCAGGACCTTATCCAGTTCGCCGGTACAGTTCAGGCCGGCAAAGTTCGAGAATATGAGATCGTATGGTCCTTTTTCTTTTAACCGGGGCAGATCGGTATAAGAGCATCGCTCAAAGCTAATGACGCTATCCATACCGTGCATTCTTACCTTCCGTTCCAATTGCCCGAGCATCCCTTCGGATAGGTCGGTGGCATGAACGTGGTGACCTTTCCCGCCAAAAAATAAAGCATCCTCCCCCGTCCCGCAATTCAATTCAAGGATGTTGCTGCCCGGCGCGAGCAGTTGTAGTACGTGGCTCCTTACCCGCTGCCGCTTATAAGTTATAATTGTATCCGTTCCGTACAGTTCATCGAATATGCCTGATTGCCCGGTGAAGGCGCTGGCGGCATCCTGTTCGTTGGTATGAGGATATATGGCTTCCATTACAGCGCCTTTTCCAGTTTTTCAAGTTTGATCCTTTCCACCAGGGTCGCGGGCGTATGGTAAAAGTACGACAGCGCTTTTTTCACCTGTCTTAGATTAGTTCGGAACGGCTTTTCCAGCCATTGCGCCAAGCTGCGCTTTGCCAGGTGACGGTGGTAGTTCTGGTGAACATAACGGTGCAGTTGCTTATAATACGAGGGCGGAAATGTGTTGTGGAACATAAGTGCCATTTCATCCGAGTCGGTCCAGTTGGTTTTTGTTTTCAGATTGGCTTTTACCCTATCGTAAAAAACAGTTCCGGGTAATGGGTACGAAACGGAGATGCCTATTTCGTAAGGCAGCAGTTCATTGATCATCTTAATGGTCTGCTCAATATCATCCTTTGCCTCGCCGGGATAACCGAACTGGATAAAAAACGACGGCTTTATGCCATGTTTTTTCATCAATTGAGTCGAGGCATAAACCTGTTCCACGGTAATGCCCTTGTCCATCGCGTCGAGTATTTTTTGCGAACCGCTTTCGGCGCCGATCCAGGCGTTTTCACAACCCGACTTGGCCAACGCCGCCACCAGTTCATCATCCTGCAGCAGGTCGGCCCGCGATTGTATCTTAAACCTGATCTTTATACTTTCCTGCTCAAGCAACCGGGCAAATTCCATTACCCAACCAGGCTTGAGCCCGAAAATATCGTCGCAGAACCAGATATGTTCCATTCCGAACTGTTCTTTCAGCATTTTGATCTCGCCGACCACATGTCCGGGGCTGCGCGAATTATAACGGTTGCCGTAGATCGGCTTGGCGCACCAGTTGCATTTAAAGGGACAGCCGCGCGTAGTGCCCATATTCAGCGAGAAATAACCTGCGTGTTTAAGCCAGCTTTGGCGGTACGGTTCAATATCGACTAAATCCCATGCGGGCAAAGGGAGCGAATCCAAATCTTTTAATACGGGCCTGGCGACTGTCCGGACTATATCGCCATCTTTAATAAACGCAAGGCCGGGAATAACTGAATAATCAGGTGCCTCTTTTTGCAACGCCTGGCATAGTTCCAGCAAGGTGATCTCCCCTTCGCCGATGATGACAAAATCGGCGCCGGCACTGAGGTATTTCTCGTACCGGTCGGCTGCGTCCGAACTGCAAACGACTACTTTGCAACCTTTAGCCTTTGCCAGTTTGCACATTTCAAAAGCGGCCTCGCGCATATTCGTAAGGCACATTTTGGTAAGGTAGTTGAAGCCATCGTCGTAAACTACGAAAAAATCAGGCTGGTATCTTTCAAGCTGTGCCAGTACCTCACCCGGACTTTTTGAAAACATGGTATCGAACAGTGCAACGTCAAAACCATTTTCGCGCATCAGCGCCGCTGCCTGAAGCGTGCCCAGCGGCGGGTATGGCTGCCCGAGCGCCCATTGCTTGGGATCGAACCGCAAAAAATAGGAATGGGAAAAAAGGATTTTGTTCAGCAGCTTCACTAACTTAATTACGTCTGATAAAAGCGAGTGGTTGCCGACAGGATATATTATTTAACCACAGAGAGCACTGAGAAGGGCACAAAGACCACAGCGTTTTGTCTTTACTTTGGGTTTCTCTGTGAAACGTCTGCGCTCTTTGTGGTTAACCTTATCTCTTTAATTTGTAAATGTTGTAATTATACCCGCACCCTTCCGGCACATAATCCTTCGCTACCAAACTATCTACAAAACCGCGCATATCTGCGCCAACGGTTTGGCTGTATTCAGGAAATAACGGAACTAATATCAGGTCGGGCTTATCGGCCTGCATGTCTTTTAAAAATCGTTGTTTAGCGATCGCGGTTTGGGTTACGTTAAAATATACTGTCGGCGAAGTACGCTCGGAATAAGCCTGCACCTGCGCCCCATAACCGGCTACATACACTTTTTCCTGTTCGGTAGTGTTTGCTTTTATCCATCGGCCCAGCATCTTGCGGCCACCTTCATCGGGTATGGTGTGGGGTTCCCGGCAATATGTTACCGGCTCATCCTTTTGTACACCAATTACCCGTTTCAAATTATCCGCGGCTTCTCCCAGTGCCGGCAGAAAAGCGATCCAGGCCACAACAAATATCGCCTTGAAAGAAATCTGATAAGTATTGGCAAACCGGGCGACCGCACAGGCGCTCATCAGCGAAAGCGGCGGCAGGACTTCCTTTAAATGGACATTATCATATATCCCGACCACATTGATCCCGGCGAAGGCGAAGATTAGCCATACGACAAATGCGTCGGCTTTTCTTTTTTGGAACAGGTAAAGCAGTACCGGCAAGTAAAAAAAAACCATGCCCGAGTAAATGAATTTAGCCGCAAGGTTATGAAACCGCCAGGACAGGTTGTGATCCGTAGCACTGCCGGAACCAAAATTGTCTGTTACCGCGTAAACCAGCAGGTCGCGAAAGCTTATGCCGGCCAGCAAACAAGCCAGCGCAATAAATAACACACCCGATAAGACCCCGGCGCAAAATGGAACCACGTCTTTTCGCTTCCTGAGCAGCAATACAACAAATATGGCCGCGATACCAAAGCAAGCCGTAATCCGGAACCAAAAGCCGATGCCCGCCAGCAAGCCGCCGATAAATATTTTCTTGCAGCCTGTCGCGTTCAAAGCATAATAAAAAGCAATGATGATGAGTGTTACTTCATACGTCTCGGTGTACGAAACATATTTACCGCCGGTGGCATGCCAAAGCAGTGACAGCCCGTAAAACGATATAGCCAAAAAGCCCGCGCGCTGGCCCGCGATGTTCCGTGCAATCTTATAGACATAATAAATCCCAATGCTTTCAACCGCTGTTCCCAGCAGCCGCGGGAACCAGTAATTGACGCCAAAAAGCCGGTCGGACAAGCCGAAAACCGCAAAAATAAGCGGCGATTTATTGTCGATGCCGCCCGAATACGGCACCAGCCCGTGCCTGAACCAGTTGCGCCCGATATAATGCCACATGGCCTCATCGAACGAAAGGGCAAAGCCGTTGGTAAGCAGGGCAACGAATAACTGCAGCAGCACCAGCAGGACGATAAGCTGCAGGGCGCGGGTATTCCTGTCTTCACCTGGCCGGCCGGAAGCCATAGTTTTATACATGGGCCGCGGGGTTCATTCGCGGAGGTAAATTAAGCGAACAAACACATTTTATACAAGTGCTGTCGCTGCTCATATTCAGCGTCTTCCTAAAATTTACGGCACTGTCGCTATTCAGTATGTCGGTTAACAAATTATCGTGGATGTTACCGACCGCTTCGTGAAAAAAACAAGGGCGCACGCTTCCGTCGGCTTCTATAACCGTCGATACCCAGGGCGCATTGCATTTTTTGAACGGGAATGGGTTGAGCCCGTAAAACGCTGCGTAGTATTCGTATACCTGCTGAATTTTTTGCGGTGATTCGGCTATGAAATGATTGTCGAAATCCTCTTTGTGTTCGCGGATGATCTTCTTGATGACGGTTTGGAGTTCCGGCAATTCCTGTTCGGACAAAAGTATTTCATGCTGCCGCGGCTGGTCCCAGGCCATCTGGCGGTTAAATGCGTGGCTGCTCACGTCGGCAGGTAAAAAACTGATCTGCGCAAGCTCCATCGATTTCGCTTCCCTGATAATCGACGCCCAATTCCAGAAATTCAGGCGATGGATAACGGTTCTGGCGGTGATCCTGTAACCCGGGTCTAGTTGATGCAGGTATTCCACACCCTCCCGCAGTTTATGAAAAGCATTGGGAATATTGCGTATAGCGTCGTGCAGTTGCTCGTCGCCATCTATGGAAACGATGATATCGTTTACCCATTTCAGCAGTTGCTCCGTCTGCTTTTTTAGCGTGAGCCCGGTAGTAAGCAGGGTAATATTGATGCCTTCGTTTTTA
The DNA here is from genome assembly GCA_035547095.1 of Mucilaginibacter sp. Taxonomy (GTDB): domain Bacteria; phylum Bacteroidota; class Bacteroidia; order Sphingobacteriales; family Sphingobacteriaceae; genus Mucilaginibacter. Next base: position 27,367 of record DASZVE010000106.1, read on the forward strand.
AGTATCCGGCAAAGGCCAAAGAAATTAGGGTTCAGCAAGGCTTCTCCGCCCGACATGACCACCTGCTGCGTACCGAACTTTTTTAGCGACGATAGCAAGCCGCTTACGTCATTTTCTGTAAGCTGCTTCAGGTTTTTGTTATCCTTCCAGATATCGCACATCACGCAACGGCAGTTGCAGGCGCTGTGCGGCATCAGGATAACGATTGGCAAGGCGGATATGCGGTGCGTACGAAGCGTTTGATAGCGCTGAAAGGTATGGAGCAGCGATTGCATGTTATTTCCTAACCGTTATCCAATAAAAAGGATCGTTCCTGGACAACCGGTTCAAAATGTTTTGCGGGTTGAACAAAACCCGGTATTTAAATCCCCAGAATTCGCTAATGGAATGATGAAAGTAGTGTTCGGACATTTCTGGATAACCGAGTGAAGCATAATAGTCGCGGCTGCGCTGGTCGGCATCGACAGCATCCAGCGGATCATAAAAATGCGTATCCATAAGGTGTATTTCTCCGCGCGGCGCCAGGATAGCCTGCGCCTGTTTCAACACCATAACAACCGACGGGAAATATTGCAGCGAAGCCGCAAAAACGATCACATCGAACATTTCGTTCTCAAAAGTGCTGTCGTTGAAGGTGTCATAAATAAATTCCAGGTTCCTTTTTTTGAAAACCCGGCAGGCCTGGTCTATTTCCACATGATTTACGTCAAGCCCGATCACATCGGTGCCGGGGATATCGGCCATTTTTGCCGACAGCCAGCCATTGCCGCAACCAACTTCGAGTATCCGCAAGGGCCTGCGCTTTTTTCGCAAACGGGCCAGCAATCTTTCGCACGAACGCTCCCTTATCTTCCATTCCTTATGATAGGTATGTAAGGCGTCGACCTGGGGCAAGCGCAACAATTGTTCGTCGGTATATATCCGGCGCTCCTGCTGCCGTACGGCAATATAAATATCTTCAAAGTCCCGTTTTGCGTTATGAGAATGGGAACGTTTCCTGGCGATATCTTTCACAGTCGTGTTCAAACAGCATTCATTTAAAATCCTTGTATTTCGGGCTGGCGGTATTTCCACATCCGCTGCAGCAACTTGATCTCGTACGGGTATTTGTACAGGCTCGCCTTATATCGCATCCCGGCAACCAGTTTTATTGCCCGGCGTTTCAAGTCGTTCAGGCGTATATCGGTTACCGTCGGGTAAACGCCGTTCAGCACCGTCTCGAAATTCCTTATCTTATCGATCATTTCTGGCTCCAGCCAGGGCGTAAGCGGGTTCTTGCGCATATCGAAATTTTCCCAGGCCGGGCTGATCCAGTCGTCCAAGGTTTGCGGGTATTTGAAGCCATGCTCCTGCACCTGCTTAAACAGCGCCGAACCTTCGGTAGGCACCGGGCTGTAGGTATATAGAACGATCTCGGTGCGTGGATTTACGGCTTTCACTTTTTTGATAAAATCGATCTCAAAATCTATCTGCGCCTGCACCTGTCCGGCTGTTGGAGCCGGTGTGCCCAACACGAATGAATACTCGGGAATAATGTCGAATTTCTTCAGCCGCTCAGCAAAATGAATGATCTGGTCGCCGGTTTGGGTACCGCCCTTATCCAATTGTTCCAGGATCAGGTTATTGCCGCTTTCCGCGCCGAAGAAGATGATCCGGCAGCCGCCTTCGCGCACCGCCGCCAGCGACGCGTCGCTGAACTTGTCCATCGTATCGATGCGCGCCATACCCCACCACGACATTTTTTCGGGTTTGATCAACCTGGCAAATTCGACCGTGCGTTTCTCGGAAACAAAAAAGTTATTGTCGTGAAACTCGACCGCGTCCGCGCCCCATTTATCCTTAATGTATTTGATGTCTTTATATACGTTTTGGGCCGATTTGGCCTTCCACCGCGCCTCAAATATGGGCACCACCGCGCAGAACGAACAGGTGAACGGGCAGCCGATGCTGGAATGATAGGCCATCGTCCGCTCGCCCAAATAGGTACGGCCAAGGTACCGTTGATCGATCGGGTAAAAGCCGTTCAGCTTGTCGTAGGGCAATGCCGGCAGCGGGTCCTGCTCAAAAAGATCTTCCTTACTATTTTTGATCACATCGCCGTTAGCGTAATAAATGATATTCCTGATAAACTCGTAGGGTGTATTATTTTCAAGCGCGTCGATCAAAGACGGAAAAGCATGGTCGCCGGGGCCATTCACAATAAAGTCGACATACCCCGATGAAAGGACAGCCCTCGGCTGCGTCGAAGGGAAATAGCCACCCCATATCATTTTGGTATGCGGAAATTTTTCTTTGATAGCCTTTGCGAAAGGGACCGCCTGTCGTAATTGCGGACCGGGCATCACGGTAAAACCGATGTATTTATACTGCCCTGTTCGCAAATATTCCTCTATTTTTCCGAGCGGATCTTCCTCACAATTACCGTCGACGATGGCCCAATCGTATTTGCCTTCAATTGAAGCCGCTATGCTCAATATAGAATTTGGAATGCGGTGCTTGGCGACCGCGCTTTTGGGGTTGAACAACAAGATTTTATTCATAGCAGCTTAATAAATAGCGATGGGCGCTCAACCCATCGCTACGAATCAACAACATAAAACAGATCAATAAACCCTATCAATCAAACACTTTCACACACAATAGAGATACGAAGTACAATTCGGCGCGGTTGCTTATATCCCAAATAAATTTCGACTGGCAACCATTCATAACGGTGCAGCGTATTTTGGTTATAAATCTGTTTGCCGTCTGTGATCCCCGTTATCCGAAACTATTTGAAGCGTAGCTTTTTACACGCTACAGCCATCGAAAAAAAACCGGCGGAGGCGTATGACCTCTGGGCGCCCGATTACGATTGCCAGCCCGGCAACCTGATGATCGACCTGGATGCTGAAATATTCTCCCGGCTTCTTGAAAACGTCGACCTGACGAACCGGTTTGTCGCCGATATCGGTTGCGGAACAGGCAGGCATTGGGCCGAAATATGGAAGCAGAATCCGTCGGGGCTTACCGGTTTCGATGTTTCGGCCGGGATGCTCAGCAAGCTTAAGGAAAAATTCCCCGGTGCAAACGTACACCAGGTTACCGGCGACGGCCTTCCCGGCGTGCCAGACAGCCTGTACGACGTGTTGATATCAACGCTCACCATTGCACACATCGAAAACCTGGAATATGCCCTGGAAACGTGGTGCAGGATCGCTAAATCGGACGCCGATATGATCATTACCGACTTTCATCCCGAAATGCTGGCATTTGGCGGCAAAAGAACATTCAGAAACGGGAAAAGGCAGGTATCAGTACAAAACTTCGTCCATCACATCGCCGCTATAAAAGACATACTTTATAAACATGGTTTCCGCATCATTGCCGACGAAGAAATATGCATCGATGAAACCGTGAGACATTACTATGAAAACCAGGGCGCATTGCCGGTGTACGAGCAATACAAAGGGTTCCCGGTTATTTATGGCATCCATTTACGACGCGGTAATGATCCTGAATAATACCAGCCACGCCATAACAGGCAAGCCGATGAGCATCCGGGTTACGGAAGGCAAAATATCGCGTGTGCTCCCAACACCTTTTATGGATACCGGCGAACGTTTTACGCTTGACCTTGAAGGTACTGTAATATTCCCGGGGCTGATCAACTCGCACGATCACCTCGATTTTAACCTGTTCCCGGCTTTAGGCGACCGCCGGTATCAGAACTATACCGAATGGGGTGAATACATCCACAAATACTATAAA